>NZ_CP013373.1:1370950-2056425 GCF_001522585.2 Burkholderia sp. NRF60-BP8
CTTGGCGTAGGTTTGGGCATCGGCGTCAAGATTCCGAAAGTTCGGTTGCCGAAGTTCGCGATCAAGGGGAAATCTGTCAGCGGAAGCGGTTCGGCAGAGGCGTTTCCCAGCACCGGCTGGATTTACATGACATCGGCCTTCTCCGGGACGGAACTCGAGCATTCTGACTTTCAGGGTGGTGCCGTTTATCTTGACGGAAGTGCTGAAATCCTGTTGGCTGGCGGTAGTGGGTCGGTCATGTTGCTTGGTATAAACCCGGCATTGCTGTCGCTCGCGCTAAGCCAGCTTACGATCAACCCGATGCTGTTCGAGTGGGTGATACAACGGGCAAAGGCGCTCGTGATCATGGCGGGTATCAATGCGGGACTGAACGCGGACGGTAAGGGCTTCGGCGGCGGGGCTGGAATTCTGGCTGGTTACGTTCACTGATCTATATGAGCGGTTGTGTCCCAGGGCGTGGTGCGCACCGCAAAAGCTCCGTGCCGCTCTCTGCCGATAACACGACGAGTTGAACGTAGCTGTTCGACTGAGCGTACAGGCCGAAGAACCGGTCCATGACGGCCGAGAACCGATGCAGGCTGACATCTCGTGTCGCAGCCTCGGAGAGCGCAAGCAGGATCTCCACACCGCGAACAAATGACGGGAACTGGTTGTCGAGAGACATCCACCTGATCGCCGGTTTGTAGTCGATGGATACGATTGCGTCGATACAACGTTGGGCAACCACGCTGGAGCGCGGAGCATGGAAACGGAGAAACGCCTTCAGCGCGGGTAGTCCGGTTCGCGTCAGGTCGAGCGGATGCGGTGCCAGTGCCGACAGTACGCGCCAAAGTGCACCGCCGCGCGGCAAGGCAGCCGGCAAGGTGGGGCGCGAGAGCAGCGTGATCGGGCACGCCAATGCCGAACCCTCGTACAGAAGATCGCTATCCGGGGCACCGATCGGCAACCGGGACGGCATGGCTCCGTTGGTTGCCAGTACATCGACATCGACCTGAGGGTGTCGCGGATGAGTAGATTGACCCTTCAAGTCGACCAACACCAGTTGCAATTCCGCCAGCGGTCCGTCCGGCATGGCTTCCGGATCTCGGTAGGCCAGCCAATAGATGGCGGACGAATCCGTGGGCCGCGCGTGACTGAATGCACGATACGGCCACACATGCGTGCGCGGTGCCGCGTGTGAAGCGATGGCGGCCTTGTCTTCGTCCGACTTCGTGCGCTCGCCCAGATACACGGCTTCAACCGAATAGATGCTCAGCGGAATGCCGGTTGCCATAGGGATCGGCGTGATCGGATATGCGACATCACTACTGGTTAGCTGGATAGGTGTTGCCGCGCGTTCGAACAGGTTGACGACCGGCGTGCAAAACAATCGGAACGTGCTGATGTTCAGCGTCGCCAGGATCTGAGCGGCCCCGGAATCATGGGCGGTGCCTTGCACGGCGATGTGAAGCGTCAATCGTCGAGCTGCTTCGGCGCGCGCGGCGCGACGCATTCGACCCAGGTCGATGTCCACGAAATCGAATTTCTCGGGGAAGGCAAAATACTCGATCAGATGCCGGAACGATTGTGCGCTCGTGTCGTCTTCGTTCGGTAACAATCGCTCGCCATCGGCAAAGCCGGCCGGCTCAATGGGGACTTTCGACAAGCGGGTCCAGCGTCCGCTTTCGTCCACCTCCACGTAGGCGGCCGATGCGCGAAGCAACAGCGTATCGGAAAGCGCGGCGACGAGCGGCCGCTCTCCGGACAAATGTACCCGCACCGGGGCGGACGGAATGGCGTCGTCGAATGCTTGCGGCGCGGACTCGCTCGTAAAGGTAATCGAAACGATCCCCGTCACTTCTGCCGGGATGCGCGCCGCTGCTGGCGCAAGCGTCGCTGGCGAATAGCGTGCCGAGTGAATACGCAATGGCGACAACGTGACGTCGTAGACGGTACGGAAGCGGCACGGTGCAGCATTGGCGTCCAGCATCGTGCCCCGGGCTATCGTCAGCGGTTCGGTAAGCTGACCGAACAGAACAGATGGGTCGAACGACGCAATCGCGCATGACGGGACCGTGCGCAGATACTGCGGATAGGCAATTTCGAGAAGTGCCTCGGTGAATTGCGGGTAGTCGTCATCGAGCTTCGCATCGACACGAGCGGCTAGCAGCGCGAACGTCTGAGTCATTCGGTCGACGTGCGGATCTTCGACGTGGCCGCCGGACATGCCCAGGCGTGCTGCAATCTTCGGAAAGCGTCGAGCAAAGTCCGCCAGACTGCGTGCAAGCAGTCCGATTTCACGTTCGTAATGTGACAGCAGGTGGTCCATTCGCCGCAAATATACAAAATTCGCGAAAATCCGTCCCCGTTTTTCCGGAGCCGACATCTAGTCAAAATGATGCGAGGACATATTAAAATGGCCGCGCCGACAAAAAGCTGCCCCCTCCGCTGAGAGATTCCGAGGCTACATATGCAAATGTCCGAAATTGCGAGCTTCTTCCAGCTCCAGAGCAATCGCCTGTTTACGATTGAAACGCCTTTGAAAGGTCGATCGGATTTGGTACTCGTCGATTTCCATTGTACCGAGGGGTTATCTCAGAATTTCGAGATGCATGTCCGGCTCGCGTCGCAAGACAAGAATATCGAGCTGAAGAAGCTGATCGGCCAGCCCGTGACAATTACGTTACAGCTCACCGACGCGCTCGCCAGTTCCGAAGAACGCTACTTCCACGGATACGTCGCGGCGTTTTCGCATCTGGATACCGATGGCGGTTTTGCGATGTACAGCGCAACGATCCTGCCGTGGCTTTGGATGCTCTCTCGCCGGCAGGATATTCGGATCTTTCAGGAAGAGAATACAGAGGCGATTCTCTCGCGCGTGTTTCGCGAGTACGGCAAGCTCGCGTCGTTCGAGTTCCGGCTATCGAAGGGAACGCAGAATCGCAGCTATTGCACGCAGTACAGGGAAACCGATCTAGCCTTTGTCGAACGGCTGATGCGAGAGGATGGCCTGTTCTATTACTTCGAGCATGCGAAGGATGGGCACAAGCTGATCATCGCCGATAACTCGGTGACCGCGAAGCCGATCGACGGGCGCAGTCCATCGCTGCAATACAACCAGGGCGAGGCGATGGACAATCTGGCCGTCGTCACGTCGTTTCAAGCGCAGCGTCAGCTTGCACCGGACACGGTCGGACTGAAAACTTTCGACTACAAAATTCCCCATGCCCGGCGATTCGTGTCGGGTGGCACGGAAGTCAATCAAGGCGACGTACCGTCCTACGAGATCTACGACTACCTCGGCGAGCATGGTTTCGCTGACAGCGATCGAGGTGAAGAGCTCGCGCGCTTCCGAACGGAAGCGCTGGCTGCACACAGCAAGACGTTCGTCGGGGTGACGACGGGGCGGCGGATGATGCCGTGCCGATACTTCGAACTGGACGACCACTACGATCACGCCAGCACCAAACAGGAAGACCGGCAATTCCTGTTGTTGACTGTCTCGCACACTGGCACGAACAACTATGAGCCTGGTGAAGCGACTTCGGCGTACTCATGCAGCTTCACCTGCATTCGCAAGAAGATTCCGTACCGTCCGGCGTTCGAGGGCGAGCGCCCGATGATCGTGGGGCCGCAGACGGCGATCGTCGTAGGTCCGAAAGGCGAGGAGATTTATACGGATAGCCTCGGCCGGGTGAAGGTGCAGTTCCACTGGGATCGTCTCGGCAAACGCGACCAAGGGAGCTCCTGCTGGGTGCGCGTGAGCCAGCCGTGGGCGGGTAGCGGTTTCGGGATGATTCAGATCCCGCGAATCGGGGATGAAGTGGTCGTGAGTTTCCTGGATGGAAATCCGGACCGTCCCCTCGTGACGTCGCGCGTTTACAACTCGCAGAACATGCCGCCGTGGGCGTTGCCAGCCAACGCGACACAGAGCGGGATTCTGACGCGCTCGACCAAGACCGGCAACGTCAACACGGCCAATGCGATCCGCTTCGAGGACAAGAAGGGCGAGGAAGAGGTCTGGCTTCACGCCGAGAAGGATCAGCGCATCGAGGTCGAGCACGATGAGTCGCATTGGGTAGGTAACGACCGTACCAAGAACATCGATCACGATGAGACGGTGCACGTTGGCCACGATCGCACGGAAACGGTCGACAACAACGAGACGATTCACGTTGGCGTGGATCGCACCGAGACCGTTGGCAACAACGAGACGCTGACGGTCGGCGGCAACCGGAACGAGACGATCGAGGGGATGGAGAATCTTCTGATTGCACTGACGTCCACGGAGACGGTAGGGCTTGCGAAAGCACTGACCGTGGGCGGTGCGTATACGGTGACGGTAGCAGGCGCAATCAATACTGCGGCCGGCCTTGCCAGTGCTGAGGAAGTCGGTCTGTCGAAAACCACGGTGGTGGGCAAGACCTACACGGTTACTGCAGGCGATCGCATTGAGCTGCGAACCGGTAAAGCGTCGATCGTTTTGGAAAGCAGCGGTCACATCACGATTAGCGGGACGAGCATTGACATTCTCGGTTCCGACGCGGTGACGGTTGATGGAAAGACCGTCGATCTGAACTGAGCGCGACAGTGATGGAATTCCGCAACCTTACGCCGCTGCATGCGATGTCGTTTAGTGCCGTCGACGTGCCGGGAAACGAAATCCACGTGGTGGCGCTCAAGGCGGCGTATCGGCTTGAGCCGGCGCAGTCGCTCGACGCCGATGGCGATACGCATCGTTGCGTGCTGCTGACCGGCGACAATGCCGTCCCGTTGGCAATGGCAGACGAATACGAAGGCGAAACGGGTAAGAGCAGTGTGAAATGGGAAAGCGATCTCGCACCGTTCAAACCAAAGTGTGATGTCCTTGTTCGTGCGACGGCACACGCCCCGCATGGCACGCCTGCGGCTTCGTGGCCCGCTCGCGTTCGGGTCTTCGATGCTGGCACGATGGTCATCGACAAAGGACTGCGCGTAACGGGGCCGCGCTCGTTTACGAAGGGCTGGCGCGGGTGGAAGCTCGGTGAACCTGAACCGACACGAGCAGTTCCGGTGCGCTGGGAGCAGGCATACGGCGGCACGAGCCGCGTCGCCCTTGCGCAGAGCGCAAAGGGGGCGAGCACGGATCTTGAGCTGAACGAAGTTTGCTTCACCAACCCGCTGGGCCGGGGATGGGTGGAGAAGCGTTTCCTCGATCGGGCGACCCATAAGTCGGTCGTCGCTTCGTTGTGTGCATCATCGATTCCAGGACCATTGCCCAAGATTGCCGAAATTCCGGCGCCGCAGATAGAAGCATGGGACATTCCGATAACCAGTCTCGACGTCGCCGAGCACTCCGCTTCGGGGCTGGATGCCAAGCAGATGAAAGAGGTCGTAGCCCGCTATGCGACGACGCCTGTCGGATTGGGTGTTGTCGGTCGCGCCTGGACACCCCGTTTGCAGTTTGCCGGGACTTACGACGAGACCTGGCATAAGACAAGATGGCCGTACCATCCGGTGGATCACGACTTCCACTATTGGAATGGTGCGCCGGCAGATCAGCAGATCGAATGGCCTGCGCCGGGGCTCGCCTTCGAGCTTGCCAATCTCGCGCCGCCGGAGCACACGCTTGCAGGCTTTTTGCGTGCGAGGCTTCCGGGGCATCGCGCCCTTGTGGCGCTTCGCTTCAAGAGCGGTGAAATCGTGCCACTCGAGATGAAGCTCGACACACTTTTCATCGATACCGAGGAAATGCGCGTATCGGCTACATGGCGGGCGGTTTTTCCGTTGCAGCCGGCGGTGCGCGTGTGCGAGGCACGTTTCGAACTCGATCGGCATGCGCCTCTGCTGCGAATGGCTGTCCCGAAAACAACCAGCGAATCGGAGGACGCGTGGCAGACAACGTAATGGCCCGCAAGGATGGCCAGTGGACCATCGTGTCGATGATGCCCGACGTATGCAAAACCCCGATGGGGAGTAGCACGCCGCCCGTACCTTATCCTGTCACGGCGAGCCTCGGCGACAGTCAGATGACATCGAAGACGGTCTTTGCGAACGGGAATCCGATCGTGCGGTTCGACTCGAGTTTCGCGCCCGATACGATCGGCGATCAGGCCGGTGTGGCACATGGAGTCGAAAGCGGAACCGTTGGCGCCAAGTGCTGGCCGATCGACCATAGCAAGACCGTCCGGGTTGAGAGCAAGATGGTCGTGCGTCACAGCGATCAGTTCTGGATGAACGGCAATTACGTCGGGAAGGAAGCAAAGGCTGCCCGTTGGCGAGGTCGGAAGGCCCAGATTGCCGAGGCACGGCAGAAAGCTGCTTCGATGCCGCCGGGACCGGAGCGGAGCAAACTCGAAGCGGCGGCAAATCGCTTTGAGCAAAACAATACGGCCGTCGAAAAGGCGCGCTTGGCCGAGAACGTTTACCACCCGGGGCAGGCGGCGCCAGAGGGATGGACGAATGTCAGCGGCGACCCTGCGAAATTGGCTCAGTTCAAGTTGAAGCCCAACGATTTTTCGATACCGGGGACAAATTTTCGTGCACAGGTCTACGAGCCCGATCCTGCGGTTTTCGGAAACGATTTCAAGACGCAGGTGGTTTTTCAGGGCACAGACAAGTACAAGTGGTCCGACTGGGCCAATAACATCGCTCAAGGGGCCAATAAGAACTCGGCCTATTACGATCGTGCAGTCAAGATCGGGCGAGCCCTTGAGAAGAGCGGAACCGATGTAGATATTGTGGGGCATTCGCTCGGTGGCGGCATGGGTTCTGCCGCATCGCGCGCAAGTGGCTTGGCAGCGACCACGTTCAACGCAGCGGGTCTCAATCCGGCGACGGTAGCGCGCTATGGCGGGACACCGGTGGCGTCCGATATTCAGGCGTACCGCGTGGAAGGCGAGATCCTGACGAAGGTTCAGGAAGGCAGTCACGGCATGATGCCTACAGCTGTAGGCACGCCGCACATCCTTCCGGGAACGGGTGGTGCGGTCGCACGCCATGGCATGAATCAGGTCATCGATGGCATCGAAGCACAAAAAACAGCCGATCAGGCGACGATCGTTCAGGAGACGCGTCCTTGAGGACCAATACGACAACTTCGCTGGCCCGAAGCGTGAGGTACACGGCGCGGTGGCGGTGGATGGCTCTAGCCGCTGTCTCTGCACTAACAATCATCGTAAGTGGATGCAATATGAGCGCGAACTCACCCAGCAAGTATTTTGACGGCAGCTATCTGTCTGCTGCCAAGGCGATCAGCGATGGCGACGTTGCTCAACTGAAATCGGCGTTGCCCGGGATCGACGTGAACAAGCCCGGGCGACAAGAGATGACGTTGCTTTGGTTTGCCATCTCGACCAAGAATTTCCCCGCGATTAGCGAACTGATCGCGCATGGCTCAAAGCCGGACGCTCAAATTGTGGAGGGGCTGGGCAGCGCGATGTACTTCGCGATCACCAATGAAGACACTCGCTACCTGAAGGCCATGCTCGATGGGGGCTTGTCGCCGGATACGGTCGATAGCGATGGCACGAGTCTGTTGCAGCGGGCGATGGAAGGCAACGGCGCGATGGAGCGAGTAAAGCTGCTAGTCGAACATCACGCAAACATCAATCATCGCGACAGCATCGGCGGGACCGCACTGGATTCGGCGCTCGACGTCGCCAAGCCGGACATTGCGATTTTTCTCGTTGAGCATGGTGCCGATGTCAACGCCCATACGACGAACGGCGTGAGCGTGGCCTACTCCGTGCAGAAAGACATCGACGCACTGCAACCGGAGGCCAAGCAGGCCACGGTCACCGACATCTCGTTGGATAAGGATGGGCAACCGGTCAGAACGACACAGACGCCTCCCGCACCAGGGTTGTCGCCCGAGGGCAAGGAGCGCCTGGAAAAATTCGAGCGTCTGCGCGCGCTGATGATTGCGAAAGGGGCGAAGTTTCCGCCCGACCCGCCGGCAAAGGTTCGAGAACAGATGAGCCAAAAATAAGGCGCGGGGCATATCGTGAGCGATCAAGGGAACACCGTCGGTAGGCTCTACGGACAAACGGCCATGTCGCGTGTTGCTGCGTCGGCGGCCAATCCACCTGTCGTGGCTGAAACAGCGGCGGAAGCGGGATGGTTCAGTCAGGCAGTAGGATACGTTCACACCGGATTGGATGTCCTTGGGGCCATCCCGGAAGTTGGCGCCATATTCGACGGTGCGAACGGTTTGATTTACGCGGCCGAAGGCAACACGGCGGAGGCGGCTATTTCCGGTGGCTCAGTCATTGCGGACCTTGTGCCCGGCTTAGGCACGGCCGGAAAAGCTGTCAAGTACGGGGCAAAGGGCGTGGCAAAGCTGGGGGCCAAGGAAGCTGCGGAGCAACTAGCGAAGCAAGAAGCGAAAGTACTCGCCGAGAAAGAGGCCAAGCAATTGGCAGAGCAGGAAGCTAAACAGGCCGCAGAGCAAGCTGCTAAAAAGGCCGAGAAGGAAGCCGCGGAGAAGGCGGAGAAGGAAGCCGCTTCGAATGGCGGAAAAGACGGCGGTAAGATCAAGGGTAAGGGCCGCTGCAATCTTCGTCCCTACCAGCCAGATACCTGCAAAGCGGAAGGAAAGACCGGACACCATGTCGTGGCAGACCGAGCTTTTCGCTTACCGGGGGCGCGCAGAGGATCTGAGCGTCGTCAGATTCCTGGAGGCATTTCAGAAGGCGACGGTTTGGTGATCTGTTTAGAGGGCAAGGATCGTACACCGACAACCGAGCATGGTAAGGCGCACGCATTGTACGATGCAGCGGAGTTGGCATTGGGCTTGAAGGGCAATCCGCCGGGTACGACTGAACTCTGGAAGCTAGAGGCGGCAGGAGCAGCGTCGGTCGCAGCGGTAACAAAATGTAATCCAGCTTTAATTATGGCTGAGCTTCGGGCGTACCATCAATTGAAAGGCATGGGGCCAGACTTCAAGGTCCGTGCCGATCCGACGGGGGGCTTAACTAAGGGTATGGAATTGAAGGATTTTGCCGAGCAGATGAAGACTGGGGCAGGCGACTTCTGAGGAAGATTTTTATGGCGAAGCAAAAAACGAAGCTGACATTCGGTACTGGTTGCGCAATTAATCGAGACATGTTCTATCTGTCCAGCACTTTGGACGAGTTGGAGGCTACGGAAGACACTCCTGTTTCGCGGATGGTGTTTTATCAACATCAAACGGCCGACAAATGGTTCTACCATGACCTTCCTGCGTGGCGTATTGTGTCAACCTGCTACCCAAATCCCGCTCCCAATAGTGTTCGCAAGATCTATGCACTGAGTGAGCAGGGAGATGTCGAAAGTTACAGTCGGGATGGTTCGGTAATCGAGAAAATCGCGGATGCTGGCCTAGAGCCGGTGTCACCCAACTACGGATACGTTACGCGTATTCGAGAAATTGATGGTCACCTTTATGTTTGTGGATATGGTGGCCAAGTCTATAAGCGCGACTCAGCGGGCTGGGCACATGTTGATGCCCAGCTTCTCCAGAAGAAAGTTGACATTGGTGGCATTGAAGACCCAAGCGAGTTACTTGCGGCATTGACCAAATCCGCCGACGAAACGATCGGTCTCATCGACATCAACGGTCTCGATGAGAAATCTATCTATGTCGTCGGTAATGATGGATACATGGCATTCTCTGACGGCACGAGCTGGACAAAATTGCCAAAAGCAACAGCAGCTCATCTCAATTGTGTCATGCCAGTCTCGGCCGATAGCGTTTGGGTCGCCGGAAGCAAAGGGACTTTGCTAAAAGGCAACTTTCAGACCGGTTTTAGTGGGGTGGCCCGGAAGAGCCTCAGTACGGACTTTTATTCGCTGGCGTGGTTTAACGATCGACTCTTCATCGGTGCCGGCGACGGCATCTATGAGCTCGATGAAAATGGACCACAAAGGTTGATGGTTAGCGACAAGTTTTCCTTGGACGGCATTTCAACCGTGGAGGCGAAGGATGGTGTTTTATGGGTGTTAGCGTCTCGAAGGCTGGCCCGATACGACGGGGTACAGTGGGAAGTATTCGAAAATCCTCACAATAGTCCCTGAGTCTGGGTAGGTTTGCATATCGTCGACCTCGGGGCTCTCGGAAGAATTGATCATGGACATATATTGAATTAATGCGATCTATGACGTGAGGTCATTCGAGAGTTCTTGTCTGTGACATCGAGGTTGTGCATCGTTGCGTAAGGTTGAAGTCATGAAGATCTCGGAAGATCTGATCAAAGACATATACGCTTACGGCGTCGCTGGTCGGGAGGCGTGGAGGAAGGGGGAAATTGCTGACGCTGAGGTAAGTTTCATTAGAGCGTGGGAGGTTTTGCCCGAGCCTAGAGAACAATATGATCTCGCGCAATCGATGACACGCGGATTCGTCGTTTTTTATCGCAATACTAAACAGTTTGATAAGGCTGTCCACTGGTTGGAAGAAATGAAGAAGGCGTACGGTTCTGGAACCGGCCCGGATCTGATAATCGGATTTCTCAGCGGAACAGTGTATTTCGAAGCCGGTGATCTAGATAAATCCGCGGAATTTTTTGTGCCGCTGTATGAGCAATTTGGAAGCAGACCATTTTCCGGTGAGGATAAGAAGTATCTCGAATTCGCGAAGCGTGCATCGAGGGGAAGCAAATAAAGATGACCAGGTTTCCCAAGAAAATCCAAGATGAGTTAGATGCTCTCTCGGAGCAGGGTAATGTCTTGTGTGGTGCATCGAAGTTCGATGAAGCGATTCAGCGATGGAGTGCAGCTCACGAGTTGCTTCCCGAACCTCGGGTTGATTGGGAAGCATACGGGACCAAGTTGAAGATACGGGAGCGGACGTTTCCTTGATCACTTGCTGTTTGAATTCCCGCGCATACGCGCGATGGGCTGGGCGCGCTGCGTTCGGCATAGCTGACCGTCTCCGTCAATCTAAACGTGCCTATCGTGCGCTAGCAAAATCCGCGTCGGGAAACGGTCGGACCGCGCCGCTTACGCCCGAGGGCCGACGTTGACCGCTACGCCGCGTTGCACGCGCAGGCATATGGCGAGGCCGTCGATGCCACGACGCTAATCCCGCACACGCTAGAAGCATTCATGGCAAGGGATCGAGGGTTCAGCAGGCAGAGGACCGTCCAAATCATCAGCAGCCTTCCGCTACGTGTGTCGATTCCTAGCTGGCGGGAGTATTAGAGTCGGCACTATCCGTCCAGTGGACGGCCCGCAGAAAATCATCGCGGGTGAGGGCGCAGAGAGCGAATTCGCCGCGCTGGAAGGGGCCTCCCAAGCGAGCGGTCACGCCAAGGCCGGCAAGGTAGAAGATATGGGAACCAGCATTGAAGAAGACGTGGGCGGTAGCACGTTTCCACTTCTCGATGAATTGCTTATTCGGTCGCCAACCCAAGCATAGAGCATATCTACAGTTCCTCTTTAAGCATTGGCAGGCGGCCAGTGCAGTTTTCCACGACCGACACGTAGGGCTTCCACGGTCTTAGTTTTTCCCGACAGCCGGCCCGAGAAAAGACCGGGCTTGGGATCAACGGCCGGCTTCTTGAAGGCGGCGAGCCATTGATAGTCGGGGGTTGCCAACCAGGTCCGTCCGTCCCCCTCATCGGTGATGATCCGATAAAGGCCGGCGGCCGGGGCCGCATTGGTGTCGAGTAGGCGCTTATAGTGTTCGACCGACCACTTCTGGATACCGCCGCTGAGTGCCTCGGTTCGGAAGCGCGCCCATAGCGCGGAGGTCTCGGGCGTTGGCCAGTCGCCGGCGTCGGTGAAGGCAGTGATCTCGTCGGATTCGAGCCAGGCGCGCATCTCTGCAGGGCTAACAAAAACTGGTTCGGCATTCTCGATGGCCGCCATGGCCGCGCGCCGTGATGGCAGGCCCGTGCGGATCAGCATCGCCATCATGAATCGCGGGACGCCGGTTTCGATCGTTGCCGCCGCGCCGCCCGCCACGATGTCCGGCGACCAGCCAAGGGACATGCGACGAGTACGTACGGCTTCCAGCGCCCGGACCAAGCGATAGGTGAAAGCCTCTTCGACCACCCGCATGTTCTGCGGTCCGATCTTGGCGACCTCCTCACCAGATACCCAACTGCGCAGGATGGCTTTCCAGTTCGCTGGCAGCGCGTTCGCTTTGTCGGGGATGAAAGGCCGCATGAACAGCAGGCGTTCGCCGAGACCGCCGAGTGCACCGGCGAGTTCGTCGATGTCGCCGCTCAGTGCCGCCTTGTCTGCTCGGTCGAGGAGTCCGGCCAGCTCGTCGGCCATGGCGTCAATGGTGAGGCCAGCTTCCAGCCCGACGCCCATGGCGAAATGCCCACGTCGCACCTGCGGCGTGGTGTACTTCCAGATGAGGGCGGCGCGCGCTTCGAACACTTTCTTGTGTCGGGGAGCGGCGCCCTCGTTTTCGCGGGCGATCTGGCGAGCCCAGAGCGATCCCTTGAGCGCCTCGTCCAGAAGCTTGGGTAGATCAGCGTGATCGGCGTCCAGCGCTTCGATCGGGGGTGTCAGGATTTCCGTGTTCAAGGCGGGTGGAACAATTACACGGAAGGTCGAACGAACCGATCTGCATAAAGGATAGCGAACTGGTTCATGGCCGTCTTCCAGTCGTGCGCGGCACTTCCCCAATTCGCGGTGATGTTGCGCAAGGCCAGCCAGATGAGCTTGGTGGCAGCCTCGTCGGTCGGGAAGTGACCACGGGTCTTGATGATCTTGCGCAACTGCGAGTTGATATTTTCAATCGCGTTCGTCGTGTAGATGATCTTGCGCACACCCGGAGGGAACGCAAAGAACGGGATCACGCGATCCCAGGCGTTGCGCCACGCGCTACTGACAGTCGGGAATTTCTGACCCCACGGCCCATCCGCAAACGCATCGAGTTCGGCCTGAGCGGCTTCCGCGCTGGGAGCGGCGTAGATCGGCTTGATCGCCGCGGCCAAGCCTCGGCGGTCCTTCCAACTGGCGTAATCGAGGCTGTTGCGGATGAGGTGGACGATGCAGGTCTGCAGCGTGGTGGCCGGGAACACGGCTGCCAGCGCTTCGGGCATGCCCTTCAGACCGTCAGTGACGGCGATCAGGATGTCGTGAACGCCGCGCGTCTTCAGATCGTTGAATACCTTCATCCAGAATTTGGCACCCTCGGTATTCTCGATCCACAGGCCCAGGATCTCCCGCGTGCCGTCGGGCAGCACGCCCAGCGCCAGGTACAACGCCTTGTTGCGCACGACGGCGTCTTCGCGAATCTTGACCCGCAGTGCGTCGAAAAACACGACCGGATACATCGGCTCGAGCGACCGGGCCTGCCAGGCGGTTACTTCGGCCATGACCTCGTCGGTGACCGAGCTGATGAAGTCGGGCGAGACCTCGGTGCCGTACTGTTCCAGCAAGAAGCCCTGAATCTCGCGTACGGTCATGCCTCGGGCATACATGGCGACGATCTTGTCGTCGAAGCCCGTGAAGCGCCGTTCGTGCTTGGGAATCAGGATGGGTTCGAAGCTGCCGTCGCGGTCACGCGGCACCTCGATACGGATCGGACCGTCTTCGGTCAGAACCGTCTTGGCCCCTTTGCCGTTGCGCTGATTCGTGGCGTTGACCGGCTTGGCCGCACCGGGAGGGTAGCCGAGATGATGGTTCATCTCGCCGCCCAATGCCCGTTCGATCAGCGCCTTCTTGAGCGCCAGCGTCGCGGCGTTGATGGCTTCGGCCGTCATCGGACCGTTGCCGAACTGCTCGAGCAGCTCGGCCGGAATCGCCGGCAGAGCCACCGGCTGGGCTTTCGGTTTGCGAGGCATAAACTCTCCTTGGGAGCATGTTATGCCTTAAACACAAAATTCCTGACAGGCCCGAGCTCCCTGGGCATTGGTCGAACCACGGGCAATACACTGCGGCCATTGAAACTGAGCTAACGAAACTTAACCAACAATTCCTGGCGGGCCGTCTCAGTGATACGCAACTTGTGCTCGGTGTCGGGCGCATTCAAAATATGGCGAGAGAAGGATTGGAGTCCGGTAAATATTTGGTTGATGCAATAACGGGAAGGTTACTTTGATGAATGCACGTTTCTTTGTTGTTAAATACCGCGCTGGAGACCCAGGCTGCCCTCCATCCCTATCGGGAGAATTGAACCGTGATGAATGGGAGTGGCCGATGTATGTGGCTGATCCGTTTGGCGTCGATGTAAAGCATGAATATATTTTCACGCTATCAGATCCATCGATTTCGATTGATTTCGATTTCTATGGAACGCAAACGAATTACGTGTCAAAAGAGTTTTTGGCTGCGTGTGAAAAATTGGGAGTTAGATATAGGGCGGTCCCCATTGGCATCGTTGCGGGTGGAAAGCCAGCGGGTAATAAGGCGTATTCAATTTTCTTGCCGGCAGATCATGAGTCGCTGCTTGATCGACAAAAGTCGGACTATTCCGAGGACCGGGATCTGGAAACAAAAGAGGTCGCCGAGAATAAGTTGTTTCCAGGGACTCCAATGTATAGTTGGATCAAAACCTTCATTCCGCGCGACGACTGTGCTAGCAATCTTTTTAGATGTACCGAAACAATGGAGCTGGTATGTAGTCAGGGGTTTAAGTCGGAAGTGGAGCGATGCGCATTGAAAGGTATTGATTTTTCGCCGATCGATGAAAGCTATTCCTATGACCCTTGGGGTGAGGTACCGTAGGCCGCTATTTATCTGGACGCTATGATTTGGATGTGAGGCAATGCGTGAGTGACGTTTACGGTTTGAGGCAGGATGAAGCATTTCAGCCTCTCGTTCAAGTCGATGATCACGGTGAAATCGCATATGACAAGAGCGTAGCTATACGAGCAACCGCTCTATGTGGGCGAGGGTTTGGCCGAGACTATGACCCCGTTAAGCTTACGTGGGGCACTTCGCGCAGAAAAAAGACTAGCGACGTTCATACGATGCTATCTCCGTTTCTCGTGTTTAGTGAGAGGGCGCTGGATGTATTGGCGCCGGTACTTCGTGACAGCGGGGAGATATTGCAGGTCGATGCCCCGATAAAAGACATGTCCGGATTTCATGTAACCCGGGTGATAGAGAATGCTGTCGATATGGATGCATAAAAATTCAAAGTCTATCCTCAGGCGACGGTTTTTAATAAAATATTTCTTCTGAAGAGTCAAATTGAAGGGGTTGATATATTTCGCCTAAAAGAAAGTCCTGCTGCAGTATTCGTATCCGAGCGTTTTAGAGATCTTGTGGGGCAAAATAAACTAAAAGGGTTCGATTTTGGCGAGATTATTTGGCGGTCTGACAAATAGGATTTTGCAACTCCGTGTGATTGATCCGAACTTGGTGCAGGCGGCTTCGATCTCACGAGAATAAGTTGCGAGAATCAGACGTTGGGGGTGGTCGACTTCTTGGCCTCTATGCGCGGGTAGGCCAACGAAAAGAATTTAGCGGAGCAGCAACGTTGTCACTCGATCAGTTGAAGCGAATGCGAGAGGCAAACCGCCCATCACTCCACCGTCACCGATTTCGCCAGATTCCTCGGCTTGTCGATATCCGCACCCCGCAAGCACGCCGCGTGATACGCGAGCAGTTGCAACGGCACGACGTGCAGAATCGGCGACAGCAACCCGTAGTAGTCCGGCATTCGCAGCACCGACACGCCTTCACCGTTGTCGATCCGCGTATCGGCATCCGCGAACACATAAAGCTGCCCGCCGCGAGCTCGCACTTCCTGCATGTTCGACTTGAGCTTTTCGAGCAACGCGTCGTTCGGCGCGATCGTGGCGACGGGCATCGTATGCGTGACGAGCGCGAGCGGCCCGTGTTTCAGCTCGCCGGCCGGATACGCTTCCGCATGGATATACGAGATCTCCTTCAGCTTCAGCGCGCCTTCGAGCGCGATCGGGTAGTGCAGCCCGCGCCCGAGAAACAGCGCGTTTTCATGTCGCGAGAATTCCGCCGCCCAGCGCGCGACCTGCGGCTCCAGCCCCAGCACGTCTTCGAGCGCGCCGGGCAGGCGCCGCAACTGCATCGTGTAGCGCGCGAGCTGCGCGTCGTCGACGTAGCCGCGCAGCCGCCCGAGCGTGACGGCGAGAATGAACAGCGCGACGAGCTGCGTCGTGAACGCCTTGGTCGACGCGACGCCGATTTCCGGGCCGGCCCGTGTCAGGAAGCGCAAGCCGGTCTGACGCATCATCGCGCTGGTCGGCACGTTGCAGATCGCCAGCGTGTCGATGTGGCCGAGCGCCTGCGCATACTTGAGCGCGGCGAGCGTGTCGGCGGTCTCGCCGGATTGCGACACACTGACCACCAGCGTATTCGGCATCGCGAGCGCGTCGCTGTAGCGGTATTCACTCGCGATCTCGACCTGCGCGGGGATGCGCGCGATCGTCTCGAGCCAACGGCGGGCAGTCAGGCCTGAATAGTGGCTCGTGCCGCACGCGAGGATCAGCACGTTGTCGATCTGCTCGAACGCGCGCGCGGCGTCCGGGCCGAATACCGCGGGATCGAACAGCCCTGCATCGGGGATGGTCGCGGCCACGGCTTGCGGCTGCTCGAAGATTTCCTTCTGCATGAAGTGCCGGTATGGCCCGAGTTCGACCGCGCCTTGCGCGGACGAAACGGTTTGTATCGCGCGTTCGACCGGCGCGCCGGTGCGATCGAGCACCCGCACGCCACCCGGCGTCAGTTCGACGATGTCGCCTTCCTCGAGAAAGATGAAGCGGTCGGTGATGCCCGCGAGCGCGAGCGCGTCGGACGCGAGAAAACATTCGCCGTCCTTCACGCCGACGACGAGCGGCGAGCCGGCGCGCGCGCCGATCAGACGCTGCGGTTCGTGCTTGCTGAACACCGCGATCGCATAGGCGCCGTGCAGTTGCGAGGTCGCATCGCGTACGGCGGCGAGGAGGTCGCCGCGGTACTTGCTGTGGATCAGATGCGCGACCACTTCGGTGTCGGTCTGCCCGTCGAACTCGTAATGCGCGTCGGAAAGTTGCTTGCGCAACGTTTCGTGGTTCTCGATGATGCCGTTGTGAACCAGCGCGATTTCGTCGCGCGAGAAGATCGGATGCGCGTTGCAGGTGGCGGGCGCGCCGTGGGTTGCCCAGCGCGTGTGCGCGATGCCGGTGCTGCCGGTCAGGCCGGCGCTGCGCACGTGGGCGTCGAGATCGGCGACGCGCGACATGCTGCGCTCGCGGCGTGCCTGGCCGTCGACGACTGTCGCCACCCCGCATGAATCGTAGCCGCGATATTCGAGGCGGCGCAGACCTTCGATCAGAATCGGGACGATATCCCGTTGCGCGACCGCGCCGACGATGCCACACATGACCCGTCTCCTTCCCTGTAGATGTCCCCGGACCGTGCGCGTGCGTGGATCAGCGCGACGCGGTCTCCGTCGCCGCCGCCGTCGTGAAACCGCATTGAGCGGGCGCGACCGGGTCGGCCATCCGGCTTTCGAATGCCAGGTAAAGCGCCTCCTCCAGTACGTTCCAGTGCGCGCCGTGCCGGTACGGGCCCGATCGCGCATGCCAGCACGCGACCGTGTTCCTGTCGTTCATCTTGAAGGCGACCAGTGCGATCAAGCCCCATGGATAATCGGAGCCGGCGAGTTGAAGCCAGGTCTTTCCGTACTTCTGCATCCACTGCGCGTAGATCGTCTCGTTCGATTGTTCGGGAACCTGAATGCCGGACAGGAGCGGAAAGATTTGCGCGACTTTCGCCGGATAGAACGTCGTGTCGCTGATGCGCTGCGTGCTCGCGCGAAATCCGGTCTGCATGCCGCGCCAGAACACCTTCAGGATCGCGGACGCGAGCCGGTCGGCGCGCTGGCTCCACGGGCCGGCGCGCGCGTAGTCGGCATGCCGGACGTAATACGCCGCGAGCGCCCGGAACGCGCTGTGTACCTCGACGTTGTCCATCAGCAACGCGACGTGCAGCGTCGACGAGATCTGATAAACGCCGGTGGGCTTGCCGAGCAGCGTGTCGAGATGCGCACCTGCGCGATTGAGGCTGAGTTCCCATGCGGCAGGCAGACCGTCGGGCGGCGCGAAGCGGGCGAGGAGTTCGATCCAGGTCGCCATCATCGCGTCGTCGGCGTCGGCCTCGGCACAGGCGCTGTACTGGCCGTTCTTCACGCAGTAGCGGTCGAACCCGCCGTCCGGACGCTGGCGCGGCAACAGCCACGCGATCCATGCAAGCGCGGCCTGACGGGCGTCGAGCCCGGCATCGGCGGCGCCGAGCAGCGCTTTCGCCGCGAAGTAAGGATCGATGCCGGAACCGTTCAGGCGTACGGTGATCGCGCCGTCGGGGCGCTGGTAGAGTCCGTTGAGCTGGAGTTCGGCGGCGTCCGCATGCAGCGCGACGCCGCATGCGGCGACACAGCAGGCGACGCACCACCGGCGGCATAGCCGGGCGGTGGCCGCCGCGCGTGCGCGTGCGGCCGGGAAAAGCGCGGGCCGGTTCATGATCTGGGGGCTCCTGCGCGGTGGTCCTGCGCAAATCCCGCCGGGTGCGGCGTTGGCCGCGTCGCGCGCCGGCGGGTGTATCGAGGTCGCGGCTCAGTGCACCTTGGCGCTGGTGAACGTGAGACTGGTGCCGCCGTTCGCGGTCACGAGCCAGTAGGTCGCGTCGGTGATGACGACGCTGCCGCTGCCTTGCGTGATCGTCGGCAGTGCGAAGCCCTTCTTCGGCAGCAGCCACGTCATGTTCGCGAGGCTGGTCGGGTGGCTGGCGGCGAACGTCCAGCCGCTGCCCGTGTCGGTGGCCGACCATGTGACGTTCAGGCGTGCGCGGTCGAAGACCGTGATGTCGCTCATCGTGTACCACTTGAACTGACCCGTCAGTTTCAGCGTATTGGCTTGCGAGAAGATCGCAGACAACGTCGACGTGTAGGACGACGCACCGAGCGGGTGCGCGTAGATCAGCCGGCTCGTGCGGTTCGCGACGACGAAGTTCATCAGGGATGCGTACCAGTTGTTCACGTCGCTCGTCGGCACTGCGTACTGCTGGAACTCCTCGAACGTCGCGTACTTGCCGAACGGCATCACCGGGTACGCCCACAGGCCCGGGTTCAGCAGTGCGCCGTTGCGGTATGCGCGGGTCGGCGGCGAGCCGGTGTGGCCGGTGAAGTAGTAGCCGTTGAAGCCGTTGCTTTCGAGCCAGTTGACCGACCAGGTCGGCGTGTTGCCTTCCGGCGCCGCATACTCGACATCGGGCAAGCCCGTCGCGGCCTGAACGGCCTGGTGATTCATCACCAGATACTGCGTGAACGTGCTCGCGTTCGTTTCGCTCGCATTCGCCCCCCAGTAATCGTGGATCCAGCCGCCGTGGCTGCCGACGTGCTGGCCCTTGCTCACGAAATACTTGACGAGATTCTGCGCGGTGGGGTTGTTGGCGAGGTTGATGCCGTTGCCGTCGCCGAATGCCGCTTCGTCGGGGCCGGCCGTGATGACGAGCGAGAACGGCCCGTTGTTCCAGACGCCGAGGCTCTTCAGATAAAGCGCCGGCTGAATCTGGTCGCCCGCGCAGAAGTGCCAGTTGAATACGAGGCCCGCCATTGCCTTCGGCAGCGGCGACAGCGACGCCAGGTTCAGCATCTGCGTGCCGAAATAATGCAGGTAGCCGTGGATCAGCATGCCGTCGGTTTGGCCGTCGAGGTAGGCGAGCGGCAGGTTGACGAACAGCACGCCGCCGTTGCCGTACGTGTTGTAGCCGGACACCAGCCCGAAGGTCGGCGAGGTCAGGATCGTCGTGCCGGTATACGTCCCCTGCGTGACGAAGCTCGGATAAGTGAGAAAACCGTATACGTAGCCGGAGATGCCTTCGAGCGTGTCGGTGGTCGTCGACAGCGTCGACGCGAGCGTGCTGGCCGTCTTGCCGGTCGACGTGCTCAGGAGAGAGTTGGCGGTATACGTCGTGGTCTTCTTCAGCTTGCCGGTGACGGTGCCGGTCAGCTTCGGGGCCGTCTGGTTCAGCACGCCGCTGCCGGTGGGCGGCGTCGTGTACTGGAACCATGCCGAGTGGTTGTAGTTGGCGAGGCCCCCGGGGTTCGACCGGCTGGCGGTCAGGAACTGCGCGCTGCCCGACGTCGAATTCGTCGACGTGCCCGCGGTGCTCGTCGATGCGAGCGCGCTCGCCGTCGTGGTGGACGACGAAGCGGTGGTCCACGCCATCGACTTGCCGGGGGGCACCTGGAGCGTACGCAGCCAGCTGCTCATGCCGGTCACGTTGCCGAGGCCGATCATGTTGCCGCCGTATTGGTCATACAGCACGTAATCCACACCGACCATGCTGCTGAAGCGCGATTTCGGGCTGACGTAGAAGCCGGCCGCATTCAGCACGCCGAAATCGTAGACGAGCATCACCTTGCCGCCGTTCAGCGCATAGTTCTGGATCGCCGTCACGAGCGTGTCGTCGGCCGTCGTATGCACCTGGTCGGGCAGGATCAGGCCCGGATACTGCGACAGCGACGCGCCGGCCGCCATGAACTGGCTGTCGGTCATCACCTTGATCTGCAGCCCTTCCTCCTGGGCACTGTCGAGCCATGCCGACACGCGTGAATCGGGCAGCGTCAGCGTGTCGGGCACCAACAGGAGAAGCTGGTTGCTGGCTGCCCGAGCGCCGCCCGGACTGAATGCGAACGCGAGCGCGAACAGCGCGAGCAGGATCCGCAAGAACTTGCCTGACTTTGCCAACATGGTGTGCTCCTCGCTCAAGGAATGGGGGCGTGCGGCAGCCGGAATGCGGTGTCGCCAGGTCGACCAATCCAGCCCCGTAGGTGTGTGCGGCTGTCCGGTTCGTCGGGTATCGAGCAGTGCGTGTAGACGGCGGTCGGATTGCGCCCATGCGCCGCCCTGCCGCGCTGCCTTCGCCGTGAGAGGACTCGATGCGACGTATCCAACGAAGCGAACAACGTGCCATTGGCGCAGGAAGCCCGGTCCTGCTGGCTTCCTGCGATAAGGGTCGCGCGGCGCGTTCGGAAACACGGCGGAATCGTTTCATCGCTGATACGGCGCGTTTGGACGCGCTATCGGCAGACGGAATCGCGATCGCGCGTCAGCGCGCCGGGCCAGCTTGCGCAGTAGGTATAGAGCGTCACCAGCAGGCCGATCAGCAGCGGGCCGCCGAGCAGGAAATAGCAGAACGGCAGGAGCAGCAGCGAGCCGTGATGGATGATGGTCGCGTGCAGCAGCATCACGAACGGCAGCGCGAACACGAAGTAGCCGAGCACCAGCAGCGACGCGGCGGTCTTTTGCGGCAGCGAGAAATCGAGCGGGTAGTACAGCGCGGCCATGACCAGCGGGACCAGCGCGATCGCCGCGCCGTGCAGCACGAACATGTCGCGCAGATGCAGTTGCGGGACATACGGGAACGTGCCGGGCGCGAGCCAGAAGTACGCGCAGATCAGCAGTTGGGCGAAGCTCGCGATACGTAACAGATATGCAACAGGCAACCAGTTCGTCCGCCGGATGAAAGATGCGGCGAAGCCGGTCGCACAGAGCGTGGCGGTGGCGGCCAGCAGTGTGTCGCCCGGCATGCGGGCGGCGACGTCGATCGACAGCAGCGGCACGCGCGGCGCATCGGGCGGATAGCCGATCACGATCACATGAAGCGCCGGATCGATCTGCTGCGCGCCCCACGCCATGACCGCGCGCCAGTAGCGCCACGCGAGCGGCAATCCGAACCACAGCGACGCGTACAGCGCGGGCGTCAGCAGCGCGATCGACGAAAGCCAGCGTTGCGGGTACGCGTGGGTGCGCAGCGAACGATCGACGGGAGGACGGACCGGATGCGTGTGCATGGCGCCCGCCCGGTTACCAGCGATAGAAGACGCTGAGCTCGCCGCCGATTCGTGAGTAGTACGGGTTGTGGTAGTAGGCGAATTCGAGTTGCGTTCCCCACTTGCGCGTGAACCAGTAGCGCCATTTCGCGGTGATCTCGTGGCTGCGGAAATCGGCGATCTGCGTGCCGGAACCGGTGACCTGGTACGCTTCGCGGCCGACGCCGCCGCGCAGCACGATCACGCTCTTGCCGACTTCGCCGTAGGTGACGGCGCCGTAGTATGCGGGCGCCTTCACCGATCCGGGCGAATCGACCGTATAGTTCGCGCCCGCCTCGAAAATCCACTTCGGCAATGCATACCAGATCACGCCGGCGTGATAGAGCTGATCGCGGTGGCCGCTGCGGTTCCATGCGTAGCCGGCGCCGAGCGACACGACCAGCGAACGATCGGACAATAGCTTGCGATTGATCGATACGTCGACGCGCGCACTCGGCAGGATCGTGCCCGACGTGGTGCCGGAAAAGCCGATTCCGCCGAACCAGTCGGGGCCGAGGTCCTGCACGTAGGTCAGCGCGCCGAGCTGCGTGTTCTCGCCGAAGCGGTGCAATTGCGCCAGTTCGCCGAGCACGGTGCGCCCGCCATCCTGATAGACGCCGCGCAGATGGACGCCGTACCAGTCGCCGTAGCCGTGCGTCAGGTGTGCGCTCGAATAGCCGAGCGACAGTTCGGTGTGCGATTCCTGCGGCGCCTGCACATGTGTGACGATTGCATCGGGCAGCGGCGGCCGGTTCGTATCCTCGGGCGTGAACTCGGCGAGCGGCACGCCGTCCGGCAGGCCTTCGGCGTCCACGCGCACGAACATCGATTCGTCGCGCGGCCGTGGCGTGATGACGGTGGCGGGGGCCGGAGGCGGCACGGCTGGTTCGGCGGGTACGGCCGGCATGGCGGCGGCATCGTCCGGCTGCTCCGCCAGCGCCGCGGGCGCGCCGAAGGCGACGCCGCACAGCATCGCGAGGGTGGCAACCGGCACGCGCGGGCCGCGATGGCTGGGGCGATCGGACATGAGGCGCTCCTTAACGGGACGTGTGGAACCAGCCGCTGCGCCACGCAACGAGATCGCCATGCACGCACGCATGATCGACGACCGAAACGTCGCGCGCGCACGCACTGACCGGATGTCCGGCGACGCCGATGCGCGCACCCGTCAGCCGCAGCAGGCCGCCGGCCGACACGACGCCGTCGATGCAGCTCGCGTTGGCGAGCAACACGTCGTCGCGCGCGAATACCGCGCCGTGCAGCAACGCGTGACGCTCGAGTTCGACGCGATGCGCCTTGACGCTGCCGCGCAGCACGCAGCCTTCGCCGAGGACGAGCGTCCCTTCGACGATCAGGTTGCCTTGCACGACCGTATGCGCGGGCAGGCGAACGTCGCACGGCAGCAGGTAACGACCGTGCAGGAAGCGATGCGGCAGCGATGCGAAGTGGCGGGTGAGCGAGACCGCGCGGCGCGGGGCGGCCGGTGTGTCCGCGGGGCGCGCGCGGGGCGCCGCGCCGAAGACGATCGGCTCGCCATACAGGCACGCGAAGCCGCCGGCGCCGCGCAGGCGCAGCGTGCCGCCGACCACGACGCCACGGAGCACCGCGTCGTCGACGTCGATCAGCGGCGCATGCGCGAGCGTGCCGATCGTCGCGCCGGCGCGGATGTCGATGTGCTCGTCGGCGAACGCGTAGGCCGCTCGCGCGCCATCGTCGAGCGTGATCGCGCGGCTGGCGTAGAGCACGTCGTCGCGATGCGCGTCGCGTGCGACATGGATCGCCTCGTCATGCCGGACGGCCAGCCCGAGCGCTTGCCAAGGCGGCGCGACGGACGCATCCGCCGGTGGCGTGCCGGCCACGTGCGCGCGCAGCGCGTCGTGCCAGCGCGCGGCGAGCAGCGCCTGATCGACGAACGGCCCGTCGCCGATCGGCAGCGCCGCGACGTCGCTGCGCCGGATCAGTTCATGCAGCATCGGCAGGAACGGCAGGGTGAGCACGCCGGCCACCGGCACCATCACGTTGAAGGTCGTCATCGCTCATCGCTCCGGTTTCAACTGTCGGCGAAAACGCTCGGTCTTGTCCCATTTCAGCTCGCGGCGGAACGCGGCGTCGAGCGCGAGTCCCCAGAGTGCGGAGACGACCGCCGCAATCGTCACGCAAAAGCCGACGACGTTGACCGGCACGAGCCGCAGGCGCGTCGCGCGGCCGTCGAGCCGCGCGGCGACGACGATCTCGAAGAACACGCCGAAGTTGCCGAAGGTGCTGAACGAGAACAGCGCGAACAGCGACAGGAGCAGACCGAGGGTGGTCGAGTTGACGCCGTTGAACAGGTAGAGCGCGAGCGCGGCGCTCCATGCGAGCGCGAGCAGCGCCGGCATCGCGAACACGCCGAGCAGCAGCGCGCCGTCGAGCCGGCAGCGCCGCGAGATCAGCGGATTGCGCAGCACCGGGACCAGATGGCGCAGCATCGTCTGGTTGTGGCCCTTCGCCCAGCGCGTCAGTTGCCGGGCGCGGACGGCCCAGCGCTCCGGCACTTCCTCGTAGCATTCGGCGTGGTTCAGGTAGACCGTGCGCCAGTCGCTCAGCAGCAGCCGGTAGGTCATGTCGGTATCTTCGGCGAGCGTGTCGTCGCACCAGCCGCCCACGGCGTCGAGCGCGCCCTTGCGGATGCCGCCGACCGTGCCGCCGTACTGCGGCACCAGGTTGAGATTGTTGCGCGCTTGCTGATTGACCTGGTAGCCGCCCGCGCGCTCGAGATCGAGCAGCCGCGCGAGCAGGTTGCTGTCGGCGTTCTGCGGCACGACGCGGCCCATCACCGCGCCGACTTCCGGATCGAAGAACGGCGCGACCAGTTCCTTCAGCAGCCCCGGACGCGGCAGGTAGTCGGCGTCGAATACCACCATGATGTCGCCGCGGATGAAGCGCAGCGCGTCCTTCAGCGCGGCTGCCTTGCCCGGCTTGCCGGTATCGCGGTGAAACGGCCGGATCAGCTCGGGCGCGAGTGCCCGGACTTCGTCGATCAATGCGCGCGTGTTGTCGGTCGAGCGGTCGTTGACCGGGACGATCGTCAGCCGGTCGCGCGGATAGGTCGTGGCCAGCAGCGCCATCAGGCAGTCGACGATGACGGTTTCCTCGTTGTGGGCGGCGACGAAGACCGTGAGCCGCGGCCAATCGCCGTGGGTCATCGTCCGGTAGGGCGCGCGCTGCGGCTTGAACAGGCGGTCGAGGCTGAATACGTAATGCCGTGCGGCATACCCGCACGTCAACAGCGTGAACAGCCACAGATACGCGACGCACGGCATCAGCAGCAGTTCGGGGTCGAACGTGACGTCCGGCGTGGCGGCGGACAGCGGAGCGAGCGACGCATCGGGATCGGGCGAGGCCGGTGCGGCGGGCGGGAGCGTCGCGCTGTCGAGCGCGGTGCGCTCCATCGCGATCCGGGTGGTTGCGGCGTGGGTGGCGTGTGCGGCGGGCAAGTCGAACCGGGCCGGTTCGGCGATCGCTTGCAATGCGGTGTCGCGCACGATCAGCGAGCAGGCAAGCACGATCAGCAGCAGGATGCCTTGCTCGCAGCGTGACGCCATCCGCGTTTGCTTCATGTTCTGGTCCCCGTGCCCGCAGCGACGACCGATGAGAGCAGAAGGCGCTCCGTGGATCGCGCGGATGTCAATGGGAAGCGGTCGCGCATTCGTCGCACTGGGGCGGTGATCGGTTGCCCCCGGACGGACGCGTGGCGTCGCCTCCCGGCTTCGTTGCTGTGGCGTCCCCATCTGTCTGCTGCGATGCGAGTGCTTCGGGACGCACCCGTCTGACGTTAAGCAAGGCGTGAGCCATCTGCCGCGATGCCCCGCGCAGCAAGGGGTCGCGCGCGGGGAACGGATGCGGCAGGCGTGCAGTCGACGCGTTTTGATTCACCGACGAATCAGCGTGCGCGCGTTGCATCAGCCGCTGGCGGTCGATCGCACGCAGCGAGCAGGTCGCGCGGCGACCGGGTCGTCGTGCCCGTCGACGTCGCCGTGCCGGGTGCGGCTTGGTGCGACTGACCGCCGTGCATCGTGCATCGTGTGCGCGTCAGTCGAGCGGTCGGAACGGGAACCGCCGTCACATGCGACGAATAGACGGGACTCCGATGTATTTTCGGATTTCGGCTCAGCGTTACACATTCGCAACATTTCCCGCCGCCGCGATTCGTGTGACGCAAGCCCCGTCGGGTGGCGGGAAATCCGGTGCGCGCGACGGTAGTCGACGCTCGGGTGCGTGCGGTGCACTGCACAGACGAAAGTGGCGAATCGAGGCGACGCAAAGCGCGTCGAAAGGTATACGCGATTGGCTTCGTCATGGGCGCTCGACATGCACGTGCGATTCATCGGACGACGTCGTCGGACGGACCGCGCGAGCGTCCGGCCGTTTGTCGTCGTCGTGTCGAAGCGGCGATGCGAGTGTCCGTAGCAGTTGTGAAACATTCCGTAACGCACCGTCCGTACGCGATGGCCGTGCAACGATGCAGGCCGGGATGCGGGCCGGCTGGTTTGAATATTGCTGTAGTGGGAGGACGTGACGCTCGACACGGCGAGGAACGGCTCATGACGTGATCGATTCAATGCAACGGGACGCCGGTAGCACGACGATTCGCGCGGCCCGGACCGCGCGGACGAGGCAGCGCGCTCGCCCCGCAACACCGCCGCGTGTCGATCGCACGCGGGTACGGGATGCGCCGCCCGAATACATGCTTCGCGCCGTGTGCTGGATCGCCGGGCACGAAGCGGCTAAAACGAGGATAACGATGAAGAAGATCTTGCTTGTGTTCGGGACTCGGCCGGAGGCCATCAAGATGGCACCGCTGGTGCGTGCGCTGAAGGTGCAAGCGGACGTCGACGCCCGGGTATGCGTGACCGCGCAGCATCGGGAAATGCTCGACCAGGTGCTGACGCTGTTCGACATCAAGCCCGACTACGATCTCAACCTGATGCGGCAAGGCCAGACGCTGACCGACGTGACGACCGGCATTCTTCAGGCGATCGGCATCGTCTTCGACGAATTTCGGCCGGACGTCGTGCTGGTACACGGCGACACGACGACCACGCTCGCGGTGAGCCTGGCGGCGTTCTATCGCTATCTGCCGGTCGGTCACGTGGAGGCCGGCTTGCGCAGCGGCGACATCTGGTCGCCGTGGCCGGAGGAGCTGAATCGCCGCGTGACCGATGCGGTGTCGTCGTGGCATTTCGCGCCGACCGGGCTGGCGCGCGACAACCTGCTGAGCGAAGGCGTACCGGGCGGCGCGGTGTCGCTGACCGGCAATACCGTGATCGATGCGTTGCACGAGGTCAAGCGCATGCTCGATCGCACCGCCGCGCTGTCGGACAGGATCGCCGCGTACTTCCCGTTTCTCGAACCGTCGCGGCGCGTCGTGCTGGTCACCGGCCACCGCCGGGAAAGTTTCGGCGAACCGTTCCGGCATTTCTGCGATGCGCTGTGCACGCTGGCGGGCCGCTATCGCGATGCGCAGTTCGTCTATCCGCTGCATCCGAACCCGAACGTGCGGGAGCCGGCGCGCGCGCGGCTCGGCGATATTCCCAATATCTACCTGATCGAGCCACAAGAATATCTTTCGTTCGTATTCCTGATGTCGAGAGCGCATTTCATCATCACGGATTCGGGCGGCATTCAGGAAGAAGGGCCGGCGCTCGGCAAGCCGGTGCTCGTCACGCGCGAGACGACGGAGCGGCCCGAGGCGATTCAGGCCGGTACCGCGCGGCTCGTCGGCACCGATCGGGACAGGATCGTCTGGGAGGCGTCGCGGCTGTTCGATAGCGAGAGCGCATACGAGGAAATGTCGCGTGCGAGCAATCCATACGGCGACGGCCATGCGAGCGAGCGGATCGTTCATGCGCTGATGCGTACGCCCGGGGCGCCCACGAAGACGACGAGTTTCTCGATGGGCGCCACGGAGATGCCGTTCAACGCGCTCACGCTCGGGCTGCAGGCGTTGCGGTCGCCGTGACGCGGAGCGCGCGGTAGCCCGCTCCGGCGCGTTCGGCGTGAACGTCGGGCATCCGGTCCGGCCGCAAGGTCGGGCGATGCTCGCACGTGACGACCCGAAGCGCATTTCCCCGACGCATTCAAAGTCATGCCACCGACACGTCCCGTTCCGGGGCGTGCTTTCTCCCCGTTTGCCCGAAACGCCCGAATCGCGCCGATCCGACGCCGAATCCGAAATGGTTCGATAATGCGGACGGCGATCCATGCGGACGAACGGCTGACCGGAGCGAGATTGAAAGGTTGCGCAGGCAACCGGCCGACAGCGGCGTTCGCGGCATCTGCCCGACCGTGCCTGCACGCGACACGGTCGACGAAACGGCGCCACGCCTGCCTGATCGTCCGGAACGTGAGCCGCGCCGTTCGAATCCCCACCCGATGCCTGCCCGGCGGGCGTCGCAACCAGGAGGTGAACGATGATCACGCTGACCGTCAACGGTAGCGAGCAGCACTTCGACGGCAATCCCGACATGCCGTTGCTCTGGTATCTGCGCGATGTGCTCGGCCACACCGGCACCAAGTTCGGCTGCGGGATGGCGCTGTGCGGTGCGTGCACCGTGCATCTCGACGGCGTGGCGATCCGGTCGTGCATCACGCCGGTCGCGGCGGCGTCGGGCAAGCGCGTGACGACGATCGAGGGGCTGTCGACGGACCTCACGCATCCGCTGCAGCAGGCGTGGCAGGAGTTGAACGTCGCGCAATGCGGCTACTGCCAGTCCGGGCAGATCATGCAGGCCGCGTCGCTGCTGAAGACGAATCCTCATCCGACCGACGCCGACATCGACGACGCGATGTCCGGCAACATCTGCCGCTGCGGCACCTATACGCGCATTCGCGCGGCGATCAGGCTTGCCGTGCGCCGAGGGGGTGATGCATGAGCGCGCCCGAACTCTCCGTCCGCAACGAAAGCCGTCGCGCGCTGCTGCTCGGTTTCGCGTCCGGCGGGCTGTTGCTCGCGTTCGGCGTGCCGTCGCTCGCCCACGCGGCTGCCCCGGTGCAGCCACCCGTCAGCGCGAATCCGCAGTATGGCGGCGCGGGGATGCCGCACGGACTGCGCGACGATCCGAACCTGTTCGTTGCGATCGCAACGGACGGCACCGTCACGGTGACCTGCATCCGCTCCGAGATGGGACAGGGCGTGCGCACGAGCGTCGCGCTCGTGGTGGCCGACGAGCTGGGCGCGGACTGGGCGCGCGTGAAGGTCGCGCAAGCGGTCGGCGACGAGCCGCGGTACGGCAACCAGAACACCGATGGATCGCGCAGCCTGCGCCAGAGCTTCGCCGCGCTGCGCCGTGCGGGCGCGGCCGCGCGCACGATGCTCGCGCAGGCGGCGGCTGCCGTGTGGGGCGTCGACGTGGGTCGGGTGAAGGTGACGGTGCACGAGGTCGTCGATACCGGGAGCGGGCGCAAGCTCGGCTTCGGCGAGCTGTCGGCGAAAGCGGCCGCGCTGCCGGTGCCGGATACGAAGACGCTCGCGTTGAAGGCGCCGGCCGAGTTCCGCTATATCGGCAAGGGCAAGACGGCGTTGATCGACGGACGCGACATCGTCGGCGGCCGTGCGCGGTACGGGATCGATACGCGGCTCGACGGCATGCTGTATGCGGTCGTCGCGCGACCGCCGGCCTACGGCGACACGGTCGGGTCGTTCGACGCATCGGCCGCCGAGAAGCTGCCGGGTGTCGTCAAGGTCGTGCAGCTGGCGTCGGCGCCGCTGCCGTCCGGTTTTCAGCCGCTCGGCGGGGTGGCCGTCATTGCGCGCGATACGTGGACGGCCATCCAGGCACGCGCGCAGTTGAAGATCGACTGGAAGCGCGGGCAGCATGCGGACTACGACTCGGCTGCGTATCGCAAGACGCTCGAAGCGGCCGCCGCGCAGCCGGGCGACGTGATCCGCGACGACGGCGACGCGGCCGCCGCGCTTGCCGGCGCCGCGAAACGCGTGCGTGCGACGTACTACGTTCCGCATCTCGCGCACGCGACGATGGAGCCGCCCGCGGCCGTCGCGCGGGTGGCCGACGGCCGCTGCGAAGTGTGGGCCTGCACGCAGGCGCCGCAGACCACGCGCGACGAGGTCGCGAAGGCGCTCGCGTTGCCGACCGAGCGCGTGACGGTCAACGTGACGCTGCTCGGCGGCGGCTTCGGCCGCAAGTCGAAGCCCGATTACGTGGTGGAAGCCGCGCTGCTGTCGAAGGCGGTCGGCGCGCCCGTGAAGCTGACGTTCACGCGCGAGGACGACATCGCGCACGACTACTTTCACGCGGTGTCGCTCGAAGTGTTCGACGGCGGAATCGATGCGTCGGGCAAGGTGATCGCGTGGCGGCATCGCACGGTCGCGCCGTCGATCCAGTCGACGTTTCGCGCCGGCGTCGTGCACGAGCAGCCGGGCGAGCTCGCGCAAGGCATCGCGGATCTGCCGTTCGCGATTCCGAACGTGCGGATCGAGAATCCGGCCGCGGAAGCGCACACGCGGATCGGCTGGTTCCGCTCGGTGTACAACATCCCGCATGCGTTCGGCATCCAGAGTTTCGTGTCGGAGCTCGCGCATGCCGCCGGTCGCGATCCGAAGGATTTCCTGCTCGAACTGATCGGGCCTGCGCGGCGTTTCGAGCCGCACATCACGGTGAAGAACGTGAACTATGGCGAGGATCCCGCGCTGTATCCGGTCGATACCGGGCGCCTGCGGCGCGTGGTCGAGACGGTCGCGCGCGAAGCCGGGTGGGGGCGCAAGCTCCCGAAGGGGCACGGGCTCGGGATCGCCGCGCATCGCAGCTTCGTGTCGTATACGGCCGTGGTGTGCGAGGTGCAGGTCGGTGCGGACGGCAGGATTTCGGTGCCGCGCGTCGACATCGCGATCGACTGCGGGCCGCAGGTCAATCCTGAACGGGTACGCTCGCAGCTCGAGGGCGCCGTCGTGATGGGGCTCGGCATCGCGCTGCACGGCGAGATCACGTTCAAGGACGGCCGTCCGGAGCAGAGCAACTTCAACGGCTTCCAGGTGCTGAGAATGAACGAGGCGCCGCGCGACATCCGCGTGCATCTCGTCGCGCCGGACGATTTCGCGACGCCGCTCGGCGGGGTCGGCGAGCCGGGCCTGCCGCCCGTTGCGCCGGCGCTGACCAACGCGATCTTCGCGGCGACCGGCACGCGCATCCGCAGCCTGCCGATTGCCGATCAGCTCGCGAAACCGCAGGCGGGTTGACGCGGTAACCGTCCCGCGCCGGGCCGCATCGTGCGGCCCGGCCCCCTCTCGACGCCCTGAACACCGGACCCATGATTCGTGTGAACCGGCCCTGACGCACGGCGTTGTCGTTTGCGAACGACCGTGCTAAATTCCTGCCAGCACTTGCAGTCACGCAACCCTACATTCGGCTGACATGGCCGGTAGCCCGGGAGGCAGCACGATGAGTCTGTTGATGTCGCGACGCGATCTCGCGTTCCTGCTGTATGACTGGCTCGACGCCGAGGCGCTCGCCGCGCTGCCGCGCTACGCGGAGCACGGTCGCGAGACTTTCGATGCGGTGCTCGACACCAGCGAGCGGATTGCCGAAGACCTGTTCGCACCGCACGCGGCGCGCGGCGACCGCGAGGAGCCGCGGTTCGACGGCGACCGCGTGACGCTGATCCCGGAGGTCGAACCGGCCGTGCGCGCGTTCGCGGACGCCGGGCTGATCGCCGCGGGTCACGACGAAGCGCTCGGCGGCATGCGCTTGCCGAAACTGGTCGAAGCCGCGTCGTTCCTGTTCTTTCAGGCCGCGAACATCGCGACGGCCGCGTATCCGTTCCTGACCGTCGCCAATGCGAACCTGCTCGTCGCGCACGGCAGCGCCGCGCAGATCGACGCGTTCGCCCGCCCGGAGCTGGAAGGGCGTTTCCTCGGCACGATGTGTCTATCCGAACCGCAAGCCGGTTCGTCGCTGTCCGACATTGCGACGCGCGCCGATTTCGAATGCGATTCGCCGCTCGGCGCACGCTACCGGCTGACCGGCAACAAGATGTGGATTTCCGGCGGCGAGCACGAGCTGGCGGAGAACATCGTCCACCTCGTGCTCGCGAAGATTCCCGACGAACACGGCCGGCTGCCGCCCGGCACGCGCGGCATCTCGCTGTTCATCGTGCCGAAGTTCCTGACCGGCGCCGATGCCGACGCGAACGGCGAGCACAACGACGTCGTGCTCGCGGGGCTGAACCACAAGATGGGCTATCGCGGCACGACCAATTGCCTGCTGAATTTCGGCGAAGGGACGCGTTATCGGCCGCAAGGGCGTGCGGGCGCGATCGGCTACCTGGTCGGCCAGCCGAATCAAGGTCTGGCGTACATGTTCCACATGATGAACGAAGCGCGCATCGGGGTCGGCGCGGGCGCGGTGGCGCTCGGCTATACCGGTTATCTGCACGCGCTCGACTACGCGCGCAACCGTCCGCAAGGGCGCCCGCTCGGGCCTCGCGGCAAGGATGCGGCCGCGCCGCAGACGCCGATCGTCGACCATCCGGACGTGCGGCGCATGCTGCTCGCGCAAAAGGCTTACGTCGAAGGCGGTCTCGCGCTGATCCTGTATTGCGCGAGGCAGGTCGACGAAGCGCGCGCGCACGACGATGCGGCGGTGCGCGCCGATGCCGCGCGCCTGCTCGACATCCTGACGCCGATCGCGAAGAGCTGGCCGTCGCAGTGGTGTCTTGCCGCGAACGATCTCGCGATCCAGGTGCACGGCGGGTACGGCTACACGCGCGACTACGCGGTCGAACGGCTCTATCGCGACAATCGTCTGAATCCGATTCACGAAGGCACGCACGGGATCCAGGCGCTCGACCTGCTGGGCCGCAAGGTGAGTCAGGACGACGGCGCGTCGCTGCACGCGCTCGATGTGCGGATCGGCGCGACCGTCGAGCGCGCGCGAGCGCTGGCTGCCGGCACGCGCGAGCAGGCCGATGCATTGGTCCGGCGTTGGACGAGACTATGCGACGTGACGCGCCAGTTGAGCGCGATCGGCGATCCGCAGACGCGGCTGGCGAACGCGAGCGTCTATCTCGAAGCGTTCGGCCATCTCGTCGTCGCATGGCTTTGGCTCGACGTGACGCTCGCCGCGCACGGACACGACGGCGATTTCCACGACGGCAAGCGTGCGGCGGCCCGTTACTTTTTCCGCTGGGAACTGCCGAAGGTGGATGCGCAGCTCGACCTGCTGTCGAGCGTCGACACGACGACGCTCGACATGCGCGACGCGTGGTTCTGAACGTGGTTTCAACGATATTCCGGAATACCGACGATCTTGCCGATGCCGATGGCCATCGCATGCGCGTCGTGAACCGGCCGCGCGGGGGTATCCCACCCACCGCACCGATGCGCGGCTACGCCGCGCAAGGAGACAGAAGCGCATGAAAGCCCTGTTGTGTACCGCATTCGGCCCGATCGATCGCTTGCGCATCGAGGACGTCGCGATTCCCGAACCGGCTGCCGGGCAGGTCCGGATCCGGGTGAAGGCGGCATCGCTCAATTTTCCCGACGCGCTGATCGTCCAGGGGCTGTATCAGGTGAAACCGGCGCTGCCGTTTTCGCCGGGCGCCGAGTTTGCCGGCGTGATCGACGCGGTCGGCGAGGGCGTCACCGCGTGGCGACCCGGCGATTCGGTGATGGCGTTTACCGGACACGGCGGGTTCGCGGAGCAGTGCGTGGCCGATGCGCACCAGCTCGCCGCGCTGCCGCCGGGCATGACGTTCGAGCAGGGCGCGGCGCTCGTGCTCGCCTACGGTACGTCGCTGCACGCATTGCAGCAGCGCGCGCGCCTGCAGGCGGGCGAGACGCTGCTCGTGCTGGGCGCGGCCGGCGGCGTCGGGATCGCCGCGATCGAGATCGCGAAAGCGCTCGGCGCACGCGTGATCGCGGCCGCGTCGAGCGCGGACAAACTCGCGCTGTGCCGCGAAGCGGGCGCCGACGAGACGATCGACTATGCGACCGAGGACCTGCGCCGCCGCGTCGACGAGCTGACCGGCGGGCGCGGCGCCGACGTCGTCTACGATCCGGTGGGCGGCGCGAGCAGCGAAGCGGCGCTGCGCGCGACCGCGTGGCGCGGCCGGTTCCTCGTGGTCGGCTTCGCGGCCGGCGAGATCCCGAAGATCGCGCTGAACCTCGCGCTGCTGAAGGAGCGCGACATTCTCGGCGTGTTCTGGGGCGATGCGGTGCGGCGCGATCCGGCGCAGCATGCCGCGAACATGCGGCTGCTCGCCGAATGGTTCGCGGCCGGCAAGGTGCGGCCCGCGATCACCGAGCGCGTGTCGCTGGCCGGCGCGGCCGACGCGATCGCGCGGATGGCGAACCGGCAGGTGAAGGGCAAGGTGGTGATTTTCCCGGACGCGTGATCCGGTTTCGCCGCGCGGCGATTCAACGCGGGCCGTGCGGCGGGTGTTTCACGAAAGCGGGCGCGGTGCGACCCGCGGTGAAGGCGTCGTGACCCGGCAGTCGGGCGCACGATGCCGCGCGGTGCCGAAACGAATGCCGCCCGTCCTTCGCCGGTGCCTTCAATCCTTCGGCAGGCGCAGCGTGTCGAGCGCATGCTGCGAAAACTCGACCCAGAACCGCTCGTTCGCGATGCCGGCCTGCAGCACCAGATGCTGCAGGCGCTTCGTGCGTGAAGCGCCGGCGGTCGAATCGTCGGCCGCCGGACCGCCGGCCGCCGGATCGCCGGCCGCCGAGAAATCACGCGCCTCGATCTGCAGATACACGTCCAGCTTTTCCTGATGAAGCGCGATGCGCCGCCGGATCTCATTCTCGAGGCCGGCCGGCCCGAGCACGGCTTCCGCGCGCAGGCGCACCATCAGCGCCTCGCGCAGCGGCGTCGGATCTTCCGGTTCGACGATCCAGCGCCGCAATTCCTTCTTGCCGGCCGGCAGGATCCGGTACGCGCGCTTGCGGCCGCGGCCGGACTCGGCAGGCAGCGATTCGATCCAGCCCATTTCCTCGAGGCGCCCGAGTTCGCGATAGATCTGCTGGTGCGTCGCCTGCCAGAAATAGCCGATCGAGCGATCGAAACGGTCGGCGAGCTCGGACCCCGAACCGGGGCGTTCGGCGAGGGCGGTGAGAAGCGCGTGAGGCAGGGACATGTCGGATCGAAGGAGGCTGCGCAATGAACCGCATCTTGCCATATCGGGGCTGCAGCACAAACGGCAACGCACGTTTATGCAACATGTTGCATAAACGGAATCGACGGGCTACCATCCGTGCAACTTGTTGCATAAAAATGGAGACGCCCGATGACATCCCGTTACCCGCATTTGACGACCCCGCTCGAGCTCGGTTTCACGTCGCTCAGGAATCGTGTGTTGATGGGGGCGATGCATGTCGGTCTCGAGGAAGCGCCGAACGGCTTCGAGCGGATGGCCGCGTTCTATGCGGAGCGGGCGCGAGGCGAGGCCGGCCTGATCGTCACGGGCGGCTTCGCGCCGAACGAGCGCGGCCGTCCGGCGCCGGGCGGCGCGGTGCTGACGACCGAAGCGCAAGCCGAACGCCATCGCGTCGTGACGCGCGCGGTGCATGCGGAAGGCGGCACGATCGCGTTGCAGATCCTGCATTTCGGCCGCTACGCGTATCATCCGGCGCTCGCGGCGCCGAGCGCACTGAAGGCGCCGATCAACCCGTTCACGCCGCATGCGTTGAGCAGTGACGAGGTCGACGAGACGATCGCCGATTTCGTGCGCTGCGCGGCGATCGCGCAGTACGCGGGCTACGACGGGGTCGAGATCATGGGATCCGAGGGCTACCTGATCAACGAATTCATCGCAGCACGCACGAACCATCGCGACGATGCGTGGGGCGGCGCGTACGACAACCGCATCCGCTTCGCGGTCGAGATCGTGCGGCGCGTACGCGAGCGCGTCGGCGCGAACTTCATCGTCATCTACCGGCTGTCGATGCTCGATCTCGTCGAAGGCGGCTCGACGCTCGACGAGGTGATCCGGCTCGCGCAGGCGATCGAGGCGGCCGGCGCGACGATCCTCAATACCGGCATCGGCTGGCACGAGGCGCGCATCCCGACCATCGCGGCCAAGGTGCCGCGCGCCGCCTACGCGTGGGTGACGCGGCAACTGATGGGCAAGGTCGGCATTCCGCTCGTCGCGACCAACCGGATCAATACGCCGGAAGTCGCCGAGCAACTGCTCGCCGACGGCTATTGCGACATGGTGTCGATGGCGCGGCCGTTCCTCGCCGATGCCGAATTCGTCCGCAAGGCACGGGAAGGGCGCGCGGACGAAATCAACACGTGCATCGGCTGCAACCAGGCGTGCCTCGACCATACGTTCAGCGGCAGGATCACGTCGTGCCTCGTGAATCCGCGTGCGTGCCATGAAACCGAGCTCGTGATCCGACCCGCGCCGCGGCCCAAGCGGATCGCGGTGGTCGGCGCCGGGCCGGCGGGCCTCGGCTTCGCGGTCACGGCGGCCGAACGCGGTCACGCGGTCACGCTGTACGAAGCCGGCGCCGAGATCGGCGGCCAGTTCAACCTCGCGAAGAAGGTGCCCGGCAAGGAGGAGTTCGACGAAACGCTGCGCTATTTCCGTCGGCAGATCGAACTGCGCGGCATCGCGCTGCACGTCGATACGCGTGCGACCGCCGAGATGCTGTTGCAGGGCGAATTCGACGAAGTGGTGATCGCGACGGGCATCGTGCCGCGCACGCCGCCGATCGACGGCGTCGAGCATCCGAAGACGCTCGGCTATCTCGACGTGCTGCGCGACGACAAGGCCGTCGGCCGCCGCGTCGCGATCGTCGGCGCGGGCGGCATCGGCTTCGACGTCGCCGAGTATCTCGTCCATCGCGACGGCGCCGAGCGGCCCGACGCAGACCGGTTCTTCGGCGAATGGGGCGTCGACAGGTCGTATGCGAATGCCGGCGGGCTTGCCCGCGCGCGGCCCGAGCCGGCGGCGCGGCACGTGCATCTGCTGCAACGCAAGGCGTCGAAGGTCGGCGACGGGCTCGGCAAGACCACCGGATGGATTCACCGCACGGCGCTGAAGGCGCGCGGCGTCGGGATGTCGTCGGCGGTCACGTACCGGCGCATCGACGACGACGGCTTGCACGTGACGATCGACGGCGTCGAGCAGACGCTGCCGGTGGACAACGTGGTGATCTGCGCGGGGCAGGAGCCGTCGCGCGAGCTGGCCGAGCAACTGCAGGCCGCCGGATGCCGCGTGCATCTGATCGGCGGCGCATGCGAGGCCGCCGAACTCGATGCGAAGCGTGCGATTCATCAGGGTACGACGCTGGCCGCGACCCTTTGATGCCGATTCGTTTTACGTTCCGTCCAACCTCGATGCTGGAGACTTCGATGACATCCTCCCCGCTGCATATTCATCCCGCCGTCGCGAAATCGCTCGAAACATGGCATGCGATGGTCGAGCGCAAGGATTTCGGCGCGCTCGAATCGATCGTCCATCCGGACGCCGTGTTCCGTTCGCCGATGGCGTTCAAGCCGTACGGGCCGGCGCCTGCGCTGCTGATGGCGCTGCGCACGGTGATCACGATCCTCGAGAACTTCACGTATCACCGCCAGTTCGCGACCGACGACGGCAAGAGCGTCGTGCTGGAGTTCGGCGCGACCGTCGGCGACAAGGCGTTGAGGGGAATCGACATGATCCGCTTCGACGACGACGGCCGGATCGTCGAGTTCGAGGTCATGATCCGGCCGTTCAATGCGCTGCAGGCGCTCGGCGCGGCAATGGGCGCGCGGCTCGGGCAGCAGTTGCCGGCGTTCAAGACCGGCGGCTGAGCGGCGCGGCGGTGGCCGCGCAGGCTTTCGAAGGCAGTCTTCACCGCGGTACGCGCTACGGTGCGTTCGTGATCGGTTGCGCCGGCAACTTTCTTCGTCACGCCGTGCCGGATCATGCGGCACCCTGCGCGCGATTCAGCACGAAGTCGTAGTCGAGCGTGTAGAACGGCGTGTCCATGTAACGAAGAACCGTTTCTGCAGCAGTTCGCGAACGATACGCAGGCCGAAGTGAAGCGCGGAGCACGCGGCTTTCGCGGGCAAACGGTCGCGATCGGTCCGCCGTTGCGCGACATAGGGGCCGGCGTCGAGCGCGGTCGTGTAGTACCCGCACGAGTACGCGATGCGCAACCGGCCGCAGGGCGACAACCCAAGCTGTCAAAATCCTGACGGATCAAGTTGATATATTATATCATCTGACGTTTTCGTCGCCGGCCGGCCGGGTTGTCCGGGTCGGCCGCGTGCGACGACAGCTACGAAGATCGATACGACGTGACGAGAATCGGACACACCGCGGCGCACGTGGAGCGGCGCCATGCCGCGACGCGCCGGCACACGGGCGCCTCGCGCGCACGCGCGGCACGCAGTTGCACGACCTTGCTGGGCTGCGCGATGGCCGCCACCGGCGCGTTGGCCGCCGAAGCCGCCGCAGTGGCGCCGGACGACCGGCATGCGCTGCCGGCGATCAGCGTCACCGCGTCGTCCGCGCCGTCCGACCCGCTGACGCAACCGCTCGAAACGGGCTCGCGGCTCGGGCTTGCCAGCCTCGACACGCCCGCAAGCGTCGAAACCGTCACGGCCGACACGATCGCAGCACGCGGCGATCGCACGGTGCTCGACGCGCTCACGCGCACGGCCGGCTTTTCGAGCGCGATCGCGCCGGGCACCGGCGGCACCGCGTCGAGCGTGCGCGGCTTCAGCGGGCAGGAGTCGGTGATGATGCTGCTCGACGGCGTCCGGTTGATGCCGGCGGCCGGCACGATCACGTTTCCGTTCGACACGTGGTCGGTCGCGCGCATCGAGGTGCTGCGCGGCCCGGCATCGGTACTGTACGGCGAAGGGGCGATCGGCGGTGTCGTCAACGTGGTGCCGAAGCGGCCGCAGCGCACGCGCGAGACGACGCTGCAGGCGGGCGTCGGCCCCGACGGCGCGAAGCGCTTCGCGTTCGATACGACGGGCGCGCTCGGCCCGCGGCTGTCGTACCGCTTCTACGCGAGCGATGCGCGCGCGAACGGTCTCGCCGAGCGGGCCGATACGCATACGACGGCCGTCGGCGGCGCGCTGACGCTCGACGTGAGCCCGCAGCTTGCGCTGACGCTCGACTACGACTACGGAAGGCAGATGCCCGCGACGTACTATGGCGTGCCGGCGCCGAACGGCGTGCTCGATCCGTCGCTGCGCAAGCTGAACTACACAGTCGGCGACGCGACGATTTCGTACTACGACCAGTGGACGCGCCTGTCGGCCCGCTACCGGCCGGCGCTCGGCGTGACGATCGACAACCAGCTTTACTATCTGACGTCCAACCGCCATTGGCGCAACGCCGAATCGTACGTGCTCGACCCGGCGTCCGGGCGCGTCACGCGTGGCGACTATCTCGACATCGGGCACCATCAGCGGCAGATCGGCGACCGGCTGAGCGCGCGCGTCGACGGGATGCTGTTCGGTCGCGCAAACCGCTTCGTCGTCGGCACGGAATTCAGCCAGATCACGTTCAGCGGTACCAACAATTCACCGTATGGCGGCGAAACGACCGTGCCGGCGCACGGCTTCGATCCCGGCGTCTTCACGAGCCCCGACCCGACCGTGCCGCAGTTCAGCACGCGCGCGCGGCAGGCGGCGGTATTCGCGGAGAACCGGCTCGAAGTGCTGCCGCGGCTCGCGTGGGTGAGCGGCCTGCGCTACGACCACATCGCGTTCAGCCGCGAACAGGCGGCAACCGGCGCGGGCTTCGACAAGCGGTTCGCGAACGTCGGCTGGCGTACCGGTTTCGTGTTCGACATCGCGCCGACGTTCAGCGCGTATGCGCAGTACACGACGGGTGCGGAGGGCGTCGGCTCGCTCGTGACGCTGTCCGCTTCGCAGATGCATTACCGGCTCGCGACCGGCGAGCAGTGGGAAGCCGGGCTCAAGCAGACGCTGCTCGACGGTCGCGCGTACTGGACGGTCGCGGTGTACGACATCACGAAGCGCAATCTGCTCAGCACCGATCCGTTCAATCCGGCGCTGCGCCAGCAGGTCGGCCGGCAGTCGTCGCGCGGCGTCGAGCTGACCGGCGGCGCGCGGCTGCCGCACGGCTGGACGATCGATGCGAACGTCGCGCTGCTGCATGCGCGCTACGACGCATTCAACCAGACCGTCGGCGGCGCGACGGTGTCGCGGGCCGGCAACGTGCCGTCCGGCGTGCCGCAGCAGACCGCGAACCTGTGGCTCGGCTGGGCGTTCGCCGAGCGCTGGCACGCGAATGCGGGCGTGCGTTACGTCGGTCCGACCTACGGCGACGACGCGAATCGCGTGCAGGTGCCGTCGTACACCGTGTTCGATGCGTCGCTGCGCTGGCAGCCGACGTCGCGCACCGAGCTCACGCTGTATCTGCGCAATCTCGCGAACCGCACGTACGCGGTGACGACGTCGAATGGCGGCGAGCAATGGCTGCTCGGTCCGTCGCGCTCGGCGGAGCTCGTCGCGACGATGCGCTTCTGAAGCGGCACGACATGCGCCCCGTCACTCACATGCTCGACATCGAACGCGTGCGCTGGTCTCCCGGCGGCGCGGTCGACGTGCTCGATTCGGTGACGCTGACGGTTGCCGAAGGCGAGTTCGTCGGGCTGGTCGGCCCGAACGGCAGCGGCAAGACGAGCCTGCTGCGCTGCGTGTTCCGCTACGCGCGGCCCGACGCGGGCCGCGTCGCGCTCGACGCGCAGGACGTGTGGCGCATGCGGCCGCGTGCGCTCGCGCAGCGCATCGCGGTGCTGCAGCAGGAAACGCCGGACGATTTCGGACTGACGGTCGACGAACTGGTCGGCATGGGCCGCACGCCGCACAAGCGGCCGTTCGATGCGGAGTCGGCCGACGATCGGCGGATCGTCGAAGCGTCGCTGCACGATGTCGGTCTCGTCGAGCGTCGCGCACAGCGTTTCTCGTCGCTGTCGGGCGGCGAGAAGCAGCGCGCGCTGCTGGCCCGCGCGCTCGCGCAGCAGCCCGACCTGCTGTTGCTCGACGAGCCGACCAACCATCTCGACCTGCGTCACCAGCTCGAACTGCTCGCGCGCGTGCGCCGCCTCGGCATCGCGACGCTCGCGACGATTCACGACCTCAATCTCGCGGCCGCGTATTGCGACCGGCTCCATGTACTCGCGCACGGCCGCGTCGTCGCGTCCGGCGTGCCGGACGAGGTGTTGACCGCAGCGCTGCTGCGCGACGTGTTCGGCGTCGCCGCGCTCGTCGATCGCCATCCCGTCACGGGCCGCCCGCGCATCACGCCGCTTCACCCGGAATGACCGCCATGCCGTTTCCTGTTCCGTCCTTCGTCTCCCGCCGGTTCGTCGCCGCTGCCGTGCTCGGCTGCGCGGCCGTTCACGCGGCGGCCTATCCCGTCACCGTACGCAGTTGCGATCGCGACGTGACGTTCGAGCGCGCGCCGACGCGCGCGGTGAGCAACGACGTGAACCTCACCGAGATGATGCTCGTGCTCGGCCTGAAGGACCGGCTCGTCGGCTATACGGGCATCGGCGGCTGGAAGACGGGCACCGCGCGCGTGCGCGACGCATTGCGCGGCGTGCCCGAACTGGCGAGCCAGTATCCGTCGCTGGAAGTGCTGGCCGCCGCGCGTGCCGATTTCTATCTCGCGGGCTGGAACTACGGAATGCATGTCGGCGGGGCGGTGACGCCGGCGACGCTCGCGCCGTTCGGCATCCGCACGTACGAACTGACCGAATCGTGTTCGCACGTGATGAAGCAGTCGGCCGCATCGTTCGACGACGTGTTCCGCGACCTGAACAATCTCGGCCGGATCTTCGGCGTCGAGGCGCGCGCCGCGCAAGTCGTCGCCGCGATGCGCGCGCGGCTCGCGGCGGTGTCGCGCACGATCGGTCGCCCGGCGCCGCTGCGCGTGTTCGTTTACGACAGCGGCACCGACAAGCCGATGACGGCGGGCGGGCTCGCGATGCCGACCGCGTTGCTCGCGGCGGCGGGCGCGCGCAACGTGATGGCCGACGTGCCGCGCAGCTGGACGCAGGTGAGTTGGGAAAGCGTGGTCGCGCGCGACCCGCAGGTGATCGTGATCGTCGACTATTCGGCGATCACGGCCGCGCAGAAGCAGCAGTTCCTGACGAGCCAGCCGGCGCTCGCACGCGTGGCCGCGATTCGCGACCGGCGTTTCGTCGTGATTCCGTACGATGCCGCGACGCCGGGCCCCGAGAACGTCGCGGCCGTCGAGACGCTCGCCCGCGCGCTGTATCCGGCCGCATTTGCCGGAGCGGCACGGTGAGCGTGCGCGGGCAGGCGGCGCGGCCCGGCATGCGGGTGGTGCTGCCGGGGCTGGCCGTACTGCTGATCGTGTCGATCGTCGTGTCGGCCGCGTTCGGCCCCGCGCCGATCGCGATGCCGGCCGCGGTGCGGATCGTCGCCGCGCACGTCGCGTCGGCGTTCGGCGGCGCCGACGCGTTCGCGGCGGGCGCGGGCGACGACAGCATCGTCTGGCTGATCCGGATGCCGCGTGCGCTGCTGGCCGCGATCGTCGGCGCGACGCTGGCGGCGGTCGGCGTCGCGTTGCAGGCGGCGACCGCGAACCGCCTGGCCGATCCGCACCTGCTCGGCGTGAGCGCGGGCGCGATGCTCGGCGCGATCGCGGTCACGGTGGTGGCCGGCGCGGCGTTCGGCCCGTTCACGCTGTCGGCCGCCGCTTTCGCGGGCGCGCTCGGGGCCACCGCCTGCGTGGTCGCGCTCGCTTACCGGGGCGGCCGGCTCGAATCGGACCGGCTGCTGCTCGCGGGCGTATCGGTGTCGTTCATGATGGCCGCGTTCGGCAACCTGCTGCTGTACCTCGGCGATCAACGGGCCGCGTCGTCGGTGCTGTTCTGGATGCTCGGCGGGGTCGGGCTCGCGCGCTGGGACTTGCTGCCGGTGCCGGCCGTGTGCGCGGTGCTCGCCGGCGGCGCGCTCCATGCGCGTCGGCGCGAACTGAACGCGCTGATGTCGGGCGATGTCGCCGCCGCGTCGCTCGGCGTGCCGAGCGCCAGGATGCGGCGCGAAGTGTTCGTCGTCGCGTCGTTCGCGACGGGCGCGATGGTCGCGGTGAGCGGCGCGATCGGCTTCGTCGGGCTCGTGACGCCGCATCTGTGCCGTCGCGTCGTCGGGGCCGAGCACGGCCGGCTGCTGCCGGTCGCCGCGCTGGTCGGCGCGATCCTGCTCGTGTGGGCCGACGTCGCCGCGCGCACGCTCGCGGCGCCGGAAGATCTGCCGATCGGCATCGTGACCGCGCTGTTCGGCAGCCTGTTCTTCGTCGCGCTGCTGCGGCGGCGCTGAACGCGGGCGCTGTCAGGCGAGGGCGGGCCGAGTTCCGTGGTTCGTCTTCATCGAAACGGGATGACCGTGCCCGTGCCGTGGCGGCCGCGCCTATCGGCGTGCGGGTTCGCAACGTCGAACAGGCTGTCCGGCAGCGCCCGCACGGGCAACGTGATCACGAAGCGTGCGCCGCCGAGCGGCGAATCCTCGAGCCGCACGTCGCCGCCGTGCACCTGCGCGACGCGTCGCACGATCGCAAGCCCGAGCCCGAAGCCGCCGGTCTGCCGGTCGCGGCTCGAGTCGAGCCGCTGGAACGGTTCGAACACGCGGGCGCGCTCGGCGGCCGGGATGCCCGGCCCGTCGTCGTCGACGCTCAGCACGAGCGCACCGGACCGATCTCGCGTGGCGGCCAGCACGACCTTGCGCGACGCATAGCGGGCGCCGTTGCGGATCAGGTTCAGCAGGGCACGGGCGACGAGCTTCGGATCGCAGACGTGGGTCGCGGGCGCGTCGAGCGTCGACACGTCGAGCGCGATGCCGCGATCGGCGATGTCGTCTGCGACGTTGCCGGCGACGCTGTCGAGCAGCGCGTCGACGACGACCTCCATCGGCGCGAGTTCGCTCGCGCCCTGTTCGAGCCGGCCGATCGTCAGCAATTCGGTGACGAGCTCGTCGAGTTCGCGCACGTCGCGCCGCAGCGCGTCGCGGCGCTCGCGCATCCGGCCGGTTTCGTCGGGATCGGCGAGCAGCGCGAGCCCGAATTCGAGCCGGGCGAGCGGCGTTTTCAGTTCATGCGAGATGCCGTGCATCATTTCGCGCTGTTGCTTGATCGACGCCTCGATGCGCGCGGCCATGTCGTTGAACTGCTGCGACAGCTCGTAGATGTTCGACTTGCCCGACAGCTTCACGCGCGTCGACAGCATCCCGGCGCCGAATGCGCGCGCGGCGTCCTGCAGCCGGCGAATGTCGCGCCAGTGATGGTGAATCCACAGCACCACCGCGAACAGCGTCGCGAGCGCGAGCAGCATGTACGCATAGATGCGGATGTCGAGATCCGCCGCCTCGATGGGCCGCGCATGCAGCACCGAGCCGTCCGCGAGCGGCATGTAGTAGTCCTTGCCGTCGTAGCTGATCGCGATCCTGCCGGCATCGAGATCGCGCAGCGGCGCGCCGCTCAGTCGCGCACGCGCGTCGGCCATCGACATGAACCCGAACCCTTCGCGGCCGTGCAGCGCCAATTCGCGCAACGCGAGCTCGCGCTGCGCGCCCGGATGGCGCTCGAGGTAATCGTTCAGCACGAACGCGTAGGTCGTCAGCGAGTCGCGCTGCGCCTGCGCGACGCGCTCGTAGAAGATCCGGTCGAACGACAGCTGGATGAAGACGATCGACGCGCCGACGCACAGGATCACGACGAGGTACAACCGGAGCAACGGGCGCAGCATTTACTCGTCCCACGCAGAAGGGCTGAACAGGTAGCCGCGGCCCCAGATCGTCTTGATCTTGTGCGGCTCCGATGACGCATCCTCGAAGCGGCGGCGCAGCTTCGAGATGCCGGAATCGACCGAGCGGTCGAGCCCGTCGAATTCGATGCCGCGCAACTGCTTGAGGATGTCGTCGCGGCTCAGCACGGTGCCGGCCGCGCGCGCGAGGATCAGCAGCAGGTTGAATTCGGCGGTCTTCAACTCGACCGGCTCGCCGCGCCACGTGACGGTGCGGTTCGGCGGCGAGATCGTCAGTTCGCCGAATACGAGCGCGTCGGGCGCGACGGCGCTCGCTTCCGCCGCGGCCGGCTGCGCGCGGCGCAACAGCGCACGGGCGCGCGCGACGAGCACGCGCGGCTCGATCGGTTTCGTCACGTAGTCGTCGGCGCCGGTCTCGAGCCCGGCGACCTGGTCGTACACGTCCGCGCGCGCGGTCAGGATCAGCACGGGGACGTTGGTGAACGCGCGGATGCGCCGGCAGACTTCCATGCCGTCGAGATTCGGCAGCATCAGGTCGAGTATCACGAGGGCCGGCTGGTGCTCGCGCACCGCGGCGACGGCGAGGTCGCCGCGCCGCACGACCGTCACCGCGAATTCATAGCCGTCGAGGTATTCGCGGACGAGCTGCGCGAGGCGATCGTCGTCCTCGATCAGCAGCACACGGTATTTGAGCGGAACTTCGTTCATGGTCTCCTCAGGATGCACGCGCCATCTCGTTCCCGGCAGACCGATGCGCGGCGGCACGCGAATTCTATCCGGCGGACCGGCTGCCGGGGCAGCGGGGCGACAATCTCGAACAATCGAACACAATTGCGCACAGATTCTCCGCACATTCAGGACAGTCTCGGCGCAGGGCGGCCCCTAGACTGCGGGCTTCGTCACTCGGATCTCGATATTGTGCGCCCATCCCTTCGCCGCTACCGCTATTGCATGCCGCTCGCCGGCCTGACCCTCGCCGCCGCCGCCCACGCGGAAAACCAGTATTCGTTGTCGCTCGGCGGCGGATTCGCACCGCGCTATCAGGGCAGCAACCAGTATCGCGGCGTCGTCGCGCCGTCGTTTTCCGCCACGTTCGGCAACGGCTTCTTCGTCGACGGCACGCAGGGCGCCGGCTACCGGCTGAACCTGCCGCACGGTGCGTTCGTGTCGGCGGCGGTGAGCTACGACGCGGGCCGCGCGGACGAGAACCGCTTCGACCTGCCGGGCTCCGACTACCTGAAGGGGATGGGCCGGATTCCCGGCTCGGTGCTCGTCGGCGTGCGCGCCGGCGTGTCGCTCTTCGATGCGGCGGAACTGAGCATCACGGTCGATACGCCCGTGACTCACACGTCGCGCGGCGTGTCGGGGCACGTGGATCTCGCGGTGCCGGTACTCAAGACGTCGCAGCACGAGATCGTCGTGACGGGCACCGTGCACGCGGGCTCGGGACGCTACCTGCAGACCTTCTACGGCGTGACCGACGCGCAGTCGATGACGAGCCGGTTCCGGCCGTATTCGGTGAGCGGCGGGATCGACAGCGCGGCGATGGCGGTGGCGTGGAACTGGACGCTGTCGCGGCACTGGTCGGTGCTCGCGACCGGCGGCGTGACGCGCCTGCTCGGCCGCGCCGGCGACAGCCCGATCGTGCAGTCGCGCAACAACTACTACGGCATCGCGGGCGTGACGTACAAGTTCTGAGCGCATTGCCGACGCGGGCCGGTGCACGCCGGTGCGCCCGGTGCGTCGGCGTCGCGCCGTCGTTGCGAGTCGCGTGCGGTAACATGCGGGCGGGTTCGGCGTCAGGCCGGCCCTGCGACGCCGGTGCGCCGAGGCGGCTCGGCCGGGTCGCGAAAGGCCGCCGTTCGCCGACCGGCTCCATCAGGAAACGGCCGGCAGCGTGCGGAACCGATCACGCATGCGATGCCCGGTCGTGCGCGAATGCCGCCACGGACTGCCGGGCCGCGACAGGGAGAAACCGATGAAGAACACGATCGCGATGCTCGTTGCACTCGTTGCGAGCGCAACCGTTGCAGGATGTGCGGACATGGACACGAAGCACCCCAACGCCACCGCCGGCGGCGCGGCCAGACCCCCTCTGGAGCCGGGTGCCGCGCAGGTATGCAAGGCGAATGCCGCGCCGGACGATGCGCTGGTCGGCAAGACCGAGACCGATGCGACCGCGTTGCTCGACGGCTGCCTGTGGCGCGTGCTCGAGCGTGACGGGAAGTCGCTGCCGGGCACGATGGATTACCGGGAGGAGCGCCGCAATCTCGGCATTCGCGACGGGAAAGTGATCTGGGTGCGGCGCGGGTGAGGCGTTCGGCGTCAGTGTGGCGTGCTCCCGTGCGTGCCGTGACCCGACACGCGTTGCCCGGCGTCGCCGTGCATGCCGGGCCGCCGATGAGGATGAGGGCGCGGGCGCTCGCATGGGTGCTGACGGTGCCGTGCGTGCTTGCCGGATGCGGGCCGCACGACGGCGATGCATCGGCCGACGCGCGTACGGTGTGCATTACCGGATACAACGAGTACACCCGCAAGCTTCACGAATTCTGGCTCGACAACGAGCATCGGTCGGGATGCTTCGGCAATCCGTCGGCACGGGACGCGGGCGAGGCATTCGGCGGCGGTGGCGGGTTCGCGTGCGGCTGCAAGGTCACGCCGGGGCGGAAGGTGAAGCTGTACTGGGCATTCGCGCAGCCGCTGGACGAGATCGAGCGCGGCGTCCCGGCGGAGCACCAGACGATCGACGTGACGATTCCGCAGCCGGAATCGTCGACGTCGCGTTATCTGCGCGTGTATTTCCGGAAGAACGGCACGGCCGAACTGCAATGGGTGGACGACATGAACGCGCCCGAACTGCGGCCGACCGCGGATCGATGAGCGCGGCGACGGGCGTGCGATCGGACGCGCGTTACTTCGAGAGGTACCACAGCGCGTCCGCGCTGACGCGCGACGGCTGAGCGGCCGCGGCCGGGGCTTGAGCCGGCGCGGGCGGCGGCGTGTTCGACGTGATGGCCGTCGGCAGCGTGGCGGGAATATTCGCGGTCGAAGGCGAGGCCGCCGCCGTCCCCGACGTCGACGGCGTATTCACGTACCATAGCGCATCGGCCGAGGCGGTGCGTTTCGCCGTCGTATTGGGCGCCGCGTTCGCCGCCGTACTGGCCGACTTCTTCGATGCCGAGGCCGATGCGCCGGCGGTCGCCGTATTCGCCGTATTCGCCGTCCCGGCCTGCGCGGTCATGCCTGCGGCCGCCGCACCCCGCTGCGCGCGCGCTTCGAACGGCCCGAGCTGGAAGATCAACGTTTGCGCGGGACGCGTCAGAACGGCATACGGGAATTGCAGCTCCCACGACATCAGCACGCGTCCCGACGACGTTTCGGTGAAGATCGCCGGCACGTGCTTCATGTCGCTGAACTGCACGTAGATCCGCGCGCCGTCGTCGAACACCTGGGTCGGCTTGGCCTGATCGGCGCCGGTGACCGTCCATCCGAAGTTGTACGTACCGGCCGGGCCGGCGGGGCCGCCCTGCGTCGGCGGAGGCGGCGCGGCCGGCGAGATCGTACGGGCACGCGTGACGGGCGGCGCCGACACGCTCAGGCTCGCGAACGGGTTGTACGTCTGCACCTGTTGCGGCGGCGTGAAGGAGGGGGGAAGGATGGGCATGGGAGTATCCGGCGAATCCGGCATGGTCCGGATTGCATCATAGACCTTGCGCGCGTACGCGAGGCGCTTGTCGGGCGACGCGGAGTTGTACGCGCCGATCGCGTTCCAGTTGGGGCCGAGCTGGCGGATGTTCTGCGACAGGATCCACGCGCCGACGTACGCGTTCGTGCACGCATCGAACAGGCTTTCCCGCGTGATGCCTTCGCGCGCGAGCGTCGGCAGCCACGTGCTGTTGATCTGCATCAGCCCGATGTCGACCGTGCCGTTGGTATTCGTATTGACCGCGTTCGGATTCATCCCCGATTCGACCTGCGCGATGCCGCGCATCAGGCTGACGCTCACGTGCTGGAACGCGGCCGCGTCGTCTAGGCAATCGGCGCGCGCGACGCCGCAGAGCGCGCACGAGAGCGCGATCGTCGAGGCGATTGTCAGCGTGTCGCGGCTGAGCGGGCGAGTGATATGACGCGGCATGGCAGGATGGGGCGGAATCCGGCCGCCCGGTGCAAGGAAATTACGCAGACGCGAAGTGTGCCATAGCAAGCGGGCAAATGGCTCGCGTCAAACTTTCCTTTGCATTTGCGCGCGCATGCGCCGCGCATTTTTATCGCGCCGGATCACGGGTCGAGCCGATGGCCGGTCGGTAAAAATGGCCGGTATTTGCGCGCATGCGATTGCAACGGCAGCGATCATATCCTGACGTATTACGTCAGTTGCGCGATTAAACGGTGATGGCCTGAGCGAAAAGGGATAATCGCGTCGCCGCCGATGGCGGGCGAAAGCAAGCGACATGAAAACGGCGGCCGAAGCCGCCGTCTGCGCAATCCGAAGACGGGCGGCCACACCGCGTTGCGCGTTGCGCAACCACTGTAGCCGGCCGTCTCCGAGCATGCCGTCAGAAGCGGTGACGCAGGCCGAGGTTGACCATCGTCTGCGAGCTCGTGCCCGCATAACCGTACGATCCGATCGATGCCTGCGCGGCCATCGACCCGCCATTGCCGTCGCCGGTCTGGCCGCTCGCGTGCTGGTACGCGGCGGTCAGGTAGACGTCGGTGCGCTTCGACAGGCTGTAGTCGGCGCCGGCCGATACCTGGTGATAGGTCGCCGACGTGTCGCCGCCCGAGCGCGTGTAGCTGTAGCCGACGCCGACGAGCAGCGCATTCGTCGCCTGGTAGTTCACGAAACCTTGCCCCGTGTTGTAGTGCTCGTTCGAGCCGAATACCGAACTTGCGTCGCGGCGGTACTGCGCGTTGCTGTAGCCGAGGCCGAACGTGAACGGGCCGGCGACGTACTGGCCCGCGATGCGGGCGATGCCGAGCGAGTGCGCGCTGGCATAGCCGCTGTTGATCGGGCCGTCGAACGTGCCGTCCGACGAACTGGTCCAGCCGTTGCGCAAGCCGTTCGACGCGGGGCTGTTGGTCGCGTGGAAGTAGCCGCCCGCGACGCTGAACGGCCCGTTGTTGTACGACACGGCGGCCGAGTACGACTGCGCGGCGCCGGTGCTGCCGGCGATGCCGCCGAACGAATACATCGCCGAGAACTGCAGGCCCGCATAGACGGCCGACGTGTACTTCACCGCGTTGTCGACGCGGAAGCTGTTGTCGTAGTTGTCGACGTCGCCCGGCGTCGCGAACACGCTGCCGAGGTAGTTGTCGGCGGTGATGCCCTGCACGAGATCGACGAGCGGGTCGTACTGGCGGCCGAACGTGAGCGTGCCGTAGCGGTCGCTCGTCAGGCCGACGAACGCTTGCCGGCCGAAGAGGCGGCCGCCCTGGCCCTGCCGGCCGTTGCTCGGGTCGAAGCCGTTCTCCAACTGGAACAGTGTCTTCAGCCCGCCGCCGAGATCCTCGGTGCCTTTCACGCCCCAGCGGCTGCCGGCCAGATTGCCCGCGCTGCTGTTGCCGAGCATCCACGCGTTGTCCTTGCCTTGCGCATGGTTCACATAGGTGATCGACGTGTCGATCACGCCATACAGCGTGACGCTCGACTGCGCATGCGCGACGGGCATCGCCGCGAACGACGCGAGCGAAATCAGCGAGAGGGTCGTGCGTTTCATTTTCATCTCCTTGCGCATGGGTGTGGGTTCGTGATCCGGAATGGCAGGAGACTACAGAGCCGTAATAAAACGGCAAAAATGAAATTCTCCGTTGTGGCCTGATGCCGACAGGCGCATTCCCGGAAATTCATTTTTGAGGGATTTGGATTATTGAACACTATGCATCAATGGATTGCCGTTTCGCGATTTTTCCATTGCGTTTTGCGCGGGGCGTGATAATACGGCGCGATATTCGGGTGAATGCCCGCAATCGCAATATTGTTATCGATCCGTCAAATCATTATTTAACGAATCGAATTGGCCGCCCCGGAACGAATGTGATAACCGCGCGCGATTCGCATCCGACGGCGGTATCGACTTCGCCATCCGTCGCTGCGTCAGCGTCGCTCGCGTACCGAAACCGCGGTCACCATCTCGCTTTTGTATATAATAATCATTCTCATTTACAGAATGGTTGACGCCTGCGCACCCCGGAACCCGGCCATGTCCGCTGACAAGCTGTCCCTCCATCGAGAAATCGACGCCCTCTATGCCGGCCACCACGCGTGGCTGCGCGGCTGGCTGAGCCGGAAGCTCGGTTGCGCGCACCGCGCGGCCGATCTCGCGCACGACACGTTCGTGCGCCTGCTCGCACGCGACGAGCCGATCGGCGCCGCCGAGCCGCGCGCGTTCCTGACGACGGTCGCCCAGCGTGTGCTGAGCAACCACTGGCGGCGCGAGCAGATCGAGCGCGCGTATCTCGACGTGCTCGCGCAGCGCCCGGAAGCCGTTGCGCCGTCGCCGGAAGAACGGGCCGTCGTCGTCGAGACGCTGCTCGACATCGACCGGCTGCTCGACGGCTTGCCGCTCGCGGCGAAGCGCGCGTTCCTGCTCGCGCAGCTCGACGGGCTCACGCAGACCGACATCGCGCGCGAACTCGGTGTGTCGCTCGCGACGGTGAAGCGCTATCTCGTGAAGGCCGGCACGCAGTGCTTTTTCGTGATGGCGGCCTGACCGATGGCCGCCCCGGGAGCGCCGGCGGTGCCGCCGCACGTCGCACGTCGCGCGGTCGAATGGTGGGTCGACCGGCAGTCCGGCCGGACGGACGATGCGTTCGTCGCCGCGCTCGCGCGCTGGCGCGCGGAGGATCCGGCGCACGACGCGGCGTGGCGTCACATCGAAGCGATGCAGGGCCGGTTCGATCGGCTGGCGGGCGGGCTTGACGCGCAAGCCGCGCATGCGGCGTTGCTGCCGAAGCGGGCGGGCCGCCGCGCGGCCGTGAAGGCGCTGGCCGTGCTGCTGTTCGCGGGCGGCGCCGCATGGATGGCCGAGCCCGCACGGCGCGCGGCGATCTGGCCGGCCGACCTGCGCACGGCCGTCGGCGAGCGGCGCACGGTGACGCTCGCGGATCGCACGGTCGTCGTGCTCGATACCGACACGGCGCTCGACGTGCGCTTCGACGACGCGGCGCGGCGCCTGCACTTGCTGCGCGGCACGATCATGGTCACCAGCGGTCACGACGGGCGTGTGCCTGCGCGGCCGCTCGTGGTCGCGACCGCACAGGGCGAGTTGCGGCCGCTCGGTACGCGCTTCGCGGTGCGGCAGCGCGACGGTGCGACGCGCTGCGAGGTGTTTGCCGGCGCCGTCCGGGTGCAACCGGTCGATGCGTCGGCCGGCACGCGCGTGATCGCGGCCGGAGAGGGCGCGGATTTCACGCGCGCCGCGATCGGGGCGGCGGCGCCGCTCGATCCGTACGCGTCCGCGTGGACGGGCGGCATGCTCGTCGCGTCGCGTATGCGGCTGGCCGATCTCGTCGCCGAACTCGACCGCTATCGGCGCGGCAGCCTGCGCTGCGATCCGGCCGTGGCCGATCTGCGCGTGTCGGGCACCTATCCGCTCGACGATCCCGCACGCGTGCTCGATACGCTGACGGCGACGCTGCCGATCGACGTCCACTACCTGACGCGTTACTGGGCGACCGTCGTGCCGGCCCGTTCGTGAGCGCGCCGAAAATTTTTTTCGCCGACCTGAGCTGTTTCTCGATGTTCGCGTGACATGGGTCATGAACACAGCACTGGCCCATCGTCCACCGACTCCCCGATCATGGCTTCCATCCGTCTCACGTATCGGCGCCGTCCGGCGCCCGCCCGTCGTCTGCCGTGCGCGTCGCGCCCGGCCACGCCGGCCCCGTTTGCCCGCCGGCTGGCCGGCGCCGTCCTGCTGTCGGCACTGCTGCCGCTGCCGGCGCTGGCCGACACCGATGCCGATGCGGCTCCCGCCGCGCAGCGGGCGTCGCGTCGCGCGTTCGACATTCCGGCCGGCCCGCTCGAAGCGGTGCTGAACCGGTTCGGCCGCGACGCGGGCATCCTGCTCGCGTTCCCGGCCGACCTGACGGCCGGCCTGACGAGCGGCGGCGTGCACGGCCGGTTCGACGTCGACGGCGGGTTCGACCGCCTGCTCGCCGGCACGGGGCTCGTCGCGCTGCGCCAGCCGGGCGGCGGCTACACGCTGATGCGGGCGGACGGTTCGGCGGCCGCGCTCGTGGCGGCTGGCGCCGCGCCGGCCGCCGAGTTGCCGACGATCGACGTGCGGTCCAGCGCATTGCGCGCCGAAAGCTATCGTGCGCCGAAGGAAGCGGGCGTGCTGCGCACCGACGTGCCGCTGCTCGATACCGCGCAGGCCGTCAACATCGTGCCCGCGCAGGTGCTGCGCGACCAGCGGCCGCGCAATCTCGACGACGCGCTCGGCAACGTGAGCGGCATCACGCAGGGCAACACGCTCGCGGGCACGCAGGACACGATCATGAAGCGCGGCTTCGGCGGCAATCGCGACGGCTCGATCATGCAGAACGGCATGCCGCTCGTGCAGGGCCGGGCGTTCAACGCGGCGACCGACAGCGTCGAGGTGCTGAAGGGGCCGACGTCGCTGCTGTACGGGCTGATGGACCCGGGCGGCGTCGTCAACGTCGTCAGCAAGCAGCCGCAGCTCACGCGCTACAACGCGATCTCGCTCGGCGCGTCGACGTTCGGGCACGGCAAGAACGGCGGCAGCGCGACCTTCGACTCGACCGGGCCGGTCGGCGATTCGCGGCTCGCGTACCGGCTGATCGTCGATCAGTCGAACGAGCAGTACTGGCGCAACTTCGGCGAGTACCGGCAGACCTTCGTCGCGCCGTCGCTCGCGTGGTACGGCCGCGATACGCAGGTCGTGGTGTCGTATCAGTACCGGAAGTTCCATTCGCCGTTCGATCGCGGCACCGCGCTCGACCCGCGCACCAATGCGCCGCTCGACATTCCCGCACGGCGGCGCATCGACGAGCCGTTCAACGACATGGACGGCGAATCGCATCTCGCGCAACTGAGCGTCGATCATCAGTTCAACGCGGACTGGAGCGCGCATGTCGGCTACAGCTACAACCGCGAAACTTACGACGCGAACCAGTTGCGCACGACCGGCGTCGATCCGGTGAAGGGCACGCTGACGCGCAGCAACGATGCGACGCACGGGTCGCTCAGCACCGACAGCTACGGGATCGGCTACGTGACCGGCAAGCTGACGCTCGCGGGGATGCGGCACGACGTGCAGGTCGGCTTCGATACCGAATACCGCCGCATCTATCGCAAGGACATGCTGCGCCAGGCCGTGAAGACGCCGTTCAGCTACGTCGATCCGGTGTACGGGCTGCTGCCGCCGTCGAGCACGGTGTCCGCGAGCGACAGCGACCAGACCGACACGCTGCACGATGCGTCCGCGTTCTTCCAGGACACGGTCCACCTGACCGACAAGTGGATCGTGTCGGGCGGCCTCCGCTACATCACCTACAACCAGGTCGCGGGACGCGGTCGGCCGTTCACCGCGAACACCGATCTCAGCGGCTCGAAGTGGCTGCCGCGCGCGGGTGTCGTCTACAAGTGGACCGATACGTTCTCGCTGTACGGCAGCTATTCGCAGTCGCTGAAGCCGTCGTCGTCGATCGCGCCGATGACGGGTTACGTGATCGACGGCGCGACGCCGCCCGAGGAAGCGACCGCGTGGGAAGTGGGCGGCAAGCTCGACCTGCCGGGCGGGATGACCGGCACGCTCGCGCTGTTCGACATCGACAAGAAGAACGTGCTCGTGTCGCAATACAACGACGCGACGAAGCTGACCGACTGGCGCACGTCGGGCAAGGCGCGCTCGCGCGGCATCGAGCTCGACGTGTCCGGCAAGATCGGCGAACGCGTGAACGTGATCGCGAGCTACGCATACATCGACGCGAAGACGACCGAGGATCCGCTGTACACGGGCAACCAGCTGTGGAACGTCGCGCGTCACACCGCATCGCTCGCGGCCGTCTACGACTTCGGCACGGTGGCGGGCGGCGACGACCTGCGCATCGGCGCGGCCGCGCGCTACGTGGGCGCGCGGCCCGGCGATTCGGCGAACAGCTTCACGCTGCCGTCGTACGTGCTCGCCGATGCGTTCGCGACCTACGACACGCGGATCGGCAAGCAGAAACTGTCGTTCCAGTTCAACGTGAAGAATCTGTTCAATCGCACGTACTACCCGTCGAGCGCGAACCGCTACTTCGTCGCGATCGGCGACGCGCGGCAGGTGTCGCTGCTGACCACGCTGCAGTTCTGACCATGCAATCACCGCGCGGCCGTAACGCCGGCGCGCGGTTTCGGAGAGGAATCCAGATGAATCTGAAGACGAAGACCGGTGCGCGCCGCCGCTTGTTGCGCACGATCGCGGGTTCGGCGCTCGCGCTGTCCGCGGGCGTCGGTGTCGGCGCCGGCGTGTCGGCACCCGCATTCGCCGCCGATGCGCCGCAGCCCGTCACGCGCGTCGCGATGCTCGTGCAGTTGCACGGCCCGAACCTGAAGGTCGACGAACGCATCGGCCAGCATCTCGGCGAACGCGGCTACGCGGTGCGCCTGATCGACGAGGCGGCCGCGCCCGATGCGGCGCGCGACGCCGATCTGGTGGTGATCTCGTCGACGGTATCGTCGAAGAACGTGCGGCCCGGCTGGCGCACGCTCGACAAGCCGCTCGTGACGTGGGAAAACGACCTGCTCGACGATCTCGCGATGACGGGCAAGCGGCACGACGTCGACTTCGGCGAAACGGGCAAGGAGCGTTACCTGTGGCTCGTCAATGCGCCGCATCCGATGGCGGCCGGGCTGCCGGCCGGCGCGACGAACGCGTACGGCAAGCAGGCGCCGATGAGCTGGGGCAAGCCGGGGCTCGGCGCGATCACGATCGCGACCGTGTACGGGCAACCCGACAAGGCCGCGATCTTTGCATACGAGAAGGGCGCGACGATGGACTACGAAACGCTCGCGCCGGCGCGCCGCGTGATGTTCTTCCTCGACAACGACACGTTCACGAACCTGTCGCCGGCCGGTGTCGCGCTGTTCGACGCGGCGGTGGATTGGGCGGCCGGGCGGCGCTGAGCTGCCACGCGTCGATCACGCGGCCCGCGGCGGCGGGCGCCGACGCGACGCGGCGTCGATCAGTCGCGCGAGCGTCTGCGCGGGTTCCGACATCGTGCGCCGGGCGCGATGCACGAGCCCGATGTCGCGGTGAAACGTGTGATGCCCGAGATCGATCGCGCGCACGCCGGCCGGCCAGCGGCGATACCCGGCGGTTTGCGGCACGATCGCGACGCCGACACCGTTCTCGACCAGCTTGACGATCGCGTCGAGCTCGTCGAGTTCGCAGGTGTCGCGCACCGCGATGTGCATCTTGCGCAGAAAGCGGTCGACCTGGCGGCCGCCGAACGACCCGCGGTCGTAGCGCACGAACGGCTCGCGCGCGAGCAGCGCGGCCCAGTCCTTGCCCTTCACGCCGCGCGGCACGATCAGCCGGAACGGTTCCTGCGCGAGTGTCGTCCAGTGCAGGTCGCTCTGCAGCGCGAACGGCGGGCGGATGATCGCGGCCATGTCGATTTCGCCCGTGTCGACCCGGTTGACCAGCTCGATCGACAGCCCGGGTATCACGCGCGTCCGGCATGCAGGGTGCAGGCGATGGAAATCGGCCAGCGCGGCAGGCAGCAGCGCGCTCTGCACCGAGGCGATCGCGCCGATCGTCACGCGCACGGCGGCCGGCGAGCCGGGCGCGGTCGAGCTCAGGTTCTCGTACAGGCCGATCAGCGCCTGTGCCTGGTCGAGCACGTGATGGCCCCGCTCGTTGAGACGCGCCGATCGCCCTTGCCGATCGAACAGCGCGAAGCCGAGTTCGGCTTCGAGACGCTGCATCTGCGCGCTCACGGCCGCTTGCGTGAGCCCGATACGATTGCCGGCCGCGGCAAAGGTGCCTTCGCGGGCGACGGCGACGAGGGTTTTCAGTTCGCGGATCATTCATCGATTCCGTTTATGAATCGCGAAATTATATATTGATTTAATTTTTGCTCGGCCTTGTCTACCATGATGCCGTCCTCGCGCCACGCGAGCATTTCTTTCACGAGGCCATCATGAGTCTTTCCCCGTTTCACCTGGCGATTCCGGTCTACGACCTGCCGGCCGCGCGCGATTTCTACGGTCGCGTATTCGGGCTCGAGGAGGGGCGCTCGAGTGCACAGTGGGTCGACTTCGACTTTTACGGGCATCAGCTCGTGATCCACGAGCATCCGAGAACCGCCTCGCAGGAAGGCTCACATACGAATGCGGTCGACGGTCACGACGTGCCGGTGCCGCATTTCGGGATCGTGCTCGACTGGGCGAGCTGGGAAGCGCTGGCCGAACGCTTGCGCGCGTTCGGCGTGACTTTCGCGATCGAGCCGTACGTGCGGTTCCGGGGGCAGGTCGGCGAACAAGCGACGATGTTCCTGTTCGATCCGTGCGGCAATGCGCTCGAATTCAAGGCGTTCCGCGACATCGGCCAATTGTTCGCGAAGTAACCGGCAGCGGCGCGGCGCCGATTGAAATTGGGTGCGAGAATGCGGCCTGCGGCCCGGCCGCGCGCAGCTGCGACGGCCGGCGCCGCGCCGCACGGCATCCGTCCGTGCGCGTCGTTCTCCAAGGAACCCGTATGGACAATCACATCGCTCCGGTGGAGCTGAAGAAAGCCTACCGCCTCCTCAATCACGGCCCGACCGTGCTCGTGTCGGCCCGCCACGACGGCGTCGACAACGTGATGGCCGCCGCCTGGGCGTGCGCGCTGGATTTCCTGCCGCCGAAGCTGACCGTCGTGCTCGACAAATCCGCGAAGACGCGCGAGCTCGTCGAGCGCAGCGGCACGTTCGTGATCCAGGTGCCGACGGCCGCGCAACTGCAGCTCACGCATGCGGTCGGCAGCCACAGCCTCGCGGAGCGGCCCGACAAGCTGCGCGAAGCGGGCGTCACGCTGTTCGACGTCGCCGGTCACGACCTGCCGTTCGTCGCCGGCTGCTCGGGCTGGCTCGCGTGCCGGTTGATTCCGGAGCCGCACAATCAGCAGACCTACGATCTGTTCATCGGCGAGGTGATCGGCGCATGGTCCGACACGCGCGTGTTCCGCGACGGCCACTGGTATTTCGAATCGGCCGACCCCGCGCTGCGCAGCCTGCACTACATCGCGGGCGGCAATTTCTATGCGATCGGCGAATCGCTGCACGTCGATCCGGACGCGCAGTAAGCGCCGGACGGACTGTCCCCGATCGGGCGCGCTTCATGCGCGCTTTTTCAGTTCGGCGAGCATGAGGTCGGCGAACGTCTGCGCGACGCGTGGCAGCGTGCGCCCGCGCTTCGCGACGAGCGCGATCGGCCGTACGAACGCGCGATCGTCGATCGGCTTCGCGACCAGGTCGGGCTCGGCGCGCACCTCGCGTGCGGTCGCGGGCAGGATCGTCACGCCGAGGCCGCCGCGCACCATCGCGACGGCCGTCATCATGTAGGTGGGCTCGCACGCGATGTCGGGCGTGCAGCCGGTCGCTTTCAACGCGGCATCGACGACGCTGCGCACGCTCGTGCCCTGCGCGGTGAGCACGAGCGGCACGCCGGCGACGTCGGCGGTGCTCACGCGGCGCTTGCGCGCGAGCGGATGATCCTTCGGGCATACGGCGACGAGCCGGTCGGCGCCCGCGTACAGCACCTCCAGCGACGCATCGAACATGTCGCCGCCGGTCAGTCCGAGATCGGCTTCCTCGTTGCGCACCAGCGCGGTGACGAGGCTCGCGACGCCGTCGCGGATCTCGAAGCCCGCGCGCGGCACGTCGCGCCGGAACGACTGGATCAGCTCCGGCAGCACGCTGGACGCGAAGGTCGGCAGGCACGCGAGCCGCACCGTGCCGCTCGTGCCTTCGCCGAGCGCGCGCGCATCGCGCAGCACGCGCTCCATGTCGTCGAGCGAGCGCTGCAATAGCGGCAGCAACTCGCGCCCGGTCTGTGTGAGCGCGACGCTGCGGCTGTTACGGTCGAACAGGCGCGCGCCGACGATGTCCTCGAGCCGGCGGATCTGCACGGTCAGCGCCGGCTGTGACAGATGCAGCCGCGCGGCGGCGCGCGTGAAGTTGCCGGCGTGCGCGACGGTGACGAACGCGCGAATGTCGCGAAGATTCAGATCCATAACGCTTTGTGATTGCTGCGATCAAATCATTTCAATTGTGCTATCGCTGCGCCGACCTTACGCTCGTCTCCAACAAAAGACAAGGTAGGAGACACCGATGCTGCCGTTACTCGGGCTGGGCACGATCGTCGTGCTGCTGGCCGCGATTCTGTCGAAGCGGATGTCGCCGCTCGTCGCGCTGATCGTCGTGCCGATCGCCGCGTCGCTGCTCGGCGGCTTCGGGTTGCACACCAGCAAGTTCGTCATCGACGGGCTGAAAGGGCTCGCGCCCGTCGTCGGGATGTTCGTGTTCGCGATCCTGTATTTCGGGACGATCACCGACGCCGGCACGCTCGATCCGATCATCGACCGGATCCTCGGCGCGGTCGGCACGCGGCCGACGCGCATCGTGATGGGCACGACGCTGCTTGCGCTGCTGATCCACCTCGACGGCTCGGGCGCCGTCTGCTTTCTCGTGACGATTCCGGCCGTGCTGCCGCTGTACGATCGCTTGAAGATGGACCGGCGCGTGCTGGCCGCTGCCGTGTCGATGGCCGCGGGCATCAACTTCCTGCCGTGGACCGGGCCGATGATCCGCGCGTCCGCGTCGCTGCACCTGCCGGTGTCGGCGCTGTTCAATCCGCTGATCCCGGTGCAGGCGATCGGGCTCGTGTTCGTGTTCGGCGTCGCCTACTGGCTCGGGCGGCGCGAGGAGAAGCGGCTCGGCCTGTCGCGCGACGATGCGTCGATTCCATTGCCCCGACGCGAACTGACGGCCGACGAGCAGGCGCTGCGCCGGCCGCACCTGTTCTGGTTCAACCTCGTGCTGACGCTCGTCGTGCTCGGCACGATGGTCGTGATGGGCGAGAAGATTCCGCCCGCGATCATGTTCATGGTCGGGCTGTGTGTCGCGCTGATGGTGAATTACCCCGACGTCGACATGCAGCGAAAGCGCATCGACGCGCACGCGCGCGCCGCGCTGATGATGGCCGGCATCCTGCTCGCGGCCGGCGTGTTCACCGGGATCATGCAGGGCAGCGGGATGCTGAAGGCGATGGCGCAGGCGGCGGTCGGCTTCGTGCCGCCGTCGATGGCGGGCCATATCCCGGTGGCGCTCGGTCTCGCGTCGATGCCGCTCAGCATGTTGTTCGATCCCGATTCGTTCTACTTCGGCGTGCTGCCGGTGATCGCGGAGGTGGCCGGCCAGCTCGGCGTGCCGGCCGTGCAGGTCGGGCAGGCGGCGCTGCTCGGCCAGATGACGACGGGGTTCCCGGTCAGCCCGCTCACGCCCGCGACGTTCCTCGTCGTGGGCCTGTGCGGGATCGAGTTGGCCGAGCACCAGAAATTCACGTTTCCGCTGCTGTTCGGCGCGTCGATCGTGATGACGATCGCCAGCGTCGCGCTCGGCATCTTTTGATTCTTCCCGGCGGCGCGTGTCGCCGGACGACGGTACGGACATGACAGCCATGCAAACTGAACGACGCGTGCGAATCGGCGCGGGCGCCGGCTACTCGGGCGACCGGATCGAGCCCGCGGTCGAACTGGCCGAACACGGGCAGCTCGACTATCTGGTGTTCGAATGCCTGGCCGAGCGCACGATCGCGATCGCGCAGCAGGCGCGCCGCAACGATCCGGCGCTCGGCTACGATCCGCTGCTCGACGCGCGGATGCAGGCGGTGCTGCCGGTCGCGGCGGCCAGGCGCGTGCGCATCGTATCGAACATGGGCGCGGCGAACCCGCGCGCGGCCGCACGACGTACCGCGCGGATCGCGCAGTCGCTCGGCATCGCGGGGCTGAAAGTCGCGGCGGTCGAAGGCGACGACGTGCTCGACGTCGTGCTGCGCGGCGCGTTCCGTTTCGAGGAATCGGGCGATGAAGTCGCCGCGTATCGCGAGCGCATCGTGTCCGCGAACGCGTATCTCGGCGCCGCGCCGATCGTCGATGCGCTCGCGGCCGGCGCGGACGTCGTGCTGACCGGCCGCGTCGCGGACCCGTCGCTGTTCGCCGCGCCGCTGATCCACGCGTTCGGCTGGCGGATGGACGACTGGGACACGCTCGGCCAGGCGACCGTCGTCGGCCATCTGCTCGAATGCGCGGGGCAGGTGACGGGCGGCTATTTCGCCGATCCCGGCTACAAGGACGTGCCGAATCTCGCGCGGCTCGGCTTCCCGATCGGCGAGGTCGCGGCCGACGGCTCGGTCGTGATCACGAAGGTGCCGCATGCGGGCGGCCGCGTGAGCGCGGCGACCTGCAAGGAGCAACTGCTCTACGAGATTCACGACCCGGCGCGATATCTGCAGCCCGATGTCGTGGCCGATTTCACGGGCGTGGCAGTCGCCGAGGAAGCGGTCGATCGCGTGCGCGTGACGGGCGGGCGCGGCGCCGCGCGGCCCGATACGCTGAAGGTGTCGGTCGCGTATGTCGACGGCTGGATCGGCGAAGGCCAGATCTCGTACGGCGGCCCGGGCGCGCTCGCGCGTGCGCGTCTTGCGCTCGACATCGTTCGCGAGCGGCTCGCGCTGACCGGCGTCGCGGCGAGCGAGCTGCGCTTCGACCTGATCGGCGTCGATGCGCTGTACGGCGACGCGACGCCGGCCGGACGCGGCAAGCCGGCCGAGGTGCGCGTGCGGGTGGCCGGCCGGGCGGCGACCGCCGCCGAAGCCGCGCGGATCGGCAACGAAGTCGAGACGCTCTATACGAACGGGCCGGCCGGCGGCGGCGGTGCGTTCAAGTCGACGCGCGAGGTGATCGCCGTGCAGTCGGTGCTGCTGCCGCGCGCGGCCGTGACGCCGTCGTTTTCATTCGTGGAGGCCTGATGCAACTGCGTGAACTCGCGCATGCGCGCACCGGCGACAAGGGCAATACGCTGAACGTGTCGGTCATCTGCCGCGATCCGCGTCATTACGACCATCTGCGCACGCATCTGGATGCGCAGACGGTCAAGGCATCACTGGCGGGCATCGTCCACGGCGACGTCGTGCGCTACGAGTTGCCGGCGCTCGGCGCGTTCAACTTCGTGCTGCGCGATGCGCTCGGCGGCGGGGTGACGCGCTCGCTCGCGCTCGATGCGCACGGCAAGTCGATCAGTTCGGCGCTGCTCGCGATCGAGGTGCCGGATCCGGCGTGACACAGGCGTAGTGCCGGGACGGGGCCGGGCGCTCACGGCATCGGGTACGCGCGGCGGCTAGGCCATCCACGTGCACTGGACGGTGAAGTTCGACGCCGCGCGCGGGCGTCAAGGCGTGCCGAAGGCGCTGCGCGGCGGATACTGAGTCGCCGTGCGCCGGAATGGGCGGCGTTACGCCGCCCACCCCTCACACGTACAGGTAGCGCACGAGGTGGAAGAACACCGGCGCGGCGAAGCAGATCGAATCGACGCGATCGAGCATGCCGCCGTGGCCGGCGATCATCGAGCCCCAGTCCTTCGTGCCGAGCGAGCGCTTGACGGCCGACAGCACGAGCCCGCCGACGAAGCCGGCGATCACGATCGCGAGCGAGATCCCGAACGCCGCGCCGAAGCCGAACGGCGTCACGCGATACAGCGACGCGCCGCACAGCGTGGCCAGCAGGCCGCCGCCGACGAAACCCTCGATCGTCTTCGACGGCGACAACTGCGGCGCGATCTTGCGGCGTCCGAACAGTTTGCCGACCACGTACTGCAGCACGTCGCTGATCTGCACGACGAACAGGAAGAAGAACAGCAGCAGCGCGTTCTGCCCGGCGTAGCGCGGAATGTCGAGGATCAGCACGGCCGGCGCGTGGCTCAGCCCGTACACGCACACCATCAGCGCCCAGTTGATCTTCGCGTTGCGGCTCAGGAATTCGCGCGTGTCCTGCGTGAGCGCCGATACGAGCGACATCGCGAAGAACAGGTGAACGGGCACGAAGATCGAATACATTCCGTACCAGTTGATCCCGAGCAGCAGGTATTGCACGGGAATCGCGACGAAGAATGCGATGAAGAGCGTCGTATGGTCGCTCGCGGTGGTCGGCGTGAGCGTGATGAATTCGCGCAGCGTCAGGTACGACAGCAGCGCGAACACCAGGTACGTGACGTTGTTGCCGAGGCCGATCGCGACGGCCATGATCGCGATCATCGCCCACCATGCGCGGATGCGCTGGTTCAGGTTGACGATGGTCGCGCTCGTGCCGCCGCTGCGCGCGCCGAGGATCGCGCCGATCACGGTCGCGACGACGAGCACGCCCGTGACGCCCGCGACCAGTTCCCAGAAGAGGGTTCGCATGGTTGATGTCCGGAAAAGGGAGAAGGGGGCGCCGCGTTCAGCCGGCCGGCCGCTGCGGCGGCGCGAGCGCGATGACCGCGTCGCGCATGCGGGCGAGGAACGTCGGCTTGTCTTCCTGAGCGCCGAGCGCTTCGTTTGCGCCGAAATGCACCTTGCAGATCAGCGGCACGGGCCAGATCGCGCCCTTCGGCATGATGCGCTGCAGGTTCTCGAGATAGACGGGCGCGAGCGCGACGTCCGGGAACTCGGTCGCGAGATGGAACAGCCCGCTCTTGAACGGCTGCGGCAGCACGTCGGCGCCGCGCGTGCCTTCCGGGAAGATGATGATCGAGTGACCCTGGCGCAGCGCATCGCGCACCGGGTCGAGCGGGTCGCCCCCGCTTTCGCGATGACGGTCGATCAGCACGACGTTCAGGAGCTTTTGCGCGATGTGGCGCTTCAGGTTGCTGCTGTCCCAGTAGTCGCGCGCGGCGACCGGCCGCACGACTGCGCGTACGTCGCGCGGCAGCGCGGCGAGGATCGCGAGCGTGTCGATGTGGCTCGTATGGTTGGAGAAATAGATCTTCTGAGTCGGCGACGGCGGCGCCTGATGCCAGACGGGATACGCGCCGGCGACGAGCCGCACGATGGACAGCAGGAAGTCGCGCTGCCAGACGTTGAGGACGTTCATCGGTACACCGGCTCCTGCATGCATGCCCGGCCCGCTGCGCACGCGCGGCGGACGGAACCCCGGAATGCCGGCGCGGCAGGATGCGCGCCGGATCGCTCTCGTTTACATTTTTTCAAGTTCGTGGCTGCCTGTCGCAGGTCCGCGATGATCGGACGATTCGCCGTCGCACGCTGTTGCGTCGCGGCGAATGCGCCGGACGGCGGCGTGATAATCGGCTGTTGCACGCGTGCCCGTCTGCAGTTCGAATCGATCTCGCCGCGATCGGGCCAGCGGATTATCGCGAGTTTCGAAGAAAAACGCCAGATTGGCGCCGCCCGGGCGGGCCGGCCCGCATGCTTGACGCAGCGAGGCCGCTCGGCGACGATGAGGGCCGTTCAATCCAGGCCGGCGACGGCCGTTTCGCCGCCCGGGGCATGGCGGCGGGAAACGTAGCCGACCGTCTCGCGCGAATAATACGAATACGAAACGATGAGCCTCTACGCACTCAAACCCAAATTCCAGGACCGTCTGCGCCCGTTCGCGAATGCGCTCGCCGAACGCGGCGTCACCGCCAACCAGGTCACGCTGTTCGCGGCCGGCGGCTCGATCGTCGTCGGCGCGCTCGCGGGGCTCGGCGTGTTCGCCCGCGTGCTGTTCCTGCTGATTCCGTTGTGGCTGTTCGCGCGGATGGCGCTCAACGCGATCGACGGGATGCTCGCCCGCGAGCACGGGCAGAAGAGCACGCTCGGCGCGTACCTGAACGAGCTGGGCGACATCGTGTCCGACGTCGCGCTCGTGCTGCCGTTCCTTGCCATTCCCGCGTTCGCGCCGGCGGACGTGTGGCTGTTCGCGCTGACGGCGGTGATCGTCGAATGCGCGGGGCTGATCGGCCCGCTCGTCGGCGCGACGCGCCGCTACGACGGCCCGTTCGGCAAGAGCGACCGGGCGCTGGCTCTCGGCGCGTTCGCGCTGTGGATCGGCTTGGGCTTGCCGATCGGCAGTGTCGCCGCATGGCTGTGGCGGCTGCTGATCGTGCTGTCGATCGTGACGGCGGTGCGGCGCGTCCAGGCGGGCATTGCCGAAGCGGGCGGCTGACGGGGCGGGCGCCGGAGGGCGGCGCTACATGATTCGAACAACGAAACGAGAGAGATCGCATGAGCACACGCACGGCCCGTGAGGCCGACTTCGTCACGCACGACGGTCAAACGCTGTTCTATCGACACTGGCCCGCGACGGGCGCACGCTGCCGCGGCGCCATCGTGCTGCTGCATCGCGGGCACGAACATTCGGCGCGGGTCGCGCACCTCGTCGACGAGCTCGACCTGCCGGATTTCGCTTTTTTCGCGTGGGACGCACGCGGCCACGGCCGCTCGCCGGGCGCGCGCGGCTACAGTCCGAGCGCGGCCGCGTCGGTGCGCGACCTGCAGACCTTCGTCGAGCATATCCGCGACACGCACGGCATCGCGATCGAGGATATGGCTGTGGTCGGCCAGAGCGTCGGCGCGGTGCTCGCGGCGACCTGGGCGCACGACTATGCGCCGCCGATCCGCGCGCTCGTCGTCGCGTCGCCGGCGTTCCACATCAAGCTCTACGTGCCGTTCGCGCGGCCGGGGCTGCGGCTGATGTACACGCTGCGCGGGCTGTTCTACGTGAACAGCTACGTGAAGCCGAAATTCCTCACGCACGATCCGGAACGTATCGCGAGCTACGCGTCCGATCCGCTGATCACGCGGCCGATCGCGGTCAACATGCTGCTCGACCTGCACGATACCGCGCGGCGGATCGTCGCCGACGCGGCCGCGATCACCGTGCCGACGCAATTGCTGATCTCGGGCGCCGACTGGGTCGTGCATCGCGGCCCGCAGGACCGCTTCTTCGAACGGCTCGGCGCGGCGCGCAAGGAGCGCATCGTGCTGCCGGGCTTCTATCACGACACGCTCGGCGAGCGCGACCGTGCGCAGGCGCTCGCGCCGCTGCGTGCGTTCGTGCTGCGCGAGTTCGATGCGCCGAGCCCGCGCGTGTCGCTCGCGGATGCGGACCGGCGCGGCGCGTTCCACGACGAATACGCGGCGCTCGGTCGGCCGCCGGCCAACCTGTTCGCCCGTGCGTACTGGGCACTCGCGCGCGCCGGCCTGAAAGCCGGCGGCGCGCTGTCGGACGGCATCGCGCTCGGGCTGCGGCTCGGCTTCGATTCGGGCTCGACGCTCGACTACGTGTACCGCAATCGCGCGCAGGGGAGATTCGGCGTCGGCGCGCTGATCGACCGCACGTATCTCGATTCGCCGGGCTGGGTCGGCATTCGCCAGCGCAAGGTGCATCTGCAGGAATTGATCGGCGCGGCGATCGGCCGCCTGCGCGGGCACGGCTCGCCGGTGCGGATCGTGGACATCGCGGCCGGCCACGGGCGCTACGTGCTCGACGCGATCGCGATGGCCGCCGAGCGCGACGGCGCGGCGCCCGACGACATCACGCTGCGCGACTACAGCCCGCCGAACGTCGAGGCCGGGCGTGTGCTGATCGCGCAGCGCGGTCTCGAGCCGATCGCGCGCTTCGAGCGCGGCGACGCATTCGACGAAGCGTCGCTCGCGACGCTCGAGCCGCGGCCGACGCTGGCGATCGTGTCGGGCCTGTACGAGCTGTTCGGCGAGAACGCGCTGATCGAGCGCTCGCTGCGCGGGCTCGCGCAGGCCGTGCCGCCGGGCGGCTATCTCGTCTATACGGGGCAGCCGTGGCATCCGCAGCTCGAATTCATCGCGCGCGTGCTGAACAATCACCGCGGCGAGTCGACCTGGGTGATGCGCCGCCGTTCGCAGGCCGAAATGGACGAGCTCGTCGCGCGGGCGGGCTTCCGCAAGCTCGACCAGCGGATCGACGAGATGGGCATCTTCACGGTCAGCCTCGCGCAGCGGGTCGACGCGTCATGAGCGCGCTCGGCGGCGGCGCGGGCGCGCGGGGCGGGCTGGCCGAGCCGGCGGCGGCCGGCGCGCGCGACGCGTCGTTCGCGCTGCGCATCGGCTGGCTCGCGGCGATGGGCGCCGTGTTCTTCTCGACGTACGGCTTCGCGAACTGGCTCGCCGCCCGCCGCGTCGCGGTGCCGACGTTCGCGTTCGGCTGGGAGCATGCGATCCCGTTCGTGCCGTGGACGATCGTGCCGTACTGGTCGATCGACCTGCTGTATGCGCTGTCGTTCTTCTTCTGGACGCGCCGCGACGATCTGCTCGATCACGTGAAGCGGCTGTTGACCGTGCAACTGGTGTCGGTCGCGTGCTTCATCGCGTGGCCGTTGCGCTTCGGCTTCGAACGGCCCGACGCGGGCGGCATGGCCGGTGCGCTGTTCTCGCTGCTGATGGGTTTCGACAAGCCGTTCAACCAGGCGCCTTCGTTGCATATCGGCTTGCTCGTCGTGCTGTGGGCCGTCTATGCGAAGCACCTGCGCGGCACGTTCGTGCGGGCCGTGCTGCATCTGTGGTTCGCGGCGATCGGCGTGTCGGTGCTGACGACCTACCAGCATCACGCGATCGACGTGCCGACCGGTGCGGCCGTCGGCTGCCTCGCGCTGTTCCTGTTTCCGCTGCGCGATGCCGCGGGCCGATTGCCGGGCACCGATGCGTTGCCGTGCGCGGCCGGTCGCGCGCTCGCGCGCCGCTATGCGTTCGGCGCCGCGCTGGTCGCACTCGCGGCGCTGGCATGCGTGCCGCGCGCGCCGGGCTGGGCGCTGGCGGCAGGGTGGGTCGCGCTGGCGCTCGCCTGCGTCGCCTGGGCTTACCGGCGCGGTGCGCCCGACGCGTTTCAGAAGGATGCGCACGGGCGGTTTCCGGTCTTCATCGGCTGGCTGCTCGCGCCGACGATCGTCGGCGCGTTCGTCAATTCGCGGTTGTGGACGTGGCGGCAGCCGGCGCCGGTGCGGATCGACGAACGCGTGTCGATCGGCCGTACGCCGACGACGCGCGACATCCGGCGCCACGGCTTCACCGCGCTGGTCGACCTGACCGCCGAGATGCCGCGCTGGGCCGCAGCCGATGCATCGTTCGCGTATGCGTGCGTGCCGCAGCTCGACCTCGTCGCACCGACGGCGGCGCAGCTCGCGCAGGCCGTCGCGGCGCTCGAACGCCTGCATGGCGAAGGGCGCGACGTGCTGGTCTGCTGCGCGCTCGGCTACGGGCGCAGCGTGCTGTGCGCGGCCGCCTGGCTCGCGGCGCGGCGCGGGCTGGCGAATGCGCGCGACGCACTGGCCGCGGTGCGCGCGGTCCGGCCGCACGCGGTGTGGTCGGAGGAAGGTGCGGCCGTGCTGCAGCAGTGGATCGATCGCCGTCGCGATGGGGAGCACGGGTGATGCGCGATCCGTCCGCCCCGTTCAGGATCGCCGCCGCGCGCGGCGCGCTCGATGCGGGTGCGTGGGCGATCGCGGCCGCGCTGGTCGCGGCCGGCGCCGGCGGGTGGACCGCGGCCGGTTGGCCGGCGACGCTCGCCCGCGTGCTGCTGGCCGCCGTCAGCACGGGAGCGGGGATCGCGGCGCTGTGGTACGCGGTGCGCATCGAGATCGATCGGCGGCTGTTCGCCGCGTTGGCGCAGGCGACGGGAGGTCATGCATCGGTCGACGATGGGCTCGCGGCGCTCGACCGCGCGCTCGTCGATCTGGGCTGGATCGACGCAGCGAAGGCCGGGCGCACGCTCGACGCGCGCGTGCGCGGCGCGGTCGGGCTGTGCCGTGCCGCCGTGCTCGTCGCGGTCGTGCAGTGGATCGTCGTCGGGATCGCGATCGCGGGGCGGCCGATCGGCTAGCGATGCATGCCAGGCGTCATGCGGGCGCGGAGCGCTGCGACCGCGTTCGCTTGGCTTCGTACATCGCCTGATCCGCCCGCTCGATCAGCGCATTCATGTCGGTGCCGTCGTCCGGCAGCATCGCGATCCCGATGCTGACGCCCAGCCGCAGCGCGTGCCCCTCGAATTCGAACGGCTCGCCGACCTGCCGCGCGAGCCGCGTGCTTTGCACATGCGCATCGTCGCGGGTGCCGATGTTCGGCAGGATCACCGCGAATTCGTCGCCACCGACGCGCGCGACCGTATCCGAGCGCCGCACCGCAGCCTGCATCCGCACGGCGATCTCGCGTAGCGCGGCGTCGCCCGCGCGGTGGCCGAACCCGTCGTTGATCGGCTTCAGCCCGTCCATGTCGATGTTGAGAATGCCGAGCCGGCCGCTCGCACGCAACGCCGTGTGCATCGACTGGCGCAGGCGATCGTAGAACAGCGCGCGGTTCGGCAGCCCGGTGAGCGCGTCGTGCGTCGCGCGCAGATAGAGTTCGTTCGCTTCGTTACGCGCCGCGTGGAACATTGCGGCGGCGACCAGATCGGCCATCAGCCGCAGCGTACCGGCGTCGGCCGGCGAAAAGCCGTCGACATCCGGCGACATCACCTTCAGCACGCCGACCGTCGTATCGGCATGCGTGAGCGGCATCACCAGCATCGAGCGCAGGCCGACCCGGCGGCACGCATCGCGATCGACGCGCGGGTCGGTTTCCGAATCGATGCAGTGGAGCAACTCGCCCTGCTGCACGCACAGGCCCGACAGGCTGCCCGAGCGCCGCAACCGTAGCCCGAGCATTCCGGCGGCCGTGCCCGACGCGGCGCGGTACACCATGTCGTCGCCTTCGGCGAATTCGACCGCGGCGGCGCTCGCGCCGGTGAGCCGCGGCACCTGCTCGGCCACGTAGGCGATCACGCTGCCGAGGTCGAGGCCGAGTTTCGCGATTTCGGTTTGAGCGGCGATGATCCGCAGCAACGTGTCGGGGGACGGGGTAGCGGAGTCGACGATTTGATTCAAGTCAGTTTTCCACGAAGAAAATCCGTCGCGCGGCGCGCGCTTGCGGTAGCATACGCGCCGCTCACGGCAGCGTGTTCCGGGCGGTCTGCAACGGAGCGCGGCCGACGCCCGGCGAGCCGTTCCGCGCTGGCAGTATGCCGTTCCGGCCGTCCGGCAGCAACGGCGCAATTCTTGCCATTCACGCCTCCTGTGCAGCATTTCCGACCGAATTGAGATTTTTTTCGCTTCCCAGTCGCGAATCGCGGTGAATTTTGTTCTATTTTTGAGATAGTGTGACGAATGGGCGGGCGCCGGTGCCAGGCGCTGCGCCACGCGACGAACGGATCATTGAAGAATCCGTCGCGTCGTTCCGATAAATCAATCAGGCCATATCCGCGTTACGCGACGCGCAACATACATGAGGGGAAGCAGAGGGGATGTGCACTCACGGGCATAGCTGCTTTGCGCGCGTCGGTGTCGACGCGCAGGACGACCGGACGATCGTGACGCCGCGGAGCCGCGCATGAAGCCGGCCGTGTCGCTGTTCGTCCTGGCGGCCGCGATGACCGGCGCTTTCCACGCGGCCGCGCCGTCGGCCGCGCCGATCCCGGCCGCCCCGGCCGCCGCTGCGACGGCCGCTGCCGGTCACGCGGGGGCCCTCGATGCCGCCCCGGCCGCGGTGCCCGCGACGGCGCCGACGTCGGCCAGCGCGCCGGCCGCCGGGCTGCCGGCGACGACCGTGCATGTGCCGTTCGCGTCGCTCGGCGCGTTCGATCCGCTACGCCTGCGCGGCGCCGACGACGCACGCACGATCAACGCCGGCGTGCGGCTCGATCGCGTGATCACGGGCGCGCGGTTGCGCCTGACCTACGCGTATTCGCCGTCGCTGGTGTTTCCGCTGTCGCATCTGAAGGTATCGGTGAACGGCGAGGTGATCGCGACCGTCCCGTTCGACGCCGCGCGCGCGGGCCGCACGGTGACGCAAGAGATCCCGATCGATCCGCGCTACTTTTCCGACTTCAACCAGATCGGTCTGCGCCTGATCGCGCACTACACGCTCGATCACTGCGAGGATCCGGCGAACTCGGCGCTGTGGGCCGACGTGAGCCCGACGAGCGAACTGATCCTCGACGAATCGCCGGTGCGCTTGCCGAACGATCTCGCGCTGCTGCCCGCGCCGTTCTTCGACCGGCGCGACAACGGCCGCGTGCGGCTGCCGTTCGTGCTGCCGGCCACGCCCGATTCGGCGACGCTGCGCAGCGCGGGCGTGCTCGCGTCGTGGTTCGGCGCGCTGGCCGACTACCGGCATGCGCGCTTCCCGGTGTCGGTCGCGCTGCCGGCCGACGATCAGGCCGTCGTGGTCGGCACGGCCGCGACGCTGCCGGCCGGTCTCGCGCTGCCGCCGGTGGATGGCCCGCTGCTCGCGGTCGCCGACAACCCGGCCGCGCCGGGCCGCAAGCTGCTGGTCGTCACGGGCCGCACGGCGGCCGAAGTCGACGACGCGGTCGCGACGCTCGTGCTCGGCCGCGCGGCGCTGTCGGGACCGGCGGCGACGGTCGCGCACGTCGATCTCGGCGCGCCGCGCAAGCCGTACGACGCGCCGCGCTGGCTGCCGGTGAATCGGCCGATCGCGTTCCGCGAACTCGTGAACGACCCGCGCCAGCTGGAAGTGCGCGGCACGACGCCCGACGCGATCCGGCTGAACCTGCGCGTGCCGGCCGATCTGCATTCGTGGAACGGCGCGGGCGTGCCGATCACGCTGCGCTACCGCTATACGGCGCCGACCGTGCAGGACAATTCGACGCTCGCGGTCGAGATCAACGATCAGCTCGTGAAGTCGTACCGGCTCGGGCCGGCTCATGCGGAGGACGCGCACGGTCGCATGCAGCTGCCGCTGCTGGCGGTGCCGGAAGGGCGCGTGACGAGCGACGTCGACATTCCCGCGTTCCGCGTCGGCAGCGGCAACCAGCTGCAGTTCCGCTTCACGCTCGATTCGCAGAAGACGGGCCTGTGTTCGAGCACGGCCACCGAGCCGCAGCGCGCGGCGATCGATCCCGATTCGACGATCGACTTCTCGCACTTCGTCCATTACGCGCAATTGCCGAATCTCGCGTTCTTCGCGAACAGCGGCTTCCCGTTCACGCGCTTCGCGGACCTGTCGCAGACGGCCGTCGTGATGCCCGACCGGCCGTCGCCGCAGGAACTGGAGGCCTACCTGACGATGCTCGGCCACATGGGCGAATGGACCGGCTTCCCGGCGCTGCGCGTGCAGGTCGCGCGGCCCGGCGACGTCGCCGCGCTGTCGGGGCACAAGGATCTGCTCGTGATCGACGGTTCGCCGGCGTCGCCGCTGCTCGCGCACTGGCGCGCGGCGCTGCCGCTCGCGATCGGCGAGCAGGGCGGCGCGGGCGGCGCGGGCGCGACGCGCGTCGCGTTCACGGTGAAGGAGCGCTGGCGCAACGGCGTGGGCGTCGCCGACGGCGGCGCGCACATCGAACAGACCGGCCCGCTCGCGGCGCTCGCCGGGTTCGAGCTGCCGGGCAGCCGCGGCCGCAGCGTCGTCGCGCTGACGGCGACCGACCAGCGACGCCTCGGCGATCTGCTCGACGCGTTCGAGAACGCCGGACTCGTGTCGCAGTTGCAGGGCGACCTCGCGCTGGTGCGGCCGGGGCAGGTCGACAGCTTGCGGGTCGGCGAGCCGTACGTGGTCGGCTTCGTGCCGTGGTATGCGCGCGTGTGGACGCAGGCGGCGCGGCATCCGGTCGTGCTCGGCGCGGTCGGCGTCGTCGCGGGGCTGCTGCTCGCGCTCGGCGTGTTCAGCGTGCTGCAGCGGATTGCCGCGCGTCGACGGGGGATGTAACGGATGGCGCGGGCAATGACGAAGCGACGGGCAACGCAGCCGGCGCGGCGTGTCGGCGCGACGCTCGCGCTGGCGGTTGCGGTGACGTGCGCGGCGGCCGGCATGGCCACGCGCGCGCACGCCGCCGGGGCCGGCGCAGCCGACGCGGCCGCCGCGGGATGCGGCGCGGCGTGGCCGCGCTGGGAGGCGTTCAAGCGCGATTTCATCTCGGCGGACGGCCGCGTGATCGACGTCGGCTCGGCCGATTCGCGCACGGTATCGGAGGGTCAGGCGTATGGACTTTTCTTCGCGCTCGTCGCGGACGACCGGCGCATGTTCGACACGATCCTCGCATGGACCGAGAACAACCTCGCGCAGGGCGACCTGAGCGCGCATCTGCCGGCGTGGCTGTGGGGCCGCGCGCCCGACGGCGCGTGGCGCGTGCTCGACGCGAACGCGGCGTCGGACGCCGACCTGTGGATCGCGTATGCGCTCGTCGAGGCCGGCCGGCTGTGGCACGAGCGCAGCTATACGGCGCGCGGCGCGCTGCTCGCGAAGCGCGTGCTCGACGCCGAGACGGCGACCGTGCCGGGCCTCGGCCTCACGCTGCTGCCGGGGCCGACCGGGTTCAAGCTGGCCAACGGCCAATGGCGCGTGAATCCGAGCTATTCGCCGCCGCAGGTGATTCGCGCGCTCGGTGCGCGGCTGCCCGACGACCGTCGCTGGGCAGCGCTGGCATCCAGCACCGGGCGCGTGCTGCTCGACACCGCGCCGAAGGGCTTCTCGCCCGATTGGGCGTTGTATCGCGCGGGCAAGGGTTTCGGGCCCGATCCGGACACGCAAGCGCAGAGCGCGTACAACGCGATCCGCGTGTACTTGTGGGCCGGCATGCTGGATCGCGCCGATCCGCTCGCCGCGCCGCTGCTCGCGCGCTTCGCGCCGTTCGCCGACCATATCGCCGCGCACGGCGCGCCGCCGGAGCGGGTCGATACGACGACGGGCGTCGCGGGGCCGAACGACGGCAACGGCGGATTCTCCGCGGCGGCCGTGCCGTTTCTCGACGCACGCGGCCAGCACGCGCTCGCGGATGCGCAGGCAGCCCGCGTCGACACGCTCGCGCGCCAGTCGGCGCCCGGCTATTACACCAGCGTGCTGACGCTGTTCGGCCTCGGCTGGCGCGACGGCCGCTACCGATTCGGGGCGGACGGCACGCTCGACGCCCGCTGGGGAGGCCGCTCGTGCGCCGCCCGCTGAAGTGCGCCGTGCCTCACGTCGCGGGATTCGCGTGGCTCGCGTCGTCGGTGTGCGCGGCGGCGCCGGGCGCCGCGTCGGGCGCGGCGATGGCGAACCCCGCGGCACCGGCGGCCTCGGCTGCGGCCGATGCGCGGCGCGAGCTCGACACCGCGCGGATGTGGGGCATCAAGCATCGCGACGATCTCGCCCGCGATGCGCTGCGCAAGGGGCTGCTGATCGCGCCGGGCGATCCCGATCTGCTGGCCGAACAGGTGCGCGTGCTGCTGCGGCTCGGCGACGCGAAAGGCGCGCAGGCCTCGCTGGCGCGGCTGCAGGCGCAGTCGCCGAATGCGCCCGCCACGCGGCGGGTGGCCGACGAATACCGCGTCGCGACGAGCGGGCGTGGCGAGATGGCGCAGATCCGGCTACTCGCGCGCAGCGGCCGCGCCGACGAGGCGGCCCGGCGGATCGTCGCGCTGTTTCCGAACGGCGCGCCGGCGGGGGCGCTCGGCGCCGAGTATTACCAGATCGTGTCGAATGCGCCGGGCGGGCGCGAGCCGGCGATCGCCGCGCTGCGGCGCGCGGTCGCCGCCGATCCGCGGGACACGAGCGCGTCGATGGCACTCGCGGGGCTGTTGAACCAGCGCGACGACACGCGCGCGGAAGCGAACCGGATCGCAGCGTCGCTCGCGAAACGCGCCGACGCGGACCATACGGAAGCGATGGCGCTGTGGCGGCGCGTGCTGCAGTCGGCCGGCAGCGATCCCGCGTATCTCGATGCGCTGCAGGCCTATCTCGCGCTCGCGCCGGACGACACCGAATTCCGCGATCGCGTCGCCGGCCTCGAGCGGCAACGCGATGCGCAGCGCCGGCTCGAACGCGATCCCGACTACATCGCGCAGCAGCGCGGGTTGCAGGCGCTCGCGCGCGGCGATCTGGCCGCCGCCGATCCGCTGCTCGCGCGCGCCGCGCGGGTGCGCGCGGACGACGCCGATGCGCTGGGCGGGCTCGGCCTGCTGCGTCTGCGCGAAGGACGGCACGACGAAGCGCGCGCGCTGTTCGCGCGGGCCGCGACGCGTGCGACCGACCAGCGCGGCAAATGGCTGGGCCTCGCGCGTACCGCGCAGTTCTGGGGGCTGCTCGCCCAGGGCCGCGAAGCGGCCGGTGCGGGACGCCCGCGGGATGCCGAACGCGCCGCGCGCGCGGCGCTCGCGATGCAGCCGGACAACCCCGACGCGAAGCTGCAGCTCGCCGATGCGCTGCTCGCGCAGCGCGACTGGGCGCAGGCGGAGCCGTTGCTGCGCGGCTTGCTGGCCGCCCGCTCGCCGAGCCTGTCGGCCGTGCGCGACACGGCCACGCTGTATGAGAACACCGGCCGTGCGGACCGGATCGGCCCGCTGCTCGACGCGCTGCAAGGGCGCGTGACGGGCGCCGACGATCGCCGTGCGCTCGACGGCCTGCGCGGCGACCTGCTCGCGAAGGAGGCGCGCGCGCTGGCCGACAAGGGGGCGCGCGGGCCGGCCGCGCAACGCTACGAGGCGGCCGTGCGCGCGGCACCCGACGCGCCGTGGACGCGCTTCGCGCTCGCGCGCCTCTATCGCGACATGGGGCTGCCGCAGCTCGGCCGCACGGTGATGGACGACGGGCTCGCCCGCAGCGACACGCCCGAGATGCGCTACGCGAGCGCGCTGTACCGCAACTCGCTCGACGATGTCGCGGGCGCGCAGGCCGCGCTGGCGCCGGTCGACGATGCGCACCGTTCGGACGGCATGCGAGCGCTGGCGCGCAAGCTCGATGCCGAAAGCGCGCTGGCCGACGCGCGCGGCGCGCATGCCCGCGGCGATCGCGCGGCATTCGCCGCCACGCTCGCGCACGCGCAGGCGAGCGCGCAGGACGATCCCGACATGCTCGCCGCGATCGGCGCGCAGTGGATCGACGCGGGCGAACCCGAGCGCGGCCTCGCGCCGCTGCACGACTGGATCGCCGCGCACCCGCGCGAAGCCGACGCGGACGTGCGGCTGCGCTACGGCGACCTGCTCGGCAGCGCCGGTCGCGACGATGCGCTCGCCGCGTGGCTCGACACGCTGCGCCGCGACCCGGCGCTGACGCCCGCGCAGACGGCGCGGCTCGAGGACCAGTCGCTGCGGCTCGTGCTGCGGCAGACCGACGATGCGATCGCGCGACAGGACTATGCACGGGCGCGCACGCTGCTCGATCGCGCGAGCCCGGCCGGCCGCGCGGACAAGCGTTACGCGCTCGAACTCGCCGATCTCGAACGCGCGCAGGGTCATTACGACGCCGCACGCGATGCGCTCGCGCCGGTCGTGGCGCGCACGCCGGACGACGCCGATACGCAGCTCGCGCTCGCGCGGATCGACGAGGACAGCGGCAACCGCGCCGCCGCCCGCACGCGCGTGCTCGCGGTGCTGGCGCGCACGCCGGACGACGACGTCGACACGCAACTGTCGGCCGTGCGCCGCCTGAACGCGCTGCGCAGCCCGGACGACGCCGCGCAGGTGACCGGCCGGCTGCAGGCCGCATATCCGGCACGCGCCGACGTGACGGTGGCGGCCGGGCGCGTGGCCGAGGCGCAGGGCCGCTATGACGACGCGGCGTCGCTGTACCGGCTGTCGCTGTCGCAGGAACGCACGGCGGGCGTGAGTCCGGGCCGCGACGGGCTGACGCCCGCGCAGGCCGCGTTCGCGGAACTCGAACAGCGGCGCAATCCCGAGATCGAGACCGGCTGGATGCCCGCGTACAAGTCGGGCGACGAAGGCGTCTCGTCGTATCGCGCGCAGCAGGTGCCGATCTACCTGCAGATGCCGATCCGCTACGACGGGCACGCGTTCGCGCAGATCGACACCGTGCACCTCGACCCGGGCGCGCTCGACACGAGCGATCCGGACGCGTATTCGCTGAAGACGTTCGGCACCTATGCGGCGCTCAGGGCACGGACGAATCCGCTGGCCCCCGCGTTGCTCGCGAATCCGCCGGGCTCGCTGCACCAGTCGACGACGGGCGTCGCGCTCGGCGCCGGCTACCTGTCGGACGCGTGGCGCGTCGATCTCGGCACGTCGCCGCTCGGCTTCCCGGTGCATTACCTCGTCGGCGGCGTGCGCTATCGCTTCGACGCGGGCCCCGCGAGCTTCTCCGTGAATGCATCGCGGCGGCCGGAAACGAGCAGCGTGCTGTCGTACGCGGGGATGCGCGACCCGTGGACGGGCGCGGTGTGGGGCGGCGTGCGCCGCGACGGCGTGAACCTGCGCGCGTCGGTCGACGTCGGCCGCACGAACCTGTTCGCGGAACTCGGCGCGGGTGTGCTGTCCGGCCGCAACGTCGAGCGCAATGCGGAAGTCACGCTGCGCACCGGCTTCACGGTGCCCGTGTACGAGCGCGCGACGATGAAGGTCAGCACCGGGCTCGTCGGCAATGCGTGGCACTACGCGCAGAACCTGCGCTACTACACGTACGGGCAGGGCGGTTACTACAGCCCGCAGCGCTATCTGTCGCTCGGCGTGCCGATCGAATGGGCGGGGCGGCACGATGCGCTGTCGTGGGACCTGACCGTCACGGGCGGGATCTCGAACAGCTACGAGAAGGATTCGCTGTATTACCCGACGTTCTCCGACCAGCGCGCCGCGCAGGTGGCGGCCGGGTTCGTGTACGCGGGCAGTTCGACGCGCGGCGTGTCGTTCTCGTACGGCGTGAACGGCATCGTCGAGTATCGCGTGAACCCGCACCTGAGCGTCGGCGCGCAGTTGCACATCGACCGATCGCACGACTATGCGCCGAGCTCGGCGCTCGTCTACCTGCGCTATGCGTTCGATGCGCGCGCGCCGCGCAACTGGCTCGTGACGCCGACGCCCGTGCGGCTTTATTCGGATTACTAGGGACGAGGGGAACGCCGTGACTACGGAATTCGATGCCAACCGCCTCGCGCCCGGCGCTACCGGCCTGGCCGACCGCTTGCGCACGCTGCTGCGCGTGAGGCTGGCGGGCGGCCGTGCCGGCGCGTTGAGCCGGCTCGCGATCGACGGTTTGCCCGATACCTGGACGCAACTGGAAGCCGGCGGCCTTTATGCGATCTACGCGGCCGGCGGCACGCCGGCATGCGATGCGCTCGTATGGGAAAGCGCGCGCCAGGCGCGCACGCGCGACGTCACGATCGTGTTGGCGCGCGATCCGGCGCGCGTCGCCGCGCAGATTGCGTCGCTCGGTTTCGCGGGCGGCGCGCAGCCGGCCGGCTGGCCGCGCAACCTGAACGTGCTGGCGATGCCGGCGGCGGCCCAGCCGGCCGACGACGGTGCCGACGCCGGCGTGGCCGGCCACGCGTCGCGCCGCGCGGCGCCGGGTGCGTTCGCGCGGCTGACCGGCGGCTTGCGCGCGATGAAGCGCTACGGGCTGCATGCGCGTTCGCTGTATTTCGTCGAAGGCGCGCAGCGCTGGTTCAGCTGGGACGATCCGGCCGCGCTCGCGGATGAAGCGTATGCGCTGGCCGACTGGTGCCGCACGCGCCGGATCGCGCTCGTGCTGCTGCTCGACCCGGAAGCGAGCCGTGCGGGCGGCGTCGCCCGCGCCGACGATGCGCCGCTCGTGCGCGATGCGGATCGCACGCAGCGCGGCGACTTCCACGGTGTCTGCTCGGGCGTCGCGCAGTTGCAGCGCACGCACGGCGAGTTGCTGTGGGTCGTCGATTTCTGGCGCGCGGGCGACACGCTCGCGGCCGGCGAGGTACGGCCGCTGCGCTTTGCGCCGGGCGGCCGGCTGTCGGCGAACGTGGATGGCGGTGCGACCGAACCGGCGCGCCGGATGAAGCTCGCGCGCGACGAGGATCGCGTGGTGGTGAGCCGCGCGGTGCTCGACGGCGCGAGCCGCGTGCCGGACGGCTGGGAAATCGTCGACGACAACGCGGCCGTCGTCGCCGCGTGCGCGCACGCGCAGGCCGCGACCGCGGTGCTCGTGTTCCGTTCGCATGCGCAGCTCGAAGCGCTGTGCGCGGACGTGCACGCGCTGCGCCGGCAGTGCGGCGGCGCGCTGAAGATCGCGGTCGTCGAGCGCGGCGAGGTGCTGCGCCAGCAGTTCGAGGTGCTCGTGCTGAGCGTCGGCGCGAACCGGGTCGTCGCGCGCGATCTGCCGGTCTCGCGGATGCAGGCCGCCGTGCACGCGCTGCACGGCCAGCTTTACGCGCGGCCCGTCGCGGCCGACTATCGCGCGACGCTCGCGGCCGCGCTCGGCGATTCCGTGCTCGGCTATCTGCCGGTCGGCGCGTTCTGCCAGCGGGTTCGCGCGGTGCTCGAACGCGGCGCGGTGCTCGCGCTGCCGCATACGCTCGCGAAGCTCACGCTGTTGCCGGACGTGTCGCACGTCGACGCGCTGCGGCACTGCCGGCCGCGCCGCACGGGCGACATCGTGACGGCCGATGCCGGACACCTGTTCGTATTCCTGTTCGCGTGCGAGCCGGTCGACGCCGAGGACGCGCTCGCGCGGATCTTCGACGTGCCGGTCGATACGCTGTCCGACCGCGTCGTGTGCCTCGGGCAGGGCAGCATCGACACCGAGCTCGACGCGCTGACGGCCGAGAACCGGCGCGCGCCGATCGCCGACTACAGCGACCTGTTCGCGGCGACGCAGCCGGCGGGCGGCGCGCACGCCGGTCCCGGCGCGGCGTTGCCCGACGCGAGCGAGGTGAGCGACGCGATCGCGGCGATCGATACCGTCGTCGCGCTCGAGGCGATCGGCGTGCCGCAGGCGTCCGCGCCCGCTGCCGTCGCCCCGTCGGCGCCGGACCCCGTCGTTCCCGCCGCGCGTGCGCGCGGCGCCGTCCGCAGCGCGATGCCGCTGCGCAAGCAGGAGGACGCATGATCGCCGAACTCGTCATCGGCTTCGTCGTCGGTATCGCGATCGCGGTGCCGGTGTGGATCGTCGCGCAGCACCTCGGCATCGGCCGCGGCTTCCACGCGCCGAGGGGCATCGACCGGCGCGACGCGGTGCCGTGCGAACTCGTGCCGGTCGTGCTGCGCGGCCGCCTGCTGCCGGGCGTCGGCGGCGACGAAGGTGACAAGCGCGGCAAACGCGGTGAGCACGACAGCGAGGCGGCACGATGAAGACGATCGCCGTGACTTCGACGACGGGCGGCGCGGGCCGCACGACACTCGCCGCCGCGCTCGCGGTGCTGCTTGCGCGCCGCGGCCGCCCGGTCGTCGCGGTCGAATTCGATGCACAGAACCTGATGGGCGCGACGCTCGGCCTCGACACGCTGGCCGAACGCGGTCTCGCGCACGGCCTGCTGGGCGGCGCCGAACCGTGGCACGCGCATACGTGGCGCAACGCCGACGGCGTGCTGTTCGTGCCGTACGGGCAGGTCGATGCGGCCGGCGCCGCCGCGTGCGATGCGCGGCTCGCGGCCGATCCCGCCTGGCTGTCGCGCGCGCTCGACGAGATCGCGCTGCCGGCCGACGGCGTCGTGCTGGTCGACACCCCCCGCTATCCGTCGCCGCAGGCCGGGCAGGCGATCCGGTGCGCGGACCTGACGCTCGTCGTCGTGCCGCCGGAGCCGGCCGCCTGCGCGACGACGGCCGCGCGGCTCGGCGCGTTGCGGGCCGGCCGCGGCGACCTGCAGATCGTCGTGAACCGGCTGAACCCGGCGCGCGACATGCAGCGCGACGCGCTGGCGATGCTGCGCGCGGTCGCGGGGCCGGCATCGATGCTCGAGCAGCGCATCCACGTCGACGCCGCGGTGCCCGAAGCGCTCGCGCGCGGCAGCTGGATCTTCGACGACGCGCCGTATTCGCAGGCGTCGCACGACCTGAACGGCGTCGCGAACTGGGTCGATGCATGGCTCACGGCGGCCGTCGCGGGCCGTGCCGGAGCGGCGCGATGAAGGCCGCGTTCGCGTCGCGACTGCGCGCGTTCGGCCGCCGGGCGGCCGACTGGTGCGCGCGCGGCATCGGGCTGCCGGCGCAACGCACGCGGGTCGACTGGCTCGTGCGGCTGTTCTTCCACGCGCCGCCGCCCGGCCGGCCCGATCTCGTGCGCCGCTGGGTGCGCGTCGCGTTCCTGCGGCTCGCACAAGACTGGGGCGTGCTGCAACCGCTCAGCGCGCGCGAATGGCTGTGGCGCGCGATCGTGCGCGCACCGCGTGCGGCCGACGGTCGTCCCGCGCACGATCCGCTCGCATGGTTCGATACGCTCGTGGTGCCCGTCTACATGGCCGGGCGCGCGCTCGGCCGGCGCATCGACGCGATGCTCGCGCGTCTGCCGTGGGCGCGCTGGGGCGGTTGGCTCGATGCGCGCGCGAACGGCGTCGGCCGGCGCCGCTGGCTCGCGCCGCTGCTGCTCGTGGCCGGCGCGGTGCTGTGGGCCGCGGCCGGGATGTCGCCGCTGATGCCCGGCGCGCAGTTCGCGTTCTTCGCGATCGTCGCGGTGCTCGCGCTCGCGCTGCGCCGGCTGCCCGGCCACCTGCCGACCCTCGCGCTCGCGTCGCTCGCGCTGCTCGCGGCCGTGCGCTACGTGTGGTGGCGCACGACCCAGACGCTCGACTTCCGCAGCCCGGTCGAAGCCGTCGCCGGTTACCTGCTGTACGGCGCCGAAGCCTATACGTGGATGATCCTGCTGCTCGGCTTCGTGCAGACCGCGTGGCCGCTCGACCGGCCGATCGTGCCGCTGCCCGACGATCCGGACACCTGGCCGACCGTCGACGTCTATATCCCGACCTACAACGAGCCGCTGTCGGTCGTGAAGCCGACGGTGTTCGCCGCGCAGAGCATCGACTGGCCGAGCGCGAAGCTGCGCGTGTACCTGCTCGACGACGGCCGGCGTCCGGAGTTCGCGGCATTCGCGGCCGAGGCCGGCATCGACTATCTGACGCGCGACGACAACCGTCACGCGAAGGCCGGCAACATCAACCGTGCGCTGCCGAAAACGCACGGCGAGTACATCGCGATCTTCGACTGCGATCACGTGCCGACGCGCTCGTTCCTGCAGACGACGATGGGCGTGTTCCTGCGCGACCCGAAGTGCGCGCTCGTGCAGACGCCGCACCATTTCTTCTCGCCCGATCCGTTCGAGCGCAACCTCGGCACGTTCCGCGAGGTGCCGAACGAGGGCAACCTGTTCTACGGCCTCGTGCAGTCGGGCAACGACCTGTGGAACGCGACGTTCTTCTGCGGATCGTGCGCGGTGCTCAAGCGCAGCGCGCTGGAAGAGGTCGGCGGCGTCGCGGTCGAGACCGTGACCGAGGATGCGCATACGGCGCTCAAGCTGCATCGGCGCGGCTATACGTCGGCATACCTGCCGACCGTGCAGGCGGCAGGCCTCGCGACCGAAAGCCTGGCCGGCCACGTGAAGCAGCGCACGCGCTGGGCGCGCGGGATGGCGCAGATCTTCCGCATCGACAACCCGTTCCTCGGGCGCGGGCTCGGCCTGATCCAGCGGATCTGCTACGGCAACGCGATGCTGCATTTCTTCTACGGGATTCCGCGGCTGGTGTTCCTGACGATCCCGCTCGCGTATCTGTTCTTCCACCTGTACTTCATCAACGCGTCGTCGCTCGCGCTCGCGAGCTACGTGATCCCGTATCTCGTGCTCGCGAACATCGCGAATTCGCGGATGCAGGGACGCTATCGGCATTCGTTCTGGGCCGAGGTCTACGAATCGGTGCTCGCGTGGTACATCGCGCTGCCGACCACCGTTGCGTTCTTCAGCCCGAAGCACGGCAAGTTCAACGTGACCGACAAGGGCGGCAAGATCGACGAAGGCTACGTCGACTGGTCGACGTCGAAGCCGTATCTCGTGCTGTTCGCGCTGAACGTGCTCGCGATCGTCGCCGGCCTGTGGCGGCTCGTGGCCGACCAGGGCGACGAGGCGTCGACGATCCTGATCACGCTCGGCTGGACCGTGTACAACCTCGCGATGCTCGGCGCCGCGCTGGCCGTCGCGCGCGAGACGAAGCAGGTACGTGTCACGCACCGGATCGCGATGCGCGTGCCGGCGATGCTGCTGCTCGCCGACGGCTCGACCGCCGCATGCTTCACGAGCGACTACTCGACCGGCGGTCTCGGCCTCGAAGCGGTGCCGGGGCTGCCGCTCGCCGTCGGCGACACGCTGACGGTGTGCGTGACGCGCGGCGACCGCGCGTTTCCGTTCCCGGTGCGCGTGACCCGTGCGACGCCGACCCACGTCGGCGTGAGCTTCGAGGAACTGACGCTCGAGCAGGAGCGCCAGCTCGTGCAATGCACGTTCGGCCGCGCGGATGCGTGGCTCGACTGGCACGAAGGCGCCCGGCCCGACACGCCGCTCGGCGGGCTCAAGGAAGTGCTGCGGATCGGGCTGGACGGTTACGTACGGATGTGGAAGGGCGCGGCGCGCGGCCTGCAGGCCATGCTCGCGCCGAAACTCGATCGCGCGCGCGACTGACGCGGCGCGCATCATGGAGTGGGTTAGATGACGTTCTGGAATCTGTATTTCATCCTGAAGTTCGCGCTGTTCGCGACCGGGCGCCTGCAGCCGTTCTGGCTCGCGAACCTCGCGTTCGCGGTGGCGCTGGCGGCGAGCGCGCCGCTGCGCTCGCGCGCGTGGCGCATCGTCCGGCAGGTCGCGGCGATCGCGATCGCGGTGCCGCTGCTCGCGCGCGAGCTGCATGCGCCGCCGCTCGTCCGTCTCGCGGAGGCCGCGCGCGAGGTCAGCACGTTCCGCGTCGATTACTGGATGGAGTTGTTGCCGCGCCTGTTGCCGCCCGTGCTGGCGCTGACGATCGTCGGCGCGCTGATCGTCTATTTCATCGTCAACCGCTGGCTGCGCGTCGCGACGTTCGTGGTGGTCGCGCTGATCGCGATGCCGCTCTGGCAGGCCGGCAGCGGGTTGATGGCGCGCGTCGCCGCGCCGGCCCAGCCGCAGGCGAGCGCGGCGGGCGCCACCCGCGTCGACCAGCCCGAGGATCACAACGCGGCGCTCGCGACGTTCCGCACGCAGGAGTCGCAGCGGCAGGTCGCGTTCGGCCATCTCGGCAGCGATCCGGCCGCGCAGTTCGACGTGATCGTGCTGCACGTCTGCTCGCTGTCGTGGGACGACCTCGATGCGGCGAAGGTGCGCAACCATCCGATGCTGAGCCACTTCGACTACCTGTTCACGAACTTCAGCACGGCCGCGAGCTACAGCGGCCCGGCGGCGATCCGCGTGCTGCGCGCGAGCTGCGGGCAGGAAGCGCATGCGGACCTGTACAAGCCCGCGCCGCAGCAGTGCCACCTGTTCTCGCAACTGGCGGGCGCCGGCTACACGGTGCAGTCGCTGCTGAACCACGACGGCCATTTCGACAACTTCCTGCAGGTGATCCACGACAACATCGGCGTGGCCGATGCGCCGATGATCTCGAACGCGGCCGCGCCGGTCGCGATGCACGCGTTCGACGGGTCGGCGATCAAGGACGACTACGCGACGCTCGCGAACTGGTACGCGCAGCGCGCGGCGGTGCCGGGGCCGGTCGCGCTGTACTACAACACGATCAGCCTGCACGACGGCAACCGCGTGGTCGGTAGCGCGCTGACGAGCATCGACTCGTATCCGCAGCGCGCGACGAAGCTGATGACCGACTTCGACCGTCTTGCCGACCTGATCGCGCAATCGGGCCGCCGCGCGGTGATCGTGTTCGTGCCCGAGCACGGCGCCGCGTTGCGCGGCGACAAGAACCAGGTCGCGGGGCTGCGCGAGATTCCGACGCCGCGCATCGTGCATGGGCCGGTCGGCGTGCGGCTCGTCGGCTTCACCGGCAATCACGGCGCGACGACCGTGATCGAGCAGCCGACCAGCTTCCTCGCGCTCGCGCAATTGCTGTCGAACCTCGTGTCGAACAGCCCGTTCAAGCCCGGCGCGACGCTCGCGCAATACGCGGCCGATTTGCCGCGCACGCGGATGATCGGCGAGAACGAGGGCACGGTGACGATGCAGACGGCTGCGGGTTACGCGGTCAAGACTCCGGACGGCGTATGGATCGACGAACAGTAACGATGACCGGCGAAGGCGACGAAGACCGCCTGTCGCAGCCGAACGACGTGATCGGCCTCGCGCGGCATCTGCCCGCGCTCGATCCCGGGCGCTACGTCGACGAACAGGCGCGCCGCGCGTTCGACGCGTCGCTCGAACGCTGGCCGACGCTCGCGAAGCTGATGGGATTGAAGCGGTAAACACACGACGGCCGGCATGACTGCCGGCCGTCGTCGGTGCGTCGCGCCAGGCCGCTCATTACGGCTTGCGTTCCGGCTGGCGCGTCCATTCGCTTTCTTCGCCCGGCACCTTGCCGAACGTCTGATCGGCCCACGCAGCCCGCGCGGCGTCGATCTTCGCGCGTTGGCTCGACACGAAATTCCATTCGATGAACCGCTCGCCCGGCAGGTGCGCGCCGCCGAGCAGCATCGCGCGGGCGCCGTGCGTGCTCGCGAGCGCGACGGTCGCGCCCGGTTCGAGCACGGCCATCGTCGCCGGGGCGAGCGGCGTGCCGTCGATGGCGAGATCGCCGTCGACGAGATACACGCCGCGTTCGTCGTGCTCCGCATCGAGCGCGAGCTGCCCGCCCGACGCGAAATCGGCGACCGCATAGAGCGTCGGCGAGAACACGGCGACCGGCGACGCGAGGCCGAACGCGGTGCCCGCGATCACGCGCACGGTCACGCCGTCGCGCGTGAACGACGGCAGCGTGTCGGCCGCGTGGTGAACGAACGCGGGCGCGGCGTCTTCATGCTCGACCGGCAGTGCGACCCAGGTCTGGATCCCGTGCACCGGCTGCTCGCGCGGGCGATCCTCGTCGGGCGAGCGCTCCGAATGCACGATGCCGCGGCCGGCCGTCATCCAGTTCACGTCGCCCGGCACGATCTTCTGCCGGAAGCCGAGGCTGTCGTGATGCATCAGCGAGCCGTCGAACAGGTAGGTGACGGTCGCGAGCCCGATGTGCGGATGCGGCAGCACGTCGATGCCGCGGCCGGCCGGCAACACGGCCGGCCCCATCTCGTCGAAGAAGATGAACGGGCCGACGAGGCGCGCCGCGCGCGCGGGCAGCACGCGCCGCACGACGAGGTTGCCGATGTCGCTTTCGCGCGGCGTGAGCAGGGTCTTGATCGAGGCGGACATGGTGGGCTGGGTCGTGGTCAGGGGGAACGCGTCAGGCGATCGCCGTATCGATCGCGATCGGATGCGTGAGGATCTTGTGCACCGGGCAGGCATTCGCGATCTGCAGCAGCCGTTCGCGCTGCTCGCCGGTCAGGTCGCCGTCGAGCGTGATGCGGCGCACGATCGTGCTGCCCGCGCTGCCCGCTTCGTGCGCGAGCTTCACGTGCACTTCGTCGAGCGGCCAGCCTTTTCGTTGCGCATACATCTTCAGCGTGATCGCGGTGCACGCGCCAAGACTCGACAGCAGCAGCGCGATTGGCGTCGGCGCCGCATCGCCACCGCCGAGCGACGCGGGTTCGTCGGCGCGCCACTGATGGACGCCATCGCTGAAGTGGACGAGGTAATCGACCGGGCCGATGCTCGCTTCGACGGACAGTTCGCTCATTGCAGTTCCGGGTGGGGAAAGGGGACGGGCCGGCCGGGCAGGCCGGGCATCACGGTTCGAGCAGGCGCTGCAGCCGCAGCTCCTCGAAATCGAGCTCCGATTCTATGCGGTGCAGCACCGCGTCGTCGACCTTGCCGTCGCGATGCAGGTCGAGCAATGCGTCGCGCGACACGCCGACCAGCTCGAGCTCGACGCGCAGCATCCGCGCGCGCACGTCCGCGGGCGCCGCTCCGTCGCGGTGCGCGCGTTCGTTGAACGCGACGCGGTTGCGGTACTCGGTCAGCAGCCGGTCGAGCGATGCGCGTTCGAGGCCGGCGCCGCGCCCCCCGCGCGCATCGAGTTCGGCGAGCGCCGCGCCGAACGCGTGCGCACGCACCGCGTGCTCGGACATCGTGCGGCGCACGGCCGGGCGCAGCTTCAGCACGCGGATCAGCGGCGCGAGCGTGCCGCCCTGCACGACGAGCGTCGCGATGATCAGCAGGAACGTGCTGAACAGGATCAGGTCGCGGCCGGGGAAGTTGGCGGGCAGCGCGATCGCGGCCGCGAGGCTCACGACGCCGCGCATGCCCGACCAGCCGAGTACGACGGCCTCGCGCCACGACCACGGCGCGTGGCCCGCGCGTCGCTCGCGCAGGCGCCCCGGCAGCCACATCGCGGCGAACACCCACACCACGCGCGCGCCGATCGCGGCGGCCGTCGCCGGCAGCGCGACCCGCAGGCCGGCCATCAGCACCGCGCCTTCGTGGTTCACGCGCGCGAGGATCGCGTGCAACGCGAGGCCGATCAGGATGAACACGAGCGCGTCGAGCACGAACACGATCGCTTCCCACGTCGCCTTCGCCTTGATCCGCATGTCGGCGTCGAACACGCGATGCTGGCGCACGCCGAGCACGAGGCCGCAGGTGACGACCGACAGCACACCCGAGCCGTCGACGGCTTCCGCGATTCCGTAGCTGCCCCATGCCATCGCGAAGGTCACGACGATGCCGAGCATCGGCTCGCGCAGGCGTTGCAGCACCCAGCACATCGCATGGCCGCATGCGAGGCCGACCGCGATGCCGATCAGCGTGAGCGAGAAGAACAGGCCGGTGGCGCTCGCCGTCGTGATCGACGCGGCGAGCGCGGCCGACACGGCCATCTGGTACAGCAGCAGGCCCGACGCATCGTTGACGAGGCTTTCGCCTTCGAGCACCGCGACGAGCCGCGCGGGCAGCGGGTGGCGCTGCAGGATCGCTTTCGCGGCGACCGCGTCGGGCGGCGACACGATCGCGCCGAGCGTGAAGCACGCGGCCCACGGCAGCGCGGGATTCGCCGCGTGCACGGCGAGCGCGACCGCGACGGTCGTGAACGCCACGGCCCCGAGCGCGAGCGACGCGATCGATGCGAGCGCCTGCCGGAATTCCTTCCACGCGGTATAGAAGCCGCTCGACATCAACAGCGGCGGCAGTACCGCCGCGAGCAGCAGCGCCGGGTCCATGTCGGGCACGCGCTTGCCGGCGACGGCGACCACGCAGCCGCCGAGCAGCAATACGACGGCTGGCGGAATCGAGATCCGCTCGGCGAGCCACGTGAGGGCGCCCGCGCCGCAGATCAACAGCAGCAGGTAATGGAACAGCTCGACGTTGGTCATGCGTGGCGGACGGCGATGGGGTGGATCACGAAGGCTTGCGGTCGTTCGCGGCGCCGCCCGGCAGCGCGCCGAACATGTGCTGGCTGCACTTGGCGTCGCGCCATGCGGTGTTCAGCCGATGGCCGGACAGCATGCGCCGCGCGACCGGCAGGATCTGTTCGCCGGCCAGCATGCCGAGCAGGCCGACGAGCGCGATGACCGGCGGCGCGGGCGAGTTCACGCCGATCGCGCCGTAGATGACGCCGGCGAGGATGCCGGCGAGCAGCGAGAGGACATACGGTTTCATGGTGGTGCGCCTCGTGGTGCCCGAGCGGCGCCGGAAGGGCACCGTCAAAGTCTTGAAAGCGTATCGGGTTTGCGTGAAGAAAAAAAGGGCGGGCGGCCCCGAACGGGCATCCATTCGGGAATCGGATCGATTCCGTTTCTTGGGTGTTCGCGCCGCGCGTTTGCAGCTTAAATATTGCGGCGCGGATGACGATCCGGCGCCGACGCATTCCGGGCTCCTCCCGCTGTCGCGGTCGAGGCAGGCTCCCCTTTTCGTTCATAGGACTCCATTCGCCATGAGCAACCCGAAGCTTGAAGTACTGACGCCGCAGAACAGCCAATTGATCTTCATCGACCAGCAGCCGCAGATGGCGTTCGGCGTGCAGTCGATCGATCGCCAGACGCTGAAGAACAACGTCGTCGGGCTCGCGAAGGCCGCGAAGGTCTTCAACATCCCGACCACGATCACGACGGTCGAAAGCGACAGCTTCTCGGGCCACACCTATCCCGAGCTGCTCGACGTGTTCCCGAACCAGAAGACGCTCGAGCGCACGTCGATGAATTCGTGGGACGACCAGAAGGTGCGCGACGCGCTCGCCGCGAACGGCCGCAAGAAGGTGGTCGTGTCGGGCCTGTGGACCGAAGTCTGCAATACGACGTTCGCGCTGTGCGCGATGCTCGAAGGCGACTACGAGATCTACATGGTCGCCGACGCCTCGGGCGGCACGTCGCAGGCCGCGCACGACTTCGCGATGCAGCGCATGGTGCAGGCCGGCGTGGTGCCGGTCACGTGGCAGCAGGTGCTGCTCGAATGGCAGCGCGACTGGGCGCGCCGCGACTCGTACGACGCGGTGATGGCGATCGCGAAGGAGCATTCGGGCGCGTACGGGATGGGCGTCGACTACGCGTACACGATGGTCCACAAGGCGCCGCAGCGTACCGCGACGCCGCACGAGTCGATCCCGGCCGTACCGGCGAAGTAACGGGCCGCCGGCCGCGCTCGCCGCAACGGCTGCCGCGGCGAGCGCGTGCTGGCGGCGGTCGCGCGTTCAGGCGGCGGGCAGCGCCCACGGCGCGCGCGAGAAATGTTCGGCGAGGAAAGCGAGCAGCACCGTCACGCGTGCGGCGCGCAGCATGCCGGGCGGCGTGACGAGGTTCACGTTGATGTCCGCGATCTTCCAGTCGCTCATCACTTCCTCGAGCGCGCCGCGCTGCAGTTCGTCCCACACCAGGAATTCGGGCTGAAGCGCGAGGCCGTGACCGGCGACGAGCGCGGGCACGATCACGTCGGCGTTGTTGGAGCGAATGCGTCCGTGCACGTTCACGCCGAAGTCGTCGCCCGATGCCGCGTGACGAAAGCGCCAGTACTCGGGCGTAGGCAGGTTCGTGTAGGTGAGGCACACGTGCTGTTCGATGTCGCGCGGATGAGCGGGGCGGCCGTGCCGGTCGAGATACGCGGGCGATGCGACGAGCGGCCGGCGCACCGCGCAGAGGCGGCGCGAGCGCAGCGTCGAATCGCTCAGCTCGGCGATGCGGATCGCGACGTCGAAGCCGCCGGACACGATGTCGACGATGTGGTCGGTCAGCACGAGATCGATGTCGACGCGCGGATAGCGCTCGAGGAACGCGGGCAGCACCGGCGACAGATGGTGCAGCCCGAACGACATCGGCGCATTCACGCGCACGAGGCCATGCGGTTCGAGCGCCTGCGCGGACGCTTCGTTTTCGATCAGCTCCGCATCGGCGAGCAGGCGGATCGCGCGGTCGCGCAGCAGTTCGCCGGTCGGTGTGAGCGACAGCTTGCGCGACGTGCGGTACAGCAGCATCGCGCCGAGGCGCTTTTCGAGGCGCGCGATCGCTTTCGACACGGTGGGTTGCGATACGCCGAGCAGGTCGGCGGCTTTCGCGAACGAGCCCGTCTCGGCGACGCGCGCAAAGATGGCCCAGGCTTCGAGATCAGGAAGGTGTTGCATGGTCGGAAGGGGTGGCAGGCAAGCGAAACGGATGCGATGCGCCGCGCGCGCGGCCTCGCGATGCGGGTGATTCTAATCCGGCCGGGAGAAAAGACGTTATGGAATCGTATTTACTTTCATTGGGCGCCGGCATGCTGATCGGCGTCGTGTACAGCGTGATCGGGGTACGTTCGCCGGCGCCGCCGCTGATCGCGCTGGTGGGCCTCGCCGGCATGCTGGTCGGCGTGCAGGCCATCGCGCCGGTTCGTCACTGGCTCGGCTTCTGACCGCATCGAGGACATTTCATGAGCGCAACCGATACCCAACCCGATCTCATCCTGCACAACGGGCGCATCACGACGCTCGATCGTGCGAACCCGGTCGCGACCGCCGTCGCGATCAAGGACGGCCGCTTCGTCGCCGTCGGCAGCGACGCGGACGTCATGCCGCTCGCGGGCCGCGCGACGAAGACGAACGATCTCGGCGGCCGCGGCGTGCTGCCCGGTCTGATCGACAACCACTGCCACGTGATTCGCGGCGGCCTGAACTACAACATGGAACTGCGCTGGGACGGCGTGCCGTCGCTCGCGGTCGCGATGGAGATGCTCAAGCGTCAGGTCGCCGTGACGCCCGCGCCGCAGTGGGTGCGCGTGGTCGGCGGCTTCACCGAACATCAGTTCGTGGAGAAGCGGCTGCCGACGATCGACGAACTCAATGCAGTCGCGCCCGACACCCCGGTGTTCATCCTGCACCTGTACGACCGCGCGTTGCTGAACGCGGCGGCGCTGCGGGTGGTCGGCTACACGAAGGACACGCCGGAGCCGCCGGGCGGCACCATCCTGCGCGATGCCGCCGGCAACCCGACCGGCCTGCTGCTCGCGAACCCGAACGCGACGATCCTCTACGCGACGCTCGCGAAGGGGCCGAAGCTGCCGTTCGAGTATCAGTACAACTCGACGCGCCATTTCATGCGCGAGCTGAACCGGCTGGGCGTGACCGGCGTGATCGACGCGGGCGGCGGGTCGCAGAATTATCCGGAGGATTACGAAGTGATCCGCAAGCTGCACGACGCGGGCGAGATGACGATCCGGATCGCGTACAACCTGTTCACGCAAAAGCCGAACGCGGAGAAGGAAGACTTCGTGAACTGGACGAAGAGCGTCAAGTACCACGACGGCACCGACTACTTCCGCAATAACGGCGCGGGCGAGATGCTGGCGTTTTCCGCAGCCGATTTCGAAGACTTCCGCGTTGCGCGTCCGGACCTGCCCGAGCAGATGGAGGACGATCTCGAAGGCGTCGTGCGCGTGCTCGCGGAAAACCGCTGGCCGTGGCGCATGCATGCGACCTACGACGAAACCATCAGCCGCGCGCTCGACGTGTTCGAGAAGGTCGACAAGGACATCCCGCTCGAAGGGCTGAACTGGTTCTTCGATCACGCGGAAACGATCACCGAACAATCGATGGACCGGATCGCCGCGCTCGGCGGCGGCGTCGCGGTGCAGCACCGGATGGCGTACCAGGGCGAGTACTTCGTCGAGCGCTACGGCGCGCAAGCGGCGGAGGCGACGCCGCCGGTCGCGAAGATGCTCGGCAAGGGGCTCAAAGTGTCGGCCGGCACGGATGCAACGCGCGTCGCGTCGTACAACCCGTGGGTGTCGCTCGCGTGGCTCGTGACGGGCAAGACGGTCGGCGGCATGCGCCTGTATCCGCAGCGCAACCTGCTCGATCGCGAAACCGCGCTGCGGATGTGGACCGAGTACGTGACGTGGTTCTCGAACGAGGAAGGCAAGAAAGGACGCATCGCGGTGGGGCAGCTTGCCGACCTGATCGTCCCGGATCGCGATTTCTTCGCGTGCGCGGAGGACGATATCGCCGCCACGACCGCGTTGCTGACGGTGGTCGACGGGAAGATCGTGTGGGGGGCGGGGCCGTTCGCATCGCACGACGCGCCGATTCCGCCGGCGATGCCGGACTGGTCGCCGGTGCGCGAATTTGGCGGTTACGGCGGTTGGGGCGCGACGCAGCGCAACGGCGCGCCGTTGCAGCGCGCGGCGGCCGCCGCGATGTGCGGCTGCGCGAATGCATGCACCGTTCACCAGCATGCGCACGCGAGCGCATGGGCAAGCGCGTTGCCGATGTCGGACGCGAAGGGCTTCTGGGGCGCGTTCGGTTGTTCGTGCTGGGCGGTCTGACATGGCGACGCGCACCGCTTACGACACCCCCGCGTGGATCCGCGTGCTGCTGTCGCAGCCGTGGATCTTGCCGCTCGCGCGCCTCGCGCTGGTGTCCGCCTATTTGCTCGGCGGCGTCGCGAAGGCGCTCGATTTCGACGGCGCGGTCGCGGAACAGGCGCATTTCGGCCTGCAGCCGGCCGCGCTGTGGGCGGCGCTCGCGATCGCCGTCGAGATCGTCGGCTCGCTGTGCGTGGTGTTTCGCCGCTTCACGTGGCTCGGCGCCGGCAGCCTCGGCATGCTGACGCTGGTCGCGATGTGCGTGGCGAACGATTTCTGGAACCGTTCGGGCGCCGAGCACTTCATGGCGCTCAACAGCTTTTTCGAGCATCTCGGGCTGATCGCGGCACTCGTGCTCGCGACCGTGCTCGACGATGCGCGGCAATCGGCCGATGATGGCCGTTCCATTCGATGACGATGCAACAACCAGGACATCCCGTGATGAAATCCCTTCGTTCCGTGCTGCTCGCCGCGATGCTCGCGGGCGGCCTCGCCGTTGCGCCCGCGACGTTCGCGAAACCGCCGACGCCGCCCGCCGCAGTGCCGACGGTGGCGGTCGGCCCGCAGTACGACACGACCCACGTGTGCGTCGCGCCCGAAGACTTCGACCGCTTCACCGACAGCTTCGTCGCGACGTTCGGCGGCAAGAAGTCGAAGCAGGGCGTGTTCCAGGTCACGCCGACGCCGAGCCAGACGATGTCGCAACTCGTGCTGACACCGGTCGGCACGATCTCGGTGTTCGGCTTCAAGACGCCGATCCCGTATCCGTTCTGCGCGGAGCGCACCGGCTATCTCGTGACCGACATGGACGTCGCCGTGAAGTCGGCTCGCGAGCACGGCGCCGACGTGATCGTCGACACGTTTGCCGATCCGATCGGCCGCGACGCGATCGTCACGTGGGCGGGCGGCGTGAACATGCAGCTGTACTGGCACACGCAGGCGCCGCATTACGACGCGCTGCAGATCATCCCCGAAAACCGCGTGTACGTCTCGCCGCAAAGCGTGCGCAAGTTCGTGCACGACTTCGTCAAGTTCTCGAAAGGCAAGGTGGTGTCCGACGACCCGAAGGCGCCGGGCATCGAGATCGGCCGGCCGGACGATACCTACCGCCGCATTCGCGTCGAATCGGGCTTCGGCAAGATGACCGTGCTGGTGACGGACGGCCATCTGCCTTACCCGTTCGGCCGCGAGATGACCGGCTACGAAGTGTCCGATCTCACCGCGACGCTGAAGCAGGCGCAGGCCGCAGGCGTGACCGTGCTCGTGCCGCCGTTCGAGTCGGGCGGCCGCGATGCGGCGCTCGTGCAGTTCCCGGGCGGCTACGTCGCCGAAATCCACGCGAGCGCGGCGCGATGAAGCACGAGGACACGATCCTTGCCGCAGTGGCCGGCTTCGTCGACACGCTGAGCTTCGTCGCGCTGTTCGGGCTGTTCACCGCGCACGTGACCGGCAACTTCGTGCTGATCGGTGCGGGCATCGCGGGCTTCGGCCAGGGCGTCGTTCTGAAGCTCAGCGTGTTTCCGGCGTTCGTGTGCGGCGTGATCGCGGCGAGCCTGATCGCGCGGTCGATGTCCGCGCGGCCGGCATGGCAGGGCACGCGCGTGCTGCATGCGGTGCAGGCCGTGCTGCTGCTCGGCTTCTGCGCGGCCGGCGTGTGGGCGACGCCCGTCACGCAGCCCGACAGCGTCGCCGCGCTGGTGGCCGGCATCGTGGGCACGTTCGCGATGGGCGTGCAGAACGCGCATCCGCGCGTGATCGCCCGCGCGGGCGGCGTGCCGAATACGGTGATGACCGGCAACGTCACGCAGGCGATCCTGGATGCCGTCGACATGCTGTCGCCCGGCACGGCGGACAGCGTGCGCGCCACCGCGCGCGCACGCTTCGCGAAGATGCTGCCGGCGATCGTCGCGTTCGCGCTCGGCGCGGCGGGCGGTGCGCTCGGGTTCCGCTACGTCGGATTCCTGGCGCTGCTGGTTCCCGTCGGCGCGCTCGCGACGCTTGCGCTGCGCGCGGCGCAAGCGGCCGATGCAACCCCGCAGGCGCGCGCATGAGCGAGCGGCGGAGGGGACGCTGCGGCCCCCGCTTCGCGCGGGCCGCGCGCGTGTCGGTCGTCGCGGGACTGCTGTTCGCGGGGACCGACGCTGCGTTCGCGGAAACGGCAGCCGCGTCGTCCCCGATCATCACGCCGGCTTCGACGCAAGAACCGACGCCGGCGTCGAGCGCGTCATCGGCTTCGGCGCCGGCGTCGACGTCGGCAGCCGCCGCCGCATCGACGTGCACCGCCAAGCGGCCGACGGTGCTATTCAACCGCTGGCAGGAAGACTGGTCGGTGCTCGCGAATCCCTGCGTGCCGCATGCGCCGCTCGACGGATTGAAATACATCCCGCTCGGCAACGATCAGGTCCCCTACCTGTCGCTCGGCGTGAACCTGCGCGAGCGTCTGGAGACCAACGACGCGCCGCTGTTCGGCATCGGCTCCGCGCAATCGGATACGTACCTGATCCAGCGCGTCGAAGTGCACGCCGATGCGCACCTCGGCCGGCACTGGCAGTTCTTCGCGCAATTGCAGGACGCACGCGCGTTCGGCAAGAACACGGTGTCGCCGGTCGACCGGAACCCGCTCGATCTCGAACAGGCGTTCGCGACCTACACGGGGGCGCTCGGCGGCGGCACGGTCAAGTTCCGCGTCGGCCGTCAGGAGATGGCGTTCGACCTGCAGCGCTTCATCGCCGCGCGCGACGGCCCGAACATGCGGCTCGCGTTCGACGCGGTCTGGGCCGATTACGAATACGGAAAGTGGCGCTTCATCGGCTATGCGACGCAGCCGGTGCAGAACCGCAACGCGTCCGATTTCGACGACGTGTCGAATCGCGATCTCACGTTCAGCGGCGTACGCGTCGAGCGGCAGTCGGTCGGGCCTGGCGATCTGTCGGGCTACTGGTCGCGCTACAACCGCCGCGGCGCGCACTTCCTCGATGCGAGCGGCCCCGAGCATCGCGACGTGTGGGACGTGCGCTACACGGGCACGCAGGGCCGCTTCGACTGGGATCTCGAAACGATGCTGCAGACCGGCACGGTCGGCAACGCGACGATCGGCGCGTGGGCCGTCGGTTCGATTGCGGGCTACAAGCTCGACGCGCCGTGGTCGCCGCGCATCGCGCTGCAGGTCGACGCGGCATCGGGCGACCGGCATCCGCACGACGGCCGCGTCGGCACCTTCAATCCGCTGTTTCCGAACGGCTATTACTTCACGCTGGCCGGCTATACGAGTTACGCGAACCTGATTCACGTGAAGCCGTCCGTGACGCTGAAGCCGTCGCCGAGCCTGTCGCTGCTCGGCGCGCTGGGTTTCCAGTGGCGCGAGACGACGGGCGATGCCGTCTATCAGCAGCCGAACGTCCCGGTGCCGGGCACGGCGGGCAAGGGCGGGTCGTGGACGGGCATGTACGTGCAACTGCGCGCGGACTGGACGATCGCGGCGAACCTGATCGGCGCGGTCGAGGCCGTGCATTTCCAGGTCGGCGACGCGATCCGGCAAGCGGGCGGGCACAACGCCGACTACGTCGGCGTCGAGCTGAAGTACGGATGGTGACGCCGCCGCGCGGCATCGTGCGCCCATGAAAAAAGAGCGGCCCCGAGGGGCCGCTCTCCGTTCGAGCGAGCCGGCGGCGTGCCCGGCCCGTTCGCGATCGCGAGGCGATTACAGGTTCGGCGACAGCGTGAGCGCGTTCGTCAGGTCGCCCATCGGCTGCGCACCGTTCGCCTTCAGCGCGTCGTCGCGCTGCTGCAGGCCCGCGAGGCGCGGCAGCGAGAAGCGGCGCGTGATGAAGCGCAGGATCGAACCCGTGTCGTACTGCGTGTGGTCCACGAAACCCTTCTTCGCGTACGGCGACACGATCAGCGCCGGAATGCGGGTGCCCGGGCCCCAGCGGTCGGCATTCGGCGGCGTGGCGTGATCCCAGAAGCCGCCGTTTTCGTCGTACGTGACGACCACGACCATGTTCTTCCACTGCGGGCTGGCCTGCAGGTGCGCGATCACGTCGGCGATGTGCTGGTCGCCGGAGGTGACGTCCGTGTAGCCCGGGTGCTCGTTCAGGTTGCCTTGCGGTTTGTAGAACGCGACTTGCGGCAGCGTGCCCGCATCGATCGCCTTGATGAACTCGGCGCCGTTCGCGCCGCCGTCGAGCAGGTGTTGCGCGCGGCTCGCGGTGCCCGGCGCCTGATTCGCGAAGTAGTTGAACGGCTGGTGGTGCGGCTGGAAGTTCGGCGTCGACAGGTCGGCGCCGTAGATCACGTTCGACGTGCCGTTCTGGCTCGCCTGCAGCGCCTGGCCCCATGCGCCGCCGTACCATGCCCACGACACGCCCGCATTGGTCAGCAGGTCGCCGATGTTGGTCGCCGTCTGCGGCGGCATCGTCGACGGATTGGCCGGATCGGCGAGCAGCGGGTCGCCGCCCGTGGCCGCCTTGTTGCCGCTCGGCTGATACGCCGGCTGCATCGTGTTGACGCCGTAGAAGTCGGGCGTGAGCGCGCCGTCGTTGACGAACTTCGGCGGGCCGCTCAGCGCGGAAGCCGGCGAGTTCGTGGCCACCTTCAGCGACTTGCCGTCGGCGTTCAGCACGGCGATCTTGCCGGCCGCCGGGCTCTTGTCGGCGTTCGGGTAGTACGGTGCGCACGCGCAGATCAGGTACTGGTGGTTCAGGAACGACCCGCCGAACGCGCCCATGAAGAAGTTGTCCGCGAGCACGTACTGCTGGGCGATCTTCCACAGCGGCAGCTTCGACGGATCGGCCGTGTAGTGGCCCATCGTCAGGCCGCCTGCGTCGGTCCAGGCGGCGTACATGTCGTTCTTGCCGCCGTTGATCTGCATCTGGTCCTGGTAGAAGCGGTGCACGATGTCGCGCGTCGCGATGCTCATCGACTGGTTGAAGCCTTTCGGATCGTCGATCGCGAACGGCGCGTTCGGCAGGTTCGCCGTCATCGCCTCGGTCACCGCCGGCGTGATGCCGGTCGCGGTCAGGCCGCCCCAGATCTTCGGCAGCGTCGCCATCGTCGAGCCGTCGCGATCCTTCTGCACCGAGTTCGCGGCCGTCACGTTCTGCAGACCGTTCGCGCCCGGGAAATTGCCGTACAGGTTGTCGAAGCTGCGGTTTTCAGCGTAGATCACGACGACGTTCTTGACGGCCGACAGGCCCTGCTGCGTGACGTCGTCGCCGCCGCAGGCGGTCAGGCTGAGCGCTGCCGCAAGGGCGATCGGCGTATAGCGAATCCAGGCGTGCTTCTTCATGCGATGTTCTCTCTCATTCGTCGTTGGTCGCGTGTGGGAACCGGGTGGCGGGAGAGCCGGCGCACGAACCTCGCGGTATCGCCCGGCTGCGCGCATTATCTGGAACCGATTTGACAGCCGGGTGTAGGGGCGCTTTCAATTGACTGTCGGTCGAACGTCATTCAACGGTCACGGAACTGACATAAGCTCCGGCCGATTGCCCACCGCTACTAGAACAACGACGATGCACACCCTTCTGAAATCCTTCGCGTCCGCGCGATCGCTGATCCCCGCCGCGGCGGCGCTCGCGGTGGCCGGCACGCTCGCGGCGCTCGCCGGTTGCGACGCACGGCCCGGCACGAATGCGTCGGCCGCGTCCGTCGTCCCGGCGGCCCAGGCCGCTCCGGCCGTTCCGGCGGTCGCGCCGGCCGGCCAGCCGCAGACGCGCGCGCAGGTGTTCGAGGGCGTGAAGCAGATGACGGCGCTCGGCAAGCAGCTGTTCTTCGATCCGTCGCTGTCCGGCTCGGGCAAGCTCGCTTGCGCGTCGTGCCATAGCGCCGAGCATGCGTTCGGGCCGCCGAACGCGCTGTCGGTGCAGCTCGGCGGCGACGACATGCACCGTACCGGCTTTCGCGCGGTACCGTCGCTGAAGTACCTGCGCGGCATCCCGCCGTTCAGCGAGCACTTCCACGATTCGCCGGACGAAGGCGACGAAAGCATCGACGCGGGCCCGACCGGCGGGTTGACCTGGGACGGTCGCGTCGATACGCGCGATGCGCAGGCGCGCATTCCGCTCACGTCGCCGTTCGAGATGAGCAGTTCGCCCGCGCGGGTCGCGAAGGCGGTTCGCGCCGCACCGTATGCCGACGCGTTCCGCAAGGCGTTCGGCGACCAGGTTCTCGGCGACGACCAGGCGACGTTCGATGCGGTGCTGCGCGCGCTCGACGCATTCCAGCAGCAGCCGGCGCTGTTCGATCCGTACACAAGCAAATACGACGCGTATCTGGCCGGCCGCGCAAAGCTCACGCCCGCCGAGTTGCACGGGCTGCAGTTGTTCAACGACGAGAAGAAGGGCAACTGCGCGAGCTGCCACGTCAGCCAGCGCACGCTCGAAGGCGGCCCGCCGCAGTTCAGCGATTTCGGGCTGATCGCGATCGCGGTGCCGCGCAATCGCGCGCTGCCCGTCAATCGCGACCCGCGCTTTTACGATCTCGGCGCATGCGGCCCCGAACGCACCGACCTGAAGGGCCGCGACGAATTCTGCGGATTGTTCCGCACGCCGTCGCTGCGCAACGTCGCGCTGCGCAAGACGTTCTTCCACAACGGCGTGTATCACTCGCTCGAGGAGGTGATGCGCTTCTACGTCGAACGCGACATCCATCCGGAGAAGTTCTACCCGGTCGTGCACGGCAAGGTGCAGATCTACGACGATTTGCCGAAGCGCTACTGGCCGAACATCAACCGCGAGCCGCCGTTCGACCGCAAGCGCGGCGAGCAGCCGGCGCTGAACGCGGCCGAGATCAAGGACGTGATCGCGTTCCTCGGCACGCTGACTGACGGATATCAGCAAACGGCCGCGCCGGCCAAGCCCTAGAAGGCATTCATTGCAGCACGCATGCTATGCTCGCTCGCTGACGGGCGTGGCGCGTGCCGGAGGGCCGGTTCCCGGTTCGCCGGCATGCGCCGCGCCGTTCGATCGAACATCCAAGGAGAAAAAACATGTCGATGCGTGCATCCCTTTCCGTCGTCACGCGCGTGCTGGCCGGCGCCGCGTGCGCAGCCGCGATGCTGCCCGCCCATGCGCAGAACAACCTGAACTTCCTGAACGACACGCCGATCAGCTATTTCAGCAAGGCCGACCGCGCGTCGCTCACGAAGGCGGTCGTGCAGGCGCGCGACGAAGGCAAGGACGGCGAAACCACGACGTGGCAGAGCAGCGGCCGCGGCACGCAGATCGACGCGAAGCTCACGCCGAACACGACCGAGACGGACGGCAAGACCTGCCGCGAAGTCGCGACCGAAATCACCGCGAAGGGCCAGACGATGACGCTCAAGCCCGTCTACTGCAAGACGGCCGCGGGCAAGTGGCAGTTGCAGAAGCGCTGAGCCCGCGCGTGATGAAGCGGGGCGGCGCGCCGCGCACGGTGTCGTGCGGCGTCGTGATTCTCGATGCGGCCGGCCGCGTGTTTCTCGCGCACGCGACGGATACCACGCACTGGGATATTCCGAAGGGGCAGGGCGAACCAGGCGAGACGCCGGCCGATGCCGCGCTGCGCGAACTGCTGGAAGAAACCGGCATCGAGTTCGCGCCGGCACGGTTGCTCGATCTCGGCCGCTTCGCATACCGGCACGACAAGGATCTGCACCTGTTCGCGGTGCAGGTGGCCGAAGGCGAGATCGATCCCGAGCGCTGCACGTGTACGTCGCTGTTTCCAAGCCGCCGCGACGGCTCGATGATCCCCGAGATGGATGCGTACCGCTGGACCGTGCCGGGCGACATCGACACCTATGCGAGCCGCAGTCTCGCGCGGTTGTTTCGCACGAAGCTGCCGCTGGCGGAGCTGCATCGGCGCTTGTCCGGCGCGTGAACGGGCGCCGCGGCTTGCGCTGCCGCCCGCCGTCGTTCGGCGCACGCCCATGAAAAAACCGGCTCCAAGGCCGGTTTTTTTCATGGGCAGGCAGCGGCGGCTTGCGAAGCCGCACGCTCGCCGCGCGGAGCAGGGCCGTCAGGCCGGCTTGCCCCAGCTGTCGCGCAGCCCGACGATCCGGTTGAACACCGGCTTGCCCGGCTTCGAATCGACACGGTCTGCAACGAAGTAGCCGTGGCGCTCGAACTGCAGGCGCGTTTCCGGCGCGACGTCGCCGTTGCCCGGCTCGAGGTACGCCTGCACGATCTTCTTCGAATCGGGGTTCAGCGCGTCGAGGAAGTTCGCGCCGCCTGCGTCCGGATGCGGTTCCTTGAACAGGCGATCGTAGATCCGCACTTCGGCCGGCTGCGCGTGCTTCGCGCTGACCCAGTGGATGTTGCCCTTGACCTTGTACGTGTTCGCGCCTTCGGTGCCCGACTTGCTGTCCGGGAAGTAGTTGCAGTGCACGGCCGTCACGTTGCCGTCGGCGTCCTTGTCGAAGCCCGTGCATTCGATCACGTAGCCGTAGCGCAGGCGCACCTTGTTGCCCGGGAACAGGCGGAAATAGCCCTTCGGCGGATTCTCGACGAAATCCTCGCGCTCGATCCACAGTTCGCGCGAGATCGGGAACGTGCGCACGCCGCGGTCCGGATGATGCGGATGCACGGGCGCCGTGCAGGCTTCCTCGAGGTCTTCCGGATAGTTGTCGATCACGAGCTTCAGCGGATCGAGCACCGCGACCGTACGCGCGGCCTTTTCGTCGAGGTCGTCGCGCAGCGCGCCTTCGAAGATGCTCATGTCGATCCACGAATCGATCTTCGTCACGCCGATCCGCTCGCAGAACAGGCGGATGCTCTCCGGCGTGAAACCGCGGCGGCGAATGCCGACGATCGTCGGCATGCGCGGGTCGTCCCAGCCGTCGACGTGGCCTTCGGTGACGAGCTGCAGCAGCTTGCGCTTGCTGGTGATCGCGTAAGTCAGGTTCAGCCGCGAGAATTCGATCTGCTGCGGCAGCGGGCGCGTGAACACGCCGGCTTCCGCGAGTTCGTTCAGCACCCAGTCGTACAGCGGGCGGTGATCCTCGAACTCGAGCGTGCACAGCGAATGCGTGATGCCTTCGAGCGCATCCGAGATGCAGTGCGTGTAGTCGTACATCGGATACACGCACCAGGCGTCGCCGGTGCGGTAGTGGTGCGCGTAGCGGATCCGGTAGATCACCGGGTCGCGCATGTTCATGTTCGGCGAAGCCATGTCGATCTTCGCGCGCAGCACGTGCTCGCCTTCCTTGAACTCGCCGGCCTTCATCCGGCGGAACAGGTCGAGGTTTTCCTCGGGCGAGCGGTCGCGGAACGGCGACGGCTTGCCGCCTTCGGTCAGCGAGCCGCGGTTCGCGCGCATTTCGTCGGCGCTCTGGCTGTCGACGTACGCCTTGCCGCGCTGGATCAGCAGCTCGGCGAATTCGTACAGCTTGTCGTAGTAGTCGCTCGCGAAATACTGATGATCGACCGCGTCCTTGCGCCAGTCGAAGCCGAGCCAGCGCACCGCGTCGACGATCGAGTCGACGTATTCGACGCTTTCCTTTTCCGGGTTCGTGTCGTCGAAGCGCAGGTGGCACACGCCGCCGTAGTCGCGCGCGACACTGAAGTTCAGGCAGATGCTCTTCGCGTGACCGATGTGCAGATAGCCGTTCGGCTCGGGCGGGAAGCGCGTCTCGACGCGGCCGCCCCATTTGCCGGTGCGGTTGTCGTCGTCGATGATGTTGCGGATGAAATTGGAAGCCGCGGGGGCGTCGTTGCGTTCGGTGCTCATGCGGTTGGCGTCAGGGTTGTGTCGGCGCGTCGCGCCGGTTTAATCCTGTAATTCTACCTGACCGGGGTCCGTCCCGCGCGGCCTGCCGGTCGGGCGACGCGCGTTCGCGATGCGTACCGCAATATATCGAGTGTGTGTCGGCTGTAACACGACGTAAATCGGATTGCCGGTGCCATTCGGCTTTTCCTATGATGGCGTTACCGATTCAATGCCGCCATTCGCGATTTTTGCGTGGCGGGAGGACGCCAATAATCATGATGAAGAAGACCACTTTTCTCGTTCGTACCGCGGTGATCGTCGCGGCCCTGTCGCAACTCGGCGCATGCGCGATGACGCATACGCAGCGCAATGCCGGTATCGGCGCGGCCGCAGGCGGCGCGCTCGGTTACCTGATCACGGGCGGGCCGGTCGGCACGGTCGCCGGGGCGGCGGCAGGCGGCCTGGTCGGCGCCGGCGTACGCTGATTCACGCCGGCGCGTGCGGGCCTCGCCGGCTCGCGCGCTCGCCGGCCGGGCGTGATGCCGTTCCGTACGCGTAACGGCCCGCCCGCACACCCCTTCCGTTTTTCGACAGGCAACATCAGGGAGGAACGGGTGTGCGACACTTCGTCGACGCCACATAACGACTTCATGCGCCGACGAATCCTCTCATGAGCGACCCCCTCGTATTCGTGCTGCCGGGCTACGGCAACTCCGGCCCGTTCCACTGGCAAAGCCGCTGGGAGCGCGCCGACGCGCGTTTCGTGCGCGTCGCGATGCCCGACTGGGAGCGGGCATTCCGCAACGGCTGGTGTCTCGCGCTCGACCGGGCGGTCGAAGCCGCGCGCGGGCCGGTGCTGATCGCCGGCCATAGTCTCGGCACGCTGACCGCCGCATGGTGGGCGACCCGCTACGCGCGGCCGGCCGCGCTCGCGAAAGTGCGCGGCGCGCTGCTGGTCGCGCTGCCCGATCCCGCCGGGCCGGCGTTTCCGGCCGACGCGCACGGCTTCGGCCCGGTGCCGCACGAGCGGTTGCCGTTTCCGACCTGCGTCGTCGCAAGCAGCGACGATCCGTACGGTTCGCTCGCCTTCGCGCGCGGCTGCGCGAACGCGTGGGGCAGCACGTTCCACGACCTCGGCCCGCGCGGCCACATCAACGCCGACAGCGGGCTCGGCGACTGGCCGCAAGCGCGCGGCTGGCTCGATGCGCTCGCACGTTAGTGCGTCTGCTCGTCGTGCGCGAGTCGCGGCCGTCTGATCCGATCGTCGTCATCCGGTGCGCCGCCGCGACGCCGTCACCCGAACCGCGTCAGATCGCCTGTTTCGCCTTCAACGCCGCGATCCGCTCGTCGTCGTAGCCGAGCATGTCGCGCAGCACGTCGTCCGTCTGCGCGCCGAGCAGCGGCGGGGCCGTGCGCGCGTCGGGCGGCGTCGCGCTCATCCGGATCGGGTTGCGCACGAGCTTTACCTCCGCGCCGCACGGGTGCGGCAGCGACACCTGCATCCCGCGCGCGACCACCTGCTCGTTGTCGAACACCTCGTCGAGATCGTTGATCGGCCCGCACGGCACGCCGGCCGCTTCGAGCGCGCCGATCCAGTCGGCCTTGTCGCGCGCCTTCACCATCTCCGCGAGGATCGGCACCAGCGTGTCGCGATGGCGCACGCGCGACGGATTCGTCGCGAAGCGCTCGTCGTCGGCCAGCTCGGACCGCCCGCCGGCCTCGACGAACTTGCGGAACTGCCCGTCGTTGCCGACCGCGACGATGATCCAGCCGTCGCGCGTCTGGAACGTCTGGTACGGCACGATGTTCGGATGCGCGTTGCCCCAGCGCACCGGCGGCTTGCCGCTCGCGAGGAAGTTGGTGTTCATGTTCGCGAGCAGCGCGACCTGCACGTCGAGCAGCGCCATGTCGATGTACTGACCTTCGCCCGTGCGGTCGCGGTGCGCGAGCGCGGCGAGCACGGCGATCGTCGAATAGAGGCCGGTCGCGAGATCGGCGATCGCGACGCCGGCCTTCTGCGGGCCGCCGCCCGGCTCGCCGTCGCGTTCGCCGGTGATGCTCATGAAGCCGCCGATGCCCTGCACGATGAAATCGTAGCCCGCGCGATGCGCATACGGGCCGGTCTGGCCGAAGCCGGTGACCGAGCAGTAGACGAGATCCGGCTTCACCGCGCGCAGCGCGTCGTAGTCGAGCCCGTATTTCTTCAGCTGGCCGACCTTGTAGTTCTCGAGCACGACGTCGCTTTGCGCGGCGAGCTCGCGCACGATCTGCTGGCCCTCCGGCGTCGCGATGTCGATCGTCACCGAGCGCTTGTTGCGATTCGCCGCGAGGTAGTACGCGGCCTCGGCGGTATCCGCGCCGTCCGCGTCCTTCAGGTACGGCGGGCCCCAGTGGCGCGTGTCGTCGCCGGCGCCCGGGCGCTCGACCTTGATCACGTCCGCGCCGAAATCGGCAAGGGTCTGCGCGCACCACGGGCCCGCGAGTACACGGGTGAGATCCAGCACGCGGATATGGCTCAGGGCACCCATCGTCGAAACGTCTCCTTTCATGGCTGGCCTGCCTTGCCGGGCACGGCCGATTGGCATGCCGAGCATCTTAAGGCGAATCGGCCGCGCCGGTGGCCCAGGCCGGTCGTCCGGCGCAGCGGGCCGCTGCCGCTTGGGCGGGCGGTCTGTATCGTATAATCGATCGTTTCCGAATCCATGCCGCCGCGCGCCCCGCCTGGGGCGCCGGCGTTTGAAGCCGTCTTTGCCAGACTGTCCCCGCACGCCATGAAAGCTGCCGAAATCCGCGAGAAATTCCTCAAATTCTTCGAATCGAAGGGCCACACGATCGTCCGCTCGTCGAGCCTCGTGCCCGGTAACGATCCCACGCTGATGTTCACGAACTCGGGCATGGTCCAGTTCAAGGACGTCTTCCTCGGCACGGACCCGCGCCCGTACTCGCGCGCCACCACCGCGCAGCGCAGTGTGCGCGCGGGCGGCAAGCACAACGACCTCGAGAACGTCGGCTACACGGCGCGCCACCACACGTTCTTCGAGATGCTCGGCAATTTCTCGTTCGGCGACTACTTCAAGCACGACGCGATCAAGTTCGCGTGGGAGCTGCTGACCACGGTCTACCAGCTGCCGAAGGAAAAACTGTGGGTCACCGTCTACCAGGAAGACGACGAAGCGTACGACATCTGGGCGAAGGAAGTCGGCGTGCCGACCGAGCGGATCATCCGGATCGGTGACAACAAGGGCGCGCGCTACGCGTCGGACAACTTCTGGACGATGGGCGACACCGGCCCGTGCGGCCCGTGTACCGAGATCTTCTACGACCACGGCCCGGACGTGTGGGGCGGGCCGCCGGGGTCGCCCGAAGAAGACGGCGACCGCTACATCGAGATCTGGAACCTCGTGTTCATGCAGTTCAACCGCGACGCGCAGGGCAACATGACGCGCCTGCCGAAGCAGTCGGTCGACACCGGCATGGGCCTCGAACGTCTCGCCGCGGTGCTGCAGCACGTGCACAGCAACTACGAGATCGACCTGTTCCAGAACCTGATCAAGGCCGCCGCGCGCGTGACCGAGATCAGCGACCTCACGAACAACTCGCTGAAGGTGATCGCCGATCACATCCGCGCGTGCTCGTTCCTGATCGTCGACGGCGTGATCCCCGGCAACGAAGGCCGCGGCTACGTGCTGCGCCGGATCGTGCGCCGCGCGATCCGCCACGGCTACAAGCTGGGCCGCAAGGGCGCGTTCTTCCACAAGCTGGTGGCCGACCTCGTCGCCGAGATGGGCACGGCCTATCCGGAGCTGAAGGAAGCCGAACAGCGCGTGACCGACGTGCTGCGCCAGGAAGAGGAGCGCTTCTTCGAAACGATCGAGCACGGCATGTCGATCCTCGAGGCCGCGCTCGCCGACGTCGACGCGAAGGGCGGCAAGGTGCTCGACGGCGAACTCGCGTTCAAGCTGCACGACACGTACGGCTTCCCGCTGGATCTGACGGCCGACGTGTGCCGCGAGCGCGGGATGACGGTCGACGAGCCGGCATTCGACGACGCGATGGCGCGCCAGCGCGAGCAGGCGCGCGCGGCCGGCAAGTTCAAGGCGACGCAGGGCCTCGAATACTCGGGCGCGAAGACCACGTTCCACGGTTACGAGGAAATCGCGTTCGACGACGCGAAGGTCGTCGCGCTGTACGTCGACGGTTCGGCCGTCAACGAAGTGAAGGCCGGCCAGGATGCGGTCGTCGTGCTCGATCACACGCCGTTCTACGCGGAATCGGGCGGCCAGGTCGGCGACCAGGGCGTGCTCGCGAACGCATCGACGCGCTTCGCGGTGGCCGACACGCTGAAGGTGCAGGCCGACGTGATCGGCCACCACGGCACGCTGGAGCAGGGCACGCTCAAGGTCGGCGACGTGCTGCGCGCGGAAATCGACGCGCAGCGCCGCGCGCGCACGCAGCGCAACCACTCGGCCACGCACCTGATGCACAAGGCGCTGCGCGAAGTGCTCGGCGCGCACGTGCAGCAGAAGGGTTCGCTCGTCGACGCGGACAAGACCCGTTTCGACTTCGCGCACAACGCGCCGATGACCGACGACGAGATCCGTCGCGTCGAGCAGATCGTCAACGCCGAAATCCTCGCGAACGCGCCGGGCATCGTGCGCGTGATGCCGTACGACGAAGCGGTGAAGGGCGGCGCGATGGCGCTGTTCGGCGAGAAGTACGGCGACGAAGTGCGCGTGCTCGACCTCGGCTTCTCGCGCGAACTGTGCGGCGGCACGCACGTGCACCGCACCGGCGACATCGGCCTGTTCAAGATCGTGATGGAAGGCGGCGTCGCGGCCGGCATCCGCCGCGTCGAGGCGATCACCGGCGACAACGCGGTGCGCTACGTGCAGGAGCTCGACGCGCGTGTGAACGAAGCGGCAGCGGCGCTGAAGGCGCAGCCGTCGGAACTCACGCAGCGCATCGCGCAGGTGCAGGACCAGGTGAAGTCGCTCGAGAAGGAACTGGGCGCGCTGAAGTCGAAGCTCGCGTCGAGCCAGGGCGACGAGCTCGCGCAGCAGGCCGTCGAAGTCGGCGGCGTGTACGTGCTGGCCGCGACGCTCGACGGCGCGGACGCGAAGACGCTGCGCGAAACGGTCGACAAGCTGAAGGACAAGCTGAAGAACGCGGCGATCGTGCTGGCGGCCGTCGAAGGCGGCAAGGTCAGCCTGATCGCGGGCGTCACGCCGGATGCGAGCAAGAAGGTCAAGGCCGGCGAGCTCGTGAACTTCGTCGCGCAGCAGGTCGGCGGCAAGGGCGGCGGCCGTCCGGACATGGCGCAGGCAGGCGGCACCGAGCCGGCGAACCTGCCGGGCGCGCTGGCCGGCGTGAAGGGCTGGGTCGAAGAACGGCTCTGATCGTTGTACGACCGACGCGACGTCGTCGTACCGACGGCATCGCGTGAAGCGAAAAACGACCCGATCGGCAGCGGTGCCGGTCGGGTCGTTTCGTTTGTGCCGTACCGGCGCGTCGCTCGATGCGGCGACGCGCGAGCCCGGTCAGGCCGGCACGGTCGCGGTCGGCTTCGCCGCGTCGCCGGGCTGTCGCGCGGCGTCGGTGAGCGCATCGCGCAGCGCGGCGAGCGCCGCCGACGCATAACCGTGCCGCCACGCGAGCAGCGTGTCGATGCCTTCCAGTTCGGGAATCGTGTGCGCGGCGATGTTGCCGGGCTCGGGCTGCAGATTCAGCACCGAACGCGGCGCGACCGCGATGCCCGCGCCGGCCGCGACGCACGCGACGATCGCGTGATACGAGCCGAGCTCGAGCACGCGCGCCGGCTTCGCGCCGTGCGCCGCGTACCATTGCTCGACGTACTTGCGATACGCGCAGCCGCGCTCGAACGCGACCAGCGTCGGCAGGAGCACGTCGCGCGGCGTGCGCACCGGCGGATGGCCGCGCGGGGTGAGCAGCACGAGGTCCTCGCGGAAGATCGGCACCGTCTCGAACGTGTCGGGCAGCGTGTCCGGCTCGGGCGGGCGCGCGAACAGCGCGGCGTCGATTTCGAAGTCGCGCACGCGGTCGATCAGGCAGCCCGTCGTGCCCGTCAGCAGTTCGAGCGATACGTCGGGCCATGCATGGTGGTAGCGCGCGAGGAGGGTCGGCAGCCGGCTCGCGGCCGTGCTTTCCATCGTGCCGAGCCGCAGCCGGCCGCGCGGCGTGTCCTCGCGCACCGCATCGCGCGCCTCGTCGGCGAGCGCGAGCAGGCGCTCCGCATACGGCAGCAGCGTATGCCCGGCCGGCGTCAGCACGAGCCGGCGGCCGTCGCGCACGAACAGCGCCGCGCCGAGTTCCTCCTCCAGCTGCTTGATGCGCGTCGTGACGTTCGACTGCACGCGATTGAGCTTGGCCGCCGCGCGCGTCACGCCGTTCTCGCGCACCACCGCCCGGAAGATCGCCAGCGCCGCCAGGTCCATGATTCTCTCCATGGGATGACTTGATTCTCAATTATTCATTTTTAGAGAACGTTCGGTCAAGCTAGGATGGAGACGTTCCGATTCCCGATGCGGCCGGCGCGCGACGCGTCGGCCCATGTCGCCATGTCCCGCTTCGATGTCCCGACCGCCGCCGCCCGCGTGCTTTCGCCCGACCGCGCCGACCGCCGCGCCCGCGCGGCCGCGCTCGCCTGCATGATCGGCCTGACCGTCGTGCTCGGCGTCGGTCGTTTCGCGTTCACGCCGCTGTTGCCGTTGATGCTCGCGGACGGCTCGATCGGCCTGAAAGCAGGCAGCTGGCTCGCGTCGGCGAACTACGCGGGCTACTTCGTCGGGGCGCTCAGTTGCGCGGCGCTGCGCGTCGCGCCCGCGCGGATGGTGCGTGTCGGGCTCGTCGCGACCGTGCTCCTGACCGCCGCGATGGGGGCCGGTCACTGGCTGCCGGCGTGGCTCGTCGTGCGTTTCGTCGCGGGCGTCGTCAGCGCATGGACGTTCGTGTTCATGTCGCAATGGGGATTGCGGCGCCTGGCCGAACTGAGTGCGCCCGAATGGAGCGGGGTGATCTACGCGGGGCCGGGTGTCGGCATCGTCGTGACGGGGCTGATCGGCAGTGCGCTGGCCGGCCAGCGTGCGGTGGTGGGCTGGCTCGGTTTCGCGGCGTTGTCGGCCGTCCTGTCGGTCGCGATCTGGCGCGCGTTCGGTGCGGCGCCGGCTTCGGCTTCGGCTTCGGCTTCGGCCTCGACCTCGACCTCGACCTCGGCGCACGCGCAGGCAGCGCCGCCGGCCGCCGGGGCGCCCGCCACCCTGGCGGCACGGGCGGCACGGGCGGCCACGCGCAGCCGTCGCGCGGACGCCGCGTGGCTCGTCGTGCTGTACGGCGCGCCGGGCTTCGGCTACATCGTCACCGCGACGTTCCTGCCGGTGATCGCGCGCGCCGCGCTGCCGGCCGGTTCGCCGTGGCCCGACCTGTTCTGGCCGATGTTCGGCGCGGCGCTGATCGTCGGCGCGATCACCGCCGCGCGGCTGCCCGGGCACTGGGACAACCGGCTGCTGCTTGCGGCCGGCTGCGCGACGCAGGCGCTCGGCATCGCGGCCGGAATCGTATGGCCGAACGCGGCCGGCTTCTCGATCGGCAGCGCGCTGCTCGGCCTGCCGTTCACCGCGATCACGCTGTTCGCGATGCGCGAGGCGCGGCGCCTGCACGGCGAGCGTGCGGCCGGGCTGATGGGCTATGCGACCGCATCGTACGGCGTCGGGCAGATACTCGGGCCGCTCGTCGCGGCGCCGCTCGCCGCGCGCTTCGGGTCGTTTACGCCCGCGCTGTGGGTCGCGGCGGCCGCGCTGCTGATCGGCGCCGCCGGCTTCGCGGCGACCGCCGCACGCGGGCGCCGGTCGCCCTGACGCCGGTGGGGCCGGATCGTCTCGGGCGCGGGCAAACTCGCTAGAATGAAGCCTTTCCCGCGCCGAGCGGGTGCGCGGGCAGCCGGCACACGGCCGTCCGGCGCTCGCCAGATTGCCATCGATGACCACCGCCGACTACCGCTTTTGCCCGCGCTGCGCGAGCCCGCTGACCGAGCGGGCCGATCCCGACCATGAGGGCGGCCGCATCCGCCAGGCCTGCCCCGACGAATCCTGCGGCTACGTGCACTGGAACAACCCGCTGCCCGTCGTCGCCGCGATCGTCGAACTCGACGGCAAGGTCCTGCTCGCGCGCAACGCGGCGTGGCCCGAAGGGATGTTCGCGCTGATCACCGGCTTTCTCGAAAACGGCGAGACGCCCGAGGACGGCATCGCGCGCGAGGTATTCGAGGAAACCGCGCTGAAGGCCGAGCACGTATCGCTCGTCGGCGTGTACGAATTCATGCGCAAGAACGAGCTGATCATCGCGTACCACGTGCGGGCGTCGGGCACGGTGTCGCTGTCGCCGGAACTGCTCGAATACAAGCTCGTCGATCCGCCGCTGCTGCGCCCGTGGCGCGCCGGCACGGGCGTCGCGCTCGCCGACTGGATGCGCGCGCGCGGCCTCGATTTCGAATTCGTCGACCGGCCGGGGCAGTGACGCGCCGGCCTGCCCGCAGCATGCCGTCCGCCGTGGTGCGCGCGTCGCGGCGCTTCGTCGCCGGCCGGCGCGCCGCGTCGTGCGGCCGTCACGCGCCGTCCCCGTCGTTCCCTTCGCTCCCATCGTCCTGACCGCCATCGCCATGTCCGACAAGCCGCAGCCGCGTCCGCGCGACGCCTATCGCCACTTCCTGCCGATCACGACCCGCTGGATGGACAACGACGTCTACGGGCACGTGAACAACGTCGTCTACTACAGTTACTTCGACACCGTCGTGAACGAGTACCTGATCCGTGCGGGCGTGCTCGACGTCGAGCATGGGCAGACGATCGGGCTCGTCGTCGAGACGCAATGCAACTACTTCGCGCCGCTCGTGTTTCCGCAATTGGTCGACGCGGGCCTGCGCGTCGTGAAGCTCGGCACGTCGAGCGTGCGCTATGAGGTCGGGCTGTTCGCCCGAGGCGATGCGGCGCCCGCCGCACAGGGGCATTTCGTGCACGTGTACGTCGATCGCGGCACGCGCCGCCCGGTGCCGCTGCCCGATGCGCTGCGCGCCGCGCTCGAACCGCTCGCCGCCTGACGATACGCGGTGCACGCGTTCGCGCTCCAGGCGTTCAACGGCCTCAGCTACGGCTTGCTGCTGTTCATGCTGTCGGCCGGCCTCACGCTGATCTTCAGCGTGCAGGGCGTGCTCAACTTCGCCCATGCGAGCTTCTACATGCTCGGCGCGTATGTCGGCTACGGCATCGCGGCCTCGGCGGGCTTCTGGCCCGCGCTCGTGTTCGCGCCGCTGGCCGTCGGGCTGCTCGGCGCCGGCTGCGAACGCGCGCTGCTGCGCCGCGTGCAGGCGCGCGGCCATACGAGCGAACTGCTGTTGACCTTCGGTCTCGCGTACCTGATTGGCGAGGGCACGAAACTCGCATGGGGTCTCGCGCCGCTGCCGGCGCCCGTGCCGCCGCTGTTCGACGGCGCGCCCGTGATCGTGTTCGGTCTCGCGTTGCCGCGTTACCGGCTGTTCATGATGGCGATGTCCGCAACGATGCTGGTCGTGCTCGGCGGGCTGCTGCGCGCGTCGCGCCTCGGGCTCGTCGTGCGCGCGGCGCTCACGCATCGCGCGGCGGTCGAGGCGCTCGGCTACGACGTGCCGCGTGTGATGACGGCGCTGTTCGGCGCGGGCACCGCGCTCGCGGCGCTGGCCGGCGTGATCGGCGCGCCGCTCGCGGTGATCGAGCCCGCGCTGGCTGAAACCGTCGGATCGGTCGTGTTCGCGGTGGTCGTGATCGGCGGGCTCGGCTCGCTCGGCGGCGCGTTCGTCGCGTCGCTCGCGGTCGGCTTCGCGCAGACCTTCGCGGCGGCGAGCGACACGTCGCTGCGCGACCTCGCGGCATGGACGGGCATCGCGCTGCCCGACAGCGTGGCCACCGTGTCGATCGCGCAACTGGCGCCGCTGGTGCCGTACCTGCTGCTCGTCGCGGTCCTGGTCGCGCGGCCGCGCGGGTTGTTCGGCGAGCGTGCCGATGCGTAGCCGCGCACTGGCCGGATGCGTGCGCTGGGCGCTGTTCGCCGCGTGCGTCGCGCTGCCCGCATGGCTGTGGCCGCATGGCGCGGTGCTCGGCTATCTCGCGCAGACGGCCGCGCTCGTCGTGCTCGCGCTGTCGTACAACCTGCAGCTCGGCACGACCGGGCTGCTGTCGTTCGGGCATGCGGCATTCGCGGGCCTCGGCGCGTTCGCGGCCGCCCACTGGTTCAACCATATCGGCGGACCGCTGCCGCTGTTGCCGCTCGTCGGCGGCGCGGCCGGCGCGGGCTTCGGGTTCGTCGCCGGGCTGCTGGCGACGCGCCGTTCCGGCACCGCGTTCGCGATGATCACGCTCGGCCTCGGCGAATGCGTCGCGGCCGCCGCGTGGAGCGTGCCCGCGTGGTTCGGCGGCCTCGGCGGCGTGCCGATCGATCGCGCGAGCGGTGCGCCGTGGGGCAACGCGCATTTCGGCGCGCCGACGCACGCGTATGCGTTGATCGCCGCGTGGTGCATCGTGTCGGCGTGGGCGATGCATGCGCTGACGCGCACGCCGCTCGCGCGCCTCGCGAACGCGGTGCGCGACAACCCGGCGCGCGTCGCCGCGCTCGGCACCGATCCGCGGCGCGTGCGGCTCGCGATGGTCACCTGCGCATCGTTCTTCGCGGGCATCGCCGGCACGCTGACGCTGATCGACGTCGAGATCGCGACGCCCGACAGCGTGTCGATGGCGCGCTCGGCGACCGTGCTGATCGCCGCGGTGATCGGCGGCACCGGCGCGTTCTTCGGGCCGGCGGCCGGCGCGGCCGTGCTGACCGCGCTGAGTATCGTCGTCGCGGGCGTGTCGCGCGCGTGGGCGCTGTATCTCGGCGTGCTGTTCGTCGCGATCGTCGTCGCCGCGCCCGGCGGGATCGCGGGCATTGCGCGCTCGCTCGCGCCTACGCTGCGGCGCGGCGCGCCGGCCGTCGAGCGGTGGCGCGTGCTGTGCGCCGTCGGTGCGTGCGCGTTCTGGGGCGTCGCGATCGTCTGCGCGGCCGAGCTCGGCTATGCATGGCGCTTCGCGCAGGACGACGGCACGGGCTTCGCGTTCGGTGCGTGGAACATCGACGCCGATACGCCGGCCGGCTGGGCCGTCGCGTGCTCGGCGGCCGGCATCGGCACGCTGCTGTGGCGCTGGCGCGCGCGGCTCGCGCATGACGCGGCGGTGGCCATGCAGGAGGACGCGCGATGAACGGCAACGCGATCGCGCTTCACGGCGTCGTGCAGCGCTTCGGCGCGCAGACCGTGCTCGACGGGGTCGACCTGAGCATCGCGGCAGGCGAGCGCCACGCGCTGATCGGGCCGAACGGCGCGGGCAAATCGACGCTGTTCGGCGTGATCGCCGGGGCGACGCGGCCGACGCGCGGACGCGTCGTGCTGCACGGCGTCGAGCTGCGCGGGCGCGGGCCGGTCGTCGCGAGCCGCCTCGGCATCGGCCGCAGTTTCCAGCAGACGAGCGCGTTCGCGCGCCTGACGGTGTTCGACAACCTGCGCTGCGCGGCGCTGCACGCGCCGGCCGAACGGCGGCGCTGGTGGAACCGGCTGCGCGAATCGGCGTCGATCGATCGCGCGGCGGCGCGCGTGCTGCACGACATCGGCCTCGATGCGCGGCGCGACACGCCGGCCGCCGCGCTGAGCTATGCGGAGCAGCGCGCGCTCGATCTCGGGATCGCGCTCGCGAGCGGCGCGCGTACGCTGCTGCTCGACGAGCCCACGGCCGGCATGAGCCGCGCGCAGGCGGCGCGGATGATCGCGCTGATCCGCGCGACGACGCAGGGCCGCACCGTGCTGATGATCGAGCACGACATGGACGCGGTGTTCGGTTTCGCCGAACGCATCACCGTGCTCGTGCGCGGCACCGTGGTCGCGACCGGCGCGCCCGACGCGATCCGCGCCGATCCGCGCGTGCGGGCCGCCTATCTGGGCGAGGGCGCGGCATGAGCGCCGTGCTCGAGATTCGCGGGCTGCGTGCGTGGTACGGGGTGCAGCCCGTGCTCGACGGCGTCGATCTCGCGCTCGCGCCGGGCGAGACGCTCGCGCTGCTCGGCCGCAACGGCTCGGGGCGCTCGACGCTCGCGAAGGCCGTGATGGGGCTCGTGCGCACGGCCGGCTCGGTGCGCATCGCCGGCGCCGAATGCGCGGGCGCGCGCACGTTCGAGATCGCGCGGCGCGGCGTCGCTTACGTGGCCGAAAGCCGCGACGTGTTTCCGCTGCTGACCGTGCGCGACAACCTGCGGCTCGGTTTGCGCGGCGCGAGCGGCGCCATCGAACGCGCGGCGCTCGACCGCCTGTTCGAGCGCTTTCCGTTGCTGGCCGCGCGCGCGGACGTGAAAGCCGGGCGGCTGTCGGGCGGCGAGCAGCAGGTGCTCGCGCTGGTGCGCGCACTCGCCGGCCGGCCGCGCGTGCTGATCGTCGACGAGCCGGCCGAAGGGCTCGCGCCGCTCGCGGTCGACGAAGTCGGCGCGTGCCTCGCCGCGCTGCAGGCCGACGGCGTGTCGATCGTGCTGATCGAGCAGCGGCTGCAGCTCACGCCGCGGCTCGCGCGACGCGCGGCGGTAATGGGGCGCGGACGGATCGTCTACGACGGCGGGCTCGACGGGCTGGGCGGCGAGGTCGCACGCGCGTGGCTGAGCGCCGGCTGACGGCATCCAGTCGATTGTTCGGCAAACTCCGCCAGTCAATTCGCGTCGAGCCGCTTTATCGTCGCGGCGCCGCACCGTACATTGCCAGTCAGGCCGGTCGCCGTCGCAACGCATCGACGCATCGACGCATCGTCGCGGCAACCGGCGCCATCCATCGAACGTCTTCGGACTGAGGAATGAAATCATGAGCAAGCTGACAGGCAAGGTAGCGATCGTCACGGGCGCATCGAAGGGCATCGGCGCGGCAATCGCGAAGGCATTGGCCGACGAAGGTGCAGCGGTCGTCGTCAACTACGCGAGCAGCAAGGCAGGCGCGGATGCGGTCGTGAGCGCGATCACGGAAGCGGGCGGCCGCGCGGTCGCGGTCGGCGGCGACGTGTCGAAGGCAGCCGACGCGCAACGCATCGTCGATACCGCGATCGAAACGTATGGTCGTCTCGACGTGCTCGTCAACAACTCCGGCGTGTACGAATTCGCGCCGATCGAAGCGATCACCGAGGAACACTACCGCCGGCAGTTCGACACGAACGTGTTCGGCGTGCTGCTGACCACGCAGGCGGCGGTCAAGCATCTCGGCGAAGGCGCGAGCATCATCAACATCAGCTCGGTCGTGACCAGCATCACGCCGCCCGCCAGCGCCGTGTACAGCGGCACGAAGGGTGCGGTCGACGCGATCACCGGCGTGCTCGCGCTCGAACTCGGCCCGCGCAAGATCCGCGTGAACGCGATCAACCCGGGGATGATCGTGACCGAAGGCACGCACAGCGCGGGCATCATCGGTTCCGATCTCGAAGCGCAGGTGCGCGGCCAGACGCCGCTCGGCCGCCTCGGCGAGCCGAACGACATCGCGTCGGTCGCCGTGTTCCTCGCATCGGACGATGCACGCTGGATGACCGGCGAGCACCTCGTCGTGAGCGGCGGGTTGAACTGATCGTCCGCAGGTCGGCGCGAGCGGTGCGGGTGCGCCGTTCGCGCCGCTACGCGCTCATCGCGAGCGCATTCGCGCCGACGTGCCATCGCAGGCATTCGACGACGAGCGCGTGATCGCGTTCGGCGCCGAGGCCCGCGATCGCCATCGCGCCGACGATGCCGGCGCCGGCGATCCGCAACGGCACGCCGCCGCCGTCGAGTGCGTAGTCGTCGTCCGACAGGCCCTGCGACCGCAGCGACCAGCCGGCACGCCGAAAGCGCGCGCCGACCGCGAGCGAACTCTCGCCGAAACGCAGGACCGTGTTCTGCCGGCGGCGGATCGCATCGCCGTCGTGCGCACCGCTGCCGTCGAGCGCACAGTAGAACAGCAGCGCCTGCTCGCCGACGATGCCGACCGCGATCGGCAGCCCGCGTCGCGACGCGAGGTTGACCGCGATTTCTCCCATGCGGCGCGCGACGGCCGCATCGAAGTGCGGCAGCGCCGGGGTCGACGTATCGTCGTCGAAGGCGTGGGGTTCGAGGCGAAAGGGGGACGTCACCATGGCGGCTCCGTGGCGTGGCCGGCTCGATACGCGTGCCGGGCGTCGCATCGTCACGGGCCGCGCGGGCCCGTGTTCCGTTCAGTGCTTCGGCGCGTCGGCACGTCAGCGTTTCGGCGCCGCATCGAGCATCCACTCGTGCGCGGGGTCGTTCTTGAACGCCCACGCGCGGCTCGGTCCGGCCATCACGTTCAGGTAGTACAGGTTGTAGCCGTGAGGAGCCACGACCGGGTGGTAGCCGCGCGGCACCATCACGACGTCGTGGTTCTCCACCGCGCACGCCTCGTCGAGGCTGCGGTCGTCGGTGTACACGCGCTGGAACGCGAAACCCTGCGGCGGATCGATCCGGTGGTAATAGGTTTCCTCGAGCGAGGTTTCGTCGGGCGCCGCGTCGCGGTCGTGCTTGTGCGGCGGATAGCTGCTCGAATGGCTGGCCGGCGTGACGACTTCGACGACGAGGAGGCGCTCGGCGGCCGGGTTGTCGCCCATCAGGATGTCGCATACGTAGCGCGTGTTGGTGCCTTGCCCGCGCACCGAGCGGCGCATCCGTTCGCCGTCGAGGCGCCGCACGGGCTTGTCGCCGCTCGCGTACGGCGCGGTGCACAGCGCGACTTCCGCATCGCGCGTCGCGACCAGCGTGACGCGCTTGCCGCCCGGCACGTACAGCGCGTCCGGCGATACGTCTTCGAACACGCTGTCGCGCTTGCCGAGCGCGTCGTAGGTTTCGCCGTCGACGTCCGCGCGCACCGTGCCCGTCAGCACGACGACGCACAGTTCGCGCGTGCCCGTGTCGAGCGTCTCGGCGTCGCCGGCCTTCAGGCGCAGCGCGCGAAAGCCGACGTGCTTCCAGCCGGCCGATTCGGGCGTGACGTTGCAGATTTCGCGGTCGGCGGATGCCTTGACCAGCAGGGGAGAAATCGTCATGAAGTGGGTCTCCGCAATAGGGTAGGACGCGAATGCTCGGGCGCTTGCGCGCGAGCTCACGCGCTCAACCGGTCGACGATCGCGCGCAGCGACTCGTAGCCCTTCTTCGCATACGCATAGCTCGGCGCGACGGCCGGATCCTGCTCGGCCTCGACGACGAGCCAGCCCTCGTAGCCGGCATCCTTCAGCGTGCGCAGCGTCGCGTCGTAGTCGAGCGCGCCGTCGCCCGGCACCGTGAAGGTGCCGTTGATCACGCCGTTCAGGAAGCTCCAGCCGTCGTTGCGCGCCTGGTTGACGACCTGCGGCCGCACGTCCTTGCAATGCACGTGCGCCACGCGCGACACGTGCTTCTTCAGCAGCGTCACCGGGTCGACCGCGCCGCCGAAATACGCGTGGCCGGTGTCGAACAGCAGGAACACCTTCGCGGGATCGGTCAGCGCCATCAGCCGGTCGACGTCGTCCGGCGACTCGACGTACGCGCCCATGTGGTGATGGTAGGCGAGCCGGATCCCGTAGGTGTCGAGCAGATGCGCGCCGAACGCGTCGAGGCGCGCCGCGTAGCGCCGCCACGCTTCGTCGTCGACGAAACGCGGCCGCTTCGCGACCGGCGTGTCGATGTTGCCCTGGATCGTGCCCGCGCATTCGCCGTACACGACGACCGTCACGTCGTTGAATTGCAGCTTCGTCATGTGCGCGCGGCAGCGCTCGATCTCCGCCGCGACGGCATCGGCGTCGGTCATGCCCGGCGCGACTTCCGCGAGGAAGCCCGAATACCAGCCCGACACGCACACGAGCCCGAATTCGGCGAGCTTCGCCTTCAGTTCGGGGCCCGTCTTCGGAAACTTGTTGCCGAGCTCGAAGCCCGCATAGCCGATTTCGGCGCCTTCCTTCAGCGCCGTCTCGAGCGGCGTCTCGCCGCCGAGCGACGGCAGGTCGTCGTTCATCCACGACAGGGGGTTGATGCCGATGCGGACGTTCCAGCTCATGTCTTGCTTCCTCGATTCGATTCGGATGATGGGGGCGAAGCGTGTTCGTGGAGCGGCGTGCGCGATCAGCGCCGCTGCCGGGTTTTCGCGTCGAGATACGTCTGGTGCGCGCGTTCGACATCGGCGCGTGCGGAGACCTGCGGCACCGCGACTTCCCACCACGCGCCACCGTCGTCGGTGGTGCGACGATGCGTGGTGTCGATCACGAGCACCTGGCTCTTCGTCGCCGCCCGTGCGCGTTTCATTTCGCGGCGCAGCTCGCCGACGTCGCGCACGTGCACGGCTTCCGCACCCATTGCGCGCGCATGCATCGCGAAGTCGATCGTCGAGCGTTCGCCGCCTTCGGGCACGCAGTCGTCGAGCATGTTGTTGAAGCTCGCGCCGCCGCAGTTGAGCTGCAACCGCTCGATGCAGCCGTAGCCGCGGTTGTCGAGGATCACGACGATGATCTTGCGGCCGAGCATCACGGAGGTCGCGAGCTCCGCGTTGAGCATCATGTACGAGCCGTCGCCGACGATCACGATCACTTCGCGCTCGGGCCGCGCGAGCTTCGCGCCGAGACCGCCCGCGACCTCGTAGCCCATGCACGAATACGCATAGTCCATGTGGTAGTTGCCCGGCACGCCGCTGCGCCACAGCTTGTGCAGTTCGGCCGGCAGCGTGCCGGCCGCGCAGACGACGAGGTCGTCGCGCGCGCTGTCGCGCCCCGCGTCGGCCGCGGAGTCGCGCACCGCACCGATCACTTCCGCGTCGTACGGCAGCGTGTCGGTCGGCATCCGGGTGGTCAGCGTCGTCACGCGCGCGTTCCACGCGGCGGCCTGGTCGCGGTTCGCGGCCGTCCACGCCGCGTCGGCGCGCCAGCCGGCCAGCGCGGCCGACAACTGACCGAGGCCCGTACGCGCATCGGCAACCAGTTGCCGGCCGCGCTTCTTGCCCGCGTCGAACGGCTGCACGTTCAGGCTCAACAACGTTGCGTCGCCGTAGAGCGCGTGCGAGCCGGTCGTGAAATCCTGCAGCCGCGTGCCGACCGCGAACACGACGTCGGCCTGTGCGGCCGCGCGATTCGCGGCGGGGGAGCCCGTCACGCCGATCGATCCGAGGTTCAGCGGGTGGTCCCACGCGAGGCTGCCCTTGCCGGCCTGCGATTCGGCCACCGGCACGCCGTGCGTGTCGGCGAACGTGCGCAGCGCGTCCCACGCCTGGCTGTACAGCACGCCGCCGCCGGCGACGATCAGCGGCTTCTTCGCGGCCTTCAGCACGTCGAGCGCATCGGCGAGTTCGAGCGGGTCGGCCGGCGGCCGGCGCATCCGGATCACCGGCGGCGCGAAGAAATCCTCGGGCCAGTCGTACGCGAAGGTCTGCACGTCCTGCGGCAGCGCGAGGCACACGGGGCCGCACTGCGCGGGATCGGTCATTACCTGGATCGCGCGCGGCAGCGCGACGAGCAGTTGCTCGGGCGACGCGATGCGGTCGAAGTAGCGCGTCACGGGCCGGAAGCAGTCGTTCGCGCTGACGTCGCCCTGTTCGAAATCCTCGACCTGCTGCAGTACCGGGTCGGGCAGCCGCGACACGAACACGTCGCCGGGCAGCAGCAGCAGCGGCAAGCGGCCGACGTGCGCGAGCGCGGCGGACGTGAGCATGTTGGTCGCGCCGGGGCCGATGCTCGACGTCGCGGCCATCATCCGCTGGCGGAAATTCGCTTTCGCGAACGCGACGGCCGCGTTGGCCATCCCTTGCTCGTTGTGCGCGCGAAACGTCGGCAGCCGGTCCTTCTCGGCATGCAGCGCTTCGCCGAGCCCGGCCACGTTGCCGTGTCCGAAGATCGCGAACACGCCGCCGCAGTACGGCAGGATCTCGGTGCGGCCGTCGGGCTGGACGACTTCGGCGCGCAGGGCGGCCAGGTAGCGCACGAGCGCCTGGCTGACGGTCAGTCTTACGGTGGTGGTCATCGTCGGTCGATAGAGAGAAGTCGGGTGGTCGTCGCGAACACGGGCATCAGGCTGCGGCGGCGCGCGCGGCGGCCCGGCGGCCCAGCCACGCGTCGACCAGTTGCGCGAAGTTGCCGGCCACTTCGTCGATCAGCGCCTGATCGTCGATCCGGCCCGCGAACCAGTTCAGCGAGGCATCGGCCCACAGCGTGCGCCCGACCATGAAGCCCTTGACGATCGGGTCGGTCGCCGAGCGGAAGCTGTCGACGAGGTATTGCAGCGGCTGGTTCAGCCCGAGGATCACCGCGCCGCGGCAGTGCGGGTCGCGCTCGGCGATCAGCGCGGCGAGCCGTGCCCAGCCGTCGGCGGTGAGCGGCGTGAGCTTCCACCATTCGGGCTTCACGCCGAGGTTGTAGAAGCGCGCGACCGTGCGCAGCACCGCGTCGTCCTCGGTGCCGGCCGGCGTGACCGCGCGCGGCGGAATCATTTCCAGCAGCAGCTCGTTGCCGCTCGCGCGCGTGGCTTCCCACAGTTCGAGCACGCGCTGCTCCTGCTCGACGCGCAGGTCGACGGGGTCGTCGGGGTGATAGTGAACGAGGCATTTCACGACCTGTTCGGTCGGCCAGTGCGTGAGCGACGAGCCGACCGAACGCGTCTCGTCGAACCGCAGCGGCCGCGAGCCCGGCAGCTCGACCGGCCGGCCGACCCACCAGCCGCGCCCGGTGGCCGACGCGAGCGCGTCGCGGCCGTACGCGCCGCCGTCGATCAGCACGCCGACGTGGCCGGCGATGCCGCGGTCGCGCTCGACCTGTTCGACCGCGCGCACGAGCAGGCGCTTCAACGTGCTGATCCGCGCCTCGTCCGCGCCGGCCTGCACCGCGAGCTCGTAGAACTGGCTGCGATGGTCGAACGCCATCACGCACAGGTCGTCCCATTCGCGGCGCGGCACCGTCACGCGATGCAGGTGCGCGAGCGTGCGGTCGGCATCGACCGCCGGATTGCGGCTGCCGCCGAACCAGTGCGCGAGTTCGGCCGGCGTCGGCATCGCGGCCGAGCACGCGTGGCGCGACACGACGATCGCGCCGCATGCGTTCGCGATGCGCGTCGATTCGGCCCAGTCGCGCCCGCGCAGCAGCCCCGACAGCAGGCCCGACAGGAACGCGTCGCCCGCGCCGAGCACGTTGAGCACCTCGACGCGTTCGCCGACGAAGGTCGGCGCGGCGTCGATGCGCGCGGGAACGTCGCCTTCGATCACGCAGCAGCCGAGCGCGCCGCGCTTGACGACCAGCGTCGCGTTCGTGATCGCGCGCACCGCCTGCAACGACGCGATCAGGTCGTGCGGCACGCCGCCCGCGATCAGGAATTCCTCCTCGGTGCCGACCAGCAGATCGAATTCGTCGAGCACCTGCTGCAGTTGCCGCGTCACCTGCGCGTCGGGTACGTAACGGTTCTCGCCGGCGCCGCGCGCGGTCAGCCCCCACAGCACCGGCCGGTAGTCGATGTCGAGGATGCGCACCGCGCCGTGGCGGCGCGCGTAACCGAGCGCGGTCAGCGACGCCTCGCGCGTGCCCGGCGTCGACAGATGCGTGCCGGTGATCGCCAGCGCGCGGCAACCGGCGATGAAGTCCTCGCTGATCTCGTCGGCGCGCACGGCCATGTCCGCGCAGTTCTCGCGCACGAACAGCAGCGGGAACGTATCGCGATCCTTCAGCCCGAGCAGCACCAGCGCTGTGAGCCGCTCGCGATCGGTCTGCAACTGGCTCGTGTCGCAGCCTTCGCGCTCGAGCGTCTCGCGCAGGAAACGGCCCATCTGCTCGTCGCCGACGCGCGAGATCATCGCGGTCTTCAGCCCGAGCCGCGCGACGCCGAACGCGACGTTGCCCGACGAGCCGCCGAGATACATCTGGAAGCTGCGCGCGTCTTCGAGGCGGCTGCCGTACTGCTGCGCATAGAGATCCACGGCCACGCGGCCGAGGCAGGCGAGATCGATGGGGCGGTCACTCGGAAAGTTCAGCAGGCTCATATCACGTGTCACGCTCGCGGCCGGCGTTCGGCGCTGCCGGCGGATTAGGGGACCGATCCGGCGGCGGCTGTCCGCGGCATGTGCCGCACGACGCGAGGCTGCCTGCCGCCGGGATTCGGGCTACGGACGCAGTCTAGACTTTTTGGAAATCCAGTTCCCTAGGTGAAATCACGTAGAAATAAATTTCCAAATTTTCGAGGAAGTGATCTACAGTTTCATCCGGATGCTTCAGTCCCGATCGGATCCGATCGGACTCGGCCCGGCGGCGCGCAATGCGCCGTCTTCCGCCCCCCGGAGATGAGGAGACAGATTGATCATGAAGACCAAGCTGATGGCCGTCGCGGCCGCCGCGATCCTGGCTGCGCCGCTTGCGCATGCGGAGAAGATCGGCGTGACGATGGCATCGTTCGACGACACGTTCCTGACCATCCTGCGCAACAGCATCGCCGATTCGGCGAAGAAGGACGGCGCGACCGTGCAGATCGAGGACGGCGGCAATGACGTCGGCAAGCAGTTGAGCCAGGTCCAGAACATGATCGCGCAGAAAGTCGACGCGATCATCGTGAACGCGGTCGATACCGACGCGACGCCGAAGATCACGAAGATGGTGACCGCGGCGAAGATCCCGCTCGTCTACGTGAACCGCAAGCCGGTCGATTTCGACAAGCTGCCGGCCGGCGTCGCGGTCGTCGCCTCCGACGAAAAGCAGTCGGGCACGCTGCAGGCGCGCCAGGTGTGCAAGCTGCTCGGCGGCAAGGGCGACATCCTCGTGCTGATGGGCGAGCTGTCCAACGAATCGGCGCGCGCCCGCACCAAGGACATCGAGGACGTGATCGCGACGAAGGAATGCGCGGGCATGAAGATCGTCGACAAGCGCGAAGGCAAGTGGAGCCGCACGCAGGGCCAGGACATCACGATGAACTGGCTGAGCTCCGGGACCAAGTTCGACGCGATCGTGTCGAACAACGACGAAATGGCGATCGGCGCGATCAACGCGTTGAAGGCCGCGCGCAAGCTGACGCCGAAAACGGTCGTCGCGGGCATCGACGCGACGCCGGACGGCCTCGCGGCGATGAAGGCCGGCGAGTTGAAGGTGTCCGTCTACCAGAACGCGACCGGGCAGGGCGCGCAGGCCGTCGCCACCGCGCTGAAGCTCGCGAAGAAGCAGCCGGTCGATCGCTATGTGAACGTGCCGTTCGAGCTCGTGACGCCCGACAACATGAACCAGTACGCGAAGCACTGACCGGTTGTCCCGTTGAACTGCGCGGGCCCGGCACGGCCGGGTTCGCGCGCGACTTGTCGAGGAACGTCCATGTTTACAGCCAGGATCGCGCGCCCGATGGCCGGCGGCGACGCGCCGGCCGCTTCGTCCGGGGCGGCCGGCTCGTCCGGCTCGCCGCCTCCTTCCATGGCCGACTGCGTGCTCGAGGTGCGCGGCGTCGGCAAGTCCTTTCCCGGCGTCGTCGCGCTCGACGGCGTGCAGTTCCGCGTGCGCCGCGGCACCGTTCATGCGCTGATGGGCGAGAACGGCGCCGGCAAGTCCACGCTGATGAAGATCATCGCCGGCGTCTACACGCCCGACCAGGGCGAAATCCTGATCAACGGCGAACCGGTCGTGCTGAACGGCCCGCTCGATGCGCTCGACCGCGGCATCGCGATGATCCATCAGGAGCTCAACCTGATGCCGTACATGACGGTCGCGGAGAACATCTGGATCCGCCGCGAACCGAAGAACCGCTTCGGCCTGATCGATCACGCCGAACTGCGCCGCCGCACGGCCGCGCTGTTCGAGCGGCTGTCGATCGACATCGATCCGGAAACCGACGTGCGCACGCTGTCGGTCGCGAGCCGCCAGATGGTCGAGATCGCGAAGGCCGTGTCGTTCGACTCGGACGTGCTGATCATGGACGAGCCGACCTCCGCGCTGACCGAAAAGGAAGTCGCGCACCTGTTCCGGATCATTCGCCAGCTGCGCGAGCAGGGCAAGGGCATCGTCTACATCACGCACAAGATGAACGAGCTGTTCGAGATCGCCGACGAGTTCTCGGTGTTCCGCGACGGCAAGTACATCGGCACGCATGCGTCGAGCGACGTCACGCGCGACGACATCATCCGCATGATGGTCGGGCGCGAGATCACGCAGATGTTTCCGAAGGAAGCGGTGCCGATCGGCGACGTCGTGCTGTCGGTGAAGGATCTCTGCGTCGACGGCGTGTTCCGCGACGTCAGCTTCGAGCTGCGCGCGGGCGAGATCCTCGGCGTCGCGGGCCTCGTCGGCTCGGGGCGCTCGAACGTCGCGGAGGCGCTGTTCGGCGTCGTGCCGGCCACGTCGGGCGAGATCCGCATCGACGGCAAGCCGGTGCGGATCGCGACGCCCGCGCAGGCGATGAAGCACGGGATGGCGTTCCTCACCGAGGATCGCAAGGACTCCGGCTGCTTCCTGAATCTCGACCTGCTCGCGAACATGGAAGCGGCGGTGCTCAGCAACCGCTACGTGAAGTTCAATTTCGTGCAGCAGGCGCAGTTGAAGCGCGACTGCGAGGAAATGAGCCGGATGCTGCGCGTGAAGTCGCCCGGGCTGCACGAGGAAATCCAGAACCTGTCGGGCGGTAACCAGCAGAAGGTGCTGATCGGCCGCTGGCTGCTCACGCAGCCGCGCATCCTGATCCTCGACGAACCGACGCGCGGCATCGACGTCGGCGCGAAGGCCGAGATTCACCGGCTCGTCAGCGCGCTGGCCGGCAAGGGCGTCGCGGTGCTGATGATCTCGTCGGAAATGCCGGAAGTGCTGGGGATGAGCGATCGCGTGATGGTGATGCACGAAGGGCGCATGACCGGCATCGTCGATCGCAAGGACGCCGACCAGGTTCGCATCATGGATCTCGCGTCGCGCTGAGCCGAAACAAGATTGGAGACAACTGAAATGGGCAACCTGAACCCGGTCGCGGATGCGCAGACCATGACACTCAAGTCGCGGCATACGAAGTGGCCGCCCGAACTGAGCATCTTCCTCGTGCTGGTCGGCATCAGCCTGTTCTTCGAGATTCTCGGCTGGATCGTCGTCGGCCAGAGCTTTCTGTTCAATGCCGAGCGGCTCGAAATCATCGTGCTGCAGATGGCCGTGATCGGCATCATCGCGGTCGGCGTGAACCTCGTGATCATCACCAGCGGGATCGATCTCTCGTCGGGGTCGGTGGTCGCGGCGGCCGCCGTCGTGTCGGCGAGCCTCGCGCAGGTGTCCGACTTCCCGCGCGCGGTGTTTCCGCATCTCACCGATCTGCCGGTGATCTGGCCGGTGCTGGCCGGCGTGTGCGTCGGGCTGCTGGTCGGCCTGCTGAACGGCACGCTGATCGCGATGACGGGCATCCCGCCGTTCATCGCGACGCTCGGCACGATGGTCGCCGCGCGCGGCTTCGCGAAGTGGTTCACCAACGGGATGCCGGTGTCGATGCTGACCGACTCGTTCGCGGCGATCGGCGCGGGCGCGAACCCGGTGATCGTCTTTCTCGTGATCGCCGCGATCTTCCACGTCGTGCTGCGCTACACGCGCTTCGGCAAATACACCTATGCGATCGGCGCGAACCGCCACGCGGCCGTCGTATCGGGCATCAACGTGACGCGCCACCTGATCTTCGTCTATGCGATCGCGGGCCTCCTGAGCGGGATCGCCGGCACCGTGACGGCCGCGCGCGCGATCTCCGGCCAGTCCGGCATGGGCGTGATGTACGAGCTCGATGCGATCGCGGCCGTCGTGATCGGCGGCACGTCGCTGTCGGGCGGCCTCGGGCGCGTGACGGGCACCGTGATCGGCGTGCTGATCCTCGGCGTGATGACGTCGGGCTTCACGTTCATCCGCATCGACGCGTATTACCAGGAGATGGTGAAGGGCGCGATCATCGTCGCGGCCGTGATCGCCGACCAGTACCGCAACAAGAAGTCGCGCCGCTGACCGATTCCGACGCGGCCGACACCACGCAACCTTCCGGGAAGAAGATGAAGATCGCTCTGGATCCCTACATGATTCGCCACCTGCCGCTCGACCGGCTGCCGCATGCGGTCGCCGAGCTCGGCTACGACCAGATCGAGCTGTCGCCACGCAGCGACTTTCTCGACTGGTGGGTGATGCCGCGCGCGACGCGCGAGCGCATGGCCGCGTTCCGACAGGCGATGCGCGCGAGCGGCGTCGGTCTCGCGTCGCTGCAGCCGATGTACCGCTGGGCGAGCCCGTTCGAGGACGAGCGGCAATGGGCCGTGCGCTGCTGGCAGAAGGCGATCGAGGTCGCAGTGGAGATGGAGTGCCCGCTGATGGTGTCCGAGTTCGGGCGCGGCGCGTCGCCGGAGCGTTCGGTCGGCGAGCGGCCGGGCGCGAACCCGAAGGAGCTGTGCGAGGCCGCGTGGTTTCGCTCGATGGACGCGCTGCTGCCGATCCTCGAGCGCGAACGCATCGTGCTGTCGGTCGAGCCGCATCCGGAGGACTGGATCGAGCAGCTTCAGCCGGCGATCGACATCGTCACGAACATCGGCTCGCCGTCGCTGAAGCTGTCGTACATCGCGCCGCACACGTTCTACTACGGCGACGACATGGCCGCGATGATCGCGACCGCCGCGCCGATTCTCGCGCACGTGCGCGTGGCCGACACGTTCGATCACCGCAAGAGCAGTCAGTTGCGCTACATCGTGAACCCGCCGGGCTCGAACCAGATCCGCGTGCACCAGCATCTCGACATCGGGCAGGGCGAGATCGACTGGGACGTGTTTTTCGGCGCGCTCGGCGCGGCCGGCTTCGATGGCGTGATGTCGTCGTGCGTGTTCGCGTGGGAGGACCGCGCGGAAGCGTCGTCGCGCTACATGCGCGACACGATCCAGCGCTACGTCGAACGCCATTTCGAGCGGGCGGCCGCGCGCTGAGCCGTTTTGGGCACCCTTGCTGACCGGCGCGGCACGGGCCACGCCGTTGATGAACGAACGACTGGAGATATTCGAATGACGTTGCAAATCGGTGTGATCGGCTGCGGCGCGATCGGCCAGGACCATATCCGCAGGCTGACGCGTACGCTGTCCGGCGCACGCGTGGTAGCCGTCAACGACATCGACCCGCAGCAGGCGCGCGATGCGGTGACGAAGTACGGGCTCGACGCGGAAATCTACGGCGACGGCCACGACGTGGTCGCGGCCGCCGACGTGCAGGCCGTGCTCGTCACGTCGTGGGGGCCGACGCACGAAGCGTTCGTGCTCGACGCGATCGCGCACGGCAAGCCGGTGTTCTGCGAGAAGCCGCTCGCGGTGACTGCCGACGGCTGCATGCGCATCGTCGAGGCCGAGATCGCGCACGGCAAGCGGCTCGTGCAGGTCGGCTTCATGCGTCCGTACGACGAAGGCTATCGTGCGCTCAAGCGCGTGATCGACAGCGGAGAGATCGGCGCGCCGCTGATGCTGCATTGCGCGCATCGCAACCAGTCGGTCGGCGAGCGCTATACGACCGACATGGCGATCACCGACACGCTGATCCACGAGCTCGACGTGCTGCGCTGGCTGCTCGGCGAGGACTACACGAGCGCGCAGGTCGTCTACCCGAAGAAGACGCGCCATGCGAGCGCGCATCTCGCCGATCCGCAGATCGTGCTGCTCGAAACCGCGAGCGGCGTGCGCATCGACGTCGAGATCTTCGTGAACTGCCAGTACGGCTACGACATCCAGTGCGAGGTGGTCGGCGAGAACGGCATCGCGAAGCTGCCCGATCCGCCGGCCGTCGGGCTCAAGCATGCGGCGCGGCAGTCGGTCGAGATCATGACCGACTGGAAGGAGCGCTTCATCGCGTCGTACGACGTCGAGCTGCAGGCGTTCGTCGACGGCGTGCGGCAGGGCGCGCTGACCGGCCCGTCCGCGTGGGACGGCTATGCGGCGGCGGTCGCGGCCGATGCGTGCGTGCGCGCGCAGCAGAGCGGAGCGGTCGAGCCGATCGCGATGGCCGAACGCCCGGCGTTCTATCGCGGCTGAACGGGCCGGACACGTTGACATCGTGCCACGCGGCCACGCTCGAGGCCACGCACCGCTTTCCTGATGGACTGACCGACATGACGATGAAGATTGGCTGCGCGCCGTGCTGCTGGGGCGTCGACGACGTGAAGAATCCGCACGTGCCGCCGTGGCGGCACGTGCTCGCCGAAGCCGCACAGGCCGGCTATTCGGGCATCGAGCTCGGCCCGTACGGCTATATCCCGCTCGAGCTCGACGTGGTGAGCGCGGAGCTCGAACGGCAGCGCCTGAGCATCACCGCCGGCACGATCTTCGACGACCTGGTGTCGCCGGAGAACCTGCCGAACCTGCTGCGCCAGACGCGCGACATCTGCGCGCTGATCACGCGCTTGCCGAAGCTGCCGACGCAGGACGGCCAGCGCTACGCGGCGCCGTACCTGGTCGTGATGGACTGGGGCCACGAGGAGCGCGACTATGCGGCCGGTCACGGCGATCGCGCGCCGCGGCTGTCCGACGAGCGCTGGGCGCGGATGGTGGACCATATCCGGCAGATCGCGACGCTCGCGCGCGACGAGTTCGGCGTGCGCGCGGTGATCCATCCGCATGCGGGCGGTTACATCGAGTTCGCGGACGAGATCGACCGTATCGTCGCCGACGTTGCGGCCGAGACGGCGGGCCTCTGTCTCGACACGGGCCACCTGTACTACTCGGGGATGGATCCCGAGACCTGGCTGCGCCGTCACGCGGCGCGGCTCGACTACGTGCATTTCAAGGATATCGACGCGACCGTGTACGACGCGGTGATGCGCGAGCACATCGCATTCTTCGCGGCGTGCGCGCGCGGCGTGATGTGCCCGATCGGCAACGGCGTGCTCGACTACCGCGCGATTCGCCGCGCGCTCGACGACATCGGCTATGCGGGCTATATCACGATCGAACAGGAGCGCGATCCGCGCAATGCCGGCACGAGCCTGCGCGACGTCGCGGCGAGCCGCGCGTTTCTCGCATCGGCCGGGTTCGCGTGATCGGCCGTCGGCCCGACCCTTTGCACACACTCTGAACACTGAACACGGACAGGAACACGACAATCATGATCGACGGACAGATTCTGCTCGGACATTCGATTCGCTGGGGCATGGTCGGCGGCGGGCTCGGCAGCCAGATCGGCTACAGCCACCGGTCGGCCGCGTTGCGCGACGGCAGTTTCCAGCTCGTTGCCGGCGCGTTCGACATCGATGCCGAGCGCGGGCGGCAGTTCGGCGTGAAGCTCGGCGTCGCCGCGGACCGCTGCTATCCCGACTACCGGACGATGTTCGACGCCGAGGCGAAGCGTGCCGACGGCATCCGCGCGGTGTCGATCGCGACGCCGAACAACACGCACTTCGAGATTTGCCGCGCGGCGCTGAACGCGGGGCTGCACGTCGTATGCGAGAAGCCGCTGTGCTTCACGACCGAGGAGGCCGAGGCGCTGCAGCGGCTGTCGGTCGAGAAGAACCGCATCGTCGGCGTCGCGTACGGCTATTCCGGACACCAGATGATCGAGCAGGCGCGCGAAATGATTGCGCGCGGCGATCTCGGCGAGATCCGCATCGTGCAGATGCAGTTCGCGCACGGCTTCCACAGCGACGGCGTCGAAGCCGCGAGCGCCGCCGCACGCTGGCGCGTCGACCCGAAGTTCGCGGGGCCGAGCTACGTGCTCGGCGATATCGGCACGCACCCGCTGTACATCTCCGAAGTAATGGCGCCGGACCTGAAGATCAAACGGCTGATGTGTTCGCGGCAGAGCTTCGTGAAGAGCCGCGCACCGCTCGAGGACAACGCGTTCACGATCATGGAATACGACACGGGTGCGATCGGCTACGTGTGGTCGAGCGCGGTGAACGCCGGCTCGATGCACGGGCAGAAGGTGCGCGTGATCGGCTCGAAGGCGAGCGTCGAATGGTGGGACGAACATCCGAACCAGTTGCGCTACGAGATCCAGGGGCAGCCCGCGCAGGTGCTCGATCGCGGGATGCCGTACCTGCACCCGAACGCGACGCGCGAAGACCGCATCGGCGCCGGGCATCCGGAAGGGCTGTTCGAAGCGTGGTCGAACCTGTACGCACGCTTCGCGCTCGCGATGGACGCGGCCGATCGCGGCGACGCGCAGACGTTGAAGCAGATCCGCTTTCCGGACGTCCATGCGGGCGTCGAAGGCGTGCGGTGGGTCGAGAACTGCGTGCGGTCCGCCGATGCGGGCGGCGTGTGGGTCGACTATCGTTGAACGAGGGGGCAGGCCGGCGCCGCCGCGGGCCGTCGCGTGTGGTCGCGCCGGCCGGCTTGGTAGACACCCTGATCTTTACGACGCCGCGAGGGCGTTGGACAATCGTTTCCAGTCTTGCCGTGGAGCGTATGCAAGCGATGATCGAGCGCGTGGGAGCGAGCAGGCGGCGCGGGCCGTGCCGCAAACGTGATTAAATTCGCCCTTCATGCATGTATCCAGCCGAGCCCCGGGCCGCGTCCGCCAGCATCGCACGCGCATCGGGGCCGTCAACTTCGCGCTATCCGATGAGTTCATCCGAGAAACCTCCCGCCACCGTCGAGCAGTTCCTGCAGCATCTGACGCAGGAGTACGACGGTCTCAGCAATCGCCTGAAGGTGATTGCGCGTCACGTGGAAACGCATCGGGACCAGCTTGGGCTGGAAGGCATCCAGTCGCTCGCGGAGGCATGCGGCGTCCAGCCGTCGGCCGTCGTGCGCTTCGCGAAGCACTTCGGCTTCTCCGGGTTCTCCGAGATGCAGCGGCTGTTCCGCGAGGGGCTCGCGCAGCAGATCGCGCCGGGGCGTGCGTACAACCTGCGGCTGCGCGACGTGATCGAAGCCGGCTCGTCGAGCCTGCAGCCCGAACAGATCGCCGACGAATTCATCAAGGGCAGCATTGCCGGGATGCAGCAGTTGCGGCAGACGCTCGATTCGCAGGCGCTCGCGCAGGCCGTGGATTTGCTCGCCGATACGCAGGCGATCTGGATCGCCGGGTCGCGGCGCGCGTTTCCGATCGCCGTGTATCTCGACTATGCGCTGCAGCATACCGACAAGCGGATCGGCCTGTTCAGCGCGCTCGGCAGCATGCATCTCGGCCAGATCCGGTCGGTGCGCGACGGCGACGTGATGATCGCGATCTCGTTCATGCCGTATGCGGACGAGACCGTGCAGGTCGCGCAGCAGGCCGCGCAGCGCGGCGCGCGGCTGATCGCGATCACCGACAGCCGGATGAGCCCGCTCGCGCGGGAGGCGGAAGTGACGCTGATGGTGCAGGACAGCGCGACGTTCGGCTTTCGTGCGCTGACCGCCACGATGGGCCTCGCGCAGAGTCTGTTCGTCGCGCTCGCGTACCGGCTCGAGTTGTCCTATATGCCGACCGCCGACGGCGCGCACGGCACGAAAGCCGGTTGATCGCGACTGCCGGTGCGCCGCCCGCCGAACGGATCGGCGGACGGCGCACCGGGCGGCTTACTTCGCGGTCGGCATCGCGAATTCGGCGCCCTTGCCGATGCTCGACGACCAGCGCTGCATCACCGACTTCTGACGCGTGTAGAAGCGCACGCCTTCCTCGCCGTATGCGTGCATGTCGCCGAACAGGCTCTTCTTCCAGCCGCCGAAGCCGTGCCACGCCATCGGCACCGGGATCGGCACGTTGATGCCGACCATGCCGACCTGGATGCGCCGCGCGAATTCTCGCGCGATGCCGCCGTCGCTCGTGAAGCACGACACGCCGTTGCCGAACTCGTGCGCGTTGATCAGGTCGACCGCTTCGCCGAAGTCCTTCACGCGCACGCAGCCGAGCACCGGCCCGAAGATCTCTTCCTTGTAGATGCGCATGTCGGGCGTCACGCGGTCGAACAGCGTACCGCCGGTGAAGAAGCCGGCTTCGCGGCCCGGCACGCGCAGCCCGCGGCCGTCGACCACCAGTTGCGCGCCTTCGTTCACGCCCTGCTCGATATAGCCTTCGATGCGCTTGAGCGCGTCGCCGGTGACGATCGGCCCCATCTCGACTTCCGGCGACATCCCGTCGCCGATCACCAGCTTGCGTGCGCGCTCGGCGACCGCCGGCACGATCTTGTCGGCCACGTCGCCGACCAGCACCGCGATGCTGATCGCCATGCAGCGCTCGCCCGCGGAGCCGTATGCGGCGCCGATCAGCGCGTCGACGGCCTGCTCGATGTTCGCGTCGGGCATCACGACGAGGTGGTTCTTCGCGCCGCCGAGCGCCTGCACGCGCTTGCCCGACTGCACCGCGCGCTGCTGCACGTAGGCTGCGATCGGCGTCGAGCCGACGAAACTGACGGCCTGCACGTCCGGGTGGTCGAGGAGGGCATCGACCGCGCCCTTGTCGCCCTGGACGACGTTGAACACGCCGGCGGGCAGGCCGGCCTGCGTGAGCAGGTCGGCGATGAACAGCGCGGCCGACGGGTCGCGCTCGCTCGGCTTCAGCACGAACGTGTTGCCCGTCGCGAGCGCGACCGGGAACATCCAGCACGGCACCATGCACGGGAAGTTGAACGGCGTGATGCCCGCGACGACGCCGAGCGGCTGGCGCATCGTCCAGTTGTCGATGCCGGTGCTGACCTGGTCGGTGAAATCGCCCTTCAGCAGTTGCGGCACGCCGCATGCGAATTCGATGATGTCGATGCCGCGCGCGACTTCGCCCTGCGCATCCGAGAACACCTTGCCGTGCTCGGCCGTGATGATCGCCGCGAGCGTGTCGCGGTGCTCGTTCATCAGTTGCAGGAAGCGGTGCAGCACGCGCGCGCGGCGGATCGGCGGCGTGTCGGCCCAGGCCGGGAACGCCGCACGGGCGGACGCGACGGCGCGCTGCACTTCGTCGTCGCCCGCGAGCGCGACGCGGCGCACCGCGCGGCCGAGCGCCGGATTGAAGACGTCCTGGAAACGGCCGCTGCGGCCGGCGACGGGCGCGCCGTCGAGGTAGTGGCCGACGTCGGCGTCGGACGTATAGGCGGGAACCGTGGTCATGCGTGTCTCCTGCGGATGGGAATGGGGGTGAACGGAACCTAGTCTAGGCAAAGCGGCGGGGCGGGAGAAGGCCGCGCAGCTTGATTCACTGTTCAGAATTCTGAATAATCGGCGGATGAATCAGCAAAATGTCCAGGCGCTCTGGCCGCACATCCATTCGCTGACGGTGCTGTCCGCGGCGGGCAGTTTCACGGCTGCCGCGCAGCGGCTCGGCATCAGCAAGGCCGCGATGAGCCAGCGCATCGCCGATCTCGAAAAGGCGGCCGGTGTGCCGCTCGTGCGGCGCACCACGCGCAGCGTGCGGCTCACCGATGCGGGCCAGACGCTCGTCGACAGCACGCGCGACGCGTTCGAGTCGATCGGCCAGCATTTCGCGCGCGTGAAGGATCTCGCCGGCGAGCCGCGCGGGCTGCTCCGCCTGACGGTGCCGGTCGCGCTCGGGCGCCAGCAGATCGTGCCGCACCTGCCCGATTTTCTGCGCCAGCATCCGGGCGTACAGATCGAGCTCGACCTGTCCGACCGCCTGCATTCGCTGACGCAGGAGGGCTTCGATCTCGCGATCCGCCATACGACCACCGCGCCGCAGACCCATGTCGCGTGGAAGCTGTGCGACACGCGTTCGCTGCTGGTCGCGAGCCGCGACTATCTCGACACGCGCGGCGAGCCGCGCCACCCGAGCGAACTCGTCGATCACAGCTGTCTGTGCTACTTGCGCGAGCACGAGCCGGCCGCGTGGAGCTTCGAGCCGGACGGCCGCCGGCGCCAGCGCGTGAGCGTGCCGGTGCGCGGCAGTTTCGCGGCGAACAACAGCGAGGCGATGCGCGAGGCCGCGCTCGGCGGGCTCGGCATCGCGCTGCTGCCCGATTTCAGCGCGCGACGCGATCTCGACGCCGGCCGGCTCGTCGCGCTGCTCGACGGCTGGCGGCCGTCGGGTGCGTTCGGCGACCACATTTTCGCGATCCGCCCGTACAGCCCGGTCGTGCCGAGCGCGGTGCGCGCGCTCGTGCGGCACCTGCGCGAGCGGCTCGCGGGCGGCTTCTCCGGCGCGTGAGCCGGGCGGCGGCGGGCGCCGGGCCGTGGGCGGGCCGGGCAGGCGCGGCGGCGCTGCGGTAAAATCGCGGCTTCCATCCGCGCCGTGTGGGCGCGTCATTCGAAGGTCGACAGCCGATGCAGATTCACAAGGAAGTGGACGCGCGCGGGCTCAATTGCCCGTTGCCGATCCTGCGTGCCAAGAAAGCGCTTGCCGATATGGAAAGCGGGCAGATCCTCAAGGTGCTCGCGACCGATCCGGGCTCGCAGCGCGATTTCGCCGCGTTCGCGAAGCAGACGGGCAACGAGATCGTCGAATCGACGACCCAGGACAAGACCTTCGTGTTCCTGATGCGTCGCCGCTGAAGGCGCGCATCGGACGTCCCGCCGCGCCAGGCTCCCGGCCGGCGCGCCTGGCTGACCGCGCTTTGCCGACCCGCTAGCCGGCCCGCTTAGCCCGCCGCACCTGGCCGGCCGCCCTTGACCGGCCGGTTCCGCGCCTCTCTGACAATTCTTAAACCTCGTTGCGTGACCGGCTGCGTATACTGACGCGGCCGGTCGTCCGCTCCCAGCGGAGGCGCCGGCCACGGTACGTCGCACGGCGGGCTCGGGGGCCATGCCTGACGCTACCGTCGTACAACGGGGAGAGGACATGTCCTTCAGACCAGGGACCCTTCGAAGTCCGTCCGGAGCGGAAAGCATTGCGCCCGTGCGCACCTCGGAATTGAACCGGATCGAGCTCGATCCGCAACAGGACCGCCACGCGCGTGCCGCGCTGGAAGCCTACGCGGATTCGGCCGCGGCCGAGATGCCGTGGCTGGCCGAGTGGCTCGACGAACGGCTGCGCGATGCCGCGCGCGACGACGGCGCGGGCCCGACCTACTGCGGTGCGACGATCGAACGCGTGTTCGATCTGGCGCAGGCATGGGCGGCAGGCCAGCCCGACTACGCGGCCGGCGCATGGGAGCGCGTGCGCGACCAGTTGCAGCGGATGCTCGCGCAACGGCCGTCGCCGCGCGTGCCGACAGACGATTTTGCCGAGCCGGTGGCCGGCATCGCGGGCGCCGAATAGGCGTCCGGTTGTGCAGCAGAAAGGATTATTCGAAGAAAGGGCGATAGTCCGCGCAATTTCTTGGCGAATTTCATACTACTATGATGAAATCGCCGGTTCGTCCGTGCCCCGTTTTTGAGATATTTGCCCGGGGTCGCCGGTTTGCGCAGGAGGCGCGAGCGGCGAACGACGGCTTGCCGGCCGGTATCCGGCGCCGCGCGCAGGGTGCGCGGCCGGGGCAGGCGCGGGAGCCGAATGGACGGATCGATTTCGATTTGCGGGGTGCTATGAGAATTGCTGTACTGGATGACGATCCGGCCCAGACGGATTTCGTCAGTCAAACGCTGACGGCCGTCGGCCACACGTGCTATGCGTTCAAGGAAGGCAAGGCCCTGAAGAAGCGCCTGCAGCGCGAGACGTTCGACCTGCTGGTGCTCGACTGGAACGTGCCCGACATGTCCGGCGAGGAAGTGCTCAAATGGGTGCGCGCCAACCAGACCGAGCACAGCCTGCCGATCATCTTCATGACGAGCCGCGACGACGAGGCGGGGATCACGCAGATCCTCAACGCCGGCGCCGACGATTACGTGGTCAAGCCCGTGTCGGGCCCGATCCTGCGCGCGCGCATCGGCTCGCTGCTGCGCCGCGCGTATCCGGTCAACGCCGAGGCGACCGTCCGCGAATTCGATCAGTTCCGTTTCGACGTGAACCTGAAGCAGGCGTACGTCGGCGACAAGGCCGTGAGCCTCACGCAAAAGGAATTCGAGCTCGCGCTGCTGCTGTTCCAGCATCTCGATCGGCCGCTGTCGCGCGCGCACATTCTCGACCTCGTGTGGAAGCAGGCGACCGACATTCCGTCGCGCACGATGGATACGCATATTTCGATGCTGCGCACGAAGCTCGGCCTGCGGCCCGAGAACGGTTACCGTCTCGCGCCGATCTACGGGTACGGCTACCGTCTCGAACGGGTCGGCCAGGGGGAACCGGAGTGACCGCGCGAATCACGCAGCGTACGGCGAGCCTGCGCACGGCGGCACTGCGCGCAGCCTGCGCGGTCGCGTTCGCGTTCGCCGCGCAGCAGGCCGCGGCGCAGCCGCCCGCCGCCGCAGGCAAGACGGTCGTCTATCGCACGCAGGCGGGCGACACGCTGTACGACGTCGCCACGCGCTACCTGCAAGGCGCGGACGACTGGCAACTGCTCCAGCAGATCAACGGCGTGCCGGCGCCGAAGCGCCTGCAGCCCGGCGTCGCGCTGAAGCTGCCGGTCGCGCGGCTGCGCAAGGAAAAGCTCACCGCCCGCGTGATCGCGGTGCAGGGCACGGCCGAGCGCGCGTCCGGCGCTACGTCCGGCACCTCGTTCGCGCCGCTCGCGAACGATGCGACGCTCGCCGAGGGCGATCGCGTGCGCACCGGCCCGAACGGCTTCGTGACGATCGAGCTGGCCGACGGCACGCACATGAGCCTGCCGCCCGACAGCCAGCTCGAGCTGAAGTCGCTGCGCCGCACGGTGCTGACCGGCACGCTCGATCGCGAGTTCGAACTCACGCGCGGCTCGGTCGACAGCGAAGTCACCCACCTGAAGAAACGCGACGATCGCTTCCAGATCCGCTCGCCGTCGGTCGTCGCCGGCGTGCGCGGCACGCGCTTTCGCGTGAACTACGACGCGGCCGGCACCGCGGCGACCCGCGTCGAAGTGCTCGACGGCACCGTCGGCGTCGCGGGCGGCCGGCAGCCGGCCGGCGCGACGCTCGTGCATGCGAACTTCGGCAGCGTCGCGACGTCGTCCGGCGCGGTCGGCGCGCCCGTCGAACTGCTGGGCGCGCCCACGCTCGCGCATCCCGACAAGGTGCAGGACGAGCCCGACGTCGCATTCGACCTCACGCCGCTCGCGCAGGCGCATGCGTATCGCGTGCAGCTCGCGCACGACGCGGGGCTGCTCGACCTGTTCCGCGAAACGCGTACCGATTCCCCGCACGCGGTGTTCCGCGACGTGCCGAACGGGAATTACTTCGTGCGGATCGCCGCGATCGATGCGAACGGCCTCGAGGGGCAGCCGCGCACCTATGCGTTCGAACGCCGCGTGATGGGGCTCGACGCGAGCGCGTCGCAAGGCGCGGGCGGTTACGAGTTCCGCTGGTCGCCGAACGGGTCGGGAAAGAATGCGCGTTACCGGTTCGTGCTGTCGCGTTCGAAGGACCTGAGCGCGCCGGTCGTCGACCAGGTCGGCCTGCACGCGCGCCAGATCACCGTCGCGCACCTGCCGGCGGGCGACTACTTCTGGGCCGTGACCGTCGAGGAATTCGAAGGCGGCAAGTTCTACGAGAAGACCAGTCCGGTCAGCGCGTTCACGTTGTCGCGCTGACCCGCGGCGCATGAAACCCGACTCCGTTTCCCCGCGGCGGCGCCTCGGCCGCCGCTTTCTGATCGAGTGGATCGCGATCGGCTGCCTCGGGATCGCGGTGATCCTCGCGTGCGCGCTCGGCCGCCTGTCGTCGAGCGTCGACGGATTGATCTACGACCGGCTGCTGATGCTGCGCAGCCTGCCGCTGTCGCCCGACGTGGTGGTGGTCGACATCGACAACCAGAGCGTGTCCGCGCTCGGCCGCTGGCCGTGGCCGCGCGACGTGCATGCGCGGTTGCTCGACACGCTCGCGCGCGCGCAGCCGGCCGCCGTCGTCTACGACGTGCTGTTTACCGAGCCGTCGTCCGAGGATCGCACGTTCGCGGACGCGATGAGCCGCGTGCCGACCTTCCTGCCGGTGCTGTTGAGCCCCGAGCAGCCGGACGGCACACGATCGGTCGATCCGCCTGTCGCCGCGCTCGCCGCGCGCGCGACGGGGCTCGGTCATATCAATCTCGAAGTCGATCGCGACGGCATCGTGCGCAGCGTCGCGCTGTTCGAAAGCGACGGCCGCGTGCGCTGGCCGCAACTGATGGTGCCCGTCTACCGCGCGATCCAGGCCGGCCGGCTGCACCCGGTCGGCGGCATGCCTGGCGCGAACGCGCACGACCTGTCGCGCGATGCGGCCGGCGACGGCCGCTACCTGATTCCGTTCAGCCGCAACACGCCCGCGTATCCGACGCTGTCGTTCGACGACGTGCTCGAAGGGCGCGTGAAGCCCGACGCGCTGCACGGCAAGATCGTCGTCGTCGGCGTGACGGCGTCGGGGCTGTACGATCGCTTCGCGACACCGGTGTCCGGCGAGTTCGGCCCGCTGGCCGGCGTGTATATCCATGCGAACGTGCTCGACATGCTGGCGACCGGCAGCGCGATCTCGCCCGCATCGCGCGCGGGGTTGTTCGTCGCGTCGCTGCTGCCGCTCGCCGTGTTGCTGGGCGGCTTCCTGATGCTGTCGCCGTGGCGCGCGCTGCTGCTGACGCTGAGCCTTGCCGCGCTCGCCGTGATCGCGAGCATGGCGCTGCTGTTCGAGGCGCGCATCTGGCTGACGCCGGCGCCCGCGATCTTCGGGCTGATCGCCGTCTACCCGATCTGGAACTGGCGGCGGCTGGAAATGACGATGTCGTACCTGCGCCGCGAGCTGCAGCGGCTCGCCGACGAGCCGCACCTGTTGCCCGAGGCGCCGCGCACGCGCAGCGTCGGCGGCGACGTGCTCGAGCGGCAGATGGCGCTGATGGCGCAGGCCGCGCAGCGCGTGCAGGACATGAAGCGCTTCGTGTGGGACAGCCTCGACAGCATGCCCGAGCCGATCTTCGTGACCGACCTCGCCGGCACCGTGCTGATCGCGAACCACGCGGCCAAACGCTACGGGTCGCGGCTCGCGCTGCCGTTGCCGGAAGGGCGGCCGCTGCGCACCGCGCTCGGCGAGCTGACGTTCATGAAGACCGTCGACGGCAACGCCGAGCACGACGCGGCGATCCGCGAGCGCTGGCCGGCCGCGCTCGACCCGACGCTCGAGGCCGAGCACGACGCGATGGCGCGCGGCATCGAGGTGCGCGATCGCGACGGGCTCGACCATCTGCTACGCTACGCGGCATGCACGAACGCGCAAGGGCGCGTGACGGGCTGGATCGCCGGCCTCGTCGACGTGACCGACCTGCATGCGGCCGAACGGCATCGCGAGGAGGCGCTGCATCTGCTGTCGCACGACATGCGTTCGCCGCAGTCGTCGATCCTGGCGCTGGTCGAGATCGAGCGCGATCGCGTCGAGAGCGACGCGATGCGCGGCCTGCTCGCGCGGATCGAGCGCTATGCGCACCGCGCGCTGTCGCTCGCCGACGAGTTCGTGCAACTGGCGCGCGCCGAGTCGCAGGCGTACCAGCTCGAGGTGACGAGCCTCGTCGACGTGCTGATCGATGCGAGCGACGAAGTGTGGCCGCAGGCGCAGGCCAAGCACATTCGCATCGAGTCCGACGTGGGCGCCGACATGTGCTGGGTGCGCGCGGATCGCTCGTTGATCACGCGCGCGTTCGTGAACCTGTTGAACAATGCGGTCAAATACAGTCCGTCCGACACGGTGATCACGTGTACGCTGACGGTCGAGCACGCATCGAAGCGGATGTTCTGTACGATTCGCGATCAGGGGTACGGCATTGCGCCGGAAGATCAGCGGCATCTGTTCGAGCGGTTCAAGCGATTCCATGCCGGCGAGCGGCCCGACATCCCGGGTTCCGGGCTCGGCATGGCATTCGTGAAGACGGTCGTCACGCGCCATGGGGGCAGCGTGTCGGTCGACAGCGAAGTGGGTGTCGGCACCGCGGTGACGGTGTCGCTGCCCGCGATCGACGAGCCGTCCGCCTGACAGGGCCGGGCGCGGCGGCAGGCATTTGGGGAAAGCCATGAGAAAGCAATGGGCAGCGACCGCGCTGGCGGCGTCGCTGTTGACGGGTTGCGCCGGCGTGACGAGCGGCGTGAGTGCGGTCGGGCAGCCGAATGCATTTGCATCCGGCGCGCACGGCTACGATTTCGTGCGGACGGCCGCGCAGCGGGACGACGCCGACTACCGGCGGATCGAGTCGCTCGTACGCGACGAACTCGCGCGCCGCGGCTTCGATGCGCAGCCGCTCAAGGACGCGCGTTACCGGCTGTCGATCGCGTATGCGACGCAGCCGGCGGCGGTCGCGGCGAGCGCCGACCGGTGCGGTGCGGCCAGCAGCGCATGCGTGACGGTCGACGGGCCGGCGCCGTTCGCGCTGCCGTTCGCGGGCAAGGTATACCGTCACGTGCTGACGCTGCGTTTCGTCGATGCGCAATCGGGCGCTGACGTCTATCGCGTGTCGGCGTCGCTGCGCGACCGCGATCCGGGCACGCAGCAGGCCGCACCGGCGCTCGTCAGGAGCGCGCTGGCGAAGCTGCCGTTCGGCGACGGCGGCGGCTGGCTGGTCAAGACGAAAAAAGACGACGCGGGCGGGATGCCGGGCGTCGTCTCGGTGAAGCCGGCCGACGCGCGCTAAGCGGTGGCCGGGAGGTGAGGGCGCGCCCCGGCGGGCGCGCCCTTGCCGCGTTCAGACGGCGGGTTGGGCGCCGTCGCGCGTGCGCAGGTACGTATCGAATTCCGCGCCGACTTCCGGGTGGCGCAGCGCGAATTCGACCGTCGCCTTCAGGTAGCCGAGCTTGCTGCCGCAGTCGTAGCGCGTGCCCTGGTACTTGTAGGCCAGCACCTGTTCGTCGGCGAGCAGCGCCTGGATCGCGTCGGTGAGCTGCAGTTCGCCGCCCGCGCCGGGCTTCAGCGCGCGCAGATGCTCGAAGATCCGCGGCTTCAGGATGTAGCGGCCGACCACGCCGAGGTTCGACGGCGCGACTTCCGGCGCCGGCTTCTCGACGATCGCCGACATCTTGACGATCGACTCTTCCCATTCCTTGCCGTCGACGATCCCGTACGACTTCGTCTCCGACGGCGGGATCTCTTCGACGCCGATCACCGAGCTGTGATAGTGGTCGAACACGTCGACCATCTGCTTCATCACCGGCGGATTGCCGTCGAGCAGGTCGTCGGCGAGGATCACCGCGAACGGATTGTCGGCGACGAGCTTTTCCGCGCACAGTACCGCGTGGCCGAGGCCGAGCGCTTCCGGCTGGCGCACGTAGAAGCAGTCGACATGGCTCGGCTTGATGCTGCGCACGAGTTCGAGCAGCTTTTCCTTGCCACGCGCCTCGAGTTCGGCCTCGACTTCGTACGACTTGTCGAAGTGATCCTCGATCGCGCGCTTGCTGCGCCCTGTCACGAAGATCATCTCGGTGATGCCCGCGGCGATCGCTTCCTCGACCGCGTACTGGATCAGCGGCTTGTCGACGACGGGCAGCATTTCCTTCGGGCTCGCCTTCGTTGCCGGCAGGAACCGCGTGCCGAGACCGGCAACGGGGAATACCGCCTTGGTGACTTTCAACATGATCGAACCTTTATTCCTGTAATCGACTTGTCAGACGGTCTATGTTCACGTTCGCATTATAGTGAACGCAAACGACCTTACCGTTTGTTACGCAGGCAACCGATCGAGTTGCGCGCGCAGTTTTTCGAGCGTGCTCTGGAATTCCGCGACGCGTTTCTGCTCCTGTTCGACCACGGCCGGCGGCGCTTTCGCGACGAAAGCCTCGTTGCCGAGCTTCGCGTTGCATTTCGCGATCTCGCCCGTCAGGCGCGTGATTTCCTTCGACAGGCGCTCGCGTTCGGCCGCGACGTCGATTTCCACCTTCAGCACCAGCTTGTTCTGGCCGACGATCGCGATCGGCGCGCCGTGCGCTTGCTGGTCGAGCGCCGCTTCGTCCGCGAGGATCTGCACGTCCGACAGGCGCGCGAGCGCCTGCACGTACGGCGCGAACGCGCGCAGGCGCTCGGCGTCGCCGGCCGCCAGCAGCGGCACCTTGGTGGCCGGCGACAGGTTCATCTCGCCGCGCAGGTTGCGGCATGCGTCGACGATCGCCTTCAGGTCGGCCGCCCACTGCTCGGACGCTTCGTCGATCTTCTGCAGGTTCGCGACCGGATACGCCTGCGTCATCAGCGACGCAACGCCCTCGGCCTTGCCTTGCGGATAGCGGCCGGCGAGCGGCGCGACCTTCTGCCAGAGTGCCTCGGTGATGAACGGGATGATCGGGTGTGCGAGGCGCAGCACCGTTTCCAGCACGCGCAGCAGCGTGCGGCGCGTCGCGCGCTGCTGTTCCGGCGTGCCGTTCTGGATCTGGACCTTCGCGAGTTCGAGATACCAGTCGCAGTACTCGTCCCACACGAACTTGTAGATGCTGGTCGCGATGTTGTCGAAGCGGTAATCGGCGAAACCCTTCGCGATGTCGGCTTCGGTGCGCTGCAGCAGCGACACGATCCAGCGGTCGGCCGCCGAGAAGTCGAGGTAGCCGCCGGGGCCGCAGTCGCCCGCGCCGCACACTTCCGGCTTGTCGTTGCCGCAGTCGTGGCCTTCGCAGTTCATCAGCACGAAGCGCGTCGCGTTCCACAGCTTGTTGCAGAAGTTGCGATAGCCTTCGCAGCGCGCGAGGTCGAAGTTCACGTTACGGCCGAGCGTCGCCATCGACGCCATCGTGAAGCGCAGCGCGTCGGTGCCGAACGCGGGGATGCCGTCCGGGAATTCCTTGCGCGTCTTCTTCTCGATCGTCGCCGCCTGCTTCGGGTTCATCAGGCCCGTCGTGCGCTTCGCGACCAGCGTTTCGAGGTCGATGCCGTCGACGATGTCGATCGGGTCGAGCGTGTTGCCCTTGCTCTTCGACATCTTCTGGCCTTCCGCGTCGCGCACGAGGCCGTGCACGTAGACGGTATGGAACGGCACCTTGCCCGTGAAGTGCGTGGTCATCATCACCATCCGGGCGACCCAGAAGAAGATGATGTCGAAGCCGGTGACGAGCACCGACGACGGCAGGAAGTGCTGCAGTTCGGGCGTTTCGTTCGGCCAGCCGAGCGACGAGAACGGCACGAGCGCCGACGAGAACCACGTGTCGAGCACGTCCTCGTCGCGCTTGAGCGCGCCCGTGTAGCCCTTTGCGGCGGCTTGCGCGCGCGCGTCTTCCTCGTTGCGCGCGACGAATACCTCGCCGTTCTCGCCGTACCACGCCGGAATCTGGTGGCCCCACCACAGCTGGCGCGAAATGCACCAGTCCTGGATGTTCTCGAGCCACTGGTAGTAGGTGGTCGTCCAGTTCTCCGGCACGAACTTGATCCGGCCGTCGCGCACCACGTCGAGCGACGTCTCGGTGATCGACTTGCCCGGATTGAACGTGCCTTCCGGCGCCGGCTTCGTCATCGCGACGAACCACTGGTCGGTCAGCATCGGCTCGATCACGACGCCCGTGCGGTCGCCGCGCGGCACCATCAGCTTGTGCGGCTTCACGGAGTCGAGGAAGCCCTGCGCGTCGAGGTCGGCCACGATTGCCTTGCGCGCGTCGAAGCGGTCGAGGCCGCGATACTGCTCGGGGCCGTTGTCGTTGATCTTCGCGTCGAGCGTCAGGATCTCGATCGGCGCGAGCTTGTGGCGCAGGCCGACCTGGTAGTCGTTGAAATCGTGCGCGGGCGTGACCTTCACGACGCCGGTGCCGAACTCGCGATCGACGTAGTCGTCGGCGATCACCGGGATCTCGCGGCCCGTCAGCGGCAGCGTCACGCGCTTGCCGATCAGGTGCGCGTAGCGCTCGTCTTCCGGGTGCACCATCACGGCGACGTCGCCGAGCATCGTCTCGGGGCGCGTGGTGGCGACCGTGAGCGAGCCCGACCCGTCGACGAGCGGGTAGCGGATGTGCCACAGGTGGCCGTTTTCCTCTTCGCTCGCGACTTCGAGATCCGACACCGCGGTGAGCAGCACCGGATCCCAGTTGACGAGGCGCTTGCCGCGGTAGATCAGGCCCTGTTCGTAGAGCGTGACGAACACGTCGCGCACGGCGGCCGACATCTTGTCGTCCATCGTGAAATATTCGCGCGACCAGTCGGTCGACGCGCCGAGGCGGCGGACCTGGCCGGTGATCGTCGAACCGGATTGCTGCTTCCATTCCCACACGCGCTCGACGAACTTCTCGCGGCCGAGGTCGTGGCGCGACACGCCCTGCGCGTCGAGCTGGCGTTCGACGACGATCTGGGTGGCGATGCCCGCGTGGTCGGTGCCGGGCACCCACAGCGTGTTCTCGCCGAGCATCCGGTGATAGCGCGCGAGGCCGTCCATGATCGTCTGGTTGAACGCGTGGCCCATGTGCAGCGTGCCCGTCACGTTCGGCGGCGGCAACTGGATCGCGAAATCGGGGCGGGACGGATCGAATGCCGGGGCGGCATAGCCGCGTTTTTCCCACTCCGGCCCCCATTGGGACTCGATGGTATGGGGCTCGAAGCTCTTCGCAAGCGTGTTGTCGCTCATGTTGGAAATCTGCCGAAAAATGCGTGAATTGGATGCCGAATCTGACAATTATAAATGGATGCCCATCGGCCAGCCATCGCGCAGCCGGCGCGGGCCGGTCGGGGCGCGGCCGCAACGTGCCTGCGCCGCGCGTACGACGGGCGGCCGAACGGATCGGAAACGGTATCGCGCGGCCGACTTATAATGACGGGTCCGCATTTTTCTCGCCCGTCAGCTGCCGCTCCATGCCCGATCTGCTCGCCAATCTGAACCCCGAACAACTCGCCGCCGTCACGTTGCCGAACGAACCGGCGCTGATCCTCGCAGGGGCGGGCAGCGGCAAGACCCGCGTGCTGATCACGCGCATCGCCTGGCTGATCCAGCAGGGCTATGCGTCGCCGCCTACCGTGCTCGCCGTCACCTTCACGAACAAGGCCGCGCGCGAGATGATGGCGCGCCTGTCGGCGATGATGCCGATCGACACGCGCGGGATGTGGATCGGCACGTTCCACGGCCTGTGCAACCGGATGCTGCGCACGCACTGGCGCGATGCCGGCCTGCCGCAGACCTTCCAGATCCTCGACACGGCCGACCAGCTGTCCGCGATCAAGCGGCTGATGAAGGCGGCGAACGTCGACGACGAAAAGTACCCGCCGAAGAACGTCCAGTACTTCATCAACAACGCGAAGGAGCAGGGGCTGCGGCCGGACAAGGTCGACGCGACCGACAACTTCAACCGCAAGTTCGTCGAGCTGTACCAGGCGTACGACCAGCAGTGCCAGCGCGAAGGCGTCGTCGATTTCCCGGAGCTGCTGCTGCGCTGCTACGAGCTGCTCGCGTACAACGCGCCGCTACGCGCGCACTATCAGGCGCGCTTCCGGCACATCCTCGTCGACGAGTTCCAGGACACCAACAAGCTGCAGTACGCGTGGCTCAAGATGCTCGCCGGCGGCGAGAACGCGATCTTCGCGGTCGGCGACGACGACCAGTCGATCTACGCATTCCGCGGCGCGAACGTCGGCAACATGCGCGACTTCGAAGACGAATTCCGCGTGCGCAACCTGATCAAGCTCGAGCAGAACTACCGGTCGCACGGCAACATCCTCGACGCGGCGAACCAGCTGATCTCGAACAACGCGCACCGCCTCGGCAAGAACCTGCGCACCGATGCCGGCCACGGCGAGCCCGTGCGCGTGTACGAAGCCAGCACCGATTCGCAGGAGGCCGGCTGGATCGTCGAGGAGATCCGTTCGCTGATCAACACCGGGATGGCGCGCAGCGAAGTGGCCGTCCTGTACCGCAGCAACGCGCAGTCGCGCTCGATCGAGCACACGCTGATGTCGTCGGGCATTCCGTACCGCGTGTACGGCGGCCTGCGCTTTTTCGAGCGGCAGGAAGTGAAGCACGCGCTCGCCTACCTGCGCCTGATCGACAACCCGAACGACGACACGGCATTCGCGCGCGTCGTCAATTTTCCGACCCGCGGGATCGGCGCGCGCTCGGTCGAGCAACTGGCCGACGCAGCACGCCTGTACGGCTGCTCGATGGCCGCCGCGATTCCGTACGTGACCGGCAAGGCCGGCACGAGCCTCGGCGGGTTCGCGAACCTGATCGCGAAGATGCGCGCCGACACGCAGCACATGAACCTGCCCGACACCGTCGAGCACATCGTGCGCGCGAGCGGCCTCGCCGATTTCTACCAGGGCGAGCGCGAAGGCCAGGATCGCCTCGAAAACCTGCAGGAACTCGTGAACGCGGCCACCGCGTTCATCGCCGAGGAAGGCTACGGGCTCGACACGCCGGCCCGCTCGATCCCGCTGCGCGCGGGCGCGATCGCGGCGCCCGAGCTGAGCGCCGCGACGGACGATCCGGCGCTCGACGTGCTCGATCCGGCGTCGCCCGCCGACCCCGCGCAGAATCCCGACACGATGACGCCGCTCGCGGGCTTCCTGTCGCACGCGTCGCTGGAGGCCGGCGACAACCAGGCGCAGGCCGGCCAGGACGCCGTGCAACTGATGACGGTGCACGCGGCGAAGGGGCTCGAGTTCTCGGCCGTGTTCATCACGGGGCTCGAGGAGGGGCTGTTCCCGCACGAGAACAGCGTGCTCGAATCGGACGGCCTCGAGGAAGAGCGCCGGCTGATGTACGTCGCGATCACGCGCGCGAAGGAGCGGCTCTACCTGTCGTTCGCGCAAAGCCGGATGCTGCACGGCCAGACCCGCTACAACGTGCGCTCGCGCTTCTTCGACGAACTGCCGGAGCACGTGCTGAAGTGGTTGACGCCGAAGGTCGAGGCCGGGTCGCGTTGGGGCGGCCGGTCGGACAATGCCGGTTACGGGCGCGACTGGTTCGCGCGGCCGGGCGGCGGCAGTCGCGAGCAGATCGTCGATGCGGCCGTGTCCGCGCCGCTGCCGGCGTTCGCGGACAAGCAGCGCGCGGCCGACGCCGGCTTCCGGGTCGGCCAGCAGGTATTCCATACGAAATTCGGCGAAGGCACGGTGACCGCGCTCGAAGGCAACGGCACCGATGCGAAGGCGCAGGTGAAGTTCAAGCGCCACGGCGAGAAATGGCTCGCGCTCGCGGTCGCGAAACTGCAGGCGGTGGAATGATGGACGTCGACATGGCCGTTACGCCTGCCGCCCGGCCGCTCGGCATTCTGGCCGCGCTGCCCGAGGAACTCGGCGACCTGATCGCCGCGATGCGCGCCGACGGCGCGATGAAGACGGTCACGCTCGGCCGCCGCGATTATCACGTCGGCACCGTGCACGGCGCGGCCTGCGTCGTCACGCTCGCGCGCGTCGGCAAGGTCGCGGCCGCCGCGACGGTCAGCGCGCTGATCCACGTGTTCGGCGTGTCGGGCGTCGTGTTCACCGGCGTCGCGGGCGGCGTGTCGCGCACGGTGCGGGTCGGCGACGTCGTCGTGGCCGATACGCTGCTGCAGCACGATCTCGACGCGTCGCCGCTGTTTCCGCGCTACGAGGTGCCGCTGCTCGGCATCATGCGCTTCGCGACCGACCCGGCGCTGACGGCCCGCCTGAAGGCCGCATGCGCGCTGTTCGTCGAAGAAGAGGGCGCGCAGTTCGCCGAGCGCTTCGGGCTGGCCGGCGCGACGCTGCACGGCGGGTTGATCATCAGCGGCGACCGCTTCGTGTCGAGCGAGCGGGAAGTCGTCGCGCTGCGCGACGCGCTGCCGGACGCGCTCGCGGTCGAGATGGAAGGCGCGGCGATCGCGCAGGTATGCGCGGAACACGACGTGCCGTTCGCGCTCGTGCGCACGATCTCCGACACGGCCGACGACCACGCGACGCAGTCGTTCTCGCACTTCCTGTCGGCGATCGCAAGCAGCTATTCGTCCGGCATTCTCGAGCGTTTCCTGACGCTGCATGCGACGACGGCGGCCTGAAGCCGCCGTCGAATCCGCCGTTCGTACCATTCGACAGGCCGCGGCTTGCACGCCGCGGCCTGTCGTTCGTCATGCCTTCTTGCGCCGGCTGCTTTCGAGGTTCGGCAGGAACACCGTCAGCACGCCGATCAGCGGCAGGAACGAGCATACCTTGTAGACGAACGGGATGCTCGTCGCGTCCGCGAGCTGGCCGAGCACGGCCGCGCCGACGCCGCCCAGGCCGAATGCGAAGCCGAAGAACAGGCCCGCGACCATCCCGACCTTGCCGGGCATCAGCTCCGTCGCATAGACGAGGATCGCGGCGAACGCCGACGCCAGCACGACGCCGATGATCACGGTCAGCACGCTCGTCCAGAACAGGTTCGCGTACGGCAGCAGCATCGTGAACGGCGCGACGCCGAGGATCGACACCCAGATCACGTACTTGCGGCCGATCCGGTCGCCGACGGGCCCGCCGATCAGCGTGCCGGCCGCCACCGCCGCGAGGAACACGAACAGGTGGATCTGCGCGGCCTGCACCGACAGGTGGAACTTGTCGATCAGATAGAACGTGAAATAGCTGTTGATGCTCGCGAGGTAGAAGTACTTCGAGAACACGAGCAGCACCAGCACGCCGATCGCGCCCATCACGCGGCCGCGCGACAGCGTCGGGTGGCCGGCCGACGCAGCCTTCTTCTTCATCGACGGATGCTTCTTGTACCAGTGGCCGATCTGCGTGAGCACGATCATCGCGACGAGCGCGGCCGCCGAGAACCACGCGATGCTGTGCTGGCCGTGCGGAATGATCACGAGCGCGGCGAGCAGCGGCCCGAGCGCCGAGCCTGCATTGCCGCCCACCTGGAACACCGACTGCGCGAGCCCGTGCTGGCCGCCCGACGCCATCCGCGCGACCCGCGACGATTCGGGGTGGAACACCGACGAGCCGCAGCCGACGAGCGCGGCGGCCACCAGCAGCATCGGGAAATTCGACGCCGCCGACATCAGCAGCAGCCCGGCGAGCGTGAAGCCCATGCCGACCGGCAGCGAATACGGCTTCGGACGCTTGTCGGTATAGAGGCCGACGAGCGGCTGCAGCAGCGACGCGGTGATCTGGTAGGTGAGCGTGATCAGGCCGATCTGCGCGAACGACAGCGCGAACTGGCTCTTGAGCATCGGATAGATCGCGAGGATCAACGACTGGATCATGTCGTTGAGCATGTGCGAGAAGCTGATCGCGCCGAGCACCGGATAGACGGTGCGGGCGACGGGCGGTGCGGACGGCTGGGCGGCGGCTGCGCCGGCGGAGCCGGAGTCGAGGCTGGTTTCCATGAGAGTTGAACGAGTTGAGGTGGCTGGCGCGCTCTGTTGGGGATCGGCGCGTTCTGGATCGTTGCTGCGTCAAAGAAGTGTAATGTGGCGTATCGAGAATGTCAGGCCAAGTTTTGTCGTGAATCGGACATTCGTGTGACGGATCGGCCGGTGCGTACTTTTTTGAACGGGTATAACGCTGGCGGCGTGTCGACCCGTCAGCGGCGGCGCGCCGGGGCCGGGTGGTGGTTTACCGGACTCAAGAAACGGCGGTGGCGGCCGTAGAACGACCCAATGACAACAGGCGCGCCGCGCCCGGCGCCGGCTACCCGCCGGGCAGGGGGCAGGACGCGCGGCATGGCCAGCCGTCGCGGGAACGCCGGGACCGACCTTTCCGGCAGCGTGATCAATACGGGGTAGATCGATGAAAGCAGCATCTTTGCATCCACAGCCCGGTGCAGCCGCCGCCGCACCCGACGTTGCCGCCGGTCGCGCCGCTCGGCGCGCGCAGGCGGCGCGTCGCGCGCGCCGGCCGTGGACCGTCAAGGCGACGTTGCGCGCCGCATTCGCGATCCTGCTGGCCGGCACGCTCGCGATCGGCATGTTTTCGCTGTGGCAGATCAGCCGCCTGAACGCGTCGATCGCGTCGGTCTACGAGCAGGGGCACGTCGCGAGCCGTGCGGCCGAGGAAGTCCGCGCCGAGGTGCTGCGCGCGAGCCGCGCGCAGAAGATGCTGCTGACCGCGACCACCGCGAAGGAGCGCGACGAACTCGGCGCCGACGTGAGCGCGGGACTCGCGTCGATCGGCCAGGCGCTCGGCACGCTGCAGCGCTATGCGGATCCGGCCGATGCCGGCGATTCGGCGCGGCTGCACGCATTCTCGACGGCGGTCGGCACGTGGAGCGCGCATCTGCGCGATTTCGTCACGCTCGTGCGTGCGCAGCCGCTCGACCTGTCGCAGATGAACTGGCAGGTCGGCACGCAGGACGTGTCGCTGCTGGTCGAAACCGGCAAGCTCGAAAAGCTCGTCGCCGAACTCGTGAAGACGCGCGGCGAAAAGTCGAAGGCGACGCTCGATGCGTCCGCGACCATTTTTTCGTCGTCGTTCGCGATGATCGCGGCGATGACGGCCGCGCTGATCGTGCTGGCCGTCGCGATCGCCGAGCGCGTCGTGCGGCGCCTCGCATCGCAGCTCGGCGGCGAGCCCGCGCACGCGAAGGAGATTGCCGCGGACATCGCGCGCGGCGACCTGACGCGGCCGATCACGCTCGGCCGCCACGACCGCGACAGCATGGTGCGCGCGCTGGCCGAGATGCAGACGGGGCTCGCGGCCACCGTGGGCGAGATCGCGGTGAGCGCCGAGGCGATCGCGGCCGCGTCCGGCGAAATCTCGACCGGCAACCTCGACCTGTCGCGGCGTACCGAACAGCAGGCCGTCGCGCTCGAGCGCACCGCGGCCAGCATGGAGCAGCTCACGTCGACCGTGCGGCAGAACGCCGAGAACGCGCGGCAGGCGAGCACGCTCGCGGCCAATGCGTCCGCAGTCGCGGAGGCGGGCGGGGAGGTCGTCGGGCGCGTGGTCGCGACGATGAGCGAGATCGACGACAGCGCGAAGAACATTCGCGACATCATCGGCACGATCGAGGGGATCGCATTCCAGACCAACATTCTCGCGTTGAACGCGGCGGTCGAGGCCGCGCGCGCCGGCGAACAGGGACGCGGCTTTTCGGTGGTCGCGGGCGAGGTGCGGCTGCTCGCGCAGCGCTCGGCGACGGCGGCCAAGGAGATTCGGGAACTGATCGGCGCGTCGGTCGAGCGCGTGGCGAACGGCGCGGCGCTCGCGCACGACGCGGGCCGCACGATGGGCGACGTGGTACGCGCGGTCAAGCGCGTGACCGACATCATCGGCGAGATCTCGGCGGCGTCGGACGAGCAGAGCGCGGGGATCGACGAGATCGGCCGCGCGGTCACGCAGATGGACGCCGGCACCCAGCAGAACGCGGCGCTCGTCGAACAGGCGGCCGCTGCCGCGAACGCGCTCGACGAGCAGGCGCAGGCGTTGAAGGCGCTGGTCGGGCGTTTCCGTATCGCGGCGTGAGCGCGCGGCGCGCCCGGGCGATCACGACTTCTTCCGCTGATCCGGATCGATGATGACCGTGCAGGTCGTGCCCGCCGACAGCACCACGTCGGCCGGCACTTCGTCGATCCGGATGCGCACCGGCACGCGCTGCGCGAGGCGCACCCAGTTGAAGGTCGGGTTCACGTCCGCGACGAGGTCGCGGCTTTGCGGGTTGTCGCGATCGTAGATGCCGCGCGAAATGCTCTCGACGTGGCCCTTCATCACGCCGCCGCTCATCAGCCGCATCTCGGCCGGCGCGCCGATCTTCACGCGCGGCAGCTTGGTTTCCTCGAAGTAGCCGTAGACCCAGAACGAGTGGCTGTCGACGATCGCGAGCTTCGCCTGGCCGGCCACCGCATAGTTGCCCTTGAACGTCTGCAGGTTCGTGATGTAGCCGTCGACCGGCGCGACGACGCGCGTGCGTTCGAGGTTGAGCTTCGCGGCGTCGAGCGCGGCGACGGCCTGCTGGTACTGCGCATCGGCGCTCGACGCGCTGTGCACCGCGTTCTCGCGGTTTTCCTTCGACACGACGAGCGCGTCGAGGTCCGCGCGGCGGGCCGCGTCGTCGCGGCGCATCTGCAGTTCCGCACGACGGGCGGCCACCGCCGCCTGCGCCTGCTCGACCGCGATCCGGTAGTGCGACGGGTCGATCTGCATGATCAGGTCGCCTTTCTTCACCAGCTGGTTGTCATGCACCGGCAGGTCGACGATCGCGCCCGACACGTCCGGCGCGACGTTGACGATCTCGGCGCGCACACGTCCGTCGCGCGTCCACGGATCGTCCATGTAGTGCACCCACAGCGAGCGCCCGATCAGGATCGCGACGAGAAGGATGACGGCGGTCGCGACGAAGCCGAGGAGTTTTCTGAGCATCATGATGGTTCGGAATCAACGGTAAACGGCAAGACTCAGTCCGCCGCAAATGCAGACGAGAAGGCAGGCCCGGAACAGCGACGGGTGCCAGACGAGACGGTAGAGGCCCGTATAGGCGAGCAAGCGATCGACGGCCCAGGTCGCGATCGCGCCGAGCGCGAACATCAGCACCACCGTGGGCATGTAGGCATCGAGAATGGCGATTTCACGCGGCATCATGACGAGGCTCCGGGTTGAGGGCGCACGGGGCGGTTGCGGTTGAGCGGCTCGAGCGGCGATTCCGGGTCGAGCAGCGCGGTCCGTACGAAATGCAGATGGCTCAGGATGCGCTGCAGCCGGTGGCGCTCGTCACGCGACGGCTCGAACGCATCGAGCGTTTGCCGGGTCGCGTCGATCGCCGCGTTGGTCGCGGCGAGCGTCGCATCGAAACGCGCGGCGCTCGGCTTCGAGAACAGCGCCGACAGCGCGGTGCGCATCGTCTCGATCGCGCGCCGCCACGGCATCGCGGTCGCATAGCGCGGCTCGGACGGCAGCGTCGCGAGCTCGTGACGCAGGTCGATCGTCGCGTTGCCGGCTTCGAGCACCGCGAACATCCAGCGCAGTGCGTCGCGCTGCACGTCGGGCTGGTCGGCCGACAGCGTGTGCGCCTGGTACATCAGGTCGCGCGCACCGCTCTCGAAGCGCGTGCGCAAGCCCGCGAGCCGCGCGTGGCCGGCTGCGACGGCCTGGTGGCGCAGGTCCGCGAACAGCCGCTTCTTGAGCCACGGCGCGGTCGGCGGGAACAGCACCGCGAACGCGATCGCCGACACCAGCATCGACAGCACGAGCGCGAGCGAATCGTTCATGAAACCGGTCGGATCGTAGTGCGTGATGTTGTCCGGGCCGGCGAGGAAGCTGAAGAAGATCAGGTAGCCCATTCCGTAGCCGGCGAGCTTCGGCTTCAGCGTCATGAAAATGCCGATCGCGAGCAGCGGCGCGAGCGCGACGCACAGCAGCGCAAAGCCGTCGATGTGCGGATAGATGCCGAACGTCAGCAGGAAGCCCGTGCAGACGGCGAGCGCCGTGCCCATGCCCATCTGCGCGGACATCGCGGTCGGGCGCGGCGTCGACGACGCGAGCGCGCAGGTGGCCGCGGCCGTCAGCGTCATCGTCACGCCGCTCGGCCACGCGGTCTCGATCCAGAACCAGCCGAGCACGAGGATCACGGTCGCGGTGCGAATCGCCGCGATCACCATCGCCGTCGCATTGGTGCGCGGCTCGTAGCGCTCGATCCAGCGTTCGCGCTCGTGCGTCGCGGTCGACAGCGACGCATAGGTGGCCGCGTACTCGTGCAGGTCGGTGATGAAGCGGTACAGCAGTTCGGCGGCCGTGTCGAAGTCGAGCAGCGGAAAGTCCGGCTGCGTTTCGAGCGCGGCGCGCGTCGCGCGGATGCGGCGCGGCAGCGCGTCGCGCCACGCGAGCAGTTGCGCGGCCGCGTGGCCCGCATCGGCCGACGTGCGCACCGGTTCGCCGGCGGGCGTCAGCAGCAGCGGTGCGATCTCGCGGAAGTACGGCTCGATCGCGTCGATCGCGGCCTGCGCGCCGGCCGCATGCAGCCGGTTCATCAACTGGTGCAGCGCATGGAACCGGCTCGACGCGCTCATGAACTCGCTGTTCAGCCGCGCGAGGCGGCCGCTGCGCATTCGCGTGTCCGGATCCTCGAACACGGCCATGCTGCGCGCGGCCTCGAACCCGACCACGTCGGCGACGAAGCGCGTATGGATGGTTTCGATATGCGCGCGGTCGAGCTGGCCCGACAGCGCCGCCGCGACGTAGTCGACGAAGCTGCCGAAGCGCTTGCGCACCGTCGTGCGCATCTGCTCGCCGGTGGTCTGCGGAAACACGAGCGCGCTGACCACGCCGGCCGACACGATCCCGACCATGATTTCAGCCACCCGCGTCATCGCGCTCATGAACGCGCCGTCCGGGTGCTGCGACGCGGGCAGCCCGATCAGCGCGGTCGTGTAGCCGGCCAGCAGGAAGCCGTAGCTGCGGAAGTTGCGGTTGCGCGCGGCGCCGGCCGTGCACAGTGCGACCCACAGCGCGACCGCCAGCAGGAACAGTTGCGGCTGCTGCGGGAACAGCCCGACGAAGGTGAGCGTCGCGATCAGCCCGAAGATCGTGCCGGCGACGCGGTAGAAACTTTTTGCGAGCACCGCGCCGCTTTGCGGCTGCATCACGATGAACACCGTCGTCATCGCCGTTTTCGGCGCGGGCAGGTCGAGCCGCATCGACACGCCGGTCGCGATGAACGCGGCGAGCAGCGCCTTGAACAGATAGAGCCAGGCGGCGCCGTCGGTGCGGGCCCAGTCGCCGAACGCGGCGTACCAGGCCGCGAGCGGACCGCCGGCGGGCGTGGAAGCGGGAGAGGAGGCTGACATGGCGCGCGCTCCGCGTTACCGTGCGGCCGGCACGGCGGGCGTCCGGGGCGTCCCGGACGTGCCGGCGGCGGCGACTTCCGCGGGCCGGGCAACCGCCGCCGCGGGCGCCGTGCCCGACGGGTTGGCGCCGTCGGCGGGCCGGTCGTCCGCCGGAACGTCCTTGCCCGTCTCGATCCCGCCGCCGAGCGCGGCCATCAACTGCGCGTGCGCGGCGAGGCGTTCCGCGTCGATGCGGGCGGCCGTTTCCTGCGCGCGCAGCAGTTGCTGCTGCGCGACCAGCACGTTCACGTAATCGGTCAGCCCGCGGCGGAAGCCTTCGCGCGACAGTCGATAGCTGCGATCGTTGGCCGCCACCGACCGCGCGGCGTCCTTCTTCTGCGTATCGAGCGAGCGGATCCGCACGACCTGATCGGCGATGTCCTTGAGCGCGCCGACGATCGTCTGGTTGTAGCGCTCGACCGCCTGGTCGTAGCCGGCATTCGCGGCGCCGAGCTGCGCGCGCAGCCGGCCGCCTTCGAAGATCGGCAGCGACAGCGCGGGGCCGGCCGTCCAGCCGCCGTTCATCGCGCGCAGGAAGTCGGTGAACGGCGCGGTCACGCCGAAGCCGCCGACCGTCGCGAGCAGGTCGATGTTCGGGTAGAACGACGCTTTCGCGACGTCGATGCCGCGCGCCTGCGCGTCGACCGTCCAGCGCGCCGCGACGACGTCGGGGCGGCGGCCGAGCAGGTCGGCCGGCAGCGCCGACGGCAGGCCGGCCGGCGCGTCGAGCGCAAGCTGCGGCCGCTTGATGGCGTCGCCGGCGCCCGGGCCCTTGCCGGCGAGGGCGGCGAGCTGGTGGCGCGCGAGCTGGATCGCTTCTTCGTAGCTGTCGATCTGGCGCTCGTAGTCGGGCAGCGTCGATTCCGCCTGGCTCACGTCGAGCTGCGTGCCGAGGCCGGCCTGCAGCCGCTTGCGTGCGAGATCGGCGAGCGCGCGCTGGCGTTCGAAGGTTTCGTGCGCGAGATCGAGCAGCGCGTAGTTCATCGACAGGCCGACATACGCGCGTACGACGTTGACCTCGAGTTCGAGCTTCGCCGCCCGTGCGTCGGCGGCGCTCGCGTGCGCGGTGTCGAGCGCGCGCTCGGTCGCGTTCTTGTCCTTGCCCCACAGATCGAGGTGGTACGACAGGCCGAGCATGCCGGTGTTGTTCCAGGTGTCGGCGTTCGCGAGCGGGCCCGGGCCGTAGTACACGTTGTCCGGCCAGTGCTCGCGCATCAGCGACAGGTTGCCGTTGATCTGCGGCAGTTCGGCCGAACGCGCGACGCGCGCCATCGCCTGCGCTTCGCGCACGCGGGCCTCGGCGGCCGCGAGGGTCGGGTTGCCGGCCTGGGCGGCGGCGATCCACGCATCGAGTTGCGGATCGCGGTACGCGCGCCACCAGTCCGCGGCGGGCCAGCCCGCGTCGCGGTCGGCCGCGCGGATCGCCGCGCCGGCATCGAGCGCGTTCGCGTCGATACGGGTGGACTGGGTTTTGTTGTCGCCCATGCTCGCGCAACCGGCCATTATTAATGAGACTGCAAGAACCGCCAGTGCGAGCGTCCCTTTTGTCGCCGGAGACTGCACGATTTTCTCCCTTTCGGATATAGATGAGTCGGAAGCGATTATATTTTTCAGCGATTCCTGAATATACGGACAACGGTGCAAGTCATTTTTACGAATCTTGAGATAATATTTGTTGGGCCCTGTGCAACAATCCCTCCGGATTCACAGGGGTAACAGGATGGATACGCTACAAAACATGCGGGTATTCGTCCGCGTGGTCGACGCGGGCAGCTTTACCGCGGCCGCCCAGCAGATGAATTCGACCACCGCCTACGCGTCGCGCGCGGTCTCGGATCTCGAGGCACACCTGCGCACGCGTCTCCTGAACCGCACGACGCGCCGGATCGCGCTGACCGAAGCCGGCGAGCGCTATCTGCAACGCTGCGAACAGATCCTCGCGTACGTCGACCAGGCCGAAGCCGAGGCGGGCGACGCGCATGCGCGCCCGTCCGGCAAGCTGAAGGTCCATTGCTTCACGAGCCTCGGCCAGCACTATCTGGTGCCGGCCATCGCGCGCTACCGCGAGCGCTACCCGGACGTGCACGTCGAGCTGACGCTCGCGCAGCGCATGCCCGACCTGCTCGACGAGGGGTACGACGTCGCGATCGTCGTCGGCCGCGATCTGCCCGATTCGGGGCTCGTGTCGCAGCGGCTCGGCGAGAGCTATAGCGTCGTGTGTGCATCGCCGGGCTACGTCGAGTCGCACGGCGTGCCGCAGCGGCCGGCCGATCTCGCGCAGCACGTGTGCCTCGGGATGGTCGCGCCGGGCTTTCACTTCGACGAATGGGCGCTGGCGGGGCCGAACGGCGACGAGGTCGTGTCGATCACGGCGCCGCCGTTCCGCGTGAACGTCGCCGAGGCGCTCGCGGTGGCCGTGCGGGAGGGGATGGGCGTCGGCGGGTTGCCGGTCTATTCGGCAATCGGCTGGCTGCGCAGCGGGCACATCGTGCGCGTGATGCCCGAGTACCGGTCGCACGTGATGAACATCTACGCGCTGTATCCGTCGCGCCAGTACCTCGACGCGAAAATCCGGACCTGGGTCGATTTCCTGCGCGAGGAATTGCCGCTCACGCTCGAAGCCGACGAAGCCGCGCTCGAACAGTACACGCGTGCGACATGACCGCGCAGTCGACCGCAATCTGACGAGATTTGTCCTTCACGCAACATTTTTTTACGAACGTGTGTCGGACAGTTTGATACTGTTGAAGTTAACGAGATACACCACACCGGAGTAGCGATGGATACGCACCTGATGATCGGCCTTGGCGTCCTGCTGGGCGCGGCTGCCGCCGCGGCGGCGACCCGCGACCTGCTGCGTGCGATGAAGGCGAAGGCGCAGATGAAGCCCGTGCCGGTCCGCGTGCGCCAGCCGCGCCGCCCCGGCGGCTGATCCTGCCGTCGCGCCTCAGGGCGGGAAGGCCGCGCCACGCGGCCGTCCGGCCGGCCCTCAGTCGAGTTCGACGACCTTGTCCCACGCGAACGCGGGGTTTTCCCATTCGCCGGTGCGCCGGTGAAGGTAGCCGCGCGGATTGCACACCACGCGCGTGCCGCCGTCCGCAACGTAGTCGAATGACGTATGCGTGTGGCCGTGCAGCCACAGATCCACCGGCGGCCGCACCAGTTCGGCCATGTCCGTGACGAACCCCGCCGACGCCAGATCTTCCGCATAGCGTTCCGCCAGCGAGCGGCGGTGCGGCGCATGATGGGTGACGACGATCGTCCTGCCCGCGAACGGCGCCGCCAGCTGCGCTTCCAGCCATGCACGGCCCTGCCGGTGCAGCGCGATCGCGTCGGCCGGCGCGAAATCCCGTTCCGGCGCCTCTGCCGTCGCATGCACCGCCGCGTCGTGCGGCCAGGTCACCTGGATCAATCCCTTGAAATCGAGCATCACGCGCAGGCCGGCGTCGGTCGCGCGCGCGACGCTGGCTTCGTCCCGGCCGAACAGCGAAAAATCGGTCCAGAGCGTCGTGCCCAGCACGCGGAAGCGTTGGGCGGGATCGACGTAGACGCCGTTGTTCAGGTAATGCACGTTGTCGAGCGCGTGCGCCGCGTCGCACATCGCCGTCTCCAGCGCGCCGAATTCCCCGTCGTAGTACTCGTGGTTGCCCGGTACGTAGATCACCGGCACCGCCGGGTCGAACGTTTCGGCGGCCCAGCGCAGGCCCTCCGCGTGATTGTGGATGTCGCCGGCCAGCACGACGAGATCGGCGTCTGCATACGGGATCGCGTCGGGCAGGTTGCTTTCGAGATGCAGGTCGGACAGGACGCGGACTTTCACGGGATTCGCTCCGGAGCAGGCGGCTTCAGCGCAGGACCTTGCCGGGATTCATCAGGCCGCGCGGATCGAGCGCGGTCTTCAGCGTGCGCATCAGCGTCGTTTCGACCGGCGACTTGTAGCGCTGCGCGTCGTCGATCTTCAACTGGCCGATGCCGTGCTCCGCGCTGATCGTGCCGTGGTGGCGGTGCACGTTGTCGTAGACGATCCGGTTGATCGGCGCCTGGAATGCGGCGAGGAACGCCTTCGCATCGCCGCCTTCGGGCATCTGCACGTTGTAGTGCAGGTTGCCGTCGCCGAGGTGACCGAACGTCACCATGCGCGCGCCCGGCGCGGCCTGCTGGATCGCTGCGTCGGTCTCGTCGATGAAGCGGGCGATCGACGAGATCGGCACCGCGATGTCGTGCTTGATGTTGAGCCCTTCGTCGGCCTGCGCGAGCGGGATGTGCTCGCGCAGGTCCCAGAACGCACGCGATTGCGCGAGGTTCTCCGCGACCACCGCATCGACCACGAGCCCGGCCTCGAACGCTTCTTCCATCAGCTTCTCGAACAGCGCGCGCGCATGCGCTTCGCTTTCGTTGTCGGACAGCTCCAGCAGCACCGTTTGCGCATGGGTCTGCGCGAACGGGTAACGCAGTTGCGGATAGTGCTTGCCGACCAGCTGCATACAGAAATCCGACATCAGCTCGAAGCCGGTCAACAGCGGCCCGGCCGCCCGCTGCGCCAGCGCGAGGAAATCGAGCGCCGCATGCGGCGATTCGAGCGCGGCCAGCGCCGTGACCTGTGCCGCCGGCAGCGGATGCAGCTTCATCACCGCCGCCGTGATGATGCCGAGCGTGCCTTCGGCGCCGATGAACAGGTCGCGCAGGTCGTAGCCCGTGTTGTCCTTGCGCAGTCCGCGCAGCCCGTCCCAGATCTCGCCCTGCGGCGTCACGACCTCGAGCCCGAGGCACAGCTCGCGCGCATTGCCGTAGCGCAGCACCGCGGTGCCGCCCGCATTGGTCGACAGGTTGCCGCCGATCGTGCAGCTGCCTTCCGCCGCGAGGCTCAGCGCGAACAGCCGGCCGCCTTCGCGGGCGCGCGCCTGCACGTCGGCGAGGATCACGCCGGCCTCGACGGTGATCGTGTTGTTGTGCGGATCGAGTGCGCGCACGCGGTTCAGGCGCGCGACGCTCAGCACGGCCTGGCTGCCGCTCGCATCGGGCGTCGCGCCGCCGGCGAGGCCCGTATTGCCGCCTTGCGGCACGAGCGCGACGCCGTGCGCGTTGGCGAGCTTCACGAGCGCGGCGACTTCGGCCGTGTTCGCGGGTTTCAGCACCGCGCATGCCGCGCCCTTGTAGCGGCGGCGCCAGTCGGTCAGGAACGGTTCGGTATCGTGCGGATCGGTCAGCACGTGGTCGGCGCCGATCGCGTCGCGGCACGCGGAAACGAAAGCTTCGGAGGACATCATCACCTTGTCGCGTAAGGGTCAGGACGTGGTGCGCGGCTTTTTCGCCGCGCGCTTGAACGGCGCGACGTAAGCCAGCGCCGCCACGAAGAAGCCGACGGCCAGCGCGGTCTCGCACCAGCCGAGCGTCGCGGACAGCCCGCGATCGGACATGCCGCGCACGATGCCTTCCGCAAAATAGACGAGGATCAGCATGCTCGCCCACTGCATCGTATAGATGTTACGCCGCCAGACGCCGGGCAGCGCGAGCGCGAGCGGCACGGCCTTGAGCATCAGCGCGGAGCCGCCGGGGCGCAACGGCGCGAGCCACAGCTCCCACGCGAGCGACAGCGCGATCAGCGCGACGAGACACGCGGCGGCGGCCCGCGCATGGCGCGGCCGGGACGCGACGGCGGGGCGGGCGGGGGCGCTCATGCCGCCTCGGCGGCCCGGGCGCCGGCGAGGGCCGCGGCGGCGCGCGCGAGCCGTACGCCGAGCGCGGCCGCGAGCGCCTTCTCGTCCGCCGACAGCCCGCCGGACGCCGCGCGGTCGTGCTGCGCGACGTGCGACGCGCCGTACGGCGTGCCGCCCGTACGCGTCGTGCTGAGGGCGGATTCGGTGTACGGGATCCCGACGATCATCATCCCGTGATGCAGCAGCGGCAGCATCATCGACAACAGCGTCGATTCCTGGCCGCCGTGCAGGCTGCCCGTCGACGTGAACACGCTCGCGGGCTTGCCGGTCAGCGCGCCCGACAGCCATTGCGGCGTCGTGCCGTCGAGGAAATACTTGAGCGACGCGGCCATGTTGCCGAAGCGGGTCGGCGAGCCGAGCGCGAGGCCCGCGCATTCCTCGAGGTCGCGCAGTTCCGCGTACGGCGGGCCGTCGGCCGGGATGTCGGGGGCGGTGGCTTCGCAGACGGCCGACACGGGCGGCACGGTGCGGATGCGGGCCTGCATGCCCGGCACGCTGTCGATGCCGTTCGCGATCGCGAGCGCGAGATCGCGCGTGGCGCCGTGACGGCTGTAATAGAGGACGAGGATGTCTTTCATGGGCGACGGGGCCGCGTGCGGCCGCGCGCGTGCCCGGTGCAGTCGGCCCCTGCTGGAATCGAGCGGCTATTATAGGGGCTGAAGCCGTCGCGCAGCGCGGCGGCGCGCCGTGACGCGCACAGCATCAAGAAGGAGAAGCCGTTTGCCGAAGTTGAGCGTCGATCTCGTCACCATCAAGCGCCTCGCGCAGTTCGCGGCCCGGCGCAGCGCCGAGGATCGCATCCCGCAAGTGGCGGGCAGCCTGACCTTCACGACGATGCTGTCGCTCGTGCCGCTGCTGACGGTCGCGTTCGCGTTGTTCACCGCGTTCCCGATGTTCGCGTCGTTCCAGATCTCGCTGCAGGGGTTCCTCGCGGATCACCTGATGCCCGCGCAGTTCAACATCCAGATCTTCAAGTACCTGAACCAGTTCGCGTCGAAGGCCAAGGGGCTGACGACGGCCGGCCTGATCGTGCTCGTCGTCACGTCGGTGATGACCATGATGACGATCGAATCGGCGTTCAACCTGATCTGGCGCGTGCGCAAGCCCAGGCCGTTCGCGCAGCGCGTGCTCGCGTACTGGGCGCTGATCACGCTCGGGCCGTTGCTGTTCGGCGTGAGCCTGTCGATCTCGTCGTACCTGTTCACGCAGTCGCTCGCGTTCACCGGCGCGGGGCCGTCCACGTCGATCGTCGAGTGGCTGCTCGCACTTGCGTCGCTGCCGTTGACGGTGCTCGCATTCACGTTGCTGTACGTGTACCTGCCGAACTGCGCGGTCGCATGGCGCGACGCGGTGATCGGCGGCCTGTTCGCGGCCATCGCGTTCGAACTCGCGAAGCGCGGCTTCGGCTACTACGTCCGGCGCATTCCGACCTATACGGCCGTCTATGGCGCGTTCGCGGCGCTGCCGGTGTTCCTGCTGTGGGTGTATTTGAGCTGGTTCATCGCGCTGCTCGGCGCGATGGTCGCGTCGGCGCTGCCCGCGATTCGTGTCGGCCAATTCCACCGCATCCACTATCCGGGCAGCGACCTGCTCGACGCGCTCGAGCTGCTCGCGCGGCTGGCCGACGCGCGCGCGGCCGGCAAGCGCGGCCACACGGCGATCCGGCTCGCGACGATGCTGCGCTGCGACATGGAAACCGCGCAGCGGCTGCTGACGACGATGGAGGAGCGGGAATGGGTGGCGCGGCTCGACGGCGACGGCGAGGCCACGCCGCGCTACATCCTGCTCGCGAACCCGGAACAGTTGACGCTCGCGCAGCTGTTCGACGTGCTGGTGATCGATCGCACGGAGCTGACCTACCAGCTCCAGCGGCGCCGCAGCCACGTCGACGGCGCGGCGCTGCTCGCGGTGCTGTCGAGCGACCGGTTCGACGTGACGCTCGCGTCGCTGATCGCCGCGCACCGGCTCGCGGGCGCGGAGCCGGCCGGCGGCGCCGGTGCGGCGCCGGGCGTGGCCGATCCGCACGCGCGGCCGCCGCGGCCTGCCTGACGGCGGGCCCGGCGGTTACAGCGGGATCTTGCCGGTGCAAATGTCCTTGAACATCACCCAGTCGCCCATCAGGCTGTAGACGGGGTGCCGGAACGTGGCCGGGCGGTTCTTCTCGAAGAAGAAGTGTCCGACCCACGCGAACCCGTAGCCGCAGACGATCGCCGCCGGCAGCCACAGCCAGTAGCCGGTCGCGACCGCCATCGCGACGCAGCCGATCACGCCGAGCGAGCCGATGAAGTGCAGCCGCCGCGACGTCAGGTTCTGGTGCTCGTTCAGGTAATACGGGTAGAAGTCAGCGAAGCTGGCGAATTGCTCCGTATGCGTATGCGCCATGGCCGTCTCCTCGGGCCGCCGTTCATGGGCTCATTGTGCGGCCGGCTGCCCGCGTCCGCAAGCGGCGACGGCCCGCCGCGCCGGCCCGTGCTTTCCTTTTGACAGGCTTTCCGATAGGATCGAAAGAGATTTTGCATTCAAGCATGAGGGGACTACGATGCGCGTCAGCGATATTCTGAAAGTGAAGGGCAACACGCTGTTTACCGTGACGCCCGATAAGCCGCTGCGCGAAGCGGTCGATACGATGGCTGAACACGACATCGGTTCGCTCGTCGTGATGGAGTACGGCGATCTCGTCGGGATGCTGACGTTTCGCGAGATCATCCTGCGCCTGCGCGAAAACGGCGGCGCGATCGGCGACGTGCAGGTGCGCAAGGTGATGGACGAGCCGCTCACGTGCACGCCGGAAACCGACGTCAACGAAGTGCGTCGGATGATGCTCGAGCGTCACGCACGCTACATGCCGGTGCTCGACAAGAAGGTGCTGATGGGCGTCATTTCGTTCTACGACGTCGCGAAGACGGTCGTCGAGGCGCAGAGCTTCGAGAACCGGATGCTGAAGGCGTACATCCGCGACTGGCCGGAATCGGAAGCCGAAGCGCACAAGCCGTGAATTCCGCCGCGCCCGGCACTTCGATGCATGGGCGCCGCCATCCGGCATGCGGCGGCGCAGGTTTGTCCTGCGCCGCCTTTTTTTCAACGACAACAACACGAGGCCCGCGCAGCTTCGCCCAGACGATGCGCGCGTATTCCGCATGAGCGATCACACGCAAGCCACTTCCGGGCGGCGCGACGAACGGCGCGCGCACGCATCGCAGTTCGACCTGCTGCGCGAGCGTCGCTTCGCGCCGTTCTTCACGACCCAGTTCCTCGGCGCGCTGAACGACAACGTCTTCAAGATCGGCTTCACGTCGCTCGTCACGTATCACACCGCGCGGTTCTCCGGCGTCGATGCGAAGACGGCCGCGTTCCTGATTTCCGCGATCTTCATTTTGCCGTTCGTGCTGTTCTCGGCGACGTCCGGCCAGATCGCCGACAAATACGACAAGGCGACCCTCACGCGCTTCGTGAAGTCCTTCGAGATCGTGCTGATGGTGGTCGGCGCAGCCGGCTTCGTCACGCACAGCGCGACGCTGCTGTATCTGTGCACGTTCATGATGGGGATGCACTCGACGCTGTTCGGGCCCGTCAAGTATTCGTACCTGCCGCAGCATCTCGGCGAACACGAGCTGGTCGGCGGCAACGGCCTCGTCGAGATGGGCACGTTCATCGCGATCCTGATCGGCACGATCATCGGCGGCGCGGCGGCCGGCATCGAAGGCAGCGGCGAGCGCGTGCTCGCGGTGAGCGTCGTCGTCATCGCGCTGGCCGGGCGGCTCGTCGCGCAGCGCGTGCCGTCGACGCCCGCGCCGCAGCCCGACCTCGTGATCAACTGGAACCCGGTCAGCGAGACCTGGCGCAACCTCGGCCTCGCGCGCCAGAACCGCACGGTGTTCCTGAGCCTGCTCGGCATCTCGTGGCTGTGGTTCGTCGGCGCGACGTTCCTCACGTCGTTCTTCAATTTCGCGAAGGACGTGCTGTCCGCGAGCCCCGACGTCGTCACGATCCTGCTCGCGACGTTCTCGGTCGGCATCGGCCTCGGTTCGCTGCTGTGCGAGCGGCTGTCGCAGCGGCGCGTCGAGATCGGCCTCGTGCCGCTCGGCTCGATCGGCATCAGCGTGTTCGCGATCGAGCTGTATTTCGCGAGTCACGCGCTGCCGTCGCCCGGCCATCTGCTGTCGGTCGGCGAATTCCTGGCCGGTGCGCGCCACTGGCGCATCCTGGCCGACCTGTTCCTGCTGGCGATGTTCGGCGGCTTCTACAGCGTGCCGCTGTACGCGCTGATCCAGAGCCGCAGCGCGCCGACGCACCGCGCGCGAATCATCGCCGCGAACAACATCCTGAACGCGCTGTTCATGATCCTGTCGGCCGTGATGGCGATGGGGTTGACCAAGGCCGGTGTCGACATTCCCGGGCTGTTCCTCGTCACCGCGCTGCTGAACGTGGTCGTCGCGACGTATATCTACCTGCTCGTGCCCGAGTTCCTGCTGCGCTTCGTCGCGTGGGTGCTCGTGCATACCTTCTACCGGATCCGCCTCGTGCACGCGGAGCGAATCCCGGCGGAAGGGGCCGCGGTACTCGTGTGCAACCACGTCAGCTACGTCGACGCGCTCGTGCTGGCCGCCGCGAGCCCGCGCCCGATTCGTTTCGTGATGGATCACCGGATCTTCAAGACGCGTTTCGCGAGCTGGGTATTCCGGCATGCGAAGGCGATCCCGATCGCGCCGCGTCACGAGGATCCCGCGATGCTCGCGCGCGCGTACGACCTGTGCGAGGCCGCGCTGAAGGACGGCGAACTCGTGTGCATCTTCCCCGAGGGCAAGCTGACGAAGACGGGCGACATCAACACGTTCCACCACGGCATCACCGAGATCCTGAACCGCACGCCGGCGCCGGTGATCCCGATGGCATTGCGCGGGCTGTGGGGCAGCTATTTTTCGCGGCATACCGATGCGCGGATGCCGCGTCCCATCAAGCGCGGCGTGATGAGCCGGCTGACGCTGGCGGTCGGCGAGCCGGTCCCGGCGTCGGTGGCGACGCCCGAGGCGTTGCAGGCGGCGGTGACGGAGCTGCGCGGCGCGCGGAAGTAGGCGAGCGCTGGACCCGGCAACGCGCGAGAATTCGGCTGCGTCCGGGCTGGGGCGGGCCTCCCGGACGCGCTTTCGTGGGCCGCGCATGCACGCAGCCTGCGCGTGGCCGGCGGTCGGGCGGCCCGCGGGTCCGGGACGGCTGGCATAATAGCGGTTTACCTCTTTTCTCGACCGGCAAACGATCGACCTGCCTGCGGCCCCGGCAGCGCATCGGTTTGCCCATTTCTCTTTGGGCGGTTCCATCATGTCCGGCAATACCCTCGGCACGCTTTTCACTGTCACGACCTTCGGCGAATCGCACGGTCCCGCGATCGGCTGCGTGATCGACGGCTGCCCGCCGGGGATGGGGCTGACCGAAGCCGACATCCAGGTCGAGCTCGATCGCCGCAAGCCGGGCACGTCGCGGCACGTGACGCAACGGCAGGAGGCCGACGAGGTCGAGATCCTGTCGGGCGTGTTCGAAGGCGTGACGACCGGCACGCCGATCGCGCTGCTGATCCGCAACACCGACCAGCGCAGCAAGGATTACGGCAACATCGTCGAGACGTTCCGTCCCGGCCACGCCGACTACACCTACTGGCAGAAATACGGCATCCGCGACTACCGCGGCGGCGGCCGCTCGTCCGCACGCCTGACCGCGCCGATCGTCGGCGCCGGCGCGGTCGCGAAGAAGTGGCTGCGCGAGCGCTTCGGGGTCGAGGTGCGCGGCTACATGAGCGGCCTCGGCGAAATCGACGTGCCGTTCGTCGACTGGTCGCACGTGCACGAGAACCCGTTCTTCTCGCCGAACGCGGCGGTCGTGCCGGAGCTCGAGGCGTACATGGACGCGCTGCGCAAGGACGGCGATTCGATCGGCGCGCGCATCGACGTCGTCGCGTCGGGCGTGCCGGTCGGCTGGGGCGAACCGGTGTTCGACCGGCTCGACGCCGATATCGCGAAGGCGATGATGAGCATCAACGCGGTGAAGGGCGTCGAGATCGGCGCGGGCTTCGACAGCGTCGCGCAGCGCGGCTCGGTCCACGGCGACGAACTGACGCCGGCCGGCTTCGTCGGCAACCATGCAGGCGGCGTGCTCGGCGGGATTTCGACGGGGCAGGACATCACCGTGTCGATCGCGATCAAGCCGACGTCGAGCATCCGCACGCCGCGCCGCTCGATCACGAAGAGCGGTGAAGAGGCGACGGTCGAAACCTTCGGTCGCCACGATCCGTGCGTCGGCATTCGTGCGACGCCGATCGCCGAATCGATGCTCGCGCTGGTGCTGATCGATCATGCGCTGCGTCACCGCGCGCAGTGCGGCGACGTCGAGACGCCGACGCCGAAGATCGCCGGCAGCGCGACCTGATACGAGCGGGCGGGGCGCAGCGCGCACCGTCTCGACCGTCGAACGACGAATGCAAGCGGGGCGCTGCGTGATGCAGCGCCCCGTTTCGTTTGCGGCGATGTGCAGTGGCCAAACGAAACGCGCCGCTCGTGGCGGCGCGTTCCGGCAGCTTACATGTTCGGGTAATTCGGCCCGCCGCCGCCTTCCGGCGTGACCCACACGATGTTCTGCGTCGGGTCCTTGATGTCGCAGGTCTTGCAGTGCACGCAGTTCTGCGCGTTGATCACGAGCCGCTCGCTGCCGTCGTCGTTCTTCACGAACTCGTACACCGCCGCCGGGCAGAACCGCGCCTCCGGCCCCGCGTACGTGCGCAGGTTCACGTTCACCGGCACGCTCGCGTCCTTCAGCGTCAGGTGCGCCGGCTGGTTCTCCTCGTGGTTCGTGTTCGAGATGAACACCGACGAGAGGCGATCGAACGTCAGCTTGCCGTCCGGCTTCGGATATGCGATCGGCTCGCACTGCGACGCCGGCTTCAGCATCTCGTGGTCCGCATGCTGGTGATGCAGCGTCCACGGCACGTTGCCGCCCATCACCTTCTGCTCGATGCCGACCATCAGCGTGCCCAGGTACAGGCCCTTGGCCATCCACTGCTTGAAGTTGCGCGCGCGGTACAGCTCCGTGTACAGCCACGATTGCTTGAATGCGTCCGGGTACGCGTTGAGTTCGTCCGACTGGCGGCCGGCCTGCACCGCGTCGAATGCGGCGTCGGCTGCGAGCATACCGGTCTTGATCGCCGCGTGGCTGCCCTTGATCCGCGACGCGTTCAGGAAGCCCGCGTCGTCGCCGATCAGCGCGCCGCCCGGGAACACCGTCTTCGGCAACGACAGCAGGCCGCCGGCCGTGATCGCGCGCGCGCCGTACGACACGCGCTTGCCGCCTTCGAGGAACGCGCGGATCGACGGATGCGTCTTGTAGCGCTGGAATTCCTCGAACGGCGACAGGTACGGGTTCGTGTAGCCCAGGCCCACCACGAAGCCGACCACCACCTGGTTGTTGTCCATGTGATACAGGAACGAGCCGCCGTACGTATCCGACTTCAGCGGCCAGCCGGCCGTGTGGATCACGAGGCCCGGCTTGTGCTTGGCCGGATCGATTTCCCACAGCTCCTTGATGCCGATCCCGTACGCCTGCGGATCGGCGTTCGCGTCGAGCTTGAACTTCGTGATCAGCTGGCGGCCGAGATGGCCGCGGCAGCCTTCGGCGAACAGCGTGTACTTCGCGTGCAGCTCCATGCCGAGCTGGAAGTTCTCGGTCGGCTCGCCGTCCTTGCCCACGCCCATGTTGCCGGTCGCGACGCCTTTGACCGAGCCGTCGTCGTTGTACAGAATCTCGGCAGCAGGGAAGCCCGGGAAGATCTCGACGCCGAGCGCCTCGGCCTGTGCCCCAAGCCAGCGGGTCACGTTGCCCAGCGAAATCACGTAGTTGCCGTGGTTCTTGAAGTTGTCCGGCAGCGCCCAGTTCGGTGTCGTGACTGCGCTTTTCTCGGACAGGAACAGGAAGCGGTCTTCCGTGACCTCGACATCGAGCGGTGCGCCGCGCGCCTTCCAGTCGGGGAACAGCTCGGTGATCGCGCGCGGGTCCATCACCGCGCCCGACAGGATGTGCGCGCCGATCTCGGAACCCTTCTCGAGCACGCACACGCCGATCTCGGTGCCTTTCTCGGCGGCCAGCTGCTTGAGCCGGATCGCCGCCGACAGCCCGGCGGGGCCGCCGCCGACAATCACGACGTCGTATTCCATCGATTCGCGCGGGCCGTATTGCTCGATGAGGCTTGCGGGGGTCATTGGCGTTCCTCTAACCGTTAGAATGCTTTTATTCGGGAGCGTATTGTCTGCGAAACGAAACGCTTGCCGCAACAACATGCAGCTAGATTAGCACGATCGTTCTATTTTTTGTGCTAGGGTAATGCCGCCCGGGCTGTGCCGCCCGGGCTGGCGAAACGACATCGAAAGGGGATGGGCAAATGGGTCGATCGATCAATCTGGAAGGCAAGGTTGCGCTGGTCACGGGCGCGTCGAGCGGCCTGGGGCAGCGTTTTGCGCAGGTGCTGTCGCAGGCCGGCGCGAAGGTCGTGCTCGCGAGCCGCCGCGTCGAACGCCTGAAGGAACTGCGCGCGGAGATCGAGGCGGCGGGCGGTGCCGCGCACGTCGTGTCGCTCGACGTGACCGACGTGCAGAGCATCAAGGCGGCCGTCGCGCATGCGGAGACGGAAGCCGGCACGATCGACATCCTCGTGAACAATTCCGGCGTGTCGACGATGCAGAAGCTCGTCGACGTGACGCCGGCGGATTTCGAGTTCGTGTTCGATACGAACACGCGCGGCGCATTTTTCGTCGCGCAGGAAGTCGCGAAGCGGATGATCATGCGCGCGAACGGCGGCGGCAACGGCAAGCCGCCGTGCCGGATCATCAACATCGCGTCGGTGGCCGGGCTGCGCGTGTTCCCGCAGATCGGGCTGTACGCGATGAGCAAGGCCGCGGTCGTGCAGATGACGCGCGCGATGGCGCTGGAGTGGGGCCGCCACGGGATCAACGTGAACGCGATCTGTCCGGGCTATATCGATACCGAAATCAATCATTACCTGTGGGAAACCGAGCAGGGCCAGAAGCTGCAGTCGATGCTGCCGCGCCGGCGCGTCGGCAAGCCGCAGGATCTCGACGGGCTGTTGTTGCTGCTCGCGGCCGACGAGTCGCAGTTCATCAATGGCTCGATCATCTCCGCCGACGACGGTTTCGGCCTCGCGTGAGCGGATGACATTCCGCAACAAAGAAGACTGCAATGAGCGCAACAAGCGATTACTCACCCGTTTTTGAGATGTCGATGCCGATCCGCTGGGGCGACATGGACGCGTTCGGCCATGTGAACAACACGGTCTATTTCCGCTACATGGAGCAGGCGCGGATTTCGTGGTTCGAGGCGCTCGGCATCGCCGGCGGCAACGGCGAGGGGCAGGGGCCCGTCATCGTCACCGCGTCGATGGAATTCCTCAAGCAACTGCACTATCCGGGCGACGTGATCGCGAAGATGTCGGCCGCGAAACCCGGGCGAAGCAGTTTCGACACCGGTTTCGAGCTCACGCGCGCGGACGATCCGCGGCATGTCTATGCACGCGGCAACGCGCGCTGCGTGTGGGTCGACTACGCGCTCGGCAAGTCGGTGCCGCTGCCGCAACTGCTGCGCGACACGATCGAGCAGGCGCTCGCGACGAAAGTCGGCTGAGCGCGGCTGCCGGCGCGCCGGCACCGGATCGCCGGTGGCGTGCCGTGCGCGTTTTTCGATGTTTCCCCCCGATCGGCCGCCATGTGCGGCCGATCGTCATCGGAGCGCCGTCACGCAATGCGCGTTCACTGCCCGAGCAGGCGCTGCAGCAGCTCCGGCGTATTGTTCGTCCCGTATTTGCGCATCAGCCGCGCGCGGTAGATGTCGACCGTGCGCGAGCTGATGTCCAGCACGCGCCCGATCTGCTTGCTGGTCTTGCCGGTCGCGAGCTGGGCGGCGATCTCGCGCTCGCGCGGGGTCAGCTCGACCGCGACGCGGCGCGTCGCGCTCAAGTCCTCGAAGGTCCAGACGCCGGCCGCGAGCGGCGCGGTGCGGTCGAGCGCGCGTCCCGTCACGTGGCACCAGAACAGCTCGCCGTCCGCGCGTTTCATGATTCTGTCATCCGAGTAGACGCCGTTCGCGACCATCACGCGTGCGATGCGCTCGCCGATCCGCTGGAATTCGTCCGTCGACGGGTAGAGCACCGCGTACGACTTCCCGATCAGGTCGGCCCGCGCGCAGCGGAAGATCGACGCGAGCGCGTCGTTGCAGTCCTCGATCACGCGATCGCGCGACAGCACGAGGCCGAGCGGCGCGAGGTGGAAGGCGGTCTGGTAATCGAGATCGGGCATGGCGCGGGCAAGCGGAGGCAAATGCTTATGTATTTTTGCGTATTGTGCCGCATCGGCGTCACATCGTACCCTTTCAGGCATCTCGCGGCGGTATGTCGCGACATAAAAACAGCGCGCCTCGACGCAGGCATTGCCGCGCATGCATAGAATGGTGCGGCGGGCTTGCGCCACGTGGCGCGTGAACCGGTTTTGCTGGTTTCCATAGAGGAAGGGACAACTGATGAACAAAGTCTATCCAAGCGCGGCTGCCGCGCTGGAGGGGATCGTCCGCGACGGACAGACCTTCGCGGTGGGCGGCTTCGGCCTGTGCGGGATTCCCGAGGCGCTGATCGCGGCGTTGCGCGATTCGGCGGTCAAGGGCATCACCTGCATCAGCAACAACGCGGGCGTCGACGGTTTCGGCCTCGGCCTGCTGCTGGAAACGCGCCAGATCAAGAAGATGATCTCGTCGTACGTCGGCGAGAACAAGGAGTTCGAGCGCCAATACCTGGCCGGCGAACTCGAGCTCGAATTCACGCCGCAGGGCACGCTCGCCGAAAAGCTGCGCGCGGGCGGCGCGGGCATCCCCGCGTTCTTCACGAATACCGGCTACGGCACCGTGATCGCGGAAGGCAAGGAAACGCGCCAGTTCGGCGATCGCCACTACGTGCTCGAGCCGTCGCTGACGGCCGACGTCGCGCTCGTCAAGGCGTGGAAGGCCGACAAGTCGGGCAACCTCATCTACCGCCGCACCGCGCGCAATTTCAACCCGATGTGCGCGATGGCCGGCAAGATCACCGTGGCGGAGGTCGAGGAGATCGTCGAGAACGGCATGCTCGATCCGGACCAGGTTCATACGCCGGGGATCTTCGTGCAGCGCATCGTGCTGAACGCGACGCCTGAAAAACGCATCGAACAACGCGTCGTACGCGCGAAAGGAGACTGACATGGCCTGGAATCGTGACCAGATGGCCGCACGCGCGGCGAAGGAACTGCAGGACGGCTTCTACGTGAACCTCGGCATCGGCCTGCCGACGCTCGTCGCGAACCACGTGCCGGCAGGCGTCGAGGTCTGGCTGCAGTCGGAGAACGGCCTGCTCGGCATCGGGCCGTCGCCGACCGAAGACGAAGTCGACGCCGATCTCATCAACGCCGGCAAGCAGACCGTCACGACGCTGCCGGGTTCGTCGATCTTCTCGTCGGCCGATTCGTTCGCGATGATTCGCGGCGGCCACATCAATCTCGCGATCCTCGGCGCGATGCAGGTCAGCAAGAAGGGCGACCTCGCGAACTGGATGATCCCGGGCAAGATGATCAAGGGGATGGGCGGCGCGATGGACCTCGTCGCGGGCGTGAAGCGCGTCGTCGTGCTGATGGAGCACGTCGCGAAGGGCGACCAGCACAAGATTCTCGACGAATGCAACCTGCCGCTGACGGGTGTCGGCGTGGTCGATCTGATCATCACCGACCTCGGCGTGATCGAAGTGACGCCGGACGGGCTGAAGGTGCTCGAACTCGCCGACGGCGTGAGCGCGGAAGAGATCCAGGCGAAGACGGGCGCGCCGCTCGACGTCAGCGCCGTGGCCTAAGTTCACCGCACGGGCACGCGTCCGACGCCCCGCATGCCGGACGACGGCATGCGGGGCGTTTGTCATTGCGCGTCGACGGCCAGCCTGTTGGGTCCCCGATGGGCCGACCCGTCCGGCGGAAGCGGTTTACAATCGTTTGCATCGGGCGTCGCAAGTGTTGCCCCGCGCGTCCGCCCCTCGTTCGACAGGATGCCAACGATGCCAACGACTTCAGCGAATTCCCCGGTTCCCCGTCAGCGACGCGTGCAGTGTGCGAGCGCCGCCGGTCTTCACCACGTTGCCTATACGGAATGGGGCGATCCCGCGAATCCGCGCGTGCTGGTCTGCGTGCACGGCCTGACGCGCTCGGGGCGCGATTTCGACCGCTTGGCCGCCGCGCTGTCCGATACGTATCGCGTCGTCTGCCCCGATGTCGCCGGGCGTGGCCGGTCCGACCGGCTGGCCGATCCGCGGCTCTATGCGATTCCGCAGTACGTGGCCGACATGGTGACGTTGATCGCGCGGCTCGACGTGGAGTCGGTCGATTGGTTCGGCACGTCGATGGGCGGCCTGATCGGCATGGCGCTCGCCGGGCTGCCCGGTTCGCCGCTGCGGCGGATGATCGTCAACGACGTCGGCCCGCGCATCGAGCCCGATTCGCTGACGCGCATCGGAGAGTACCTCGGCGTGCAGCCGCGCTTTGCGACCGAGCAGGAGGGGATCGACTACCTGACGTCGCTGTCGCTGCCGTTCGGAGCGCTGAGCGCCGACGAGTGGCGCGAGATCAACGGGCCGCTGCTGCACCAACTGCCCGAAGGCGACTGGACGATGCGCTACGATCCGCGCATCGCCGAGCCGTTCAAGGCGACGACGCCGGAGCTGGCCGCGCTCGGCGAGGCCGCGCTGTGGCGCGCGATCGAGACGACGGATGCGACGCTGCTCGTCGTGCGCGGCGAGACGTCCGACTTGCTGTCGCGCGAGACGGCGGCCGAAATGGTCCGTCGCGGCCGGCATGTGACGCAGGTCGAGATCCCGGGGGCGGGCCACGCGCCGGCGTTCGTCAGCGCCGACCAGATTGCGCTCGCGCGGCGGTTTTTCGTCGAAGGCGACGCCTAAACGCGTCATAATATGCGGTTCGGCGGCACGCGGGCCGTGCCGCCCGATTCCTCACTCATCACGACCGGAACATTTCATGGCAGTCATTCGTCACCACGTCGGGCCCCGTCTCTCCGAAACCGCGATCCACAACGGCACCGTGTATCTGGCCGGCCAGATCGCCGAAGACACCACGCAGGACATCCGCGGCCAGACGCGCGAAGTGCTCGGCCACATCGACCGCCTGCTCGCCGAAGCGAACAGCGACAAGGCGCATCTGCTGTCGGTGCAGATCTACATCTCGGATCTCGCGAACTTCGAAGGCATGAATGCGGAGTGGGACGCATGGGTCGCGCAGGGCAACACGCCGCCGCGCGCCACCGTCGAGGCGAAGCTCGCGGATCCGGCGCTGCTCGTCGAGATCGTCGTCGTCGCCGCGCAACGGAGCTGAGCGTTATCCGACGATGACCGTATTCCGGCAGGCCGTGCAATGACCGAATCCGTTTCCGCATCCTCCGTCGCGGCGCCGTCGTTCGACGACGTGCTCGCGTTCGTGCGCGAGCGGGCCGGCGATGCGCACCTGTCGTCCGGCGAGCTGCTCGCCGATCACTCGGCGGGCACGGCGGCGATCATGCGCACGCTGAACGTCGATCCGTCCGCGATGCAGGCTGCCGCGCTGTTCGTGCTGACGCCGCACCTGAGCGACCCCGAGCGCGAGCTGACCGAGCGTTTCGGCGACGAAGTCGCGCGGCTCGTGTTCGACGTGCGCAAGCTGTTGCGGCTCGGCACCGTCAGCCTGCGCGTCGCGCAGAACGCGAAGCCCGACGCCGGGCGCGACGCGGCGCAGGAGCGGCGTACGCAGATCGAGGCGCTGCGCAAGATGCTGCTCGCATTCGCGCAGGACATCCGCGTGGTGCTGATCCGGCTCGCGTCGCGGTTGCAGTCGCTGCGCTACTACGCGGCCGCGAAGATCGACCCGCCGCCGGACGTTGCGCGCGAGACGCTCGAGATCTATGCGCCGCTCGCGAATCGTCTCGGTATCTGGCAACTGAAGTGGGAGCTCGAGGATCTCGCGTTCCGCTTCGAGGATCCGGTCACCTACAAGCGGATCGCGAAGCTGCTCGACGAGAAGCGCATCGAGCGCGAGGCGTACGTCACGCAGGCGATCGCGCGGCTGCAGCACGAGCTCGCGGAGGCGAACATCCAGGCCGACGTCAGCGGCCGGCCGAAGCATATCTACAGCATCTGGCGCAAGATGCGCGGCAAGGAGCTCGATTTCTCCGAGCTGTACGACGTGCGCGCGTTTCGCGTGATCGTGCCGGACATCAAGGATTGCTACGCGGTGCTCGGCATCGTGCATCACCTGTGGCAGCCGGTGCCGAAGGAGTTCGACGACTACATCTCGCGGCCGAAGCCGAACGGCTACAAGTCGCTGCATACGGTCGTGATCGGCGACGACGGCCGTGCGTTCGAAGTGCAGATCCGCACGCAGGAGATGCATCGTTTCGCCGAGTATGGCGTCGCGGCACACTGGCGCTACAAGGAGGCCGGCGCGCGCGGCTATGGTGGCCAGTTCTCGGCGAGCGACAAGTACGACGAGAAGATCGCGTGGCTGCGTCAGTTGCTCGCGTGGAAGGACGACGTCGAGGACGGCGCCGAAGTGTCGGGCGACCAGGCGTGGGCGCAATTGCGCGAAACGTCGCTCGACGACGACCACATCTACGTGCTGACGCCGCAGGCGCGCGTGATCGCGCTGCCGCAGGGCGCGACGCCGGTCGATTTCGCGTATCACCTGCACAGCGAGCTCGGCCATCGCTGCCGTGGCGCACGCGTCGACGGTGTGATGGTGCCGCTGAACACGTCGCTCGCGAACGGCCAGACGGTCGAGATCGTCGCGGTGAAGGAAGGCGGGCCGTCACGCGACTGGCTGAACCTGCAGCTCGGTTACCTGAAGAGCTCGCGCGCGCGGCAGAAGGTGCGTGCGTGGTTCAACTCGATCGAGCAGGAAGAAAACGTCGCGCACGGCCGCGCGCTCGTCGAAAAGACGCTGCAGCGCGAGGGCAAGACGTCGGTCAATCTGGACCATCTCGCCGCGAAGCTCGGCTTCAAGTCGCCCGAGGAGCTGTTCTCGGTCGTCGGCAAGGAAGAATTCAGCCTGCGCAACGTCGAGCACGCGCTGTCCGATGCGCCGCCGCCGGAACCGGCGCCCGAGGCGCCGGCCGATTTCGAGAAGCGCAGCAGCGGCGCGAGCGTCGCGCATGGTGCGTCGACCGGCGTGCTGGTGGTCGGCGTCGACGCGCTGCTGACGCAACTGGCGCGTTGCTGCCGTCCGGCGCCGCCCGATCCGATCAGCGGTTTCGTCACGCGCGGCAAGGGGATGTCGATCCATCGCACCGACTGCCCGACGTTTCGCCGGATGGTCGAGCGCGCGCCGGAGCGCGTGCTGCAGACGACCTGGTCGGCCGACGTGCTGGGCGGGCGTGGCGCGTCCGTCTACCCGGTCGACCTGATGATCGAGGCGAGCGACCGGCAAGGGTTGCTGCGCGATATCTCCGAAGTGTTCGCGCGCGAAAAGATCAACGTCGTGGGCGTGAAGACGCAGAGCCGCCGCAATGCGGCATTCATGCAGTTCACGGTCGAGGTATCGAATTCGGCACAGGTGCAGCGCGCGTGCACGCTGCTCGGCGAGGTGCAGGGCGTCGTGCGGGCAGGGCGAAAATCGTGATGGGGTTGGAACAGCGTTATTTTGCTGCAACCGCATAAAACACTTGCCAAGCCAGCAGCAACTCCATATAATCTTAGCTTCTCTAGGCTCGTAGCTCAGCTGGTTAGAGCACCACCTTGACATGGTGGGGGTCGTTGGTTCGAGTCCAATCGAGCCTACCAACGAATTGAGAATGCCCGGCTTCCGGGTGTTCGATGCAGTACACAACTCAACGCGAACAAGGCGAATACGGTTATGACACCGCGAACGTTGACCGAAACCACTTCGGAGCGACGCTAGTCGAGGAACGTTTTCGCCCTTTCAGTTGAGTGAAGTATCGAATGCGGCCCCTCGAAAGCGGGGCCGCATTTTTTTTGTCGCGAATTTTCCCGCGTGAGTTCGACTCGCGTACCTGGTCTGCCGCCCACTGTCGGCATCACGGAGATTGCTATGGTTTCGATACGCTTGCCTGACGGCTCAGTTCGACAATACGAGCATCCGGTGACAGTTGCCGAGGTTGCGGCCTCCATCGGTCCCGGCTTGGCGAAGGCTGCGCTGGGCGGCAAGCTCGATGGCGAGCTCGTCGATACGTCGACGGTGATCGATCGCGACGCGTCGCTCGCGATCGTCACGGACAAGGATGTCGACGGCCTCGACATCATCCGCCACTCGACCGCTCACTTGCTCGCGTACGCGGTGAAGGAACTGTATCCGGACGCGCAGGTGACGATCGGCCCGGTGATCGACAACGGTTTCTATTACGACTTCTCGTACAACCGCCCGTTTACGCCGGAAGATCTGGAAAAGATCGAAAAGCGCATGCAGGAACTCGCGAAGAAGGACGAGCCGGTCACGCGCCGTGTCGTGTCGCGCGACGAGGCGGCCGGTTACTTCCGCAGCATCGGCGAGAAGTACAAGGCCGAGATCATCGAGTCGATCCCGCAAAGCGACGAAATCAAGCTGTATTCGCACGGCGGCTTCACCGATCTGTGCCGCGGCCCGCACGTGCCGTCCACCGGCAAGCTGAAGGTCTTCAAGTTGATGAAGGTCGCAGGCGCGTACTGGCGCGGCGATTCGAAGAACGAGCAGCTGCAGCGCATCTACGGCACGGCCTGGACGAAGAAGGAAGACCAGGATCAGTACCTGCACATGCTCGAGGAGGCGGAAAAGCGCGACCACCGCAAGCTGGGCAAGCAGCTCGACCTGTTCCACATGCAGGAAGAGTCGCCGGGCATGGTGTTCTGGCATCCGAAGGGCTGGGCGCTGTGGCAGCAGGTCGAGCAGTACATGCGCCGCCGCGTCAACGAAGCCGGCTATCTCGAGATCAAGACGCCGATGATCATGGACCGTTCGCTGTGGGAGGCGTCGGGCCACTGGCAGAACTATCGCGAGAACATGTTCACGACGGAGTCGGAGAAGCGCGATTACGCGATCAAGCCGATGAACTGCCCGGGCCACGTCCAGGTGTTCAAGCACGGCCTGCGCTCGTACCGCGACCTGCCGCTGCGTTACGCGGAATTCGGCTCGTGCCACCGCAACGAGGCATCGGGTGCGCTGCACGGCCTGATGCGCGTGCGCGGCTTCGTGCAGGACGATGCGCACATCTTCTGTACGGAAGAGCAGTTCATCGCCGAGTCGATCGCGTTCAACACGCTGGCGATGAGCGTGTACAAGGATTTCGGGTTCGAGCACATCGACATCAAGCTGTCGCTGCGCCCCGAACAGCGTGCGGGCACCGACGAAACGTGGGATCGCGCCGAGCAGGGCTTGCGCGACGCGCTCACGGCGTGCGGTCTGTCCTGGGAGGAGCTGCCGGGCGAGGGCGCGTTCTATGGCCCGAAGATCGAGTACCACATCAAGGACGCGCTCGGCCGCTCGTGGCAATGCGGCACGCTGCAGCTCGACATGGTGCTGCCGGAGCGCCTCGGCGCCGAGTACGTGGCGGAAGACAACAGCCGCCGCCGGCCGGTGATGCTGCATCGCGCGATCGTCGGGTCGATGGAGCGGTTCCTCGGCATTTTGATCGAGCACCATGCTGGTGCAATGCCGGTCTGGCTCGCGCCGTACCAGGCAATTGTGCTCAATATCGCCGAAAGTCAGGCCGAATATGCGCAGTCCCTGGCCCAATCGTTGCAAAAACAAGGGGTTAGAGTGGCGGCCGATTTGCGCAACGAGAAGATTAGCTATAAAATACGCGAGCACACGCTGGAAAAGGTGCCTTATCTCCTCGTCGTGGGCGATAAGGAGCGTGATGCGCAAACGGTAGCCGTGCGTGCCCGTGGCGGCGTCGATCTTGGCGTAATGCCGGTCGAAGCCTTCGTTGAGCGTCTGCAGGAAGACCTGCGCTCGTTCAAGTAACCGCCCTGGCAGCGCGGCTCGTTTTTTTAATTTTTAGAGGAAACGTAACATCGCTACTGATAAGTCGTCGCACCGCATCAACGGTGAAATCACTGCGCCGGAAGTGCGCCTGGTCGGGATCGAGAACGAACCGCTCGGTATCGTAAAACTCGCTGACGCTTTCCGTAAATCGGAAGAACTGGATGTTGACCTGGTGGAAATCGCGCCGCAAGCGGTGCCGCCGGTTTGCCGTCTGATGGATTACGGCAAGTTCAAGTACCAGGAATCGAAGAAGCAGCACGAAGCGAAGCTGAAGCAGAAGGTCATCCAGGTGAAGGAAGTCAAGTTCCGCCCGGGTACCGATGACGGGGATTACAACGTCAAGCTCCGCAATCTCGTGCGCTTCCTCGAAGAGGGCGACAAGACGAAGATCACGTTGCGTTTCCGCGGCCGCGAAATGGCTCACCAGGAAATCGGTATGCGGATGCTCGAGCGTCTGCGCACGGATCTCGAGGAAGTCGGCCAGGTCGAGCAGATGCCGAAGATGGAAGGGCGCCAGATGATCATGGTGCTCTCGCCGAAGAAAAAGAAGTAACGGGCCCGCGCGCATCGCGCGCAGGTTCGACAGTGGTTCGGCGCGCTGCCCGGTCCGGGCGGCGCGCCAACAATGACGGCGGCTGCGCAAGCGGGTCGCCGTACACAAGTGGACTGGGTTTCGAAGGGCGGGTCAAGGGCGCAAGCCAACCGCACACCCATCGCCATCTAATAAACTGGAGTTGTTCGTCATGCCTAAGATGAAGACCAAGAAGAGCGCTGCAAAGCGCTTCGTGGTGCGTCCGGGCGGTACCGTCAAGCGCGGTCAAGCCTTCAAGCGCCACATCCTGACCAAGAAAACCACGAAGAACAAGCGCCATCTGCGCGGCGCAACGGCAGTTCACGATTCCGATCTGAACTCCGTCCGCGCGATGCTCCCGTTCGCGTAACCCCTCAACTGATACTCCAAGGAGAGAAACATGCCTCGAGTCAAACGTGGGGTAACCGCACGGGCCCGCCACAAGAAGATCATCAACCTGGCCAAGGGTTATCGCGGCCGCCGCAATAACGTCTACCGCATCGCCAAGCAGGCGGTGATGCGCGCTGGTCAGTACGCGTACCGCGATCGCCGCAACAAGAAGCGTGTGTTCCGTGCACTGTGGATCACGCGTATCAATGCGGCAGTTCGCCAGCACGACATGACCTACAGCGTGTTCATCAACGGCCTGAAGAAGGCGTCGATCGAACTCGACCGTAAGGTGCTGGCCGACATGGCGGTGTTCGACAAGGCTGCTTTTGCTGCGATCGTCAAGCAGGTGAAAGCCGCCGTTGCAGCCTAATTGCGAAATTAGCACTGCGTGGTTAGTTGCAGCGAGGTTCCGGTAGTCTCGGCCGCTGCAGCGAAAACGGGGCTCTTCCGAGCCCCTTTTTTGTTTGGTGGGCGGTTTCGCTCGCCAAGACCGAATGACGTTGGAAATGATGGGATCTATGGATCTGGACCAGATTGTCGCCGACGCGCAGCAGTCCTTCGAACACGCTGCCGACATCACCACGCTCGAAAACGAGAAAGCGCGATTTCTCGGTAAATCGGGTGCGCTGACCGAGTTGCTCAAGGGCCTCGGCAAGCTCGATCCCGAAGCACGCAAGACCGAAGGCGCACGCATCAACGTCGCGAAGCAGCAGGTCGAAGCCGCGCTCACCGCCCGTCGCCAGGCACTGGCCGACGCGCTGCTGAATCAGCGCCTCACCGCCGAAGCGATCGACGTGACGTTGCCGGGCCGTGGCGCCGGCGCCGGCAGCCTGCACCCGGTGATGCGCACGTGGGAGCGTGTCGAACGGATTTTCGGCTCGATCGGTTTCGATGTGGCCGATGGCCCCGAAATCGAGACCGACTGGTACAACTTCACGTCGCTGAACAGCCCGGAGAACCATCCGGCGCGTTCGATGCAGGACACCTTCTACGTCGAAGGCAAGGATGCCGACGGCCGCCAGCTGCTGCTGCGCACGCACACGAGCCCGATGCAGGTGCGTTATGCGCGCATGAACCGTCCGCCGATCAAGGTGATCGCGCCGGGCCGCACGTATCGCGTCGACAGCGATGCGACCCACTCGCCGATGTTCAATCAGGTCGAGGGGCTGTGGATCGACGAAAACATCAGCTTCGCCGATCTCAAGGGCGTCTATACCGACTTCCTGAAAAAATTCTTCGAGCGCGACGACATCCTCGTGCGCTTCCGTCCGTCGTATTTCCCGTTCACGGAACCGTCGGCCGAGATCGACATGATGTTCGAGCAAGGCAAGAACGCCGGCAAGTGGCTCGAGATCTCCGGCTCGGGGCAGGTGCATCCGACCGTGATCCGCAACATGGGCCTCGATCCCGAGCGCTACATCGGTTTCGCGTTCGGCAGCGGCCTCGAGCGCCTGACGATGCTGCGCTACGGCGTGCAGGATCTCCGGCTGTTCTTCGAGAACGACCTGCGTTTCCTGCGCCAGTTCGCATAACGCCGCTCGCCGCGCCGACCTGTGCCCGCGCACGCCCCGACGGACGTTTCCGAGGGGCCCGGGCGTCGATCTAACCTGTTTCGAACGTAGACATCCATGCAATTCCCTGAATCCTGGTTGAGAACCTTTGTCGACCCGCAGCTGACGACCGACGAACTGTCGCACGCGTTGACGATGGCGGGGCTCGAAGTCGAATCGCTGAGCAAGGCTGCGCCGCCGACGTCGAAGATCGTCGTCGGCCGCGTGCTCGAAGTCGTCAAGCATCCGGATGCGGACAAGCTCAATGTCTGCCAGGTCGACGCCGGCACCGGCGCGACGCTGAACATCGTCTGCGGCGCGCCGAACGTGGCGCCGGGCATCAAGGTGCCGGTCGCGCTGGTCGGCGCGGAACTGCCGCCGGCGGAAGAGGGCGGCAAGCCGTTCGCGATCAAGCTGTCGAAGCTGCGCGGGGTGGAGAGCCAGGGGATGCTGTGCTCGGCGCGCGAGCTGAAATTGTCCGAGGATCACAGCGGGCTGCTGATCCTGCCGGAAGACACGCCGGTCGGCCAGGACATCCGCGACACCCTCAATCTCGACGACACGATCTTCGAAATCAAGCTGACGCCGAACAAGGCCGACTGCCTGTCGGTGTTCGGTATCGCTCGCGAGACGGCCGCGATCACCGGCGCGCCGCTGACGCCGGTCGATATTCGCCCGGTGAAGGTCGAGCTCGACGAAACGCTGCCGGTGCGCATTGCCGCGCCCGATCTGTGCGGCCGCTTCTCGGGTCGCGTGATCCGCGGCGTGAACGCGCGCGCAAAGACGCCGCAGTGGATGGTCGAGCGTCTCGAGCGTTCGGGCCAGCGCAGCGTGTCCGCGCTCGTCGACATCTCGAACTACGTGATGTTCGAACTCGGCCGCCCGTCGCACGTGTTCGATCTCGACAAGATCCACGGCGGCATCGAAGTGCGCTGGGGCAAGCGCGGCGAATCGCTGAAGCTGCTCAACGGCAACACGGTCGAACTCGACGAAACGGTCGGCGTGATTGCGGACGCCGCTCAAGTCGAAAGCCTGGCCGGCATCATGGGCGGCGACAGCACGGCCGTCACGCTCGATACGACGAACATCTATCTGGAAGCCGCGTTCTGGTGGCCGGACAGCATCCGCGGCCGCGCGCGCAAGTACAACTTCTCGACGGATGCGGCGCACCGCTTCGAGCGCGGCGTCGATTACGCGACGACCGTCGAGCACGTCGAGCGCATCACGCAACTGATCCTCGAGATCTGCGGCGGCAAGGCCGGCCCGGTCGACGATCAGGCGGTGAACCTGCCGCAGCGCGCGCCGGTGAAGATGCGCGTGTCGCGTGCGAACCGCATCATCGGCGTGAAGATCGACGCCGACGAGATCGCGAACATCTTCACGCGCCTCGGGCTGCCGTTCGAGCGTGAAGACGACGCGTTCCTCGTCACGCCGCCGTCGCACCGCTTCGACATCGAGATCGAGGAAGACCTGATCGAGGAAGTGGCGCGCATCTACGGCTTCGAGAAGATCCCGGCGCGGCCGCCGGTCGCGACGAGCGAAATGCGCGCGACCCACGAGACGCGGCGTTCGATCCACGATATCCGTCACGCGCTCGCCGCGCGCGACTATGCGGAAACCGTCAACTTCAGCTTCGTCGATGCGGAGTGGGAGCACGATTTCGCGGGCAACGACAACCCGATCCGGCTGCTGAACCCGATCGCGAGCCAGCTTTCGGTGATGCGCACGACGCTGTTCGGCAGCCTGATCGCCGTGCTGCGTCACAACCTGAACCGCCGCGCCGATCGCGTGCGCGTGTTCGAATCGGGGCGCGTGTTCGTCGCCGATCCGTCGGTGAAGGCCGGCGAGCTGGCGGTCGAAGGTCACGCGCAGCCGAAGCGCGTCGGCGCGCTGGCGTACGGTCCGGCACTCGACGAGCAATGGGGCGCGGCGACCCGCCCGGTCGATTTCTTCGACGTGAAGGGCGATCTCGAAGCGCTGCTCGCGCCGGCGGTTGCACGCTTCGTGAAGGCCGAGCATCCGGCCCTTCATCCGGGCCGCAGCGCACGCATCGAAGTCGATGGCCGCGCGGTCGGCTGGATCGGTGAGCTGCATCCGCGCCTGATGCAGAAGTACGAGTTGCCGCACGCGCCGGTGATGTTCGAGATCGATGCGGACGCGCTGACTGCACGTGCGTTGCCCGCACCGACCGACGTGTCGAAATTCCCGCCGGTCCGTCGCGATATCGCCGTTGTCGTCGATCAGGCGGTCGAGGTTCAGGCACTTTTCGACGAAATGAAGAAGGCGCTTGCCGAAGAGGCCTGCCGATTCGTTCAGAAGGTTGTACTCTTCGACGAATTTCGTGCAAAATCAAACACTTCCGGTGGTCTTGCCGCGAACGAGAAGAGCCTTGCCTTCCGCGTGACGCTGCAGGACGCAGCTGGCACGCTGCAGGACGAGATCGTCGATCAGGCGATCCAGACGCTGGTCGAGCGGATGGCTCGTGCCGGCGCGCGCCTGCGCGGCTAAGGAGAGGGGCCGGCCCGTTCGCGGGCGGCTTGTTTCCATCGTAAGTTTTGATTCAACGCGCTGTATGGCAGATATGAACGACATGACCTCGAGTGAATTCGAAGCCCTCCTGACGGCGCAACGCAGCGCGATGAACCGCGACGCTTCGGCGCCGGCGTCCACCGAGACGCCGACGCTGACGAAGGCGGAACTGGCGGAGCTGCTGTTCGACAGCGTCGGGCTGAACAAGCGTGAAGCGAAGGACATGGTCGAGGCGTTTTTCGAAGTGATCCGCGACGCGCTCGAAAACGGCGAAAGCGTCAAGCTGTCGGGGTTCGGCAATTTCCAGTTGCGCGACAAGCCGCAGCGTCCGGGCCGCAATCCGAAGACGGGCGAGGCGATTCCGATCGCGGCCCGCCGGGTGGTAACCTTCCACGCGAGCCAGAAGCTGAAGGCGCTGGTCGAAAACGGCGCGGAGTAATACGCGCGCCCACGCCCCGCGCGGCCGCCGCGCACCCTTTACCGACGGTTAACCGACGATGACCACCACGGTTGAGAAAGTCGTCTTGCCTCCGATTCCCGCGAAGCGCTACTTCACGATCGGCGAAGTCAGCGAACTGTGCGGGGTCAAACCACATGTGCTGCGTTACTGGGAACAGGAATTCACGCAGCTGCGGCCGGTGAAGCGGCGCGGCAATCGTCGGTATTACCAGCATCACGAAGTGCTGCTGATCCGGCGGATTCGTGAGTTGCTGTACGAACAGGGCTTCACGATCAACGGCGCGCGCAACCGGCTCGATTCGCCGGGCAGCGAGCGGGCCGCGGCGGAGCCGGTCGAACCCGATGCGCGGGCCGTCGATGCGCGCGGGGCGATCAAGCCGGGCGCAACCGTCGACGTCATCGCGTTGCGGCAGGCGTTGCTGGACGTGATCGATGGACTGAAACACGATTGAGCGCACGGCGCGCAAGATGCATTGAAAAGCCCGGTTGGCGACCTGCCACCGGGCTTTTTTTCATGCGTGTCCTGCACGCGGATCAGCGCGACGCGAGCGGATTCTTCCGCCCCATGTCGACGACCAGCGTGCCGTCCGGCAGCATCCGCACCGAGCCCTGCGCGACCTGGCTGCGATACCCGTACAGGTCGAACCGCATCGGGCCGGCCTCGGCCGAATTCCGGATCAGCGCGCGCACGTTCAGTTCGAGCACGTTGAACATCTTCATGTCGCCGCCTTCCATCCACATGTAGCTCGGCGCGTCGATCTGCGGCCGCTTCGGCGCGGGCGCACCCGCCGCGCGCCGGAACGTGAGCCGCAATCCGTCGCGCTCGACCGTTGCCTGGCCGAGCTTGCCGTTCAGCACGGGCGGCGGGAACACCGTGTACTGGTCGAGCACGAGCGTGTCGCCGCGCAGTTCCGCGCCGCGCCGCTGCAACGGCGTCAGCGACGCGAGCTCGATGCCGAGCGAGCGCAGCAGCGTCGCCTGCGGGATGCCGAGCACCGATACCTGCGACGGCTTGAATGCGAGGTGGCGGTCGTCGAGCACCGTCAGCGAGCCCTTCATGTCGGTCGGCAGCCAGACGCCCGGCACGTGATTCCACAGCTTGATGCCGCCCCGGACGCGCAGATTCTGGCCGTCCGCGCTCAACTGCAGATCGTTCAGCGAACGCGGCGAATAGTCGAGCAGGTAATTGTTGAAGAGCGCCGACATCGCCTTCCACGACTCGACGACCGTGCCGCCGAGAATGCGGATGTCGTACTGGTTGGGATCGTCGAGATCGACGGGTTCGCCCGGGCGCTTCGACACGAGCTCCACGTCGAGATCCTCGACATGAAAGCCGATATCGCCGGACAGGTTGAAGTCGACGTTGCGCAGGTGGATCGTCGGGTTGCGGTTCGACACGTGCCGTTCGTTGAACGGCGTCGTCGACGTGCGCCGCATCGCGACCTTCTGCATGCCGGGCTGCACCGCGTCCGCCGCGAGCGCGTACGCTTCCCAGTGTTGCCGCACGTCGCGCAGCGTATTCTGTTGCGCGGCGAGGAAGCTGTCGTTCAGGCGCGCCGCCGCGTTGCCGAGCAGTGCGCCGCTGGCCGGGCCCCTATACGACGGCATCCGGATCGCCATCGCGCCGCTTTCGTCGAAGTTGAAGTAGCCGGCCGACACCTGGTCTCGATAGTGATACAGGTCGAACACGAACGTCTGGTCGCGCCTCGACGCGTCGATCGGACCGATCAGGATATCCGCGTTCATCGGCATCGAGCGCATGAATTTCACGTCGCCGCCGCGGATGTACATCGCCTGCTGCGGTGCATTCGCGGGCATCGCGAAGCCGGCATGCGTGCCGTCGTCGAGCTTCAGGTCGAGGCCCGCCGGCGTCACGCGCACGGCGGTGATCGTGAGTTTCAGGCGCGGCGGCGGCATCAGCTTGTCGACCGCCATCACGAGATCGTCGCCGGCGAGTTGCGCGATCGGCGTCTGCACCTTCAGCAGGTCGGCCATTTTCACGTTGGCCGCGCGCATCACCGGCTGTGCGTTGATGCCCGACACGCGCACGCCGGTCGGGTGGAAGACGAGCTGGCTGCCGTCGCGGATCGCGAGCGTGCCGGTCAGCGAGAACGGTACCCAGCCGTCGCGCTGCATCTCGCCTTGCAGATGGATCACGCCGTCGCCGGCCGACACCGCGAGCTTGCGCAGCGGCGCGTTGCGATAGCCGAAGATATAGGTGTTGAAGAGGGCGGTCAGCTTCGCGTCGTCGAGCGTGACCGTGCCTTCGTGCACGTCGATCTCGAAGCTCGTCGGGTCGTCGAACACGATCGGCGCGCCGGCCTGCGTCGGTACGAGCGTGGCCGACAACTGATGGATGAAGAAGCCGAGGTTGTTGACGACGCGGAAATCGACGTCGCGCAGGAACGTCATCGCGCCGTTCTGGCCCGAGTCGCGCAGCGTGAACGGGCGCGGTTGCGTGAGGCTGATCGATGCGAGCGACGGCACGGTACGCGCGATCTGCTGCTCGTGCGCGAGCCGCTCGGCCTTGGTGCGCTCGATCTTCGTCGACGCGCCGGATGTATTGCTGTCGCGTTGCGCAGCCGATTCCGCGCAGCCGGTGCAAAGCAGCGCGAGCGCCAGCGCGCCGCAGCCGAACACGCGGGATGTCGTGCGCGACCCCGCGGCGGCCGTGCGTCGCCGGCCGGAAACCCAGTCGAAAATTGCCAAAGGCGAGCGATGGCCGCGCCGGACCGCATTCCGCATCGTCTGTCTCCATGTCTTGTCTTGATCGACGGCGGTGCGCGCCATTGCACGGCGCGAGCGTCGATGCCGTGCAGTGTGTCATAGCGCGCTAGAGCGGCGTCACCAAACAACGGGCGCCCGGGCGCGGCGCGCCGGCGCGCGGCCAGACAATGGATTCGCGGGGGATGGGCGGCTGGATCAAACGGTCGTTTGGTTTGTCCGGCGCGGCGGTCGGCGTCTGTCGAAGCGGCCCTGAAAACCCGCGACCGGCCTTGGCCGGCGCGGGTTTCACCCGATGCCCGAGCGGCGCGGCCCCGGGCATCGACGGATACGATCGACGCTGGCCGCGAGGTAAGATCGGCATCAATGGCAGGTTCGATATCACAAACACGGCAGCCATCACGGGGAAGCGCCATGGACCTGAAGGAAGTCGACGTACTCGGTGCGGGGGTGGGTGACCACTGGTACTACGCGTCGAAGGCGAGCGCAGTTCGCCGGTTCCTGGGCGCGTCGGGCGCGAACCGCATACTCGACGTCGGTGCGGGTTCCGGTTTTTTCTCGAAGCATCTGCTCGAGTGCACGCAGGCGACGGAGGCTTGGTGCGTCGATACGAGCTACGCCGACGACAGCGACGGCGAGGCGGCCGGCAAGCCCATCCATTTTCGGCGGTCCGTCGATCGATTCGATGCCGATCTCGTGTTGCTGATGGACGTGCTCGAACATGTCGACGACGATGTCGGTCTGCTGACGCAGTATGTGAAGGGGGCGCCTCCGGGCAGCCGGTTCCTGATCACGGTGCCGGCGTTCCAGTTCCTGTGGAGCGGCCACGACGATTTCCTCGAGCACAAGCGCAGGTATACGCTCGGCGGCCTCGAGGACGTGGCCCGGCGTGCGGGGCTCGACGTCGAGCACGGCGCATATTATTTCGGTCTCACGTTTCCGCTCGCGGCCGCGCTGCGGCTGGGCGAGCGCGCGCGCTCGCATCCGCGCGAGCCTGCGTCGCAATTGCGTCGTCATCATCCGTTGGTCAACGGCTTGCTCAAGACGATCTGCCGCATCGAGTTGCCGATGTTCCGCTTCAATCGCGTCGGCGGCCTGACGGTCATCTGCGTCGCGCGCAAGCCGTGACGCAAAGGGGGCCGGCGCCGCAGATTGCTTGCATCGGCGCCATCGCGCCAAAAAATTTCACGAGAACATTCACAAAATGCATGCGACCCGTTCTAAATCGAGGAACTGTCTGTTATAATTTTTTTCTTTCGGGGCGTAGCGCAGCCTGGTAGCGTACCTGCATGGGGTGCAGGTGGTCGGAGGTTCAAATCCTCTCGCCCCGACCAGACAAGAACCCGCGTCAGCTCAGGCTGACGCGGGTTTTTTCATGGCCGTCGCTTTTTTGCACATCGCGGCGTGGCCCCGGTAAAATGCAAGGTTGATCCACGGAAAGCGCCGTGATTTAGCGGAAGAGGATTCCCCGAACATGACTGATCTTCGTCTTACCATGCGGTTCGCTGCAGTGCTCGCCACCGGCGCGCTCGTCGCCGGTTGCGGTACGTCGTCGCCCACGAAAGTGGACTACAAGAGCGATTCGAAATCGAAGGAAGCGTCGCTCGCAGTGCCGCCCAACATGCTCGACGAGACGGCCGATCAGCGTTCGCTGCCGCCCCAGGGCGGCGCGACTTCCCTGTCCGCGCTCAAGCAGGTCCAGCAGGCCGCGCCCGCTCTGGACACCGTCGCGCCGGCCGTGGCTGGCATGCATATCCAGCGCGACGGCACCGAAAGCTGGCTCGTGATCGACGGCAAGCAGCCGGCCGCGATCTGGCCGCAGGTTCGCCGTTTCTGGCAGGAGCAGGGCTTCCTGCTCGTCGTCGACCAGCGCGACAAGGGCGTGATGGAAACCGACTGGAACGAAACCCATCCGCAGATCAACGACGGCCTGATCCGCAGCGTGATCTCGAAGGCGATGGGCAATTCGTACGTGACGGCCGAGCGCAACAAGTACCGTACGCGTCTCGATTCGGCGCCGAACGGCGGTACCTACGTGTTCATCAGCCAGAAGGGGATGCGCGAGGCGATCACCGGCGCGAACAACGATTCGAGCAAATGGGAACCGAAGCCGAACGATCCCGCGCTCGAGACGGAATACCTGAAGCGGCTGATGGCCGTGCTCGCGCAGAACGAGCAACGCGCGAAGAACGGCGAACCGCCGATCGCGAACATCAAGGACAACGCGGTACCGAGCGACAAGAAGGCCGATGCCGACGCGTCGTCGAAGGCTGCCGCGGCGATCGCTGCGCAGAACGTCTCGCGCACGTCGGCACAAGGCAACGACGCGGCCGAAGCGGCCGTGCCGTCCGAAGTCACGCTCGGCGAGCCGTACGACCGGTCGTGGCTGCACGTCGGTCTCGCGCTCGATCGCGCGAACTTCACCGTCGACGATCGCGATCGCTCGAAGGGCCTGTATTTCGTGCGCTACGTCGATCCGAAGGATCTGAGCTCGGCCGAGCAGGGTTTCTGGAGCCAGCTGTTCCACGGCAAGAAGGAAAAGCAGGCGAAGCAGTATCGCGTCAACGTGAAGGCGCTCACGGCCGATCAGACGCGCGTCGCGGTCGTCGACGATTCGGGCGCGATCGATACGTCGTCGCCGGCTCGTCAGATCATGGGGTTGCTCGTGAATCAGCTCCGCTGATCCCGGCGTTTCCCGCATCCTTGAAAAGCCCGCCATTCCGGCGGGCTTTTTTCATGGCCGCGCGCTGGCGCGCGGCGCGGCGAGTGGTTCGACCCCGCGTCGTGACGTTACGTAACATCCGAGCGTTACGACGACAAAACAAGTGTCACATTGTCGCTGATCTAAAAAATTGTCCTTATAAATCAACGGAATGTTGGGCGTTCGATGCCTGGCACGCAACCTGCTTTATAGGTGGGAATCGTTAGAACAGGGAGGATGGCGTCAGAGTCCGGGAGTGCGCCGCGAGCGCCCGAACAACGGTCTCGACGCCTTCACATGCCGACGCGACAAGCGCCGGCGCAACAGATGACGATCCGCGCCAGCGTGCGGATCTCGATGGCCCCGTCGCCTATCCTCGTAGGGCGACGGTTTCGCCCGCGCTTCTCTGAAGCGCGGGCTATTTTTTTGGTGCCGTCGTCATGCCGTCGTCATGCCGTCTCGGCGTAGCCGATGCGCGGTGCGAGATTCGCGTATTCTCGGACTTTTTCGGAAGGAGGGGGCGGGAATGGCGGAAATTGCAGTCGTGGCGCTGATCGTGGCGAAGCCTGGCGCCGAGGAAAAACTGCGCGCCGCGCTCGAGGGAATCGTCGAGCCGACCCGCAACGAAGCCGGCGCATTGCAGTACGACCTGCACCGGGATCTGAAGGAGCCCGCGCGGTTCGTATTCGTCGAGCGTTGGGAGAGCGAGGAGGCGCTGGCCGCTCATGCGCGTTCCGCGCATATTCTCGCTTATCGCGAAGCGGCCGCGGACTGGATCGAACGTTCCGAAATCCGCGTGCTGTCGAAGCTCGTCTGAGTCGAGCGGGGTGGAGCGACCGGACGTGTCCGGTCGCGGCCGCGCGTCAGTGCGACGCGCTGGGTACGTCGAGGATCAGGATGATCGTCCAGTCGGCGTCGCCGTCATGGTGATACTGGCGCTCGGCAACGATGAACGGTTCCTGTTTGCCTTGCGGGCCGAGGAACAGCACGTCGCCCTCCATCGGCAGGCACTCGATCGGCGGCAGCGCGAGAAACGCGTCGTCCGAGCCGCGGGGCATCAGTTGCTTGATCCGGCGAGTGGCGGCTTCGGTCCACTCGATGTCGAGTTGAATGTTACTCATGCTGTCCTCCGCACCGGGGTGCGCACGGGTGGAAAATTTCGGTGCGCGACTTTAGCACAGCGCGCGGGCGCCGCAACCAAAAAAGCCGAATCCGGTTGCCCGGATTCGGCTTGTCGCTGTTGCGGTGCCGCCGAACTTACTGGCTGGCAGCGTCTGCAGCCTTCGCCTTCTTGCCGGCCTTCTTCGCTGCCTTGTGATGCGCAGCCTTCTTGCCGTGGTGATGCTCTTCCTGCGCCGCCGGCTGAGCCGCTTCGGCCGCTTGCTGCTGTTGCAGCGCTTGTGCACGCTGCTCGATCTCGGCGATCTTGGCCGGATCGGTGATGGTCTGGATCTGCGTGCTCTCTTGCGCATACGCTGCGCCAGTCAGCGCCGACATCGCTACCAGGATAGCCAGGGACGTCTTCTTCATTGCTTTACCTCCGCTAAGTGGTGATGAACCCGAGTGTGCCGTTTTGTCTGGCGACTGCAATCGAGTGCGTGTCGAGTGTAACAAAAGTGACGGATCAATGTGCATCGGATCGGCGCACGACGCAAGGCCCCGTTGAAGTCGCGCAACACTTCGCGCACTTCGTCACGCATCTGCCATCCGGGGTGGTGCAGCGATTTTCGCAGTATCGTCAGAACCAGCCGAGCCAGCGATACACGTGGAATTGCGAGATTCCGACCAGCTCGTGCAGCGCCTGCTCGGCGTTCGCCACATTGCGCCAGCGCGGCAACCAGCCCGTCTGCGCGCGTCGGAGGTTCGCATAAACGGGCTGCGGATCGATGCCGAAACGGCGGAAATCGAGCAGCGCCCGGCGCATCTGGTACGACGACGTGACGAGAACGCGCGCGTCGTCATACTGTGAGCGTAGTATAGATGCAGTGAATTTCGCGTTTTCGTAGGTTGTGCGGCTGTTCGGTTCGAGCACGAGGTCGGACGGCGCCACGCCTTGTGCGACGAGCTGGCGCCCGTAGACGGCCGCCTCGGTGTCGCCGTGATGCTGCGGGTCGCCGCCCGACATCACCACGGTGCAGCGTTCGGCCTGCTGCCGGCACGTGCGATAGAGCGCCGCGACCTTGTGGATGCGCGCGACGCCGTCGGGCGGCGGCTGCAATCCCGCGTCGGTGCGGTGCGTGCCGGCGCCGATGAGGATCAGCGTGGTTCGCCCATGCATGTCGGGGTGTTCGACCGGCGTGACGCCGGCCTCGGACCAGGCGATGAGCGGCGCCGCGAGCCAGCCCGTCGCCAGTAGCCAGAACAGCACGGCGGCGGCGATGGCAATGGTTCGACGCTGCTTGCGGAAGAGCATGAAACCGATGAAGAGAAGTACAAATGAATCGAACAGAATCAATTTGATTGGGGTATGGTGTCTTTTTATGGACGGCTGACGATACGGCCCTGACGCGACGCCGAACAACGTCGGCCTCCAGAATCGGTGGCGGTTTCGGCGGGCGGAGACCCCGCCCGGCTCGCCGCTTCGCATTGTCGCTGCACTTTAAGAAAGAATCGAGATGGCCACGTATTCCAACGAAGCGGTGCTCGACGCATTGAGACGAGTGCAGTACCGCCAGGTACCGTGGGCACGCCGCCCGGGCGTGTTCGAGTATCTCCGTTCACTCGGCCTGATGGACACGGTCAGGCAGAAAACCGTTGCTCCCGCACCGGGCTTTCATGCACCGGTCGACATCGCCGTGCTGACCGACAGCGGCCGAGCCGAATTCTCGCGCCTCGAGCGCGACGAGAAATTACTTTCCTGGACCGATCGCCGCATGGACGACTACGCATTGAGCGAAGCGAGCGCCGTGGCGATTCTCGAAAGTCGCCTTTAGCGGTTCTCCATCCCGTCCCGTGCATCGCCGCACGGGACGGCGATGCAAAAAAAGCCCGTATCGCGAGGATACGGGCGTACCGGATACTTTTGCTGCTGCCACGCTGTGCTCATGGCAACGATGTGACTCGTCGCATGCGGCGCAGTTCCCGAATGCGGGCATTTTTCTTTGGCGAAATCTCGAAATCGGCAGGACTACGGATGACGCGGCACGCCCGGCGGCTGTGAGCCGATTCGGGCCCGCGCGTTGCTGGCGATGTCGCCGCGCAAGTCGCCGCGCGGTACGGTTTGCCGGCTGGACGGGTTCGCGGACGGCGGCTGTCGAAAGGTGTTCCTGTGATCCTGCTGGCGATGGGGTGGCTTCGCGCGATCGTCGGCGTGGACGGGAGTGCTCAGCGCCATGGAAACGACAATGCCGCATGCAACGAGCAGTGACATTGTTTTCATGGCGGGGCTCCCTTCAAGCCGTCCGTGCGGCCTGTTGATATGTCGCTAAGGTAAGCGTGGGAGTGCAGGCTTGCTGTAAATATTGGTAAATAGTTGTTTCGCGGCACGACAACGGTAATCGACGGCAAGGCATGCGTCGCGAAAAAGGACGCGTCGCAAAAAGAAGCCGGGCGGCCGAAGCCGCCCGGTCGAGCATTCGTTACGCCATCTTGACGGGTGCGCGCCAGGATTCCGGATTGGTCCAGAAGGCGCCGCGCAGCCGGTCGCGGCTCGGCGGGGCGGGCGGCTTCGCCGCGCTTGCGCCGATGCGTCCGCGCAGCGAGATCTGCCGGCCGCTCGTGCCGAGTCGCTTCACGATTTCGGCGAGCGTACCGTCCGCCTGCCATTCGTCGAAGCGGCGGCGGCAGGTCGGCGGGGACGGATAGCGACCCGGCAGTTTCGACCAGCCTTCGCCCGTCGACAGCACCCACAGCACGGCGTTGACCACCGAGCGGGCTTCCACGCGGGGACGGCCGCGCCGCTCACTCCGTGCGGGCTCCGAGCAAAACAGACCCTCGACCAGCGCCCATTCGTTATCTCTCAAATCGTCGAACAGCATCATGTCCTCACCTCAGCGAAGCTAACTCCGGTGCGCTGCCCTGCGCCGCGCACTCTTCAGGCACTCGATCGTCGAGTGCCGGGTGGGGGCGTCCGGTTGGCCGGCAGCGGCGTTTCTGCTCTTCCGTCCGACGAAACCTGCACCCTGTGCGCCAGGTGATGCACGAAGCGTGCCATGTCGGAGGTGAATCCCTCGAGAGCCGCTTGGCAGCGAGCTAACGGCTAAGTCAGCTAGGGGCGTATAAGACGCCAAAATAACCCGTGAGCAAATCGGGACAATCACCAATCTTGTGCAATTCGCCCATGTCGCGTGCGTTTGCGAATGTATTGCACCGCAGCGAAACATGGGCCGCGGGTGCCGGATTCGTTCGCCGAAGCCGGTTTCGCACATTAGAATCCCGCATCGATATCGACGATTGATGAGGTCGGGACATGAACGTTACGCTGCGCCAGCTTCGCGTATTCATCGAAGTCGCGCGGCTCAAGAGCTTCAGCCGGGCGGGTGACGAGATCGGGCTCACGCAGTCCGCCGTCAGCCGTTGCGTGCGCGAGCTCGAGGCCGAACTCGGGCTGAAGCTGATCGACCGCACGACGCGCGACGTGCAATTGACCGACGTCGGCGCGAACCTGATCGCGAGCGTGTCCCGCTTGCTCGACGACCTCGACGACACGCTGCGCGAGATTCGCGAGATCGGCGAACAGCGCCGCGGGCGCGTGATCGTCGCGGCAAGCCCGACGATCGCATGCAGGCTGATGCCGCGCGTGGTGGCGTCGTGCGAACGCCAGTTCCCGTTCGTCACGCTCGGCCTGCGCGACGACGTGCAGAGCGACGTGCTGCGCAAGGTGAAATCGAGCGAAGTCGACTTCGGCGTCGTGATCGGGCCGCTGACCGTCGCCGATCTCGTCTGCGAGCCGCTGATGACCGATTCGTTCTGCCTTGTCGCGCGCGCCGATCATCCGCTCGCGGCGCGGGCCGAGGTGCCGTGGACGGCGCTGGACGGCGAGCGCCTCGTGTTGCTCGACCATGCGTCGGGCAGCCGGCCGCTGATCGATGCGGCGCTGGCCACGCATCGCGTCAACGCGATGGTCATGCAGGAACTCGGTCATTCGGCGACCGTGTTCGGGCTGGTCGAGGCCGGTGTCGGCGTGAGCGTGCAGCCGTGGCTGTCGCTGCCGCTGCCGGCCGGCTCGACGCTCGTCGCACGGCCGCTCACGCCGCGCACCGAACGCACCGTCGAACTGGTGCGCCGCCGCGACCGATCGTTGTCGCCCGCCGCGCAAGCGATCTGGGAGCTCGTGCGGCAGATGCCGGCGAGGGCCGAGGATCTCGACTGACGTTGCGCCTGTCCGGCTTGCCGGCCGGTACACTACGCGGATCGTGTTCCTGGGCGGTGGTTCTCGATGACGCATTCCGCAGGTTTTTTCCCGGCGAACGATGAGCCGGCGGCGCGCGCCACGGTGCACGCGCTGCGTCCGTCGCTGATCCGCGAGGTTGCAAACGCCGGCTTCGGCGTGCCGGACATGCTGCCGTTCTGGTTCGGCGAATCCGACCGCGTGACGCCGGACTTCATCCGCGACGCCGCGGCGGCGGCGCTGCGCGACGGTGCGACCTTCTACACGCACAATCTCGGCACGGCGCCGCTGCGCGACGCGATCGCGGCCTATGTCGGCGCGCGTCACGGTGCGACGGCGGCCGATACGGTGGCCGTGACGAGCTCCGGCGTGAGTGCGCTGATGCTGGCTGCCCAGCTGCTGGTCGGGCCGGGCGAGCGTGTCGTCGCGGTCACGCCGCTGTGGCCGAATCTCGTCGAGATTCCGAAGATCCTCGGCGCACAGGTCGAGTGCGTGCCGCTCGACTACGGCGATGCGGGATGGCAGCTCGATGTCGGACGGTTGCTCGCGGCGCTGACGCCCGATACGCGGATGCTGCTGATCAATTCGCCGAACAACCCGACCGGCTGGACGATGTCGCGCGACGATCAGCGGGCCGTGCTCGCCCATTGCCGTCGCTACGGCATCTGGTTGGTCGCCGACGAGGTGTACGAGCGGCTTGCATTCGACGAGGGCGGCGCGCCGTCGTTCCTCGATATCGCGTCTCGCGACGAGCGTGTCGTGGTCGTCAATTCATTCTCGAAGGCGTGGGCGATGACGGGCTGGCGGCTCGGGTGGCTGATTGCGCCGGCATCGGTGATGGCCGACCTGTCGAAGCTCGTCGAATACAACATGTCGTGTGCGCCAGGCTTCGTTCAAGCTGCGGCCGAGGTCGCGTTGCGCGACGGCGAGCCGTTCGTGCAATCGTTCGTGTCGGCGCTGCGCGACGCGCGCGATCACCTGGTCGCCGCGCTGCGCACGCTGCCGGGCGTCGACGTGCCGCCTCCGCCGGGCGCGATGTACCTGTTCCTGAGACTGCCGGGGGCGGCCGACAGCCTGGCGTTCTGCAAGACGCTGGTGCGCGACGCGGGGCTCGGCCTTGCGCCCGGTCGGGCGTTCGGCCCGGAGGGGGAAGGGTTCGTGCGCTGGTGCTATGCGTGCGATCCGGCGCGGCTCGATGCGGGCGTCGAGCGGCTACGCCGGTTCCTTGCGCATGGCGCGGGCTCTCGCTGAAGCGGGGACGGAGCGGGCGCCCGTGCCGTGCGGCGGCCTGTTCTGCTCATCTTTACGCACCGGGCAATTTTGCGTAATATGGCGTTCAGTCACGCGGTTCCGTCGTTGAGCCGTGCTGTTCCGTCCGGTTTGGGCCTGGCCTGAAGTTGGTTCGCCGCCCCCGGTTCGTGCTCCCATCAATATGACCGATCAGAATCGGGCGAGCGCGTCTTCCGTTCCTTTCGTCTGTTTGTTGATCCGGTTCGTTTGACCACAGGGTCTGGCCTAGCTGCATGAATACCCAAGAGGCGAAGATCGTCCTCGAGACTGCTTTGATCTGTGCGCAGGAACCGCTGAAGCTCGGCGATTTGCGCAAGCTCTTTGCCGACGGCGTGTCGGCTGACACGGTCCGCACGTTGCTCGAAGATCTGAAACAGGATTGGTCCGGTCGCGGTGTCGAACTGGTGGCGCTGGCGACCGGATGGCGCTTTCAGAGCAAGCCGGCGATGCGTCATTATCTGGATCGCCTGCACCCCGAGAAGCCGCCGAAATATTCGCGCGCGGTGCTCGAAACGCTCGCGATCATTGCGTACCGACAGCCCGTCACGCGCGGCGACATCGAAGAGATTCGCGGCGTCACGGTCAATACGCAGGTGGTCAAGCAACTCGAGGATCGCGGCTGGATCGAGGTGATCGGTCATCGCGACGTGCCGGGGCGTCCGGCGCTGTATGCGACGACCAAGCAGTTTCTCGACGATCTCGGTCTGAAGGCGCTCGACGACCTGCCGGCGCTCGAAGAGCCGGCCGCGAACATTGAGGCCGCGCTGCTCGCGCAGCAGGCGATGGATTTCGATGGCGACATGCCGGTGGCCAGCGACGCGGCGGCCGACGTGCCGCAGGTGCTCGCGGATGAAGCGCCCGACGGCCGGTCGACCGAGGGGCCGGCCGACGTCGCGTCGACGCACGAAATTCCGAGTCGCGATACGCTCGACGCTGATCGCCGGCAAACGGAACATACTGAACAGGTCGGCGCCGAAGCAGTGCCGACCGGTGTGCAGCCCGAGCCGCAGCGTGCGGATTGGAGCGAGGAAGATCGCAAGCCGGCCGCCGAAGCGGCTGCCGGAGACGGAGCGGAAGCGGCCGGCGACATGCCCGGCGAGGCCGATCGGGCCGACGCCTCCCGTTCCGGTCCCGCGGACGACGAGACGCTGGACGACACGTCCGACAGTCTCGCGGATGCCGTACGAAGCGCCAGTGCGCCCATCGGCGCCGACGCGCTGCCGGACGACGAAGCAGAACCCAAACAGCGTCGCGCCTGATCGCGGCCAACTTCTTGCCGCGCCCGCGCCGGGCGCGAGACCTGACATTTTGAGGTTGTTTTGACAGATATCCACGATATTGAATCGTCCGCGCCTGCCGTGCAGGCGGCGCGTGCCGACGATGCGCCGGAGCAGGATGCTTCGGCCGCGGGTGGCGACGAGCGTCCCCGCCGCGGTCTGCGGCGCGGCCCGCGCAGCCTGATCGCGCGGCGTCGCGCGGCGGCCAAGTCGAAGGGCGCCGAAGGCGAGCAGCAGGGTGCCGAGGGCGCGGATGCGCAACCGGTCGACGCTGCCGACGCGCAGCCTGCGCGTGCGCCGCGCAAGGAAGGCGCGGCCAAGGGCGGTCGCAAGCCGACCGGCAAGCGCGAAGGCGCGGCCAAGGGTGGTCAGGGCGGCCAGGGCCGTCGCGGTGCATCGAAGGCCGAAGGCGGCGCGGCGAAAGCCGTGGAAGGCGATGCATCCGAGGATGAACTGTTCGCGTACGTGACGTCGCCCGCCTTCGACGCGGACAACTCCGCGGGCGGTAGCGGCGTGCGTGCGCCGATGCTGCGCCGCGGCCGCAACCAGTCGGCGAACAAGCGTGTGCTGTCGCCGGACGACGATGCGCCGAAGCTCCATAAGGTGCTGGCGGAAGCGGGCATGGGTTCGCGCCGGGAAATGGAAGAACTGATCGTCGCCGGCCGCGTGTCGGTGAACGGCGAGCCTGCGCACATCGGCCAGCGGATCATGCCGACCGACCAGGTGCGGATCAACGGCAAGCCGGTCAAGCGCAAGCTGCCGAACAAGCCGCCGCGCGTGCTGCTGTATCACAAGCCGACCGGCGAAATCGTCAGCCATGCGGATCCGGAAGGCCGTCCGTCGGTGTTCGACCGCCTGCCGCCGATGAAGACGGCGAAATGGCTTGCGGTGGGCCGTCTCGACTTCAATACCGAAGGTCTGCTGATGCTGACGACCTCCGGCGACCTCGCGAACCGCTTCATGCATCCGCGTTACAGCGTCGAGCGCGAGTACGCGGTGCGCGTCGTCGGCGAGCTGTCCGAAGGCATGCGGCAGAAGCTGCTGCACGGCGTCGAGCTCGACGACGGTCCGGCGAATTTCCTGCGCATCCGCGATGGCGGCGGCGAAGGCACGAACCACTGGTATCACGTCGCGCTGGCCGAAGGCCGCAACCGCGAAGTGCGCCGGATGTTCGAGGCGGTCGGCCTGATGGTGAGCCGGCTGATCCGTACGCGTCACGGCCCGATTCCGCTGCCGCGCGGCCTGAAGCGTGGTCGTTGGGAAGAGCTCGACGACGCGCAGGTGCGCAAGCTGATGGCGACCGTCGGCCTGAAGGCGCCGTCCGAGGAGAAGGGCAAGCGCGGCGGCGCCGGTCCGACCGAGCGTCGCCAGCCCGATCCGATGCAGACGTCGATGGGCTTCATCGGCCGCGAGCCGGTGCTGACGACGCACGGGCAACTCGACCAGCCGCGTCGCGGCGGTGGCCGACGCGGCGGGCCGGGCCTGCCGGGCTTGAGCGGCTACGGTAGCCTGCCGGTTGCGCCGTCGGGCTACGGCAACCGCATGGGCGGCGGTCGTGATGGCAATCGCATGGGTGGCGGCCGCGACGGCAACCGCGCCGGCGGTGGTCGCGACGTCGACGGCAATCGCGCGTCGTATGGCGCGGGCCCCAAGCGCGATGGCGCGGGCGGCAAGCGCGGCGGCAGCAAGGGCGGCGGCAACCGCAATCCGAACGGCAATCGCGCCGACGGCGGCAACGGCGGCGGCCCGCGCGGCGGTCAGCGTCCGCAGCGCAGTCGTACGCGTAGCCGCTAAGCGTCTATTGACTGGATTGGCGTGCGGCGCGCGAGGCTGCCGGCTCGCCGGTCCGACCGGCGTTCGGCCGGTTTTGTCGACGCGACGCATTGCATTGATGGATTTCGGCTGCATTTATGATGTCGCGTACCGCGACAACGGCGATCACCGGTTCGGTAGTGGGTGTCGGTCGATCGGGCAGCCCGATTTCGCATTTTCGGTTCGTAAAGGCGGCCGACGCGCTGCTTTTACCGGCTGGCTTGGCGTTTGCGCCAAAAATCGCTATAATCGCGGAGTCGCTGGGCGTACGGATTCAATGTGCGGCTCAGGTGCGACCACCAGTAAGAAGATGGGCGTTCCGCCCATTTTTTTTTGCTGAAACGGTTAGGCATCTCGGGTAGCGCTTCCTGCGCCGGCTAAGGCGCGCGCCCGCGGGTGAATCGCGAGCGGCGGGCGCGAACACCTGAGAGGACACTGTGCAACTGACGGAACTGATAGAAACCACGGTCACCGGGCTCGGCTACGAGTTGGTGGATCTCGAGCGCACCGGGCGCGGCATGCTTTGCATCTATATCGATCAGCCTGCCGGCATCTCGCTCGAAGATTGCGAAAAGGTCACGCGTCAGCTCCAGCACGTCTTGACGGTCGAAAACATCGATTACGAACGGCTCGAAGTCTCGTCCCCGGGGCTCGACCGCCCGTTGAAGAAGCTGGCCGACTTCGAGCGCTTCGCCGGCAGCGAAGTTTCCGTGACCTTGAAAAAGCCGCTGGACGGGCGCAAGACGTACCGGGGCATTCTGCACGCGCCGAATGGCGAAACGATCGGTTTGGAATTTGAGGGGAAGAAGGGCGAGGCAGCCATGCTGGATTTCACGCTGGCCGATATCGACAAAGCCCGCCTGATTCCGCAAGTTGACTTTAGGAGCCGCAAATAATGAGTCGCGAAGTGTTGATGCTGGTGGATGCGCTGGCGCGCGAGAAAAACGTCGACAAGGATGTGGTGCTGGGCGCCCTCGAGGCCGCGCTCGCGTCCGCTTCCAAGAAGCTGTTCGACGAAGGCGCTGAAATCCGCGTCCATATCGATCGCGAAAGCGGCGAGCACGAAACCTTCCGTCGCTGGCTCGTCGTGCCCGACGAGGCAGGCTTGCAGGAGCCGGATCGCGAGATCCTGCTGTTCGAGGCTCGTGAGCAGAAGCCCGACGTCGAAGTCGGCGAGTATGTCGAGGAACCCGTTCCGTCGATCGAGTTCGGTCGCATCGGCGCGCAGGCCGCGAAGCAGGTGATCCTGCAGAAGGTACGCGACGCGGAGCGCGAGCAGATCCTGAACGACTACCTCGAGCGTGGCGAAAAGATCATGACGGGTACGGTGAAACGCCTCGACAAGGGCAACTTCATCGTCGAATCGGGCCGCGTCGAGGCGCTGCTGCGCCGCGATCAACTGATCCCGAAGGAAAACCTGCGCGTGGGCGACCGCGTGCGCGCCTACATCGCGAAGGTCGACCGCACCGCGCGCGGCCCGCAGATCGAGCTGTCGCGCACGGCGCCCGAATTCCTGATGAAGCTGTTCGAGATGGAAGTGCCGGAAATCGAGCAGGGCCTGCTCGAGATCAAGGCGGCTGCCCGCGACCCGGGCGTGCGCGCGAAGATCGGCGTCATCGCATACGACAAGCGGATCGATCCGATCGGCACCTGCGTCGGCATCCGCGGCTCGCGCGTGCAGGCCGTGCGCAACGAGCTCGGTGGCGAAAACATCGACATCGTGCTATGGTCGGAAGATCCCGCCCAGTTCGTGATCGGCGCGCTCGCGCCGGCAGCCGTCCAGTCGATCGTCGTCGATGAAGAAAAGCATTCGATGGACGTCGTCGTCGACGAAAACGAACTGGCTGTCGCGATCGGCCGCAGCGGTCAGAACGTTCGCCTTGCCGGCGAGCTGACCGGCTGGCAGATCAACATCATGACGCCGGACGAATCCGCGCTGAAGCAGGGCGAAGAGCGCGACCGGCTGCGTGCACTGTTCATGGCGCGTCTCGACGTCGACGAGGAAGTTGCCGACATCCTGATCGACGAAGGCTTCACGAGCCTCGAAGAGATCGCATACGTGCCGCTCAACGAAATGCTCGAAATCGAAGCGTTCGACGAGGACACCGTGCACGAACTGCGCAACCGCGCACGCGACGCGCTGTTGACGATGGCCATCGCGAACGAAGAAAAGGTCGAGAACGCAGCGCTGGATCTCAAGAGTCTCGACGGCGTCACGCCGGAGCTGCTCGCGAAGCTGGCCGAACACGGCGTGCAGACGCGCGACGATCTCGCCGAGCTGGCTGTAGATGAACTGGTCGACATGACCGGGATGGAAGAGGATGCCGCTAAGGCGTTGATCATGAAAGCACGTGAACATTGGTTCCAGTGAGAAATGACCATGGCGCACTGATTTGATGGCGGCCGTATGGCCTGACCCGATGCTAACCGCAAGGAATCGGTCCTTGCACTAAGAGGAATGAATGGCGAGTAACAACGTAGCCCAATTTGCCGCGGAACTGAAAATGCCTGCTGGTGTGCTGCTCGAACAGCTGCAGGCAGCGGGCGTCCAGAAAGCGAGTGAAGACGACGCGCTGTCCGAAACGGACAAGGCGCGTCTGCTCGATCATTTGCGCAAGTCGCACGGCGCAACCGACGGCGACAAGCGCAAGATCACGCTGACCCGCAAGCATACGTCGGAGATCAAGCAATCTGACGCGACGGGCAAGGCTCGCACCATTCAGGTCGAGGTTCGCAAGAAGCGTACGTTCGTCAAGCGCGACGACGTGAGCGAAGGTGCGGAACAGGGTCAGGCGCAGGTCGCCGAAGCGGACGACGATGCGGAACTGAAGCGTCGCGAGGAAGAGGCGCGCCGCGAGGCCGAGCTGCTCGAGAAGCAGGCGCAGGAGCTGCGCGAGCGTCAGGAGCGCCTCGAGCGCGAGGAAGCCGAACGTCGCGCCCGCGAGGAAGCGGCCGAAGCCGAGCGCCGTCGCGCCGAGGAAGAAGCGGCGGCGAAGCGTGCCGCGGCGGAAGCCGCTGCGGCACGGCAGCAGGCGGCCGCGCAGCAGGCGGCCGCAGCGGAGTCGGAAGCACCGAGTGCGCAGTCCGCGCAGGACGAAGCGCGCGCGGCCGCCGAACGTGCGGCGCAGCGCGAAGCGGCGAAGAAGGCCGAGGACGCTGCCCGGGAGGCGGCCGACAAGGCGCGCGCCGAGCAGGAAGAGATCAGCAAGCGTCGCGCGGCGGCGGAAGCCGAAGCACGCGCGATCCGCGAAATGATGAACACGCCGCGCAAGGCCGTGGTCAAGGCGCCCGAACCGCCGAAGCCGGCCGAGGCGGCGAAGCCGGCCGAAGCGAAGGGCACGCTGCACAAGCCGGCGAAGCCGGAGGGTGCGCAGGCGCGCCCGGCCGTGAAGAAGCCGGCCGGTGCCGCGGCACCGGCCACGACGCAGGCGCCGGCAGGCGCGGGCGACCGCAACAAGAAGCCGGGCGCAGGCAAGGGCGGCTGGCAGGACGACGCATCGAAGCGTCGCGGCATCAAGACGCGCGGCGACTCGAGCGGCGGCGTCGACCGCGGCTGGCGCGGCGGCCCGAAGGGTCGCGGCCGTCACCAGGACAGCGCATCGTCGTTCCAGGCGCCGACCGAACCGATCGTCCGTGAAGTGCACGTGCCGGAAACCGTGTCGGTTGCCGATCTCGCGCACAAGATGTCGATCAAGGCCTCCGAAGTCATCAAGGTGATGATGAAGATGGGCCAGATGGTCACGATCAACCAGGTGCTGGACCAGGAAACGGCGATGATCATCGTCGAGGAACTGGGTCACCGCGCGGTTGCCGCGAAGCTGGACGATCCGGAAGCGCTGCTCGTCGAAGGCGAAACCGGTACCGATGCGGAGCAACTGCCGCGTCCGCCGGTCGTCACGGTGATGGGGCACGTCGACCACGGCAAGACCTCGTTGCTCGACCACATCCGCCGCGCGAAGGTTGCCGCGGGCGAAGCGGGCGGCATTACGCAGCACATCGGCGCATATCACGTCGACACGCCGCGTGGCGTCATCACGTTCCTCGACACGCCGGGTCACGAAGCGTTCACGGCAATGCGTGCACGCGGCGCGAAGGCGACCGACATCGTCGTGCTGGTGGTGGCGGCCGACGACGGCGTGATGCCGCAGACGAAGGAAGCCATCGCCCACGCGAAGGCGGGTGGCGTGCCGATCGTCGTCGCGATCAACAAGATCGACAAGCCGGAAGCGAACCCCGATCGCGTCAAGCAGGAACTGGTCGCGGAAGGCGTCGTGCCGGAAGAATACGGTGGCGATTCGCCGTTCGTGCCGGTGTCGGCCAAGACGGGCGCAGGTATCGACGATCTGCTCGAGAACGTGCTGCTGCAGGCCGAAGTGCTGGAACTGAAGGCACCGGTCGAAGCGCCGGCCAAGGGCATCGTGATCGAAGCGAAGCTCGACAAGGGTAAAGGCCCGGTCGCGACGATCCTCGTGCAGTCCGGTACGCTGAACCGCGGCGACATCGTGCTGGCGGGTACGGCCTATGGCCGCGTCCGTGCGATGCTCGACGAGAACGGCAAGCCGACGAAGGAAGCCGGCCCGTCGATCCCGGTCGAAATCCAGGGTCTGTCGGAAGTGCCGGGTGCGGGCGAGGAAGTGATCGTGCTGCCGGACGAGCGCAAGGCGCGTGAAATCGCGCTGTTCCGTCAGGGCAAGTTCCGCGACGTGAAGCTCGCGAAGCAGCAGGCCGCGAAGCTCGAAAGCATGCTCGAGCAGATGGGCGAAGGCGAAGTGCAGAACCTGCCGCTCATCATCAAGGCAGACGTGCAGGGTTCGCAGGAAGCGCTCGTGCAGTCGCTGCTCAAGCTGTCGACCGACGAAGTGCGCGTGCAGATCGTGCACAGCGCGGTGGGCGGCATCAGCGAAAACGACGTCAACCTCGCGACGGCATCGAAGGCGGTCATCATCGGCTTCAACACGCGTGCGGATGCTCAGGCACGCAAGCTGGCCGAGGCGAACGGCATCGATATCCGCTACTACAACATCATCTACGACGCAGTGGATGAGGTGAAGGCGGCGATGTCGGGCATGCTGGCGCCGGAGAAGCGCGAAGTCGTCACCGGCATGGTCGAGGTGCGCCAGGTCTTCAAGGTACCGAAGGTCGGCACGGTCGCAGGCTGTATGGTCACGGACGGTATCGTCAAGCGCTCGTCGTCGGTGCGCGTGCTGCGCAACAACGTCGTGATCTTCACGGGCGAACTCGAATCGCTGAAGCGCTTCAAGGACGACGTGAAGGAAGTGAAGCAAGGCTTCGAGTGCGGTATGTCGGTGAAGAATTTCAACGACATCATCGAAGGCGACCAGTTCGAAGTCTTCGAAGTGACCGAAGTCGCACGTACGCTGTAATCGTCGCGTATCGGCTCATGGGCGGGGCAGGCTTGGGCTTGCCCCGCCCATTTTCATGGTGGCGTGCCGAAATGGCCGCCGCTTCATCCTGATAAACGGATCACGGATCGATCATGTCCAGGAAACGTACTTCCCCCAATCGCAACGTTCAGATCGCCGACCAGATTCAGCGCGATCTGTCCGAACTCATCATGCGCGAGGTCAAAGATCCGCGCATCGGCATCGTGACCATCCAGAGCGTGGAGCTCACGCCGGACTATGCGCACGCGAAGGTCTACTTCACGGCGCTCACCGGCGATCCGGACAAGACGCAGGAGGCGCTGAACCATGCGTCGGGTCACCTGCACAACCTGCTGTTCAAGCGCCTGCACATTCATACGGTGCCGACGCTGCATTTCCATTACGACCAGACGATCGAGAAGGCCGTCGAAATGTCGCGCCTGATCAAGGAAGCGAACTCGACGCGCGCGAAGGACGACGACGAGGCCGACGCGCCTGCCAAGGACGACTGAGCTCGACCGGCCTATGACGAATGCTGCACCCCAACGTCCGCGCGTGCCCCGGCGCGTGCTGGACGGCGTTCTTCTGCTCGACAAGCCGGTCGGCCTGTCAAGCAACGATGCGCTGATTCGTGCGAAGCGCCTGCTTCTCGCGAAGAAGGCCGGTCACACCGGCACGCTCGATCCGTTGGCCTCGGGCCTGCTGCCGCTGTGTTTCGGCGAAGCGACCAAGTTCTCGCAGGACTTGCTCGACGCCGACAAGACTTATGAAGCGACGATGCGTCTCGGCCAGCGCACGACCACCGGCGACGCGGAAGGCGACGTGATCGACACACGCCCGGTCGAATGCGATCGGGCGGCGGTGGAAGCCGCGCTCGTGCGCTTCACCGGCGACATCGTGCAGGTGCCGCCGATGTATTCGGCGCTCAAGCGCGACGGCAAGCCGCTGTACGAATATGCGCGGGCCGGCCAGACCGTCGAGCGGGAAGGCCGCAACGTGACGATCCACGCGCTGGAACTGCTCGCCTGCGAGCTGCCCGACGTGACGTTTCGCGTGACCTGCAGCAAGGGCACGTATGTGCGCACGCTGGCGGAGGACATCGGCGAGGCGCTGGGTTGCGGGGCGCATCTGACGATGCTGCGTCGCACGGGCGTCGGCGCGCTGACGCTCGAGCACGCGGTGACGCTCGATGCGCTGTCGGACGCTGCCGAATCGGCGCGCGATGCATGGCTTCAGCCGGTCGATGCGTTGCTGTCGACGTTTCCGGCCATTCGGCTCGACGACGCGTCCGCGAAACGGTTCCTGCACGGCCAGCGCCTGCCGCTGTCGGCGCTCGAGCCGATCGACGCGGCCGATGGCGAGCGCGTGCGCGTGTACGACGCAACGCGATTGCTCGGCGTGGCACGCAAGGCGAATGGCGTGCTCGCACCGGAACGGCTCGTCGTGACGGCGCCATGACGCAGCGACGCACGCACGTGCACGCAGTAGCATGAAAAAGGCCCGGTCGATTTTCGACCGGGCCTTTCGTTTGGCGTGATCGCGCCGTGATGCCGCTGCCGGGTAGCGCTTAGTGTGCCGCCGACGCCGCCGCACCGGCATCGCCGCCGCCCGCGCGTTCGGGCTTGGTGATCCAGATCAAGCCGATCAGCAGCACGAAGATCGCGGCCGAAATGTAGAACAGATCGTTCACGCCGAGCTGCGCCGCCTGCTGCGTGGCCATGTTGTTGATCAGGCCGTGTGCCTGCTCCTGCGTGAGCCCGAGATTACCCATCTGCGTGACGGCCTGATTGAACGTCGGGTTGTACGGATTCGTCTGTTCGACCAGTTGTGCGTGGTGGAAGTTGTTCCGATGATCCCACGCGGTCTGGAAGATCGACGTACCGATGCCGCCGCACATGATCCGCACGAAGTTCGACAGGCCGGACGCCGCTGGAATGCGGTGGCCGGGCAGGCCCGACAACGTGATCGACACGAGCGGGATGAAGAAGCCCGCCATCGCGATGCCCTGCACGAGCGTCGGCAGCGTCAGCGACCATTCGTCGACGCCGGTCGTGTAGCGCGAACGCATCCAGAAGCACAGCGCGAACGTGAGGAACGACGCCGTCGAGATGAAGCGCGGATCGGTGCGCGGCAGATACTTCCCGGTGAGTGGCGACAACAGGATGGCGAACAACCCGACCGGCGCCATCACGAGGCCGGCGTCGGTCGCGGTGTAGCCGATTTGCGTCTGCAGCCACAGCGGTAACAGCACGAGATTGCCGAAGTACAGGCCGTAGCCGATCGACAGCGCGACCGTGCCGCCGGTGAAGTTCCGTATGCGGAACAGCGACAGGTCGACGACCGGGTGCTCGGCGGTCAGCTCCCAGATCACGAAGAACGCGAACGCGATGACGGCGGTGAGCGCGAGCACGACGATCGTCGTCGACGCGAACCAGTCCAGATCCTTGCCCTTGTCGAGCATGATCTGCAGCGAGCCGACCCAGACGACCAGCAGCGCGAGGCCCACGCCGTCGATCGGCGCACGGCGCACGGCCGACTCCCGACTCCGGTAGATCACCCACGTCGCGGCGGCGGCGGCGATGCCGACCGGGATGTTGACGTAGAAGATCCACGGCCACGAATAGTTGTCCGAGATCCAGCCGCCGAGAATCGGGCCCGCGACGGGGGCGATCAGCGTCGTCATCGCCCATAGTGCGAGCGCCATCGGCGCTTTCGCGCGTGGATAGCTCGACAGCAGGAGCGCTTGCGACAGCGGAATCATCGGGCCCGCGACGGCCCCCTGGAGCACGCGCGACGCGAGCAGGAACGGCAGGCTCGGCGCCAGCCCACACATCCACGACGAGATGACGAACAGGACGATCGACGCGAGGAACAGGCGGACTTGCCCGAAACGGTCGGTCAGCCAGCCGGTCAGCGGCACCGAGATTGCGTTCGCGACCGCGAACGACGTGATGACCCACGTGCCCTGATCGGACGACACGCCGAGGTCGCCCGAGATGGTCGGGATCGCGACGTTCGCGATGGACGTGTCGAGCACGTTCATGAACACCGCGAGCGATACCGCGATCGTCCCGAGCAGGAGTTGCCCGCCCTGCAGCGGCGGATGGGAGACAGGAGCCTGTGCCATGTCGGTTGCCTTTCCGGAGTCGGAACCGTTACATCATTTTCGCGGCGCTGCTCTGCTTCGCCGCGACCGGCGCCGACGCGTTGCCGCCTGCGTTCTCGGCGATGATGCGCGCGATTTCGGCGTCGGCTTCGTCGCCGTATTTCGCGAACACGTTGGTCTCGTAGACGGTGTTCGGTGCGTTGACGAGCTGGTCGCCGCGTTCGTCCTTGATGTCCACGTCGACCTGCATCGACAGGCCGATGCGCAGCGGATGCTTGTCGAGATCCTTCGGGTCGAGCTCGATCCGCACCGGCAGGCGCTGCACGACCTTGATCCAGTTGCCGGTCGCGTTTTGCGCGGGCAGCAGCGAGAACGCCGAACCCGTGCCGGCGGAGAAGCCGACGACCTTGCCGTGGTACGTGACCGACGAACCGTAGATGTCGGCCGTCATCTCGACCGGCTGGCCGATGCGCATGTGCTTCAGCTGGACTTCCTTGAAGTTCGCGTCGACCCACACGGCATTGAGCGGCACCACCGACATCAGCGGGTTGCCGGGCGACACGCGCTGGCCGACCTGCACCGAGCGCTTCGCGACGTAGCCGGTGACCGGCGCCGGCAGCACGTTACGCGCGTTCGCGAGGTACGCGTCGCGCACCTTCGCGGCGGCGGCCATCACGTTCGGGTGCGAGGCGATCGTCGTGTTCGCGGTCAATGCGCGATTCGATGCGAGCTGCTGTTGCGCGGCGTCGACGGATGCCTGCGCGGCCTTCACCGCGTCGCGGGCGTGCGAGATTTCCTCCTGCGATACGGCGCCCGTCTGCGCGACGGCCAGGCGGCGACGCAGGTCGTCCTGGGCCTTCGACAGGTCCGACTGGCGCAGCGCGACTTGCGCGCGGTACTGGTCGTCGTTGACGAACAGGCCGCGCACCTGGCGCACCGTCTGCGCGAGGTTGGCTTCCGCCTGCTGCAGCGCGACCTGCGAATCGGCCGGGTCGAGCACGACGAGCGGATCGCCGGCCTTGACCGTTTGCGTGTCGTCCGCCTTCACGGCGATCACGGTGCCGGTGACCTGCGGCGTGATCTGCACGACGTTGCCGTTCACGTACGCATCGTCGGTGTCTTCATGGAAGCGGGCGACGAGGAAGTAGTACAGGCCGTATGCGATGGCCGCGATCACGATGACCGCGACGAGCAGCGTCATCATTCGTTTGCGCTTGCCGTTGTTCTGCGGCTGCGCGCTGGCGGCGTTTTGTTGGTCGCTCATGGCGATTTTCTCCGTCCGTTATTTCGAGTGTCTGCGTAGTGGTGGCGCCGGATCAGTTGGCGGCCTGTTTGGTCGGCGTGGCCGCATCGGGCGCGGCGAGCGGCGTGCCGGTCGCGTCGAACCCGCCGCCGAGCGCCTTGATCAGGGCGAGCTGCATGTCGCGCCGGCGCATTTTCAGGTTGGTCACCGTCTGCTCCGATGCGAGGCGGTTGCTGTCCGCCGTCAGGACCTGCAGTTGCGGCGACAGGCCGGCCTTGTAGCGGATGACCGCGAGATCGTACGCCCGCGTCGAGGCGTCGAGCGCGCGTTGGGCGTCGCCCATCTGGCGATCGATCGCGCGGATCGACGCGACTTGCGTCGCGACGTCGTTCAGCGCGCTGATCAGCGTCTGGTTGTAGTTCGCGACCGACAGGTCGAAGTCGGCGTAGCGGCCCTTGAGCTGGGCGCGCAGCGCGCCGGCATCGAAGATCGGCAGGTGGATCGCCGGGCCGAACTGCGCCTGGCGACTCGCGAAGTTCAGGAATTTGCCCCAGCCGAACGCATCGAAGCCGAACCCGGCTGCGAGGTTCACGTCCGGGAAGAACTCGGCCTTCGCTTCCTTCACGTCGTGCATCGCGGCTTCGACCTGCCAGCGCGCGGCGACGATGTCGGGCCGGCGCGACACGAGGTCGGCGGGAAGATTGCCGGGCAGCGCGACTTCGCCAGTGGGGTTCATCACCGGCGCCGCGATCTGCAGCCCGCGATCCGGACCCTTGCCGAGCAGCGCGGCGAGCTGGTAGCGCACCGTCGTGATCTGGCCGTCGAGGTCCGACAGGGAGGCCTGGGTGGTCGCGATGTTGCCGCGGGCCGTCTGGCGTTCGACGTTGGTATCGAGGCCGGCCGATACGCGGCCGTCGGTGATCTTGCCGACCGTCTCGCGGTTGGTGATCTCGCGTTGCGCGATGTCGCGCAACGCATAGAGCTGGGCGAGCGAGTTGTAGGTGCGTGCGACCGACGACGCGAGCGTGATGCGCGCCTGTTGCATGTCGGCTTCGGCGGCCTTTTCCTGCGACACGGCCGTGTGCAGGCGCTCGCGGTTCTTGCCCCACAGGTCGAGTTCCCACGAGGCGCTCGCCAGCGCGTTGTTTTCGCTGTACCACTGGCCGCCGTACGGGGGCGGGAACAGTCCGTTCGCCGAATACAGTTCACGCGTCCAGGAATAACTGGCTTCGGCCTTCGGCATCAGGTTCGAGCGCGACGATTCGATGTACGACGAGGCTTTCGCGATGCGCGCCTGCGCCTGTGCGATCGACGGGTTGCCCTGCAGCGCTTCGTCGATCAGCTTCGGCAATTGCGGATCGCCGAACTGGCTGGCCCAGTCGAGTGCCGGCCATTGGCCGCCCTGGGCCGGCAGGCTCTGGGCGGATTCGAATTGCGACGCGGGGGCGATCTGTTTGTCGCTCTTGATGCCGATGTAATTCGCGCAGCCCGCCAGCGCCAGCGCGGCGACCGCGGCGGCGACGGCGGCGCGGCACGACCCGGCGCGCACGGACAACGGGGAGGATTTCATCGCGCTAACCCCTGACTCGGAATGAATGATGGACACTGCAAGGATTTCCTTACATTAATCTGTCAAAAGTAATTGTTATGGCAACTATTACGTGATGCTACCGCCGGCCGTCTCGCAATAGTTGCTGAGAATGCGGCGCAGCATGCTCTTCAGGAACCCGACTTCTTCCGGCGTAAACCCGTCCAGCACCTGGTCGAGCACGCTGCGAAAAATGGGCGGTAGCCGTTCGGCCAGCGCACGGCCTTCGTCGGTGAGCTCGAGGCGCACGACGCGTCGGTCCTCGATGCTGCGCACGCGCGACAGCAGGCCGCGTTTCTCGACCCGGTCGAGCAGGCGCGTGACCGCGCTTGCGTCGATTCCGTATTCGCGCGCGAGTTCGGCGGCCGTCGAGCACTTGCCGACCGCGATCATGAACAGCATGCTCGCCTGTGTGCCCGTGATGCCGAGCTCTTCCTGCGTGCGCTGCGTGACGAGGTTGGTCATCACCGACTTCACGCGCGACATCAGATAACCGACGCTGTCGTTCATCTGATACGAAGACAACTGCGAAACGGGCGGAGAGGTAGGAGAATCCGACATAAAACCCTGAAGCTGCAATAGTTGACTAGGCAGCAGTATAGGCACAATTGCTTGCCGCGGCAAATGTTAATCGAACGGCAAAACCCGCGCTGTGTCTGGCGAGAATCCCTTATCTTGATAAGGTTTTTTTGGCCGATCGGCGAGCGTGCGGAAGAGGATTCGTCCGTTCGGCACAGGAGGGCGGAGCGGCCCGTTTTGCTGCAATGCAATGCGCGGGTCGGCTCTCGACACTCGCACGTGCTATAATTTGAGGCTTTCCAAGCTGCAACGCGCGCGCCCGTGAAAAACGAGCGCGCGCGTTTGCGCGTTCAAACGATTTCCAGGTTTCTATGACCCGCGCCCTTCGCAATATCGCCATCATCGCCCACGTCGACCACGGCAAGACCACGCTCGTCGACCAACTGCTCCGCCAGTCCGGCACCTTCCGCGAGAACCAGCAGATTGCGGAGCGGGTGATGGACTCGAACGACATCGAAAAAGAGCGCGGGATCACGATTCTCGCGAAGAACTGCGCGGTCGAATACGAAGGCACGCACATCAACATCGTCGACACGCCGGGGCACGCGGACTTCGGCGGCGAAGTCGAGCGCGTGCTGTCGATGGTCGACTCGGTGCTGCTGCTCGTCGACGCGGTCGAAGGCCCGATGCCGCAGACGCGCTTCGTCACGAAGAAGGCGCTCGCGCTCGGCCTGAAGCCGATCGTCGTCGTCAACAAGATCGATCGTCCGGGCGCGCGGATCGACTGGGTCATCAACCAGACCTTCGACCTGTTCGACAAGCTCGGTGCGACCGAAGAGCAGCTCGACTTCCCGATCGTGTACGCATCGGGCCTGAACGGCTACGCGTCGCTCGACCCGGCTGCTCGCGAAGGCGACATGCGCCCGCTGTTCGAGGCGATCCTCGCGCACGTGCCGGTTCGCCCGGCCGATCCGGAAGCGCCGCTGCAGCTCCAGATCACGTCGCTCGACTATTCGACGTACGTCGGCCGGATCGGCGTCGGCCGCATCACGCGCGGCCGCATCAAGCCGGGCCAGCCGGTCGCGATGCGTTTCGGCCCGGAAGGCGACGTGCTGAACCGCAAGATCAACCAGGTGCTGTCATTCAAGGGCCTGGAGCGCGTGCAGGTCGAGTCGGCCGAGGCGGGCGACATCGTGCTGATCAACGGTATTGAAGACGTCGGTATCGGCGCGACGATCTGCGCGGTCGACACGCCGGAAGCGCTGCCGATGATCACCGTCGACGAGCCGACGCTGACGATGAACTTCCTCGTCAACTCGTCGCCGCTCGCCGGCCGCGAAGGCAAGTTCGTGACGAGCCGCCAGATCCGCGACCGTCTGATGAAGGAGCTGAACCACAACGTCGCGCTGCGCGTGAAGGATACCGGCGACGAAACGGTGTTCGAAGTGTCCGGTCGCGGCGAACTGCACCTGACGATTCTCGTCGAGAACATGCGCCGCGAAGGCTACGAGCTGGCCGTGTCGCGTCCGCGCGTCGTGATGCAGGAGATCGACGGCGTGCGTCACGAGCCGTACGAGCTGCTGACGGTCGACGTCGAGGACGAACACCAGGGCGGCGTGATGGAAGAGCTGGGCCGCCGCAAGGGCGAGATGCTCGACATGGCGTCGGACGGCCGCGGCCGCACGCGTCTGGAATACAAGATCTCGGCGCGTGGCCTGATCGGCTTCCAGAGCGAATTCCTGACGCTCACGCGCGGCACGGGCCTGATGAGCCACATCTTCGACTCGTACGCGCCGGTCAAGGACGGCTCGGTCTTCGAACGCCGCAACGGCGTGCTGATCTCGCAGGACGATGGCGCCGCGGTCGCGTACGCGCTGTGGAAGCTGCAGGATCGCGGCCGCATGTTCGTGAAGCCGGGCGATGCGCTGTATGAGGGCATGATCATCGGCATCCACAGCCGCGACAACGACCTCGTCGTGAACCCGATCAAGGGCAAGCAGTTGACCAACGTGCGCGCGTCGGGCACCGACGAAGCCGTGCGTCTCGTGCCGCCGGTCCAGATGTCGCTGGAATACGCGGTCGAATTCATCGACGACGACGAGCTCGTCGAAGTGACGCCGCAGTCGATCCGCCTGCGCAAGCGCTTCCTGAAGGAGCACGAGCGTCGCCGCGCGAGCCGCGAAGGCGCGGTCGACTGAGCATCGATCGTTCCCGCATATCAGGGAAAAGGCTGCCTTCGGGCGGCCTTTTTTGCATTCGCGCGACCGGCAACCGGGCCGGTTGCAAAACACTGTTCCCGCAGGCCGCGGCAATCCGGCAAAACCCCGCCGCGCGGTGCTTTCACGCGCATTTCGCCGTGAACTCCGGTATCGGTTCTGTGATATGCTGCGCGCACGCAAGTTTTAGGTCCTTCCAAGCAAGACTTGATTCGCAATCCGCTAAACGGTCAGGCCGTGTCGCGGAAGGTTGAGTAACCCGCTATTTCTCGAGAAGCTCGAAGAAAGGTGAGCGTAAAATGTCAGATGTAATGAAGCAGTTTCAGCTGAACTCCTATCTGTTCGGCGGCAATGCTTCGTACGTTGAAGAACTGTACGATGCATACCTCAACAATCCGGCATCGGTGCCGGAGAACTGGCGAGAGTATTTCGACGCGCTGCAGAACGTGCCTGCGACGGACGGCTCGAATGCCAATGACGTCGCTCACTTCCCGATCGTCGAATCGTTCGCCGAGCGTGCGAAGGCCAATGCCTTCATTCCGCGCGAAAGCACCAGCAATCTCGCGACCGCACGCAAGCAGGTGCACGTCCAGTCGCTCATCAGCGCCTATCGCTTCCTCGGCTCGCAATGGGCCAACCTCGATCCGCTGAAGCGTCGCGAGCGTCCGGCCATTCCCGAGCTCGAACCCGCGTTCTACGATTTCTCCGAAGGCGACCTCGACCAGACGTACAGCGCAAGCAACCTGTACTTCGGTTTCGACCAGGCTTCGCTGCGCGACATCGTCAAGGGTCTGCGCGACACGTACTGCGGCACGATCGGCGCCGAGTACATGTACATCAGCGATCCGGAACAGAAGCGCTGGTGGCAGGAGCGCCTGGAATCGATCCGCGCGACCCCGTCGTTCTCGGCCGACAAGAAGAAGCACATCCTGAATCGCCTGACGGCCGCCGAAGGCCTCGAGCGCTACCTGCACACCAAGTACGTCGGCCAGAAGCGCTTCTCGCTCGAAGGCGGCGAGAGCTTCATCGCGGCGATGGACGAAGTCGTCCAGCACGCGGGCAAGAGCGGCGTGCAGGAAATCATCATCGGCATGGCTCACCGCGGCCGTCTGAACGTGCTGGTCAACACGCTGGGCAAGATGCCGGCCGACCTGTTCGCCGAATTCGAAGGCAAGCACGTCGACGACCTGCCGGCCGGCGACGTGAAATACCACAAGGGCTTCTCGTCGGACGTGTCGACGGAAGGCGGCCCGGTCCACCTGTCGCTCGCGTTCAACCCGTCGCACCTCGAAATCGTGAACCCGGTGGTCGAAGGTTCCGCGAAGGCGCGGATGGACCGTCGCGGCGACGAAGACGGCCTGCAGGTGCTGCCGGTGCAGATCCACGGCGACGCGGCGTTCGCCGGCCAGGGCGTCGTGATGGAAACGCTGAACCTCGCGCAGACGCGCGGTTACGGCACGCACGGCACGCTGCACATCGTCATCAACAACCAGATCGGCTTCACGACGTCCGACCCGCGCGACGCGCGCTCGACGCTGTACTGTACCGACGTCGTCAAGATGATCGAAGCGCCGGTGCTGCACGTGAACGGCGACGATCCGGAAGCCGTCGTGCTCGCGACGCAGATCGCGATCGACTACCGGATGCAGTTCCACAAGGATGTCGTGATCGACATCGTCTGCTTCCGCAAGCTGGGTCACAACGAGCAGGACACGCCGGCCGTCACGCAGCCGCTGATGTACAAGAAGATCGCGCAGCACCCGGGCACCCGTGCGCTGTATGCCGAGAAGCTCGTGCAGCAGGGCGTGATCACCGCGGAAGACGCCGACAACTACGTGAAGGCGTACCGCAAGGCGATGGACGACGGCCACCACACCGTCGATCCGGTCCTGTCGAACTACAAGAGCAAGTACGCGGTCGACTGGGTGCCGTTCCTGAACCGCAAGTGGACGGACGCAGCCGACACGGCCGTGCCGCTCGCCGAATTGAAGCGTCTCGGCGAACGCATCACGACGATTCCGGAAAACTTCAAGGTTCACCCGCTCGTCGAGCGCGTGATCAACGACCGCCGCAACATGGCGCGCGGCGACCAGCCGCTCGACTGGGGCATGGGCGAACACCTCGCATTCGCGTCGCTCGTCGCGTCGGGCTACTCGGTGCGCCTGACGGGCCAGGACTCGGGCCGCGGCACGTTCACGCACCGTCACGCGGTGCTGCACGACCAGAACCGCGAGCGCTGGAACGACGGCACGTACGTGCCGCTGCAGAACATCGCCGAAGGTCAGGCGAAGTTCACGGTGATCGACTCGGTGCTGTCGGAAGAAGCGGTGCTGGGCTTCGAATACGGCTACTCGACCGCCGAGCCGAACACGCTCGTGATGTGGGAGGCGCAGTTCGGCGACTTCGTCAACGGCGCGCAAGTCGTGATCGACCAGTTCATCTCGTCGGGCGAAGTGAAGTGGGGCCGCGTGTCGGGCCTCACGATGCTGCTGCCGCACGGCTACGAAGGCCAGGGTCCGGAACACTCGTCCACGCGGATCGAGCGTTTCCTGCAACTGTGCGCCGACCACAACATGCAGGTCGTCCAGCCGACGACGCCGGCGCAGATCTTCCACCTGCTGCGTCGCCAGATGATCCGCCTGTTCCGCAAGCCGCTGATCGTCGCGACGCCGAAGTCGCTGCTGCGTCACAAGGAAGCAGTTTCGGATCTGTCGGAACTGGCGAAGGGTTCGTTCCAGCCGGTGCTGGGCGAAACCGACGGCGGCATCGACGCGAAGAAGGTCAAGCGCGTGCTGGTGTGCTCGGGCCGCGTGTACTACGACCTCGTCGCGCATCGCCGCGAAGCGAAGGCGAACGACGTCGCGATCATCCGTATCGAGCAGCTGTATCCGTTCGCGCACAAGCAGTTCGAAGCCGAAATGAAGAAGTACGAGAACGCGACTGAAGTGGTCTGGGTGCAGGACGAGCCGCAGAACCAGGGCCCCTGGTTCTACGTCGAGCACCACCTGAAGGAAGGCATGAAGGAAGGGCAGAAGCTGGCATACAGCGGCCGTCCGGCTTCGGCCTCGCCGGCGGTTGGCTACTACGCGAAGCACTACGAGCAGCAGAAGGCCCTGATCGAAGGTGCATTCGGCCGCCTGAAGAGCGCATCGATCGCGAAATAATCGACGTCAAGCGAAACGGGAAGGCGCGCGGCGCTTTCCCGTTCCTTTTGGCCTGCCGGGCGCGTCGCGCGCCGCACCGGCCGAAGGAATCGCACGAACCTCGTCACACCCCAGATTAAGCATCCAGGAAAATCACATGGCTATCGTAGAAGTCAAAGTCCCCCAGCTTTCGGAGTCGGTGTCGGAAGCCACCATGCTGCAGTGGAAGAAGAAGCCGGGCGAAGCAGTCGCGCAGGACGAAATCCTGATCGAACTCGAGACCGACAAGGTCGTCCTCGAAGTGCCGGCGCCGGCAGCGGGCGTGCTCGCGCAAGTGCTGCAGAACGACGGCGACACGGTGGTCGCCGATCAGGTGATCGCGACGATCGACACCGAAGCGAAGGCAGGTGCTGCCGAAGCAGCGGCAGGCGCCGCCGAAGTCAAGCCGGCGGCAGCGCCTGCTGCAGCCGCACCGGCCGCACAGCCGGCCGCCGCGACCGCATCGAGCTCGGCCGCCGCATCGCCGGCCGCAGCGAAGCTGCTTGCCGAGAAGGGCCTGTCGACGGGCGACGTCGCAGGTTCGGGCCGTGACGGCCGTGTCACGAAGGGCGACGCGCTGGCCGCAGGCAGCGCACCGAAGGCTGCTCCGGCCGCCGCACCGGCGAAGACCGCCGCCGCGAAGCCGGCGCTGCCGGAAGTGAAGGTGCCGGCGTCGGCAGCGACGTGGCTGAATGACCGTCCGGAGCAGCGCGTGCCGATGTCGCGCCTGCGCGCGCGTATCGCCGAGCGCCTGCTCGAATCGCAGCAGACCAACGCGATCCTGACGACGTTCAACGAAGTGAACATGGCTCCGGTCATGGAACTGCGTAACAAGTACAAGGACAAGTTCGAGAAGGAACACGGCGTGAAGCTCGGCTTCATGTCGTTCTTCGTGAAGGCGGCCGTTCATGCACTGAAGAAGTTCCCGCTCGTGAACGCGTCGATCGACGGTAACGACATCGTCTACCACGGCTACTTCGACATCGGTATCGCGGTCGGTTCGCCGCGCGGCCTGGTCGTGCCGATCCTGCGCAACGCGGATCAGCTGAGCCTCGCCGAAATCGAGAAGAAGATCGCCGAATTCGGCCAGAAGGCGAAGGACGGCAAGCTGTCGATCGAGGAAATGACGGGCGGTACGTTCTCGATCTCGAACGGCGGCGTGTTCGGTTCGATGCTGTCGACCCCGATCATCAACCCGCCGCAGTCGGCGATTCTCGGCGTGCACGCGACGAAGGAGCGCCCGGTCGTCGAAAACGGCCAGATCGTGATCCGCCCGATCAACTACCTGGCGCTGTCGTACGACCACCGCATCATCGACGGCCGCGAAGCCGTGCTGTCGCTCGTCGCGATGAAGGATGCGCTGGAAGATCCGGCACGCCTGCTGCTCGACCTGTAAGCCGAGTCTCACTGCATCGACCCGTTCGCAGGTTCGCGCGCACGCGTGAACCTGCGGGCGTACAAGTAGAAAGGATTGTCATGTCCAAGGAATTTGACGTCGTCGTGATCGGCGCCGGCCCCGGCGGCTACATCGCCGCGATTCGCGCCGCGCAGCTCGGCAAGACCGTTGCCTGTATCGAGAAGTGGAAGAACCCGGCCGGCGCGCTGAAGCTCGGCGGCACCTGCCTGAACGTTGGCTGCATCCCGTCGAAGGCGCTGCTCGCGTCGTCGGAAGAGTTCGAGAACGCGTCGCATCACCTGGCCGACCACGGCATCACGGTCGACGGCGTGAAGATCGACGTCGCGAAGATGCTCGGGCGCAAGGATGCGATCGTCGAGAAGATGACGAGCGGGATCGAGTTCCTGTTCAAGAAGAACAAGATCACCTGGCTGAAGGGCCATGGCAAGTTCACCGGCAAGACCGATGTCGGCGTGCAGATCGAAGTGAGCGGCGAGGGCGAAACCGAAGTCGTCACCGCGAAGAACGTGATCATCGCGACGGGTTCGAAGGCGCGTCACCTGCCGAACATCCCGGTCGACAACAAGATCGTGTCGGACAACGAAGGTGCGCTGACGTTCGACTCGGTGCCGAAGAAGCTCGCCGTGATCGGCGCGGGCGTGATCGGTCTCGAGCTCGGCTCGGTGTGGCGCCGCCTCGGCGCCGACGTGACGGTGCTCGAAGCGCTGCCGGCATTCCTCGGCGCAGCCGACGAAGCGCTTGCGAAGGAAGCGGCGAAGCTGTTCAAGAAGCAGGGCCTCGACATTCATCTCGGCGTGAAGATCGGCGACGTGAAGACGACCGCGAACGGCGTGTCGATCGCTTACACGGACAAGGACGGCAACGCGCAGACGCTCGACGCCGACCGCCTGATCGTGTCGGTCGGCCGTGTGCCGAACACCGACAACCTCGGCCTTGAAGCCATCGGCCTGAAGGCGAACGAGCGCGGCTTCATCGACGTGGACGACCACTGCCGCACGGCCGTGCCGAACGTCTACGCGATCGGCGACGTGGTGCGCGGCCCGATGCTCGCGCACAAGGCGGAAGACGAAGGCGTGCTGGTCGCGGAAGTGATCGACGGGCAGAAGCCGCACATCGACTACAACTGCATTCCGTGGGTGATCTACACGTACCCGGAAATCGCATGGGTCGGCAAGACGGAGCAGCAGCTGAAGGCCGAAGGCCGCGAGATCAAGTCGGGCAAGTTCCCGTTCTCGATCAACGGCCGCGCGCTCGGCATGAACGCGCCGGACGGTTTCGTGAAGATGATCGCGGACGCGAAGACCGACGAACTGCTCGGCGTGCACGTGATCGCCGCGAACGCGTCGGACCTGATCGCGGAAGCCGTGGTGGCGATGGAGTTCAAGGCGGCGTCGGAAGACATCGCCCGCATCTGCCATCCGCACCCGTCGATGTCGGAAGTGATGCGCGAAGCGGCGCTCGCGGTCGACAAGCGCTCGCTGAACAGCTGAGCACGGTGTAGCGCTCTGCCGGCCGTCGGCCGGCGCAGCCGTCTCATGACGAAGGCGGGCGGGGTTTCCCGCTCGCCTTCGTTCTTTCCGGTTTGCCCGATGAACGTCACCGAATACTACACGCGCGAGCTGACCACGCGCGGCTATCAGTCCGATCCCGCTCAGCGCGCGGCCGTCGATCGCCTGCAGCGCTGTTTCGACGAGTGGGTCGACTACAAGGCGCGCCGCTCGAACGCTTTCAAGAAGCTCATCAATCACCCGGATCTCCCGCGCGGCGTCTACATGTGGGGCGGTGTCGGTCGCGGCAAGAGCTTCCTGATGGACAGCTTCTACGCAGTCGTACCCGTGCAGCGCAAGACGCGCCTGCATTTCCACGAATTCATGCGGGAAGTGCACCGCGAGCTCGAGGAGCTGAAAGGGCAGGCCGATCCGCTCGACGAACTCGCGCGGCGCATCGCGAAGCGTTACCGGCTGATCTGCTTCGACGAGTTCCACGTGTCGGACATCGCCGACGCGATGATCCTGTATCGCTTGCTCGATCGCCTGTTCAACAACGGCGTGCAGTTCGTGATGACGTCCAATTACGATCCCGACGACCTGTATCCGGACGGCCTGCATCGCGATCGCATGCTGCCGGCGATCGCGCTGATCAAGGAAAAGCTCGACGTGCTCAACGTCGACGCGGGGGTCGATTATCGCCAGCGCACACTCGCGCAGGTGAAGATGTATCACACGCCGCTCGGCGCGGAAGCCGATCGCGAACTGCGCCATGCATTCGGCAAGCTCGCGGCCGTGCCCGACGAAAGCCCGATCCTGCATATCGAGAAGCGCGAACTGAAGGCGCTGCGCAAGGCGGACGGCGTCGTGTGGTTCGATTTCGCGACGCTGTGCGGCGGCCCGCGTTCCCAGAACGACTACCTCGAACTGGCGAGCCGTTTTCATGCGATCGTGCTGTCCGAGGTGCCGCAGATGTCGCCGCGGATGGCGTCCGAGGCGCGCCGCTTCACCTGGCTCATCGACGTGCTCTACGATCACAAGGTCAAGCTGCTGATGTCCGCGGCGGTGCCGGCCGAAGCGTTGTACGTCGAAGGCCCGATGGCCAACGAATTCGCGCGTACGGTCTCGCGCATCGTCGAGATGCAGTCGAAGGAGTATCTCGAAACGCCGCGCCGCATCGTCGATACGTCGTTGACCTGAGCGGATGGCGGGTGCTCGCAATCGGCGTCATTCAAACGTCAATTTCGGTTAGATTCAGCGAATCTTCGGGTATTTTCGGATTTGTCTTATATTCATCGTTGAGGTGAGCCGATATTGTGGTGTCATGGTTATTAAGGCTGGAGATGTCCATGACACCGTATCGCGATTTGACCGACCACGAATGGCGCTGCGTCGCGCCGCTTCTGCCCGAAATGCAGCCGCGCACCGAGTTGCGCGGCCGGCCGTTAGCCAATACGCGAGCCGTGCTGAACGGTGTGCTGTGGGTGATCTACAGCGGCGCAACATGGTCGGCCATGCCGCGCCGTTACCCGTCGTATCAGACATGCCATCGCCGCTTCAAGGTATGGCACGAAACGGGCACGCTGATGAACGTGATGCGTGAGCTCTACGGCGACGCCGGCATGAATCTGTGCAACGAACTGTCCGCGCGGATGCGCAAGCATACGCAATCGAAGGCGGCGGAGGCGCGTAGCAACGCGGCGCCCGCGTATCGTGCACCGGGTAGCTATGCATCGGATGCGATGAAGCACGCGGCGTGATGTCCTTCGGTTTTCGTTGTGCACGCCCCAAAAGGAAATCGGCCTGACGACGTCGTCGCAGGCCGATTTTTTTATTGAGCCGCGCGTTTTGGCGCGTACTGCGTTATTGCTGGCGGACCCAGGTCTGCGACCGGCCCAGCAGCGACACGCCGATGTAGCCGCGCACCACGAGCTTCTGGCCGCCGTCTTCAAGCGTCATCTTGCACTTGTAGACCTTGCCGTTCTCCGGGTCGAGAATGTTGCCGCCGTCCCAGTGGTCGCCGTCCTTCTTCATCGCCTTGATGATCGTCATGCCCTTGATGAGCTGATCCTTGCGCTCGTCCGTGCACGCGGTGCAGCGGCGATCGGGCGTATCGTTCGCGCCGAGGCCCTTGACGACCTTGCCCGTCAGCGAGCCGTCGCCGTCCTCGGCGATCTGCACGAGCGCCTTCGGTTGATGGGTGTTGTCGTCGATCGTCTGCCACATGCCGACTGGGCTGTCGGCTTGCGCGAACGTGGGGGTTGCGCACGCGAGCAGAGCGCCGGCAATGGCGATCGCGCGCAACGGGCGGGTCAGTTGAATCATTGTCATCCTCCTTGTTTTGCATGTCTGTTCGATTTGCCCGTACGCCCGTCTGCATGGGGCGGGTCTGTTGCGAGCTTCACCAGAATACGTGAAACCGTGCGCCACGTTTGATAGAGGGGACTCTAATCGAAACAGCCCGCGTGACGCGGGCTGTGAGGCGACTTTGGTGACCGATCAGTTGAGCTGATACGAGAACGCGGCGTTGATGCGCGGGCTGCGTGACGCGCTTTCGACCGGTGCGTCGCCCACCGGTTTCGCGACGTTCAGATCGAGACTGTAGTAGCGGCTGTCCGTGAGCCGCACGCCGATGCCGACCGACGACATGCGGTTCGGCGATGGCGTGCCCGAGTGAAGATACACACGCGCCATGTCGTATGCGATGTACGGCGTAATCGATTTCAGATACGTCCAGCCCGGTGTGAAACCGCGGTTGACTTCGAGCGACATCCCCCAGCCCGAGTCGCCCGACGTTTCGCCCGGCTGGTAGCCGAGCGCGTAACGGGTCGAGCCGAACGAGATCTGTTCGGACGTCGGCAGCGAGTCGGGACTGTATTGCCCGGTCAGCGACACCGACGTGCCGATCCGGAACGGCCATTCGTTCGTCTGCGTGAAGGTTGCGCCGGTGCGGACGAAGGTCAGCGAGATGGGGCTGTCCACCGAGGTCGTCGTCGTGCCGACGGTGATGTCCTGCGCTTTCGACGCGCCGAGGATGTTGAAGCCCTTCGCGACGTTGACGCTCAGCTTCTGTACCTGTTTCGGCTGGACGTTCGTGTAGTCGAGTTGCATCTGCAGCACGCGAACTTGCGATCGGTTATCGAGGGTCGCGCCGTTGATCTGGTTCTGGTAGCGGTCCTCGTTGTGCGACGCATAACCCGACACGGTGCCGAGCAGGCTGCGCTGGTTGTTCAGCAGAATCGGGTAGGAGGCCGAAAGACCGAGCTTCTCGTTCTTCACGGTGCGCTGGACGTATGACGGCAACCCCGGGTTATCGGTCGGTTTGCCGCGATACGTGCTGGCATCGAGGCGCGTGATCAGGCCGCTGCTGCCGACGGGCAGGGCGCCGCTGAACGCGAAGTAGGTCTGCTTGTCGCGTCCCGGCGGCGCGAGCGCCGAGATGCTCAGTTGCTCGCCGAACGACGTGAGGCCGTTTTCGGTTGCGGTGATGAGGCCCTGGACGCCCGGGTGGTTGAAGTCGATACCCGTGCTGACGTTGAACGGCTTGCGATCCACCGCAAGTTCGAGCGTCGTCGCGCCGTCGGTGGTTTGCGGCGGCGGGACATTCGCTTTCACCGTCAGGCCGGGCAGCAGGCCGAACGTGTTCACGTAGCGCTCGAACGTCGCGCGGCGCAGCGGACGATCGGCCGTGATGTGCGCGGCGATCGCGCGAATCTTCGGTTCCATCGCGCCGGGTTTGCCGGTGACCTTGACGTCCGCCACGTAGCCTTCGACCACCGTGATGCGCACGACACCGTTCTCGAACGTCTGCGCGGGAACGAACGCGAACGAGAGCGCGTAGCCGCGTTCCTGGTACAGCTTCGTCACGCCGTTGGCGGTTTCGATCAGCTCGCCGATCGTGATGTCCTTGCCGACGAGCGGTGTGAAGCGGCGCGTGATTTCCTCGAACGGCACCGACTTCACGCCTTCGACCTGGAACGTCGTCGGCGTCAGGTGTCGCGACAGCAGCTCCTGCAATTGCGGCGCCTGCGGTGCGACCTGAACGGTGACGTTCGGGCCCGTCTTCGGTGCGTTGATCTGGGGAAGGGAGTCGAGCGGGTTACCGCCGACGCGCGTTTGTGCCTGTGCCGTGCCTGCTGCCGCGATGGCGAGCAGCATCATCCATCTGTCGAGTCTGGATTTCATTGTTCTTCCTCGTAGGCCTTGCTTTTCGTCTTCTTTGTAATGCCGGCGCACGACACCAGGGTGTCGCGCGCCGCGTGCCGCAATGCCGGTTGTGTTTGTACGGCCGCGTCATTCGCTCCGGCTGCGATGACGCGACCGTCCTCCTTACTTGCCAACGCTACCCAACGTACCCAGCAACCCCGTGACCGGTGCCAGCAGACCCGTCGAACCGCTGCCCGACGACGCCGTACCCGACACGCTGCCGACCAACGACGTGACCGGCGCGAGCGGGCTCGAGCCCCCGGACCCTGCTGCACCGCCGACCGCTCCGGTGACAGTATTCAGCAAACCGGTGACGGGCGCGAGAGGGTTAGCACTGCCCGCGCCGCCCGTTGCGCCGCCGAGCGTGCCGGTGACCGTCGACACGAGATTCGTGACGGGCGCGAGCGGGCTGCTGCCCGAGCCGCCCGCTGCGCCGCCGAGCGCGCCCGTGAGCGAGCCGAGCGGCGTCGAGCCGAGACCCGACAGCAGCCCGCCGAGCGGGTTCGTCGAACCGGAACCGGAGGACGAGCCATTCTGGACGGTTGCCGTCGAGCCGCCGACGAGGCTCGTGATCAGGCCGGGGATCGGTGCCGCGCCGTTCGGGCCGTTCGGATTGACGAGGCCGCCAGCGTTGGTCACGGTATTGCCGACCGCGGTCACGAGCTGGCCGACGTCGCCGACGAGCGGCTGGCTCGACGTGCCGGCGACCTGCTTGCCGGCCGAGCTGATTGCGCCGCCGATCTGGCCGAGCAGGCCCGAGACGGGTTGGCCGAGGCCGGTCGTCGTGCCGACCTGCTGCGTGACCTGGCCGGCGGTGATCACGAGCGGCGTGATCGCCGAGCTGATCGGTTGCGTGACCTGCTGGACGGCGCCCGACGACAGCGTCGAGCCGATCGTCGTGCCGGCGGCCGTCAGGCCGTTGGCGACCGTATCGAGCACGGTGCCGACCGGCGTCGTGACCGGCGCGAGCGGTGCCAGCGGGCCGGTGCCCAGCGCCTTGACCGTCGAGCTCAGGCCGGACACCGTGTTGCTGGTCGCGCCGACGACGTTGCCGAGACCGGCAACCGTGGTGCCGACCGGGTCCTTCGTCGAGCCGATCTGCCCCAGCCCGTTGCTCACCGCATCGGCGGCCGCGCCGACGATCGTGCCGGTGCTGGACAGCGTGCTGCCGACGCCCTTCGTCACACCGTCGCCGAGGCCCGGCAGGCTGATGTTGCCGACCGTGCTGCCGAGGTCGGTGGCCGTCTGGCCGACCGTGCTGATGACGCCCTTGGTGCCGGTCGGCGAACCGCTGGTGCCGCTCGTGCCGGGCGTGCCGCTCGTGCTCGGGTTGTTGTTGTCGTTGCTGCTGGTCGGCGGCGAGCTGACGCCGCCGCCGCCGCAGGCGGCCAGCAGGCACGCTGCGGCGAAGGCGGTGAGGGGCATGCGCCAGTGGCGCAGGGCGACCGTCGTGATCGAACGTTGCTGGGACATGATGGACTCCTCGCTGTCTTTTCGATGAATGGATGTCGGATTACTTGCCGTGCGTGCCGCCGAGCAGGCCGCCGATCAGCGACGTGACGGGCGCAAGCGGATTCGACGACGAGCCCGCGTTCGTGACGGCACCCGTGCCGCCGCTCAGTGCCGGTACGCCGACCGTGCTCGTGACCGTGGAGACGGCATTCGTCACCGGTGCGAGCGGGCTGCTGCCGCCTGCGCCGCCCGTCACGCCGCCGAGTGCGCCCGTGACTGCGCCGAGGAGGCCCGTGACCGGTGCGAGCGGGCCGCCGCTGGTACCGCCCGTTGCGCCGCCGAGCGCGCCGGTGACCGTCGAGACGAGGCCCGTAACCGGTGCGAGCGGACCGCCGCTGCCGCCTGCTGCGCCGCCCAGTGCACCCGTGACCGTCGAGACGAGCCCCGTGACCGGCGCTAGCGGGCCGCTGCCGCCACCCGTTGCGCCGCCGAGTGCGCCGGTCACCGTCGATACGAGACCCGTGAGCGGGGCAAGCGGGTTGGTCACGCCGCCGGTGCCGCCCGTGAGCAGGCCGCCGACGGCCTTCACGGTGTTGCCCGTCGATGAGACCGTATTGCCGAGGCCGGTGGTGACCGGGTTGCCGCCCGTCGATGCGAGCAGGGCGCCGGCCTGGTTCAGCCCGTTGCCGACCGTGCCGAGCAGCGTGTTGACCGGTGCGCCGAGGCCGGTTGCCGTGCCGATCGTCTGGGTCGTCTGGCCGACCATCGTCGTGATCGGCGTGATGGCCGAGCTGACCGTCTGCGTGACCTGCTGGATCGGGCCGGTCGACAGTGCGTTGGTGAGCGTGGTGCCGCCGTTCGACACGGCGCCGCCGAGCGTCGTGACGAGGCCGCCGACCGCGCCCGTGACCGGCGCGAGCGGCGACAGCGGGCCGCTGCCGAGGCTCGTGACGAGGTTGCCCGTTTGCGTGACTGCGCCGCCGAGCTGATTGACCACGCCGCCCGTGCTGGCGACCGTGGTGCCGACCGGATCCTTCGTCGCGCCGAGCTGGCCGAGCCCGTTGCCGAGGCCGTTGCCCAGCGCAGAGACCGCGCCGCCCACGCTTTGCACGATGCCGCCCGCGGCTTGCGTGGTGGCCGGATTGACGCCCGGCAGCGTTTGGCTACCGATGACGGAGCCGAGACCGGAGACGGTGCTGCCGGCATTCGTGATGATGTTGCTGCCGCTTGCGAGGACATTTCCCACCGGGTTCGCCGACACACCGGAGGTGCCGGACGTACCGCTCGTGCCCGAGGTTCCGCTGGTGCCGGACGTACCGCTCGTGCCCGACGTTCCGCTGGTGCCGGACGTACCGCTCGTGCCCGACGTTCCGCTGGTGCCGGACGTGCCGCTCGTGCCCGAGGTACCACTCGTGCCGCTCGTACCCGACGTGCCGCTCGAGCCGTTGCCGCCCGACGTGGAGATCGTATCGCCGCCGCCGGAGCTCGAGCCGCCACCGAGACCCTGGCTGATGGAGCCGGAGCCGCCGCACGCGGAAAGGGAAAGCATGGCTGCAACGGTGGCCGCGATCAGAGTCGTCCGGAACATGCCATGAGGGATAACCTTAATGTCCATTTCGTCCTCGCATTAAAAATGTGTTGTGAACTGCGTTGTGTTGAGTGGTGCGAGGACTACTCTGCAACTGTCGTGCCATTTCGATGCCCGACGGTTCGACGACCGGTTTTAAACGAGGCAATTCCTTGTCGGAGAAGGAAGTTATGGAAATTGAAAGATTGTTGAATCTGTTTAAGAGAGGATGAATGAGAACGGTTTCGGCCGTTTCGTAACGTAACGTCACAACATTGGCGTTACGGATGCGGCGTAACGTGGGGCCCACGCAGGTTTGGTGGACGAGGCAATTGTTTTACTGGTGGATTAGGTGTGCACATCTAACCTATCGTAAATCCTATGTGTAAGTCGTACCGAAACGCCGTACAAATACGTTGTGCTCCTGATCATTTTTTCCGCCCGAGTAGTTGAAAAGAGGTTGGAATTTAAATGGGAACGGATATAGAATCGGGAGCAGATGTAAGCAAATGTACGGTTCGGTACACTACGTTCGAGGAGGGGCACTATCGCGAATGTTAACTTGCATCAAATCGTGAGCAATGCCCTTCGGGGCGACCTATAAAGAAAGCGCACCCGGTTGTCGTTACAGCAGATGTGGCGAACGGCTGGGGCAAACGGCCAGATATGCGGGGACGTATACGTATAAAAGGCCAGAAAACGTAAATACAGGCACGAGGAATAAAATGAAAGCAATCATCAAGCGTTTCCTTAAGGAAGAAGACGGGGTTACCGCAGTCGAGTACGGACTCATCGCCGGACTCATCGCCGTCGCTCTCGTCAGTGCGATGAGCACGTTGACGGGTGGCATCTCGGGTGCGTTCACCTACATCGCCAGCAAACTGCCGGCGGCATAACGAACGAGCTTTGCTCATTTCCCTGTTGTCAGGGGCGCGGATTGCTTCGGCAATCCGCGCGGTAAGTTTTGCCGTTCGGGGTGTAAATGATCCTGCTCACTGGCGTCGGGGTTTTCCTCGCGTGGGCGATGCTTGTCGCGCTCGAGGACATCCGTCATAGGCGTATACCGAATTCACTGGTGATCGGTGGATTCGCGTTTGCATTTGTACTCGCCGGACATAATCCGTTCGGCATATCCGTGAATCAGGCGCTCATTGGCGTACTGGTCGGTTTTCTGAGCCTCTTTCCCTTTTTTGTGCTGCGCGTAATGGGTGCCGCGGATGTCAAGGTATTCGCGGTGCTGGGCGCGTGGTGCGGCCCGCATGCGCTGCTGTGGCTCTGGATCATTGCGAGCCTGCTGGCATTCGCGCATGCCGGTACGCTGATCTTCGCCACCCGTACGCCCGTGTCGGCGTTGTGGCAGCGGCGTTCGCCGACGATGCAGATCGCCGGTTTCCGGGCGTCGCCGTATGCCGCGTTTCTCGTGATTCCCGCGGCGCTGTGGTGCCTGTACCGGATCGCGACCGGGGGGATGCAATGACGGTCGTTTGTCCGGTATCCGGTATGCGACGTCGCGAGCGCGGTGCGACGGCGATCGAATTTGCGCTGATGTTGCCCGTGTTCTTCCTGATCCTGTACGCGATCATCACGTACGGGATGATCTTCGCGGCCCAGCAGAACCTGACGCTTGCCGCAACGGAAGGCGCTCGCGCCGCGCTGAACTATCAGCAGGTCGGTGCGGCCGCGTCGGTGCAGGCAGCGCAGCAAGCCGCGTTGGCGGCGCGAGCCCAGGCCGCATGCACGGCCGCGACGAACCTGACCACGTGGCTGAAAGGGTCGACATGCTCGCCCACGCAGCAAGGCAATTGTTCGTACGACCCGACGATGCTGTGCGTGCAGATCACGCTGACCTACCCCTACTCGCAGAGTCCCCTGATTCCGGCGTTCCCGCTGCTCGGTTCGCTGTTGCCGGTGCCATCGACACTCACCGGAACCGCGATGGTCCAGATCAGCCCGGTCAACATCATATAGACGGCAGCTGCGGCGTCGTGCCGGGTCGAGGGCGCCCGGTCGGCAACGTTGCGTGGAGAATTCAATCGTGAGTAGCGGGGAAGCATAACAACACCATGGCCAACAATCTGACGAAGATCATTGCGGGTTTGCTGATCGCGATCGCGATTCTGCTCGGCGTCTATGCATGGATGCTCGGTCGCAAGCCGGCCGATGTCGCGCCGGTTGCCTCGACGGTCGCCACGCAGAGCGTGCCGGTCGTCGTGACGACTCGGCCGTTGCAAGCCGGCCAACCGATTCCGGCCGATGCGCTGAAGGTCCAGCAGTCGACCGCCGCGCCCCAGGGGGCGTTCGCCGATCCGCTGCAACTGGTCGGTCGCACCCCGGCAGCCGACATTCCCGCCCATGCGGCCGTCGTCGCGAGCGCATTGTCGTCCGGTCTCGCCGAGCAGATCGCACCGGGAGAGCGCGCCGTCGCGATCAAGGTCGACGAGACCAACGCGGTCGGCAATCGCGTGCGCCCCGGCAACTATGTCGACGTGTTCGTGAATCTGAAGCGCGACGGGACCGGTGTGGCGATCGGCGGGACGTCGACGGCGGAGATCGTGAATACTCAGGCGCGGCTGCTGATGTCGAAGGTTCGTGTGCTGTCGTTCGGCGATGCAACGACCGAGCGAGACAGTTCGAACGGCTCGGTGGTCGGGACGCGGACCGCGGTGCTGGCCGTGCCCACCGCACAGGTCGACGCGCTGACGCTCGCCGAGCAGAGCGGTCGACTCCTGCTCGCGCTGCGTAACCCACGCGACGACGATGTCGCGGCGCAAACCGTCGCGGTTCGCGTCGGCGACGACAAGAGCCCGTCGGCGGTTGCCGCTGCCGGCATGGTGCTGGGCGAGTTGTCGAAGAGTGCGACGGCGCCGGCTCCGCGTGTGGCGCCGCGGGTGGTCGCACGGCGTCCGAGCGGTGGCGGCATCGAAGTGATTCGGGGTGGGCGGACCGAAACGGTCGCTTATTGAGTGGGACGAAGACGGCAAACAATGAAAAAGAAACTGATTGGTTTGGCTATTGCATTGAGCGCGCTGGCGATGCCGCCGCTGTCGGACGCGGCCGACACGAGCGGGACGATCAGCCTTGCAATCGGCGCGCAACGGCAGCTTGCGACGGGGCGTGCGCTGCAGCGGGTTGCGGTCGGCGATCCGTCGGTGGCCGACGTGGTCGTCGTCAAGGGCGGGCGCGGCGGCGTGCTGCTGGTGGCGAAGAATGCCGGCGCGACGAACGTGATGATCTGGGAGCGCGGCCGCGACGAGCCGACCGTCTATAACGTGAACGTCACGAGCGGGGCGGCGCGGGCACTCCTCGACGGCGCGTCGCCGAGCGTGAATACGTACGGCGGCACGACGGTGATCGGCGGTACGTCCGGAACGCTCGACGGCCATCAGCGGGCCGTGCATGCGGCGAAGACGGTCGGCGGCAAGGACGGGACGACGCTGGATGCGTCGACGATCTCCGGCAAGAATGTCGTGCAGGTCGACGTGCGGGTCGTCGAATTCAGCCGCTCGGTGCTGAAGCAGGCGGGGCTCAATTTCTTCAAGCAGAGCAACGGCTTTGCGTTCGGGGCCTTCGCGCCGACGGGGCTGACGTCGATTACCGGCTCGCCGAACAGCTCGCTCACCTACAACACGAACGTGCCGATTTCGTCGGCGTTCAACCTCGTCATCCATTCCATGTCCCGCGGGTTGTTCGCCGACCTGTCGATTCTCGAGGCGAATAACCTGGCCCGAGTACTCGCGCAGCCGACGCTCGTCGCGTTGTCCGGCCAGAGCGCGAATTTCCTCGCGGGCGGCGAAATTCCGGTGCCGGTGCCGCAATCGCTCGGCACGATCTCGATCGAGTGGAAACCCTACGGCGTCGGGCTGACGGTTACGCCGACCGTGCTGAATCCGCGGCGGATCGCGCTGAAGGTCGCGCCCGAATCGAGTCAGCTCGACTTCGTGCATTCGATCACGATCAACGGCGTGCAGGTGCCCGCGCTGACGACGCGGCGTGCGGACACGACGGTCGAGCTCGGCGACGGCGAAAGCTTCGTGATCGGCGGCTTGATCGACCGCGAGACCACGTCCAACGTCAACAAGGTGCCGTTCCTGGGCGATCTGCCGATCATCGGCGCGTTTTTCAAGAATCTGAGCTACCAGCAGAACGACAAGGAGCTCGTGATCATCGTGACGCCGCATCTCGTTGCACCGATCGCGCAGGGCGCACCGCTGCCGGCGACGCCGGGGGAGCTGTCCGAGCAGCGCGACGGTCCGGTGTGGCGTTCGTACCTGGGCGGCATGGCATCGCCGGACGCAGGGCCGGGGTTCTCGAAATGAGCGCGCCGAATCGTTACCGGACCGCGCAGGCCGTCGCGCATGACGCGATGCCTTGCTTCATTGGGAGTATTCAAGATGAATGCGAGAACCTATTCCTTGGCTGAGCCCGCCGTCACCGACCACTTCGTCTGCGCATCCTCTCTTGCCGAGCATGTGCATTGGCTGTCGCAATCGCTGGTGTCCGCCGGCGCGGTCGAAGGGGTACCGCTCGACGGCGCCGCGCTGTCGCAGCGTATCGGCGTGTTGAATCCGGCGCTGGTATTCATCGATTTTTCCGGTGATTGCGCGGCTGCAAGCACGGTGGTATCCGCGGTACGCGCGGCGCATCCGGGCGTGCCGGTCGTCGCACTGGGCTCGCTCGCGCAACCCGAAGGCGCACTCGCCGCGCTGCGCGCGGGGGTGCGCGATTTCGTCGATTTTTCCGCACCGGCCGACGAAGCGCTGCGGATCACGCGGGTGTTGCTCGACAACGTCGGCGAGCCGGCGAATCGCCACGGGAAGGTCACCGCATTGCTCGGTGCGCGCGCCGGGATGGGGGTGAGCACGCTCGCCGCGAACCTGTCGGTGCTGATGCAGCGCCGGCCGGCCGCCCCCGCGCACACGGCGGCGCTCCTCGATCTCGGGCTGCCGGCCGGCGACGGCGCGCTGTTCCTGAACACGCGCTGCGAATTTCATTTCGTCGAGGCGGTGCGCAACCTGCGCCGGATCGACCGCACGTTCGTGACGACTGCGCTCGCGCGCCACTCGAGCGGCGTCGCCCTGACGACGCTGCCGCCGAATCTCGCCGAGCTGCGCGACGTGGCGACGGCGTCGTGCGCGGCGCTGCTGAACCGGCTGCGGGCGTTCTTCGATCACCAGATCGTCGATCTCGGCGGCTTTCCGAATCGCGAATTCATCGCGCAGGTCGTGAACCTGGCGGACGAAGCATGGCTGGTTTGCGACCAGGGTGTGGCGTCGGTCGTGTCTGCCGTCGAGATGCTGGACGGGTTGCGCGAGGCCGGTGCCGCGACCGACCGGATCCGGCTCGTCGTCAACCAGTTCGACGCCGAGCTCGGCTTGATGCCCGCACAGATCGCCGAACGGCTCGAACTGTCGCTGGTTGCGACACTGCCGTCGCGGCGCGTGTCGATCGGGCATGCGGCGAACCAGGGCAAGCTGATCGCCGAGGTCGCGGAACGCGATCCGTACGTCCGTGCGCTCGGGCCGCTGGTCGAGCGCCTCGCGGGCGCGCCGGCGCCCGGAGCGACCCCGCGTGCGGCCGGCGGCCTCTCGGCGCTCAGGCGCATCATTCAATCCTCAACGAAGCGGTCGTAAGCGATGGCACACGACATTCAATTTGCCGACGGCGCAGCGCCGTTCTCGCAAACGCAACAGTTCCACGACATCAAGAATGCCGCGCACGAGCATCTGCTCACGCGGATCGAGGAGCTGGGTGCCGAATTCGGCCGTTGGTCGCGACAGGCGATCAACCAGTTCGTCGATCTCGAAATCGACAGCTTCGTGCGGCTGCGGCGCATTCCGCTCAACGAGAGCGAGGTGCGCGCGGTGGCCGAGGCGCTGACGAAGGAGCTCGCCGGCTTCGGGCCGATCGAAGACCTGTTGGCCGACCCGCACGTCGAGGACATCCTGATCAACGGCTACAACGACATCTACGTGTCGCGCCACGGGATCCTGTCGAAGCTGCCGATCCGCTTTACCGACAACGCGCATCTGCTGCGGATCGTGCGACGGATTCTCGCACCGGTTGGCCGGCGGCTCGACGAATCGAACCCGATGGTCGATGCGCGGCTGCCCGACGGCGGGCGGGTCAACGTCGTGATCGAACCGCTGTCGATCGACGGGCCGGTCGTATCGATCCGGAAATTTCGCAAGGACCCGTTGAAGCCCGAGGACCTGCTGGGCAACGGCACCTACAACGAGGAAATCGGCCGGCTGCTCGAAGCCGCGGTCGATGCGCGCTGCAACGTCCTCGTGTCGGGCGGCACCAGTTCGGGCAAGACGTCGCTGCTGAACGCGCTGGCGTTTCACATCCCGATGGCCGAACGCGTCGTGACGATCGAGGATACGGCCGAACTGTCGTTGAATCACCCGCACGTCGTGCGGCTCGAGAGCCGTCCCGGCGGGTTCGACGGCAGCGGCGTGGTGACGATTCGCGACCTGCTGCGAAACACGCTGCGGATGCGGCCGGACCGGATCATCGTCGGCGAAGTGCGCGGCGGCGAAGTGCTCGAAATGCTGCAGGCGATGAATACCGGCCACGACGGATCGATGGGTACCGTGCACGCCAGCTCGCCGCGCGAATGCCTGTACCGGCTCGAGATGCTGGCCGGCTTCGCCGGTTTTCAGGGCACCGAAGCAAGCCTGCGGCGGCAGATCGCCAACGCGATCGACTTCATCGTGCAGATCGGCCGGCTGTCCAACGGCCGCCGCCGCATCCTGTCGATCACCGAAGTCACCGGCATGTCGGACAACGTCGTGTCGACGCAGGAGCTGTATCGCTACGAGGCGCGCGTCACGCCGGAGGGCGAAGAGATCGATCATTGGGAGTCGCTCGGCATTCATCCGCATTCGCCGAAGCTGGCACGTTTCCGCAGCACGCTGGTGTCCGCGGGCGGCGGCGGGTTCGGTGGCAACTTCGGGCGAGGCGGGGGCTTCAATGTCTAGCGCCACCTTGCTCGCGCTGATGTTCGCGCTGATCTGCGCGGCGGCGGGATTGCTGCTGTGGCGTGGAAGTCAGGTGCGGGAAGGGCGTGCGCATACGCAGCGGTTCTTCGACAGCCGCGTGGGACAGGGCGCGCGTTCCGCTCCCCCGACTGGCGATACGCGCCCCGCACGCGCCCCGGCGGCCGGTACGGCGAACGCGCAGGCAGTCGAACAAGGGCTCGCGCGCTGGCGCGCGTCGGTGCTCGACGCGTGGACCGTGCTGTCCGACCGCGCGGGCCTCGATGAAGTGCGTACCGGGCTCGTGATGGTGCTTGCAGTCATCGTGCTGCTCGCGTTGTGGGCCGGCATGGCCGGCGGCGCGCTCGCCGCGGCGGCGGCGGCCGTGGCGGGCAGTGTGCTCGTCGTTCTGTGGGTCACGTCGCGCATCAGCCGGCGCCGCCTGAAGATCGTCCGTCAGTTGCCGTCGTTTCTCGACGGGATCGTGCGGCTCGTGACGCTCGGGAACAGCGTGCCGGCGGCGTTCCAGTCGGCGCTGCAGACGGCCGAGATGCCGCTGCGCCGCTGCCTCGACGACGTGTCGCAGATGCTGCGCTCCGGCGTCGAGATCGACCGCGCGATGCTGCACATCGCGCACACCTACCGTATCCGCGAATTCGAACTGGTCGGGGCGGTGCTGCGTCTGTCGGTCCGCTACGGCGGACGGGCGGACGTGATGCTCGACCGGATGTCGACCTTCATGCGCGATCTCGAGCAGGCGGAACGCGAACTGTCCGCGATGTCGGCCGAGACCCGGCTGTCGGCGTGGGTGTTGGCGCTGTTGCCGATCGCGGTCGGCAGCTTCGTCATCGCGACGAGCCCACGCTACTTCACGGCGATGTGGAGCGACGATAACGGACGTCAGCTGATTTACCTGGCGTTCGCGCTGCAGGCGATCGGCGGTCTCTGGCTGTTCCGGCTCGCGCGGCTGAGGTGAATCGATGGATGCAAACCGTTTAGGCGCGCTGGCGCTGGTGCTCGGATCGATCGGCGTGCTGCTGCTTGCCGCGCTCGCGATCGTCCGCGTCGTGCTCGTGCAGCGTGCCGAGCGCGCGCTGGCGCATGCGCTCGACCGCCGGGCCGCCGCAGTCGAAGCGGCTGCCGCGCGCGCCGGCTCCGCCGAAGCGGCACGCGAGGCGGTGACACCGCCCGCGCCGCGTGTCCGTTTCGCGGGGCTGCGCGAACGTTTCGAAGACGTCGGGATGCGGTGGCTCGATACCGGCTTCAGCAGATATCTGATCGCCGACGAAGATCGCCAACTGCTCGAACAGTGCGGTTTCGTCGACGTGCGTGCCAGAGCGCTGTTCGTCGGCGCTCGCATCGTCTGCGCGATCCTGCTGCCGGCGCTCGCGGTGCTGGTACTGATCGGCCGCGGGCAACAGGCGCGCTGGCCGCTGTGGATATCCGTCGCGCTCGTGACCGGCTACATGCTGCCGAAGATCTATGTGCGCCGGCGCGCCACCGCGCGCCGGCAGAGCATCGCGACCGAACTGCCGCTGCTCGTCGACATGTTGCGGCTGCTGCAGGGCGTCGGCCTGTCGCTCGACCAGAGCATCCAGGTCGTCACGCACGATTTTCAGACGATGCTGCCGGTGCTGTCGTGGGAACTCGGCGTCGCGCAGCGGCAGTTCGCGGCCGGGCGCACGCGCGAGCAATCGCTGCAACGCCTGACGAACAGTTTCGACAACGAGGATTTGCGCGCGATCGTGCGCTTGCTGATTCAGGTCGACAAGCATGGCGGCGCGGTGCAAGAGCCGCTGAAACAATTCGGTGACCGTCTGCGCGAAGGGCGTCGCGCGACGCTGCGCGAACAGATCGGTCGCCTGACGGTGAAGATGACCGGCGTGATGATCGTCACGCTGTTGCCGGCACTGTTGATCGTGACCGCGGGGCCGGGGATCATGACCGTGCTGTCCGCGCTCGCTGCGATTCAGCATTGATGCGGCATGAGGGGAAGGAGCGACACGAGATGAATCGATTGGGTTGGGTTCGCACGCTCGCAGGCGCGACGGCGTGCGCGTTGCTCGCCAGCGGGTGCGCGATGTTCAAGGAATCCGGATACGGAATCGGCGCGCAGGCCGAACGCGGCGCGCTGATGCAGGCCGCCGCCGACAAGAATGCGCCGCCCGATACGCCGGGCATGTATCTGGGCCTGATCGAGCGGATGCAGGGGCAGGGGCTGTATTTTGCGTCGCTCGCGCACATCGATCAGTACGAGAAGCAATATGGTGCATCGCCGGACACGATCCTGCTGCGTGCCGACGCGTTGCGCGCGACCGGCCAGTACGACGCCGGCGTGGCCGCTTATACCAAGTTGCTGACGACGCCGCTCGCTGCGCGCGGCTATCGCGGGCTGGGGCTGACCGCCGGCGCCCGCGGCGATTTCGCGCTGGCCGCGCAGCAGCTCGAACAGGCGACGGTACTTGCGCCGACCGATGCGGCGACGTTGTCCGACCTCGCGTATTCGAAGATGCGTGAAGGCGATCTGGCGGGGGCGCGCGTGCCGCTGCTGAAGGCGGCCGAACTCGAGCAGAAGAACCCGAAGATCCTCAGCAACTTCGTGCTGTATCTGCTCGCGACCGGCCATGCGAAAGATGCGCGGCGGCTGATGGATCAGCAGAAGCTGTCGCCCGCGGTGCGCGGCCAGATTCGTGACGACGAGACGAAGGTTGCGGCGGCGATGCGCGCGAAGCAGCGCGCCATCGCCTATGCGCCGGCCAGCGTGTCCGTGCCGTCGGTGGCGAGCAGCGACAATTTCGATCTTGCCGTGCCGCTGCTGCAGCGTTTCGCGCGATAACGACGATATTCACGGAGGCCATCATGTTTCACCTTTCCTCAATCCGCGTGCGGGCCGTGGGCATCGCGTTCGCTTGCTCGCTGGGCGCGGGCGTCGCGCATGCGCAAAGCGACACGCCGGCGTCCGAAATCGGTCATGCGACCAGCGCGCTGCTCGACCTGCAGCGCTCGAATCGGGCGGCCGCTACGCCGCAACCGATCGACGGCACGGCCGGGACGTATGCGTATCAGCGCTATATCGACTCGTTCAAGACGCCGATTCCGCAGTGGTTCGGCACGATGTCGGCGTCGGGCGGCGGCAGCAGCGGTGGCAGCGGCAGCGGTGGCAGCGGCAGCGGTGGGCTGTCCGGCGGCGATCTCGCGCGCTGACGGAGCAAAACGGTGACTACCCGGCACAGTGGCGGCACGATCCGCCGCGCGTCACGACAGCGCGGCGCGTTCTCGGTGATGGCGATCATCGCGATGCTGATCGCCGTCACCACGCTTGGCGCCATTGGCGTCGGTAATCTCTTTTACCAGCGCCGAGACGTGCAGCGAATTGCCGACATGGCTGCGCTCGCGGCCGTGCAGCGGATGGACGATGCCTGTTCGCAGCCGACTGCCACCGCGACCAGCAATGCGCAATCGAACGGGCTCAATGCGTCGAACGGCGACACGATCAGCATCGAATGCGGCCGCTGGGACACGTCTGCGAATCCGGCACCCAGCTACTACGCCGCCGCGACATCCGGGACCACGCAGTTGAACGCCGCCAAGGTGGTCGTCACGCGCCAGGTGCCGTTCTTCTTCGTCGGACCGCCGCAGACGGTGTCCGCGGTATCGACCGCGCGTTCGACGAACATCGATACGTTCTCGGTGGGCGCGACCCTTGCCGCGCTCGGCGGGGTTGGCTGCTCGGGCGGATCGGCGCCGACGTCCGGCAATCCGGGGCTCGTCAACGGGCTGATCGGCGCGCTGCTCGGCGCCAACCTGAACCTGAACATCGCGTCGTATCAAGCGCTTGCGTGCACCAACGTGACGGTCGGCGACCTCGTCGTGGCGGCGGGCGTCGGCACGGTCGATCAACTGCTCGCGCTGAAGCTCACGCTGCCGCAACTGATCCAGTTGATGGTGAAGGCGGCCTCGCAGACGTCCGTCGTGAACGCAAGCCTGCAGGCGAGCGTGGCCGCGCTGCAGGCGATCGTGAACGCCAACGTCCCGGGGACGTCGATCGGTCTCGGCGGCGCGGGCGGGTTGCTGAACGTCGCGCTCGCGGATACGCAGGCGGCCCTCAACGCGCAGGTCGATCTGCTCGACCTGCTGATGGTCGGCGCGGAGATCGCGGCAACGGGCAAGCCGGCGGTCACGGTCAATGTGCCGTCGCTGAATCTCGGCGGGCTGACGGGAACGCAGTTGCAGGTGCAGATTATCAGCCCGCCGTCGATCGGCGTTGGCGAGGGCGGGATCGATCCGGCGACGGGAACGTGGCGTACGAAGGCGTCGACGGCGGCAGTGGGCGTGTATCTGAATGTCGCTCTCGGCACCGCGCAGTTACCGATACTCGGAACGTTGCTGAATCAGATCGCATCGATCGATGTCAAGCTCCCGATTTACCTGCAAGTCGGCACCGGTACCGCATGGCTGAATTCGACGCAATGTGCGTCCACGCAGGAGGCGAGTACCGTCGTCATTACGGCGCAACCGGGCGTGGCCAATCTGTGCATCGGTCAGCCGCCGCTCGATGCATCGGGCAAGATCAGTCTGTCGTCGAATTACAGTTGTGCGTCGCCGGCGCAGATCATCGACGTGAACGCGGTGCTCGGGCTTGTTCGGGTGACGGCCTCCATGTCGAACGTATCTGTGCAGGTGCAGGGGGCTTCCCAATCGCACACGTTCAATGGCGTGCCGGGAATCGACGCGAACTATTGGACCGTGAATTCGAATGCGCTCGGCTCAGCGCTCAGTTCGGCGCTGACTCAACTCGCGGCTGCGACGATCACTGTCAACCTCCGCTTGGCCGACCTGACCAGTTTGCCGATACCGTCTTCCTTCGTATCGACGCTGCTCGGTTTTCTGACCAGTCTGCTCGGCCCGGTGCTGTCGAGCCTTGACGCAGTCCTCGTGCCGCTGCTGAATCTGCTCGGCGTCCAGGTCGGCGCGGCGACGGTCCATCAGATCTCGCTCAGTTGCGGGGTCGCCCAAACGGTTTACTGAAGAAGCAGATCAGATGAGAAATACGCCCGCAATCGAAGAGCTCGACCTGTACGTCTGGGAAGGCAAGGCGGACATCGTCGACCGCGTCGCCCGATGCATGGCGAGCTTCGACGTCGAAGTGATCCGCGCCGACAACGCGGCGGTCTCGCCCGAGCGCGCCGCGATGCGGCGGTCGCTGGCGATCATCAGCGTGACGATGATCGAAGGCGGCGCGGCATTCCTGCGCGACTGGCAGGCCAACATCGGCATGCCGGTGGTCTGGGTCGGCGCGGCGCGCGACCACGACGCGTCGCAGTATCCGCCCGAGTATTCGCACATCCTGCCGCTCGACTTCACGTGCGCGGAATTGCGCGGCATGATCGGCAAGCTCGTCACGCAGCTGCGTGCGCACGCGGCCGAAACGTTGCAGCCATCCGAACTCGTCGCGCACTCCGAATCGATGCAGGCGCTGCTGCACGAAGTCGATACGTTCGCCGATTGCGACACCAACGTGCTGCTGCACGGCGAAACCGGCGTCGGCAAGGAGCGCATCGCGCAACTGCTGCACGAAAAGCATTCGCGCTACCGGCACGGCGAATTCGTGCCGGTCAACTGCGGCGCGATTCCGGACGGCCTGTTCGAATCGCTGTTCTTCGGCCATGCGAAAGGGTCGTTCACCGGCGCGGTTGTTGCGCATAAAGGCTATTTCGAACAGGCGGCCGGCGGCACGCTGTTTCTCGACGAAGTCGGCGATCTGCCGCTGTATCAGCAGGTCAAGCTGCTGCGGGTGCTCGAGGACGGCGCGGTGCTGCGGGTCGGCGCGACGGCGCCGGTGAAGGTCGATTTCCGTCTGGTCGCGGCGAGCAACAAGAAGCTGCCGCAGCTCGTCAAGGAAGGGTTGTTCCGCGCCGATCTCTACTACCGGCTCGCGGTGATCGAGCTGAGCATCCCGTCGCTGGAGGAGCGCGGCGCGGTGGACAAGATCGCGCTGTTCAAGTCGTTCGTCGCCCAGGTGGTCGGCGAGGAGCGGCTCGCCGAGTTGTCCGATCTGCCGTACTGGCTCACGGATTCGGTCGCGGACAGCTATTTCCCCGGCAACGTGCGCGAATTGCGCAACCTCGCCGAGCGCGTCGGCGTGACGGTGCGGCAGACGGGCGGCTGGGATGCCGCGCGACTGCAGCGGCTGATCGCGCACGCACGCAGCGCGGCCCAGCCGGTGCCGGCGGAGAGTGCGGCCGAGGTGTTCGTCGATCGCAGCAAGTGGGACATGAACGAGCGCAGCCGCGTGATCGCGGCGCTCGACGCAAACGGTTGGCGGCGTCAGGACACGGCCCAGCAGCTCGGCATCAGCCGTAAGGTATTGTGGGAAAAAATGCGCAAATATCAGATCTTCGACGAAGAGCCCGAGACCCGCGAAAGCGAGTAATTAATGAGATAAAATCGCGGTGAATTACAACGACTCGGGCGGGAATAAATTTTCATGAGCCAAATGACGGGGTTGAGGCGGGTAGGCGTGTTGCTCGCCATGATGGGAGGCATGCAAGGCGCGTTCGCGCAGGGGCTGGCAGGCAGCGATTCGCCGGCGGTGCAGCAGGCGTCGGCGCCGGTGGCCGCGATTCCGGTGATCGATTCGCAGGCGCAGACGTCGATACAGCCGCAGGCCGGCGAGACGACGGGGCCGAGCACGGTCGACGATTTGCAACGCCAGATCCAGGCGCATTCGCTGACGGAAATGCGCACGAGCTACAACGGCAGCTACGGCGCGAGCCTGCTGTTCAACGTCAAGGACGGTGCGTATTTCGTCGCGCTGTTCCAGCAGAAGGCGTTCTGGCGCGTGATCAAGACTTACGACGAAACGCGCGCGGAAGCGATCTATCGCGATTTCTCGCATCAGGCGGAGCGGCTGGCCGTCAACGAACTGCGAGCGGCGAAGCTGGAATCGCAGAAGGCGCAAATGGACAAGCAGATCGAAGTCACGCAGGAGCGCGCGCGGCGGCTGCAGGCGGACATCTCGATCGCGCGCCAGCAGCAGGCTGCGGTGGCGGATCGCCAGAAGAGCGTGCGGAGCGAAACGGCGGCGCTGCAAGCGCAACAGGCGCAGCTGCAGTCGCAATTGCGGGCGTTGCAGCAGCAGGTGCGTTCGCTGCAGCGCGAGGCCGACGCGGGGCTGCCGACGACGGCCCGCTGAACCCGGTGACGGCGGAGCGGCGACGCGCTGCATCGGCCGTACCAGTGAAAAGGGCAAGCCGGTTGGCTTGCCCTTTTTGTTTTACTGGCCGTCCGGCACGATTCGCCGGCGGCGCGTCACGATGACCGGCCCGTTGCCGCCGCGGGAATCCGACGGCGCGGCGTTGCCGGATGCATCGCCGGTGTCGCGCGGCGCGCCGTAGCTTTCACGCGGCTCGCGCGGTTCACGCGGTGCGCCGTAGCCTTCGCGCGGTTCGCGCGAGCCGTAGCCTTCACGCGGCTCGCGGGCGCCGTAGCCGCCGTCGCCGCGCGATTCGCGCGGGCCGCCGTGCGAGCCGTACGGGCTGTGACCGCCGCCTTCACGGCCGCCGGGGCGACCGCCGGTGCGCGGGCCGCGGGGGCCGCCGCCGGGGCGCGAGCCGCCGGTGTCGAGCTGGATCGTGGAAATCGCACGCTTGTAGATGCCTTGCAGACCCACGGGGGTGCGCAGCATCACCAGATACTGGTCGAACGACTCGATACACCCCGTCAGACGAATGCCGTTGACGAGATAGATTTCAACACGCTTACGTTCCTTGCGTGCCGAATTGATGAAGTCGTTTTGCGGATGGGATTCTGCGGGATTGGCCATTGAGGTGCGGCAGGAGCCTGCGTCAGAGAATATGTTGTGCGTGTGTGTGGCGTGTTCGTCCACAAGGCGTTTGGCGGAATTCTACCTTGTTCGATAGGGAAGCGCGCAGTCGTGATTGTGTCGAACCGTAACCCACTATAGACGTTCCCGCGCATTTTCGCGATTAGGCCGAACGGCCAAAGTCGTTTCGTTACGTCGCGTTACGACTCTCGCAGCCCCGTATCACCTCGGTGCGCGCGCCGCGCTTACATTGATCGCGCGAGCCGGGCGGGCCGGCTCATCAGGGATCCGGAGCATGAACAAGAGGCAAGTGGCAGGGATGATCGGGAGCATGGCGTTGCTCGTTTCCGGTAGCGCAATGGCGGGGCATGTGGACCTGTCGGTCGGCATCGGCGTGCCGGTCGCGCCGGTCTATGTCGAACCGGCGCCGGTCTATGTGGCGCCGCAGCCCGCCGTCGTCGCCTATCCGGGCTACGGATACGGCTATGACGGCGATGACGACGACGACGATCGCTATCGCAAGTGGCGCAAGCACTATTACAAGCACTGGCATCGGCACCACGGCGACGACGATGACGATTGAGCCCCGTGGCGGCCCCGTCGGTGCGCGTCAGAACGCGTAGTCGGGGTTTTTCGGGTCGAATGCGGTGTCGTCGAGGGGTGTCGGCGCGATTTTCTCGATGACGATCCGCTCGAAAATCCTGCCGTCGTTGTCATAGGACTCGACGGTCCGGAAATAGGGGGCGTGCAGGTCGAGCCCCAGCACTTCCTTTTTCGCATAGAACTGCGGCCGGCCGGTCGGCGTTTCGTACGTGAGCGCGACGACGCGCACGCCGCCGATCGTCCTGGCTTCCACGTCGGTCGGCCGCTGCACGCCGGCTTCCAGGTATTTCTTCCCTTCGGTCAGGTACAGGTTCGCGATGAACTCGGTGCCGAGATCCTTCACCTGGTGATTCGACTGGGCGCGCGCGAGCGCGCCGTCGATCGCGGTCCATAACGGAATCTTGCCGAGCAGGCCGCCGAGATGGCCGTACATCTCGTCCTTGCGCTGCGTCGTGTCGTAGATCGTCTCCTGTCCGGCATGCGCGCCGCCCGGCAACCATTTCGCATACACGCGCAGCGGCTCGCGGGTCGTCTTCACGAGCATGCGGTCGGGCGTGTCGGACCATTTCCCGTTGATGCGCTCCTGGCGCACCATCGTGAACTGGTAAGACGGATAGCCGTTGGGGCCGTTACGGATATAGAGCGGCACGGCCAGCGGATCGAGCGCCTTGAAGAGCGCCGTGAGCGTTGCATCGTCGAGTTGCGCGAGCGTGCCGCGCTGGGCCGCCGTGCGCAGCCAGCGCGCCTGCTGCGCGAGCGGCTCGTGCGTGACCTTCGCGAGATCCGCGGGGAGCGCGGCGGCCGGTGCCGCGCTCGCGGCGTCGGCCTGTTCCTGTGCATGCAAGCCCGCCTGCGCGAGCGACAGCACGCATGCGACGGCTGCCGCGGCGGCATGCCGCGCGCGGCGCTTCATTCCTTCGTTCATCGATAGCGTCTCCCGCAGCGATGGATCGTTCAGCCTTGCTTCGCGGCCTGGATTTTGGCGAGTTCCTCGTCGCGCAGCGCGCGGCGCAGGATCTTGCCGACGTTCGTCTGCGGCAGTGCGTCGCGGAACTCGACGAATTTCGGCATCTTGTAGCCGGTCAGGTTCTTGCGGCAGTGCGCGAGTACGTCCTCGGCCGTCAACGACGGGTCGCGACGCACGACGAACACCTTGATCCGCTCGCCCTGTACTTCGTCCGGAATGCCGATGGCCGCGGCTTCGCTGATGCCGGGATGCATCACGAGCACTTCCTCGATCTCGTTCGGATACACGTTGAAGCCCGACACGAGGATCATGTCCTTCTTGCGATCGATGAGGCGGATGAAGCCGCGTTCGTCCATCACGCCGATGTCGCCGGTGGCGAGCCAGCCGTCGGCGTCGATCACCTTGGCCGTCTCGTCGGGGCGCTGCCAGTAGCCGCGCATCACCTGCGGGCCGCGCACGCACAGCTCGCCCGGCTCGCCGATCGCGGCCCAGGTGCCGTCCTCGCGACGAAAGCGCACGACGGTCGATGGCGCGGGCAGGCCGATCGAACCGCTGAACGCGGCCATGTCGTTCAGGTCCACGGGATTCATCGTGACGATCGGCGAACACTCCGTGAGACCGTAGCCTTCGACCACCGGCCGGCCCGTCACCTGCTGGAAGCGCTCGGCGACCGCGCGCTGCATCGCCATCCCGCCCGCCATCGCGAGCTTGAGCTTCGAGAAGTCGCGTTGGCGGAATTCGTCGTTGTCGAGGAACGCGTTGTACAGCGTGTTGATGCCGGTGATCCCCGTGAACGTCTCGTGGCGGATGATCTTCATCACCATCTTCATGTCGCGCGGATTCGCGATCAGGATGTTGCGGCCGCCGAGCCCCATGAAGATGAACGCGTTCACCGTCAGCGAATAGATGTGATAGAGCGGCAGCGGCGTGAGCACGGTTTCGACGTCGCCCGACACCTGGTCGGCGATCCAGGCCTTCGCCTGCAGCAGGTTCGCGATCAGGTTGCCGTGCGTGAGCATCGCGCCTTTCGCGACGCCGGTCGTGCCGCCCGTGTACTGCAGGAACGCGAGATCGTCGCGCGTGGTCTGCACCGGTTGCGGCTTGCCGCGCGCGCCGAGCGCGAGGGCGGAGCGCAGCCGGATCGCCTGCGGCAGGTGATAGGCCGGCACGAGCTTCTTCACGTGCTTCAGCACGAAATTGATCAGGCGTCCTTTCGCGTTGAAGCCGTCGGCGAGCAGATCGCCGAGCGCGGTGACGACGATGTGTTTCACCTGCGTTTCCGGCAGCGCGTCCTGCAGCGTGCGCGCGAAGTTCTCGAACACGACGATCGTCTGCGCGCCGCTGTCCTTCAGCTGGTGCGCGAGTTCGCGCACGGTGTAGAGCGGATTCACGTTGACGACGATCGCGCCGGCCTTCAGCGTGCCGAACAGCGCGACCGGATACTGGAACGTGTTCGGCAGCATGATCGCGACGCGGTCGCCGGGCTTCACGCCGAGGCTTTGCAGATACGACGCGAACGCGTCGACTTTCCGCGCGAGCGTGCGGTAGGTCATCGACGCGCCGGCGCTCACGTAGGCGACGCGGTCGGCGAAGCGGGTCGTGCATTCGTCGAAGAACTGCACGAGCGACGCGTATTGCGTGACGTCGATCTCGTGCGGGACGCCGGGCGGGTACGACGCGTACCAGATGGCATCGGTGTTCGGCGGAATCTGAGCCGAGGTGGGTGCTGCGGAAGATGACATGACGTGTCTCCGGTCTTGGCGCTCGGCGAGGGTCGGCGCGCCAGCGCCAGCCCATGCCCCGTGCTTCGCGGCCGGTCGACGCGGGCGCCTCGACGCCGCGCACGACCGCGCGTATCAATCAAATCGTGAACAGGAAGCCGCGCGTGGCCTCGCGCGCTCAGTTCGTGGAATGCAGCGGCGCCGTCTCGGCGGCGGCCGGAGCCGACTGCGGCAGCCCGAATGCTTCGCTTGCACCGGCGTCGTCGAGCACTGCCGCGAAGATCGACAGTTGTGCGCTGTCGGGCATCGGCGCCTTCAGCGCGGCGACGATCAGCGACGACAGCCGCGCGATCATCTGCACGTCGTTCATCGTGCGGCCTTGCGAGAATTCGTCGATCAGGCTTTCCGTTTCGGCGCCCGCGAGCGCGCCGGACAGCGCGCCGATCGCGAAGTGCAGCCGCCAGCCGAGCTCGGTGCGCGGCAGGTGCGGCAGCGCGCGCTGGAAGGCGTCGAAGAAGCGGCCCGCGACGCTCGCGTAGTGCGCCGTCAGGAAGTTGCGCACGAACGGCGAAGGATCGGTGTAGGCGCGGCCGATCAGCCGCAGAAACCCGGGCCCGCCGCGTTCGGGATCGCGCGATGCCTTCAGCGCCGGAATGAACATCGCGCCGAGCACGTGCTCGCAGGTGATGTGCGTGCCGAGTTGCGCATCGAAGCGGTCGAGGATGCCGAGGCGCTCCTGGTTCAACTGGTCGAGCCGGCGCGACAGCATCGCGTGGATCAGCGCTTCCTTGCTGCCGAAGTGGTAGTTGACCGCGGCGAGATTGACCGCCGCGCGCGAGGTGATCTGCCGCATCGACATCGCTTCGAAGCCGTGTTCGATGAACAGATCCTCGGCCGCATCGAGAATGCGCGCCTTCGTCCCGCCGGTCTGCCGCGTGCCGGATGACCGCGCCCCGGACGACCGTCCCGCAGATGGCCGCCCCTCCTGACTTACTGCCATGTTCCGCCTCCCATGCCGGTTGCCCGGCCGCGAACAGGTGATTTGATTATCTGATTCAAACAGTCGTTTTCATTAAGATAAAAAAACGCGGGCGGACCGGGCAAGCGCGGAATCTGGACCAATTCCTCTAGTTCGATGTGCAGGTGCGGAAAGCGCCGCACCCGCTCCCGGCGGGGCGGGGCGCGCGCGATGATGCGATGCCGCAACGTGCGGGTTCACCCGGCGGCGGTACGCGTATTGACCGATTGCGTCATGTCGATGCCGCGCCGCTCGCGGCTGAACAGGATCAGCACGGCGATCGCGACGGCGACGATGCCGGCCACCAGTGCGAGCGCGAAGCCGTAATCGTTGCCGTTCGACACGGCGAGCGACGCCTGCATCGTCGCGTTGCCCGACGCGAGCAGGTTGCCGAGCTGGTAGACGACGCCGGGGAAGGTCGCGCGGATCTCGTCGGGCGAGATCTCGTTCAGGTGAACCGGTATCACGCCCCACGCGCCCTGTACCGAGATCTGCATCAGGAACGCGCCGGCGGCGAGCGCGATCGCGCCGCTCGAGAACGCCCACAGCGGCAGCACGGGCAGCGCGATCAGCGCCGCGATGAAGATCGCGCGGCGTCGGCCGATCCGCTCCGAGATCGCGCCGAACGACAGGCCGCCGACGATCGCGCCGATGTTCAGCACGATCGTGATCCACGATACGGTATGCGGATCGAAGCGATGCTGCTCGCGCAGGAACGTCGGATAGAGATCCTGCGTGCCATGCGAGAAGAAGTTGAACGCGGTCATCAGCACGATCGCGTAGATCGTGAGTTTCCAGTTCTGCTTCAGCGTGGCGCCGAGGCTCGGGCGCGGGCGCTTCTCCATCTGTTTCCATGCCGGCGATTCGGGCACGTGCGCCCGCACGTACAGCACGAGCAGCGCGGGCAGCACGCCGACCATGAACATCCCGCGCCAGCCGATGTATTGGTAGAACACGCCGAACACGACGGATGCGAGCAGATAGCCGCTCGGATAGCCGGCCTGCAGCAGCCCCGACACGAAGCCGCGCGCGTGGGTCGGCACGGTTTCCATCGTCAGCGCGGAGCCGACGCCCCATTCGCCGCCCATCGCGATGCCGAACAGCGCGCGCAACACGAGCAGCGCGGTCAGGCTCGGCGCGAAACCCGATGCCAGTTCGAGCAGCGAATAGCACGCGATGTTGACCATCAGCGTCGGGCGGCGACCGAAGCGGTCGGCGAGGCGGCCGAAGATCAATGCGCCGAGCGGGCGCATCGCGAGCGTCAGCGTGAGCGCGAACGCGACGGCGGGAATCGTCGACGAGAATTCCGCGGCGATGTCCTTCAGCACGAAAACCATCAGGAAAAAATCGAATGCATCGAGCGTCCAGCCCAGGTAGGCGGCGATCGTGACGTTGCGTTGCTCGCGGGTCCAGCTCATGTCCGGGGTCTCCTCGTTGGCTTGCGCGCTCGCGATTTGCATGCGGATGCCGGCCCGGCGCGCGCGCGGCGCGGGGGCACTGATCGAGTGTAGGCTCGCGCGCAGCGCGATGTGGGGCGCGATAACCGCGAATCGGGAATAATCCCTACGAAATGCACTGTTTCGGAAACGGAAACGGAACCGCGCGACGCACGCGACAGGTATCTGTATCCTTTCGGAAGTATTTTTGTATCCGTTCTGTAATGCGTTCGATGCGCAACGCCACCGCATCAGGAGTCCAGATGAATGACCGTTCCGCCGACACGTTGCCCGTGCTCGAAACCGCGAGGCTGTGGCTGCGGCCGCGCGTGCTGGCCGATCTCGAGGCATGCATCGAGATGGATCGCGATCCCGAGGTCACGCGCCACATCGCGGGCCCGTGGCACGACCCCGACGAGCATCGACGCTTCGTCACGCACCGGATCACGTGCGACTATCCACCGGGCCTCGGCTACTGGTCGATCTTCGAGAAGGCCGCGCCCGACGTGTTCGTCGGCTGGATCCTGCTGATTCCCGACTATCAGGACGCATCGCGCGACGTCGAGATCGGCTGGCGGCTCGTGCGGGCGACGTGGGGGCGCGGCATCGCGAGCGAGGCCGCGGCGGCCGTCGTGCGGCATGCGTTCGACACCGTGCGCCTGCCGCGCGTGATCGCCGATATCGCGCAGGCCAATCATGGCTCGCTGAACGTGGCGCGCAAGCTCGGCATGCGGCGCGTGAGCGTCGTGCACGACGGCATTCCTTACATTCGGCATCGCCTCGAACGCAACGATTTGCGCGCGTAGTGCGACGTCGTGCGCGTGGGCAGGTGTCAGAGATCGTCAACCGGACGCACGTCGCGCTCATGAGGGATTAACGGCTTGCGCGATCAGGAGTATCGTTGCCGGAAATTCGCAACATGGGGTACGACCATGGCACTCGGCAACGACGTTCATCTCATTCCCGTCAGGCTCGACGCGCTGCGTCCGACCCAGATGACGGTCGGCTATCGCGAAGTCAAGGCGAAGCGCAAACACTGGAAGGCGCTGAACAAGCGCGCGCGCAAGGCCGCGATCGAATCGCACTGGTTCCCGGCCGTCCTCGGCCCGGACGGGCTGCACTACATCACCGATCACCACCATCTCGGCCTCGCGCTGATCGAGGAGGGCGAGGCGCGCGTGAACGCGATGCTGCTGAAGGACCTGTCGTGGCTCGACGACACGATCTTCTGGCGGATGATGGAGCACAACCAGTGGGTGCATCCGTTCGGCCCGGACGGCTCGCGGCGCGACTATGCGCATTTGCCGAAGGCGCTGACGGGGCTCGAGGACGATCCGTACCGCAGCCTCGCCGGCGAACTGCGCACGGCGGGCGGCTATGCGAAGGACGCGACGCCGTTCAGCGAATTCCTGTGGGCCGACTATCTGCGCCAGCACGTATCGCTCGACCAGATCCGCAAGAACTTCGCGAAGGCGCTCGATATCGCGCTGCGGCGCGCGCACGACCAGGACGCGCGCTATCTGCCCGGCTGGTCGGGCGTGATTGCCGTCAAACCCTGACCGGCGCCGACTGCCTCATGACGACCGCCCCGATCCGCCCCGACGCCGGCCCGCAGCGTCCGGACCATTTCGCGGCGCTCGACGCGCCGCCCGCACCGCGCATGCGGCGTGTCGGCCTCGATGCGCTGGCCGGCCTGTCGATTGCCGGCCTGCTGATTCCCGAGGCGGTCGCATATGCGGGGCTCGCCAACCTGCCGCCGCAGGCCGGCCTGATCGCGCTGCTGTCGGGGCTCGTCGTCTATGCGCTGACGGGCAGCAGCCGCTTCGCGATCGTGTCGTCGACGTCGTCGTCGGCCGCGGTGCTCGCCGCGACCGTCCTCGCCGAATCGGGAATGGCGCTGGACGCCCAGCTTGCGCTCGCGGCCGCACTCGTCGCGATGACGGGCGTGCTGTTCATCCTGGCCGGGGCCGCGCGACTCGGCGGCATGTCGGATTTCGTCGCGCGGCCCGTGTTGCGCGGCTTCACGTTCGGTCTCGCGCTGACGATCGTCATCAAGCAGCTCCCGAAGATTCTCGCGATTGCCGTGCAGCACGGCGATGCGCCGCACGTCGCGCTCGACCTGCTCGCCGGCGCGCCGCACGCGAATCTCGCGAGCGCGGTGCTCGGCGCGACGGCGCTCGCGCTGCTGTTCGTACTCGGCCGCGGCTCGCGCGTGCCCGCGACGCTCGTCGTGATCGTGCTGTCGATCGCGGCGGGTTATGCAATCGACTGGCAGCGGTACGGAATCGCGGTCGTCGGCCATATCGATTTCCGGCACTTCGAATTCGGCTTGCCGTATCTCGACCGCAACGCATGGATGCAGACGGTCGAGCTCGCATTCGCGCTGATGCTGATCCTGTATGCGGAGTCGTACGGATCGATCCGCAATTTCGCGCTGAAGCACGGCGATACCGTGTCGCCGAACCGCGACCTCGTCGCGCTCGGCTGTGCGAACCTCGTGTCGGGCCTGCTGCACGGGATGCCGGTCGGCGCCGGCTATTCGGCGACCTCGGCGAACGAGGCGGCCGGTGCGCAGTCGCGCGTGGCCGGCCTGTGTGCGGCCGCCGTGGTCGCGCTGATCGTCTGGCTGCTGCTGCCGCAGCTCGCGCGTACGCCCGAGCCCGTGCTCGCGGCGATCGTGATCTTCGCGGTCAGCCACTCGCTGCATCCGTCCGTGTTCCGGCCGTACTGGGCCTGGCATCGCGACCGGCTCGTCGTGATCGCGTCGCTGCTCGCGGTGCTCGTGCTCGGCGTGCTGCACGGGCTGCTCGCGGCCATCGGCGTGAGCCTGCTGCTGACGCTGCGCAAGCTGTCCGAACCGAACGTCAGCGTGCTCGGCCGGCTGCGCGACAGCCACGATTTCGTCGACGTCGCGAGCCATGCCGACGCGAAGCCGGTGCCGGGCGTGCTGATCGTGCGGCCCGAGGCGCAGTTGTTCTTCGCGAATGCGGATCGGATGCTCAATCGCGTGCGTGCGCTGATGAAGGCCGCGCCGGACACACGGACCGTGATGTTGAGTCTCGAGGAAACGCCGGATGTCGACGGCACGACGATCGAATCGTTGCGCACGTTCGCGGCCGAATGCGCGGCGCGCGGGCTGCGGCTCGCGCTCGTCCGGCTCAAGGTGCACGCGCTGCATGCGCTGCGCCGCGCGGCGGACGACACGCTGCACGACGTTGCGATGTCGGAACTGAGCGTCGACGAGAGCCTGCAACTGTTGCAGGCCGGCAGTCCGCCGAACGGCAACGACGGCAACGACGGCACGCCCGCCGCGTGACGGCGCGGCGCGTCGGCGCCGTCTATCGCGAAAGCGCGGCGCCGGCGGCGGTGCGCTCGATCATGTCGGCCACTTCCGCGGCCGTCGGCGCATAGGCGCCCGCATGCGCACAGGCGACGGCCGCGCACGCGGCCGCGTAGCGCAGATGCTCGGCGGCCGACGCTTCGGGCCGTGCGAGCTGGCTCGCGAGCCAGCCGCCGATGCTCGCGTCGCCGCAGCCGACCGTGTCGGCAACTTCGGTCGGGAACGCGGGCTGGAACAGCACGGTATCGCGATGCAGCAGTTGCATGCCGGCTGCGCCGCGCGTGACGAGCATCGTCGCGTCGGGCGCCCACGCGCGCAGTTGCGCGAGCGCGGCCGCTTCGTCGAGTTCCGGAAACAGCCCGCGCAGATCCTCGTCGGATACCTTGATCCAGTCGGCGAGCGCGGTCAGCCGGCGTAGCGTGTCGCGATACGACGGCGCGGCCATCGGCGCGCGGAAGTTCGGGTCGAACGAGATTCGCTTGCCGGCCGCGCGCGCGGCCTGCGCGAGCGCGATCAGGCGCGACGCGAGCGGCTCGCGCACGACGCCGAGCGAGCCGACGTGCACGATGTCGGCCGCGTCGAAGGCGCCGGCGGGCAAGTCGTCCGGATCGAACGCGAGATCGGCGCTGTTTTCGCCGATGAAGAAATAGTGGGGCGGCTGCTTCGATACGACCATCGCGAGCAGCGGTGCGCGGTCGACCTGCCGGATGAAACGCATGTCGAGCCCGGCGTCGGCGCTCTTGCGCATCAGTTCGTCGCCGAAGATGTCGCGGCTCACCGTGCCGGCGAAGGCCGTCGGCGCGCCGAGTCGCGACGCGACGCGCGCGACGTTCCAGCACGAGCCGCCGGCGATGCTGTGCCAGTGCCGTGCGTCGTCGCGGATGAAATCGGTCAGCGCTTCGCCGAAAACGATCAGGCGGGGAAACATCATCGTCATGTTGAAACCTCGTGCCGCGGCGTCGCGTGCGGCCGTACGGTAGTTGATCTGAATCCGAACGGGCGGGCCGTGCCGGCCGTCGCGCGCGGCGACGCGGCACGGCACCGCCCGGCCTCGCGGGCGGTCGCCGCGATCAGCGCGGGGAACTCCAGCCCTTGTAGGTCTTCACGTTGTCGCGCGTGACGAGCGTCGGCTCGATCAGGATCATCGGGTTGGCCGGCTTCTGGCCGTTCATGATCCCGTAGCCGACGTTGACGGCCTGCTGCGCCATCGCCCACGGATCCTGGCTCGACGACGCCTGCACGAGCGTGTTCGACTTCAGCGCCGCCTCGATGTCGGGCGCGCCGTCGACCGACGTGATCACGATGTTCGGGCGGTTCAGCTGTTTCGCCGCGAGATCGCTGCCGATCGCCTGCGGGTCGTTGATCGTGAACACGCCGTCGAGCTTCGGAAAGCGCGTCAGATAGCCCTGCATCGCGTTCATCCCGCCTTCGCGCGAGCCCTTGCCGTCCTGGTCGCTCGACAGCAGCTTGATGCCAGGATTCTTCGCGAGCACGGCCTTGCAGCCGTTCACGCGGTCGATCACGGCCGACACCTGCGGGCCGTTCTCGATGATCACGTTGCCCTTGCCGTTCAGCTTCTTCGCGAGGTAGTCGCACGCGAGTTCGCCGGCCTTCACGTTGTTGGTCTGCACGGTCGCGTTCGCGCCGGCCGCCGCGACGTCCACCGCGACGACCGTGATGCCGGCTGCCTGCGCCTTCTTCACCGCCGGCTCGATCGCCTTCGGGTCGGTGGCGTTCAGCAGGATCATGTCGACGTGCGCGGAGATGAAGTTGTCGATCTGCGTGAACTGCTTGTTCAGGTCGTAGTCGGCCGAGACGGCGGTGACTTTCGCATTCGGATTGAGCTGCTTCGCGCGTGCCTCGGCGCCCTTGACGATCGTGACGAAGTACGGGTTGCCGAGCGACCCGACCGTGACGCCGATCGATTTCAGCGGCTTGTCGGCGGCATGGGCGGCGGCGGTGCCGAATGCGAGTGCGCAGGCGACGGCGGTCAGGGCGGCTTGGTTCTTGAACATGTCGTTGTGTCTCCGGAAGGTCCGTTGGCTAACTGGCGCAGGAGGACCTGCCTGCGCCTCGATGGTTGAACGTGGAGCGGTACGGCGCGGATACGGTCAGGTACGGGCCGAGTCGCGCTGGCGGTAGCGGTCGAGCGCGACCGCGCCGATGATCACGAGCCCCTTGATGATGTATTGCCAGATGTCGGATACGCCGAGCAGCACGAGGCCGTTGGTCAGCACCGCGATGATCAGCGCGCCGATCAGCGTGCCGACGATCGAACCGACGCCGCCGACGAAGCTCGTGCCGCCGAGGATCACCGCGGCGATCGCGTCGAGCTCGTACGACTGGCCGAGCTGCAAGCCGTTGGCCGCATACAGGCGCGCGGCCGACATCACCGCGCCGAGGCCCGCGAGCAGGCCCGACGCCGCATACACGAACATCTGGATCGCCCGCACGTTGATGCCGGACAGGCGCGCGGCTTCCGGGTTGCCGCCGACCGAGTAGATCCGCATCCCGAGCACCGTGCGGCGCAGGATGAACCACGAGATCGCGATCACCGCGCATGCGATCACGACGAGCCACGGCACGCCGAGGATCGAACCGTTGCCGATGAACGCGAACGGCAGTTGCGGATTGAACACCGTCGTGTCGTTGCCGATCAGGCGCGCGACGCCGCGCACGGCCGTCATCGCGCCGAGCGTGACGATGAACGGCGGCAGGCGCAGGAACGAGATCAGCCCGCCGTTGATCGCGCCGAACACGAGACCGACGGCGAGCGCGAACGGCACGCCGAGCCAGCCCCAGCCGGGAATGGTCGACGCGAGCAGCGCCGCGACGGCCGCGGCGGCGAGCACCGAGCCGACCGACAGGTCGATGCCGCCCGTCAGGATCACGAAGGTCATGCCGGCGGCGAGCACGATGTTGATCGACGCCTGCTGCGTGACGATCGACAGGTTCTGCAGCGTGAAGAAGCCGTCGGTCAGGAAGCCGAAGCCGACGCACAGGACCAGCAGCACCGGCAGCATGCCGGCCGTGCGGATCAGCGATTGCATGCGGGCGCGATGATCGGCGCCGCGCATCAGGGGCGTGCGGTTGGCGACCGGATGGGCGGTCGCGGAAGCGAGGTTCCGCTGCTTGGTCGGGTTGATCATTTCGGTACCTTGAAAGAAGAGGGAAATGAAGGGGCCGTGGTCAATGCGCGTCGGCCAGCTCGGCCTGCGAGCCGGTGGCGAGCGCGATGATCGCTTCCTGCGTGATCGGCGTATGCGTGTGGCCGCCGAGTTCGCCCGCGATCTCGCCTTCGCGCATCACGAGCACGCGGTCGGCGACGCCGATGATTTCCGGCAGTTCGCTCGAAATCACGATCACGCCTACGCCGGCACGGGCCAGTTCGTTGATGATCCGGTAGATCTCGGATTTCGCGCCGATGTCGACGCCGCGCGTCGGCTCGTCGAGGATCAGCACGCGCGGCTTCGTTTCGAGCAGGCGCGACAGCAGCACTTTCTGCTGGTTGCCGCCCGACAGCGCGCCGACGTTGACGTTCGCGTGCGGTACGCGGATCGACAGCGATGCGATCGCGTCGCGTGCGCGTTCGGCGCCGCGGGCGAGATCGAGCGCGCCGAGCCGGGCATCGCGGCTGCACACCGAGATGTTGATATTGTCGCGCACGCTCATGTCGAGGAACAGGCCCTGGCGCTTGCGGTCCTCGGTCAGGTAGACGAGGCCCGCGTCGATCGCGTCGCGCGGCGAGTGCGCGCCGAACGTGCGCTCGCCGAGCTTCACGTCGCCGCGCACGCGCGGCTCGGCGCCGAAGATCAGCCGCGCGAGCTCGGTGCGGCCCGCGCCGACGAGGCCCGCGATGCCGAGCACCTCGCCCGCATGCAGGTCGAGGCTGCAGCCGCGCACGCGCGCGCCGTCGGCGACGTCGCGGACCGACAGCAGCAGGTGGCCGGGGTCGTACGGCGCGTGTTCCTTCTTGTAGAACCCGGAGATGTCGCGGCCGACCATCATCGCGACGAGCCGCTCGGCCGACAGCGCCGCGCGCTCCAGCGTGCCGACGTACGCGCCGTCGCGCAGCACCGACACGCGGTCGGACAGTTCGTAGATCTCCGCCATCCGGTGGCTGATGTAGATGATCGCGAGGCCTTCCTCGCGCAGCTGGCGGATCAGACGGAACAGGTGTTCGGTTTCGCGCGACGACAACGGCGTGGTCGGCTCGTCCATCACGAGGATGCGGGCGCGGGTGTGCACGGCGCGCGCGATTTCGACGAGCTGCTGTTCGGCGATCGACAGCGTGTCGACGAGCGTGTCCGGTCCGAACGGGGCGCCCAGGCGTGCGAGCACGTCCTGGCAGCCGCGCGCCATCGCCGCGCGGTCGATGGTGCCCCAGCGCCGGTTGCCGCGGCGCAGTTCGCGGCCGACGTAGATGTTTTCCGCGACGGTCAGGTTCGGCGACAGGCACAGCTCCTGGTAGATCACCGCGACGCCGGCATCGCGCGCGGCGAGCGGGCCGTCGATGTCGATGCGTTGGCCGTCGATCAGGATCTCGCCGCCGGCGTCGGCGCGATAGGCGCCCGACAGGATCTTCATCAGCGTCGATTTGCCCGCGCCGTTCTCGCCCATCAGCGAATGGATCTCGCCCGGATAGACGGTCAGGCTGACGTTGTCGAGCGCGCGCACGGCCGGGAACGTCTTGCTGATTCCGCGCATCTCGAGCAACGGACGGGGCGACTCAGATCGCGACATGGTTGACCTCCTGCGAGTCGGTGCGGGCGCCCTTGAGGATGCCGGCCCGCGGGGAGAAGTTGAAAAACATCGGCAGCGTGGCGGCGCCGATCGCGCCGGCGTCGGCGCCGAACGTGCCGCGCACGAGCACGGGCGTACCGCGGGCCTCCGGCGCGGTGGCCACGAGCGCCGCGCGCAGGCGGGTCGTGACCGCGTCGAGCAGGCCCGCGTCGGTGTCGGCGTCGATCACGACCACCGGCGCGTCGATCACGCACAACACCGCGCGCAACGCCGGCGCGAGGGCGTCGACGCAATCGTCGATCCATTCGTCGACGGCCGGCAGGCCGCGTGCGATGCAGGCTTCGAGATCGGCGCGGTTCTCGACCGTTTCGCCGCGATGACGCAGGTGGCGCACGAGCGCATGCAGCGATGCGCGCGCGAGCAGGATGTCCCATTGGCCGCGCGGCGGCGGCGCGGACGCCAGCCGGCTCGGCGGCACCGGAATCACCGCGATGTCCCCCGCATTGCCCGTCACGCCGCGCAGGCAGTCGCCGTCGATCGCGATCCCGCCGCCGATCGCCGGCCCGATGAACAGGTAGACGAAGTCGTCGCACTGCCGGCCGTATCCGTAGAACAGTTCGGCGATCGCGGCTGCGTTGCCGTCGTTTTCGCCGAAGACGGGCAGCGACAGCGTGCGACCGAGGTCGGCCGCGAAATCGACGTCTTCCCACGCGCGGAACGTGTCGGGCGCGAGGCCGAGCTCGCGCATCCACGCACCGAGGTTGTACGGCTGCGCGACGCCGATACCGGTGAGACGGGCGCGTTCATGGTCGGGGAGCAGGGCCTGCATCGCGTCGATGTCGTGACGCACGATCTCGAGCACGTCGGCGGGCGGGGGAAGCAGCGTGTCGTGCGAGCGGCGGCCGAGCACGTCGCCCGCGAAATTGACGAGGGCCGTCTCGATGCGCATCCGGTCGAGATGGACGCCGATGCCGAACGCGCCGCGCGGATCGAGCCGGATCAGCGAAGCCGGCTGGCCGCGCTGGCCTTCGGTGCGGCCGGCGAACTCGATCAGCTTTGCGTCGGCGAGCGACGCGATGATGCTGCCGACCGCCGTCCCCGTCATGCTCGCGAGACGGGCGAGATCGGCCTTCGATGCGCTGCCCGCGCGGCGCAGCGTCTTCAGCAACAGGCGCTCGTTGTAACGGCGCACGTTGGCCGAATTGCTTCCCTGGCCGAAGTGCGGGCTTCTCATGGCGTCTCCTTCCATGTCGCACCGCTCGGCGGCGCATTAAATAAATCACGTTGATTTATTTAACCGCGTGGGCGAGGACCTGTCAGCCTAGGGAAATCCCGGTTTCTGTTTCGTGACGGGCGAGGGAAGGAGGGCGGGTGCGGACACCCGAAATCGGGGAGGGATAGCGGAGGGACTGCAACGGTTCCGGGGTCGGAAATGAAAAAAGGCCGGCTAAAAGCCGGCCTTTTCAAAAAACAGATGGTGCCCAGGAGAGGACTCGAACCTCCACGGTGTTGCCACCGCTAGGACCTGAACCTAGTGCGTCTACCAATTCCGCCACCTGGGCACGTTCGCTTGCTGCGATGCGAAGACCGCTATTGTAGCGTGTCTTTACGGACTGTCAATATAATTTTGGGACGCGAACCAAAATAATGGGCAGTTTGATGGAGGCGAAGCCCGTGCCGAACATGCGCATCGATTCGGGGGCTCGAAATGAAAAAAGGCCGGCTAAAAGCCGACCTTTTCAAAAACAGATGGTGCCCAGGAGAGGACTCGAACCTCCACGATGTTGCCACCGCTAGGACCTGAACCTAGTGCGTCTACCAATTCCGCCACCTGGGCACGTTTCGCTTGCTGCGATGCGAAGACCGCTATTGTAGCGTGCCGGGAAAGTCTGTCAATACAATTTCAGCCGGCCACATAAAAAAATTTGCCGCCCTGGCGGGGCGGCCTCTCACACGCCGACCGGCTCCGCGCGATTCGCCGTGAAATTCCAGCGCTGCGCTTCTTGCGTGTCGACTCGGGTCGGCAATACCCCGGCCGCGAGGAACGTGTCGGCGATCTGCTGCTGCTCGCCGAAGTGTTGCGCGATCACCGGCCGCACGAGGTAGCTGCGTCGCGAATTCGCGCGTGCGATCGTCGCGGCGTCGAGCCCCCAGATGGGCGCGAGCGTATTCGCGGCTTCCTGCTGGTGATCGTGCAGCCACGTGCCGGTCTGCGACAAGCGATCGAACAGAATCCGGACGGCATCGGGATGCGCGGCGGCGAAGCCGCTCGATGCGAGGTAGTAGCGCTGATAGGATGCGAGCCCGCTGCCGTCGGCGAGAATCCGCACATCGGGACGCTGGTCGACCGACGCGATATAGGGATCCCACGTGATCCAGGCGTCCACGCTGTCGCGCTCGAACGCCGCGCGGCCGTCCGCGGGCGTCAGGTAGTGGATCGCCGTATCGGCGGCAGCGAGGCGTGCGCGTGCGAGCGCAACGAGCAACAGGTAGTGGCTGCCGGCGGCCTTGGTGACCGCGATGCGCTTGCCCTTCAGGTCGGCGAGGGTGCGCAATGCGCTGTCCTTTTTCACGATGATCGCCTGTGCTTTCGGCGACGGCGCTTCCTGCGCGACATACACGAAACGCGCGTGGGCCGCCTGCGCGAAGACCGGGACCGTATCGGCGACGTCGGCGCTGAAATCGACGGCGCCGACGTTGAGCGCCTCGGTCAGCGGCAATCCGCTGGCGAATTCATGCCACGACACGCGCAGGCCGAGCGGCGCAAGCGCCTGCTCGAGTGTGCCGTGCGCCTTGAGCAGCGTGATCAGCGTCGACGATTTCTGGTAGCCGATGCGCAGCGCGGCAGGCGCATTTTCCGCACGCGTGCGGATACCCGTGGCGGCGAGGCCCGCGGCCAGTATCGTGCGCGCAAACGCGCGGCGGTTCATCGACGTCATCAAGCGGGTTCCTCGGTGGATGGGTTGCGGTGAGGCGAGCCGGCTAACGTACCAACCCCGAGGGCGGCCGATAACCGATAAATTCTGCTATCGATCCAACCAGCCGGCATAAGCGGAGCGCTCGCTGATTCGGATGCGCTCGCCGGGTGTCGGAGCGTGCCGGTTTTCGGCTGCGCGCGGGGTGACCCGGATTGCGCCGAGCAGTCGCCTCATACGCGCGCGCTTCAAGGTGCGCCGGGTACGACCGTTGCTCGAAAAAGCGCGTATGCCTTTATCGAGGAGAGTGATCATGCCCGAACAGAGAGCGATCCAGCGAGCGCGCGCCGACAAGCGCAGCGGCAAGTCGCCGAGCACGCAAGCAGGCGAGTTCGTCAAGGAAGAGATCGACCGCGTACGCAGCGGCAAGCACGGCGTACGCTCCGCCAAGCAGGCCATCGCCATCGGTCTGTCGCAGGCGCGGCGTGCGGGTGTCGATCTCGAGCCGCCCGCGAAGGGCAAGACGAGCGAAGCGACCCGCAAGAAGGCAGCACAGGACACCGCTGCGGGACAAGGCAGGAAAAAGACGAGCCCGAGCACCGAATCGAAAGCGAAACGCTCGCGCACCACGACCGCCGTGTTGAAGCGCGAGAGTAAGGAGGGGGCGTCGTCGACCGCGATGTCGGAGCAGGCGAAGCGCGCGGCCGCGCGCCGTCCGGCCGCGAGCCGTTCCGCGGCGGCCAAGAAGGCGGCGCAGACCAAGGGCGCGGCAGGCCGCTCGGCAGCGGCAAAGAAGGCGGCACAGACGCGGGCGGCTCGTTCGCATCATCACTGACGCGTTGGCCGACCGGCAACGCGCCCTCGATCGCGGCGCCGGCGAAGCGTCGGCAGCACGGGCAGACCTTGCGCGCTCGCGCGGAATGGGCTGCTGCGCGAGCACCCGCTGCCGCAGCGGTTGCGGCTATGCCGGGCTCGATACGGCGTGGCCGGCATGCGATCTCTATCGAGGCGGAGACAGCCGCCTGAAGCGCTTCCACAATTTTTTCAAGTGAGCGTAATCGGCGGCCACGCGCGAAGCCCAGAACCCTCGCACGAAAGCTGCGCCTGATGCGGTATCGGCGTGGGCGCGGGGAAGCAAATCCAGCAGACGGTCCGCGACCACCGCGTCGTTGCGCCAGCCCAGATCGTCCTGCAGCGTACTCAACGTCGCCACGTAATGCTTCACGGCCGACTTCGAAAACAACGAGGCAAAGAATTCCGTCGCATACCGAAGTTTCTTCGCGGCGATACGCGCCCGATGCCGGCGGCGATCGTCGAGCCCGGCCAGCCCGCGGCCGCGCTTGAGCAACTTTTTATGCCTGCGACGCACTATGTCGGATGCGAGCCGCTTCGCCGGCTTTTGCACGGCTTCGGACGCCTCGGGCGACATGCCGTCACGCCAGCGTGCACCGTTTAGCCATAGCGTCAGTTGCAGAATCAGTCGCGTGTAGCGGACGGACTCCGCGGCAGCGGCCGCCTTGGCGCGCTTTTCCGTCGCCACCCGCTGGCACGCGCGTTCCACTGCCCGACGTTCCGGCTTCTTCTGCGTTTGCTCGAGTGCCTGGCCGAGTGTCGAGCGAACGAGTACCTCCCAGTCGCGCGCCTCTCCGAGCTCCGATGCGATCCAGCGCAGTTCGTCCTGAAGCCCCGGATAAGGGGGAATAACCTTGTCGAACAGATCGAGCGCCGAGCGCAGACGCCGCAGGCCGACCCGCATCTGATGCACGCTCGACGGGTCGTGACCGGACACGACACCGCGTTCGTTCGCGTGAATATGCTCGAGGCAATTGTGCGCGATCTGGCGGAAGGCGTCTTCGATGCTGTCCCGTTTATGGAGCGTCACCGACTTCGCTTTCACGGGTGTCTGGTGTCGTTGCACAAGCATTTCGTAGCCGCGATCGGCCTTGCTCAGGTGGTCGAAGCGCAACGGGACCGTCTCTAGCAGATCGAGCGCGATCTGATAGAGACGGTCGGGCCGGCCACGCTTCAATTCCATCTCGACCGCGACGATGGGCGTCGAAGCCGTGTCGGTTTCGATGGTGCCCTCGTCGATCGCAAACTCGACTTCTTCGTCCGACGGCAGGCGCAATGGCAGCACCGTGCGGCGAATCCTGGTGACGAAGCGCGCTTCGAGATTCGAAGCGGTGCGTTCGTCGCGAATCAGCTTTCCCAGATCGCTGTCGGCGGGGATCGAATCGGTGAACAAGCTCAGATTCGGTGCGTGACCGTCGACCGGTATTTCGAATTCGTCGCGCTCGTACACGCCTGCCTGCGCCGAGCCGTCGAGCTTGATGGTCTGGACCGTCCCGTCACCGTGATCGCGCACGCGCAGCGACGCATTGCAGCGGCGAAATGCGAGTTCCGATGTGTCGTAGTAGGTGCTGACGAGCGTTGTGTCCGACCACCCGGCGTTCCTGCTTTTCGCGAACAGCGGCGACTCGCGGATTCGACCCACGTGCTCGCGGTCTACCAGCAGCTTCAGTTCCCTTTCCATTGCACTCCCTTGCTGTCGTCATCGGCCGGTCAGCTCGCACGCCGTTCGGCGGCGACGCTTCGCCGTCTGACGCAGGCGAGCATTTTTTGCACCCTTCGGCGGCGGCCTTGACCGTCCCGCCGATGGCGCCCGGCATGCCGACATACCCGGCGGGCTCGCGCCCGCCTGCATCTTCCCCGTCATGCGCCGAGGTCCGGACACGTACAGGTGCGCGAGCCAGGTAAAACGTACAAATCGACTGGTCGTCATCGGGAAGGGGCCATTCGAATCGAAGCGGTTCGACCGGTTACGCGCTGCTGGTGGGTACGCGGCTTGCTGCACACGAGCACCCGGACCGATGCGTGACGTTTCCACTACGCGACCTGACGCGTCGGGACTGGCGCAGTGCGATCGATCCGAAGGCGTTGCGCAAACGCCGGCGTTCGCGGCAGCCTGGAGACAGCCTCGACCGGGCTGTCACGACAGCGACAAGGTGCTGCTCGCGCTGGTGGACGATTGGAAGAGGGCTCGGCATGGAATCACGAGATCCGGCAGTTCATGAGCCGGCCACGACGCGCGGAGGCGACACGTGTGGCCGGCGATAGCCTCGTACGACGATTGAAGGAAATCGCGTGCCGCGTGCCCGGTATCGCATGGCTCGGCACGTACAGGATGGCCTGGCTGGCGGGCGACGCCACCGCGGGGGTGACGCTGAGCGCCGTGCTGGTGCCCGCCGGCATGGCCTATGCGATCGCGTCCGGCCTGTCCGCCGCGTCGGGGCTCTATGCGTCGATTGCCGCGCTGGTCACTTATGCGGTGTTCGGACCGAGCCGCATCCTCGTGCTCGGGCCAGATTCCGCGCTCATTGCGCTGATCGCGGCGAGCATCGTACCGCTCGCGCACGGCAACTCCGCGCATGCGGCGGCGCTCGCGGGCGCGCTTGCGTTGCTGTCCGGCGGCCTGTGTCTGGCGGTTGGCCTGTTCCGGCTGGGCTTCATCACCGATCTGCTGTCTACGCCGATCCGCTACGGCTATCTGAACGGCATCATCGTCACGATCATCGTCAGCCAGTTACCGAAGCTGCTCGGCCTGACCGTGCATGAAGCGTCGATTCTGCAGCAACTGCGCGCAGTCGCGAGCGCCATGGCTGCCGGCAAAACCAACCTCGCGGCCTTGTCGATCGGTGTGCTGTCGCTCGCCGTCATTCTCGCGTTCAGACGCTGGGCGCCGAAAGTGCCGGGGGTGCTGGTCGCCGTGGTCGTCGCGACCGTCGGGACCGCCTGTTTCGATCTGGCGGCCCGGGCCGGCGTCAGCGTAGTGGGCACATTGCCTCGGGGGCTGCCGTTGCCGCGTTTTCCGGCGCTTGCGTCGAGCGAATGGCTCGCACTATCGGCCAGTGCCGCCGCCATCGCGCTGGTGTCGTTTACGGACATCAGCATGCTGTCGCAGATATACGGGCTGCGCAGCGGCGACGGTGTCGACCGCAATCGCGAATTCGTCGCGCTCGGGATCGCGAATATCGCGGCGGGACTGTTCCAGGGCTTTTCGGTCGCGGCCAGCGGATCGCGCACGCCGGTCGCCGAGGGGGCCGGTGCGAAGAGTCAGGCCTGCGGCCTGATTGCCGCGCTCATCGTGGCGGCGTTGCTGGTTTTTGCCCCGCAGGCGCTCCGCGATACGCCGCAAGCCACCCTGGGGGCCGTGGTCGTGGCCGCCTCGTTTTCGTTGATCGAAATCGCCGGCCTGCGGCGGCTTTACCGGCTGCGCCGTCCGGAATTCGTGCAGTCGCTCGCATGCTTTGCCGGGGTCGTGCTGTCGGGCGTGGTGGCTGGCGTGGGTATCGCACTCGGGCTTGCCGTGCTGGCCTTCCTCTGGAGGGCGTGGCGTCCTTATTCGGCCGTGCTCGGCCGGCGCGACGGCGTGAAGGGCTATCACGATATCGCGCGTCATCCGGACGCGCGGCGCATCCCCGGGCTGGTTCTGCTGCGCTGGGATGCGCCGCTGTTCTTCGCCAATGCGGAAATCTTTCGCGAGCGCGTGATGAGCGCGGCGCGCGATGCGCCTACCCGTACCCGTTGGGTCGCCATCGCGGCCGAGCCCGTGACGGATATCGACGTCACCGCCGCCGACATGCTGGCGAGGCTCGACGACGAACTCGACGATGCGGACATGCAGCTATGCTTCGCGGAACTCAAGGGGCCGGTCAAGGACAGCCTGAAGCGATACGGATTGTACGAGCGGATCGGCGAGGATCATTTCATGCCGACGGTCGGCGAAACCGTGTCGGCGTATCTGAAATCTCATTCGGTCGAGTGGCACGATTGGGAAGGCGAAGGATGATGCGCCGCGTCCGGACGACGACGACGGGGTGCGGGTAGCGAGACGCGCGTCGCGAAAGCCGTTCCTTGCGAAGCGCACGCAGCCAGTACTGTTCGCACGCAGCCCGCGCTGGGCGGGCAGGCATCACCGCGACGGTGGCGACGAGATCGTCCGGTTCGCCGCGGCCCGACATGCACGGTACCGACTGCGCCTGGTCGGCCGGTTCATGACTCGCTGCGGAGTCTGGCCGTCAGGCCGGGCGATCGCCGCCCCAGTCGCCCCGTTGCGGCAACCGGCAATGGCCGGCATTGAATTTCCCCGACGCGCAATGGTCGGCCGTGCCCGGCGGCCGGTCTTCATTCGTTCCGGGTTCGGGCGGAAGGACGACCGGTGCAACAGCGGGAATCAGCGCGTTGTCTTGGGTAACGGCATGCCGAGGACGGAGGAACGAGTCGCGTCCCCGACCGGCGTGCCCGGCGGCAGGCGCAGTCCTTTGGCCTTCTTGCGTTGGCCCGGCGGCGGGGCGGTCGGTTGCTGCGACTGCATCGCCGCGATCAGTTGCTGGCACGGCAGCGGTTTGTTGTTGCTCGGCGCGATCAACGGAATCAGCGCGGCGAACGGATTGACGATGCCGAGGCCGACCATCGCGCCGCCGCGTAGCGCGAGCGCGGTCGGGTTCACGCCGACGTGCGGATTCTTGAATGTGCCCTTGACGTAGAGCGGCGAGCGCAGCGTGAAAATGCGAAAGCCCTTCGTGTGCGGGTGGACGCCGAGATCCATCGTTTCGTTCTTCATGTTCACCTTGCCGTCGATGTTGATGACGGCGTCGTCCGTGTCGAGTGCGAACGCATGCGAATCGAGCACGCCATCGGTGACGACGAAATCGGCGGCCGCGCAGTTGATGTGCACGGTGCGATCGCCATACAGCTTTTCGTAGACGACATTCGCGACGTTCAGGCCGGCGGCTTCCATGAGCAGTCGGCTCAGCACGCCGTCGGTGACGAGCAGCTTCACCTCGCCGTTGGCGCTGGCCGCGAGCGCCGCCGGCGTGTTGCCGGTCGCGGACAACTGCGCGTCGCCATTGACTTCGCCGAGCGCGCTTTGCATCGTCTTCACGGTGGGCAGCAACTGCTTCAGCTTGAGATGGCGCACGCGCGTCGACGCGCGCGCCTTGAGCGGCCGCTCGCGGCCGTCGAGATGAAGATCCGATGCGATCGCGCCACCCGCGACGCCGAACTTGAGCGGCTCCAGCGACAGCACGCCATCGATCATCACGATGTGCGTGTACAGATCCGTAATGGGCAGCGCCGGATCCTTGACGATGCGGCGGCCCGTGAATTTCACGTCGGCATCGATCGCCTTCCAGCGCTCGGTCCTGAAGCCCTCGACAGGCAGGGCCTTGTTCGCCGGCTGACGCGCGGTGTCGCCGCGCCTGGCCTTGCTCGCGTTGCTGTCCGCGCCGATCACCGGTGCCAGATCCTTGAACTGCAGCAGATTCGAGACCACCTCGCCCGTGAGCAGCGGTCGCGGTGCGCGCTGCGTATAGATCAGCGTGCCGTCGAGATCGCTGCCGCCCACCCGGCTTGAAAATTTTTCATAACGGAACACGCTGCCGCCGGGTTTGATGTTGCCTGTCAGATGACCCTCCGTGGCATAGGGCGGGGTCTGGGGGAGCGTGATGCCCGTCAATGGATACAGGCGATCGAGGCTCGAGCCTTGCAGCCACAGGCGCAAATCGACGGCAGCCAGATGGGCGGGGTCGGTGACGGTCCCAACCAATGAAACATGCAGGTCGCCCGCCTTGACGTCGGCCTGTACCGGGACGGGCCGCGACGCGTCCTGCAGCGCGAGCACGCCGCCGAGCTTGCCGCTGCCCGACAGCGCCGAATGCTTGTAGCTGCCTGTCGCTGTCCAGCCGATGCCGTATTGCGGCTCGCTCGTCGGTTGCGTGACGGCGGCAGGCGTTCCGCTTGCAGGCTGTTGGCCGGCCGAAGCGGGGCTTCCGAGCATGGTCGGCGCTGCCGATACGCCGGATGCCGACGCCGCCGACGCCGCAGATGCCGCCGACGCCGCAGATGCCGCCGCTTGCGCCTGCGTGCTCAGTTTTCGCGCGCCGCGCTTGCCGACCACGTCGGCCGATGCGCTGCGCGACTTGTTTTCCTGTTGCTTCAGGACTTCGCCGATCGGGATCGCATGACCGAGCGTATTGACCGTCGCCTGCATCGCCACGTCTTGTGGCTGGTCGGACAGCGCGATGTTGCCCTGGTCGAGCCGAATGTCGTGCAGGTCGAGCTTCCACTCGAGCGGGTGCGCGGAGGACTTGAGCTTGAAGGTCCAGTTGTTTCGTCCATCGGCGACGCGTTCGAGGTCGATGGAAGGACGCACCAGGTTGATGGTCGGAATGACGATGTCGTGCGTGAGCAGCGGAAGCAGCTTCACCTGGAAGTCGATTTCGTCGAGCGTGGCGAAGTACCGCTGTTTCGTCCAGTCCGGGTTCGCGATCGTGATGTTTCGCGCCGCAAAGGTGGGCCAAAGAATCCACGCGCGCCAGCCGGTTTCGCCGCTGGCGCGATGCCAGCTCACGGTCAGGTCGCCGTTGATCGTGAACGCACGACCGATCGCGGCGCTCACCTTGTCGTCGACCATGGGCCGCGCCCGGTTCCAGTCGAACGTGAAGACGAACAGCGCGATCGCCGCGATCAGAATGATCAGTACTGCGACGAGCCACGCAACGACTTTGCCTGCCATTCTGGCGATCGTCATTCCGGACGCGTTCAGTTGAGCCATGGCGAAGGTCTAGAGGTTGGCGGTCCGGCCCCTCACGGGCCGGCCTTCGGCAGGAAGGCAGCAATCGCCGTACCGCGAGCGGGCCCATGCGTTGCGGGACGATCGAGCAGTACCGAGCAGGTATCGATTTTGCTGTCCACATCGGGCAGCAGATTTTCTTACCGGATAAAGGAGCAGATCGATGACGAAATCACCTGCAACCCATGACGCCGTACCTGAATCCAGCGACCCGTTCGTACTGGACCTCAAGAAAATTCGCGAAGACGCGCGCAAGCACATGTCGGACGGCCCGGTCACGCAAACGTACGGCGCGGACCGCACCAAGGTGCTGAAGCTGCTCAATGACGCGCTGGCGACCGAGATCGTCTGCACGCTGCGTTACAAGCGGCATTACTTCATGGCCAGGGGCATCAATTCGGAAGCCGTGGCGCAGGAATTCGCGCAGCATGCGACCGAAGAGCAGGAGCACGCCGACCGGATCGCCGAGCGCATCGTGCAGCTCGGCGGCGAACCCGATTTCGCGCCGGACGGCCTGAAAACGCGTGCGCATTCGGAGTACCGGGAAGGCACGGACCTGACCAGCATGATCGGCGAGAATCTGGTCGCCGAGCGGATTGCCATCGATACGTATCGGGAGATCATCCGCTACCTCGGCGAGAAGGATGTCACGACGCGCCGGCTGTTCGAGGAGATTCTCGCGGTCGAGGAAGAGCATGCCGACGATATGGCCGATCTGCTCCAGGGGCGCGGATAGTCCGTTGAAGACGTCGCGCCGGGGAACCCAGGCAACGCCTGCGGGCTGGGCGATAGGCGCGGGAAGGGCGCCCGATCGGGCCGTCCTTCCCGCGAGAATGTTTTCTGCACCCGGGCGCGCCGGGAGGCGCGGGGCCCGCGAGTCTTCGCACAAGGTGTGCGCGTGCGGTGTTTCTTGAGCTCGAAACGAAAAAAGGCCGGCTGAAAGCCGACCTTTTTAAAAAACAGATGGTGCCCAGGAGAGGACTCGAACCTCCACGATGTTGCCACCGCTAGGACCTGAACCTAGTGCGTCTACCAATTCCGCCACCTGGGCACGTTTTGCAGTAGCTGCTTGCTGCAAAGAAGTGAAATTATAGCGCCCCAATTATTCCTGTCAACATCTTTTTGCGGTGCATCGCAAACCGGCCGCCGCCGTGCGCGGCCGCGGCATTCCCGACATTTGGCGGCACGGGCGGGTGATAGAATGACCCGCCGCCGTCAATATAGAACTGTCTCGGACGGACACCTCTATGTTGATGCCGTGCACCATCGGTCAACGCAACGAGAACAATCATCGACAAACCCTTGAGCAAATATCCGTACCCCATTCCGAGCCGTGAAGAGATTCTCGGCGTGCTGCGTACGAGCGACGCGCCGCTGGCCGCCAACGACATCGCCGAAGCCCTGTCGATCAAGCGTCAGGAGCGCGAGGGGTTCTTCCGGCGTGTCGCCGCGATGGAGCGCGACGGCCAGATCCGCCTCGACAAGCGCGGCCATTACCAGTTGACCCATCCGTCGAATTTCGTCGCGGGGCGTGTGCAGGGGCATCGCGACGGCTACGGGTTCGTGATCCGCGACGACGGCCAGGACGACCTGTTTTTGCCGAACGGCGAAATGCAGAAGGTGATGCACAACGACCGCGTGCTCGCGCGGATCGTCGGCTACGATCGCCGCGGCCGGCCGGAAGGGCATGTCGTCGAAGTCACCGAGCGCGCGAACAAGCGCGTGATCGGCCGCCTGCTGAACGAGAACGGCGCGCTGATCGTCGCGCCGGAAGACAAGCGCATCGGCCACGACATCCTGATCACGCAGAACGTGAAGAAGGCGAAGGTCGGGCAGGTCGTCGTCGTCGAGCTGACCGATTTCCCGAGCCGCCATTCGCAGCCGCTCGGCCGTGTCGTCGAAGTGCTCGGCGATATCGACGATCCGGGCATGGAAATCGAAATCGCGGTGCGCAAGTACGGCGTGCCGCACGAATTCAGCCAGCCGGCGCTCGACGAAGCCGCCGCGCTGCCCGACAAGGTGCGGCCGGCCGACCTGCGTTTTCGCGTCGACCTGCGCGACGTGCCGCTCGTGACGATCGACGGCGAGGACGCCCGCGACTTCGACGACGCCGTCTACTGCGAGCCGGTCAAGGTCGGCCGCGGCGACGGCTACCGCCTGATCGTCGCGATCGCCGACGTGTCGCACTACGTCCAGCCGGGTAGCGGGCTCGATGCCGACGCGCTCGAGCGCAGCACGTCGGTCTACTTCCCGCGCCGCGTGATCCCGATGCTGCCGGAGAAGCTGTCGAACGGCCTCTGTTCGCTGAATCCGCAGGTCGATCGCTGCGTGCTCGCGTGCGACATGGTGATCACCGCGCGCGGCGAGATCAAGGCATACCAGTTCTATCCGGCCGTGATCCATTCGGCGGCGCGCCTGACGTACACCGAAGTCGCGGCCGTGCTGTCGAACACGAAGGGGCCGGAGGCTGCGCGCCGCGCCGATCTGCTGCCGCACCTGCAGGATCTGTACGGCGTCTACAAGTCGCTGTTCGCCGCGCGACAAAAGCGCGGTGCGATCGACTTCGACACGACCGAGACCTATATCGTCTGCAACTCGCAGGGCAAGATCGAGCAGATCGTGCCGCGTCAGCGCAACGACGCGCACAAGCTGATCGAGGAATGCATGCTGGCCGCGAACGTCTGCGCGGCCGATTTCCTGAAGCGCAACAAGCATCCGGGCCTGTACCGCGTGCACGCGGGACCGACGCCGGAGAAGCTGGAGAACCTGCGCGCGTTCCTGCGCGGCATGGGTCTGTCGCTCGGCGGCGGCGACAAGCCGCATGCGAGCGACTACGCGGCGCTGATGGCGCAGATCCGCGACCGGCCGGACGCGCAGATGCTGCAGCCGATGCTGCTGCGCTCGATGCAGCAGGCCGTCTACAGCCCGGACAACATCGGCCACTTCGGTCTCGCGTACGAGGCATACGCGCACTTCACGAGCCCGATCCGCCGTTATCCGGACCTGCTCACGCACCGCGCGATCTACGCGATCCTGTCGGGCAAGAAGTACGCGCCGAAGGCGCCGGAAGGTTTCGAGCTGAATACCGCGCTGTCGCCGCGCGCCCGCGCGATGCAGCAGGCCGACGACGAAGCGCGCGGCCGCTCGCGTTCGAACACGGCGATCTGGGAAGAGCTCGGCCTGCACTGCTCGGCGAACGAACGCCGCGCGGACGAAGCGTCGCGCGACGTCGAAGCGTGGCTCAAGTGCTACTTCATGCGCGACAAGCTCGGCGAGGAGTACGGCGGGATGGTGAACGGCGTGACGTCGTTCGGCATCTTCGTGCAGCTCGACACGCTGTTCATCGAAGGGCTCGTGCACGTGACGGAGCTCGGCTCGGACTACTTCCAGTACGACGAGATCAAGAACGAGCTGCGCGGCGAACGCACGGGTATCCGCTATCGCCTGTCGGATCGCGTGCGCGTGCAGGTGAGCCGCGTCGATCTCGATGCGCGCAAGATCGATTTCCGCCTCGTGCGCGATACGCCGGTGAAGGCGCCGCGGCCGTCGCCCGCGCCGGTTGCCGGCGTCGATCGCAACGGCAGCGGCCCGCGCGTGCGTGCGCTGCCGCCGGCGGAGGAAACCGCGCCGCGCCGCAAGACGGCCGCGAGCGCGCCGAGCGTCGCGGTGAAGGAAGCGCGCGCCGCGCGTGGCGCCGCGAAGAAGAAGGGCGGTGGCGGCGGCGCGCCGGCGAAGCCGGCCGCGAAGAAGGCCCGCGCCCGCAAGAAGTATTGAGCGTTCGGGGCGGCGCAAGCGCATGCCCTGCAGTATCGAGAGACGCCGCGTCACCGGTCATCGGCCGGCCACGCGGCGCTTTCCTTTTCCATGGATCGCGGCTGCGCACGTCGCGCGGCCGCACGTTTGATCGAAGGTTGTTCCAGTCATGTCACGTCTGAAGGTTCTTTACGGTTTTCATGCGGTGACCGCACGTATGCGGCACGATGCGTCGACGGTGGCGGAGGTGCTGTACGACCAGACGCGCCGCGACCGCCGCATGCAGGAGTTCCTGCACGCCGCGAAGGAAGCGGGCGTGCGGCTGATCGCAGCCGACGAAACGCGCCTGTGGGGCCTCGCGCATACCGAGCGCCACCAGGGCGTCGTCGCGCGCGTCGAGGACATGCCGCTCGCGCAGAACCTGTCCGAGCTGCTCGACGGCATCAACGGGCCCGCGCTGCTGCTCGTGCTCGACGGCGTCACCGATCCGCACAACCTCGGCGCGTGCCTGCGGGTCGCCGATTCGGCCGGCGCGCACGCGGTGATCGCGCCGCGCGACCGGGCGGTCGGCCTGAACGCGACCGCGGCCAAGGTGGCGAGCGGCGCGGCCGATACGGTGCCGTACATCACGGTGACGAACCTTGCCCGCGCGCTGCGCGAGCTGAAGGAAGCCGGCGTATGGATCATCGGCACGTCGGACGAGGCGCCGGCGACGCTCTACGAAACGAAGCTCGACGGCCCGGTCGCGCTCGTGATGGGCGCGGAAGGCGAAGGCATGCGCCGGCTCACGCGCGACACCTGCGACGAAGTGATGAGCATCCCGATGGCCGGCAGCGTGGAAAGCCTGAACGTGTCGGTCGCGAGCGGCGTGTGCCTGTACGAGGCCGTGCGCCAGCGGCGCGTGAAGGGCTGACCCCGAGGCTGCCCCCCGAGGCTGATCCGGGGGCCGGCCCGTCCCGCGCGCGATGCGCGGGCATCGAATGACCCGAACGACGCGTGCGCCGATGCAAGCTCTCCGGAATCCGAGACCGATGACCCTGTTCCGTGTCGGCGTCTCCTGCGCCGTGCTCGGCCTGCTGGCGGCCTGTATGTCGCCGACGCTCGTCGATCGCGGCGCCTACTACGCCGACACGAGCCTGCATGCGCGCGGCGCCGATGCGCGGATCCGCTTTCTCGTGATGCATTACACCGAAAGCGACGAGGCGAAATCGCTGCGCACGCTGACCGGCGAGTCGGTCAGCGTGCATTACGTCATCCCGCCGCAGCCGCGCACCGAGCGTGGGATGCCCGTCGTCTACCAGCTCGTTCCGGAAGCGCGGCGCGCGTGGCACGCGGGTATCAGCGAGTGGCAGGGCACGACCGAGCTGAACGCGGTGTCGATCGGCATCGAGAACGTGAACCGCGGCCCGCTCGATCCGCAGCAGCGCACCTGGCAGCCGTATCCGCCCGAACAGGTCGACGCGCTGATCCGCCTGTCGAAGGACATCGTCGCGCGCTACGGGATTGCGCCGACGCGTGTGGTCGGGCACAGCGACATCGCGCCGCAACGCAAGATCGATCCCGGGCCGCTGTTCCCGTGGCATGCGCTCGCGCAAGCCGGCGTCGGCGCATGGCCGGACGGCGCGACCGTCGCCGCACGGCTCGGCGGCCGCGATCCGCACGCGCCGGTCGACGTGCGCGAACTGCAGCTCAAGCTCGCGCGCTACGGCTACGACGTGCCGACCGACGGCGTGCTCGACACGCGCACGCGGCGCGTGTTCGCGGCGTTCCAGATGCATTTTCGGCCGTCCGATTACGCGGGCAATCCGGACGCGGAAAGCGACGCGATCGCGCAGGCGCTGCTCGACAAGTACTTCCCCGGCACGCAAGCAGTGGCCCCCACGCCGGCCGCCGACACGCGCTGAATACGCGGCGCATCGCCCGCGGAAAAACGCGGGACCGTGCGCCGACTCCGGTAAACTGGCGGTTTTCCGCAATCCCGCAGCATTACCACGCCATGACTCAAGACGAACTCAAACGCCTCGTCGGCCAAGCCGCCGCCGATTACGTGATCCAGAACGTACCCGAAGGTGCGGTGATCGGTGTCGGCACCGGCTCGACCGCCAACTGCTTCATCGACGCGCTCGCCGCCGTCAAATCGCGCTATCGCGGTGCCGTGTCCAGCTCGGTCGCCACGACCGAACGCCTGAAATCGCACGGCATCAAGGTGTTCGACCTGAACGAGGTCGAGTCGCTTCAGGTGTACGTCGACGGCGCCGACGAGATCGACGCGAGCGGCGCGATGATCAAGGGCGGCGGCGGCGCGCTGACGCGCGAGAAGATCGTCGCGTCGGTGGCCGACACGTTCGTCTGTATCGCCGACGCCAGCAAGCGCGTGCCGGTGCTCGGCGCATTCCCGCTGCCGATCGAGGTCGTGCCGATGGCACGCACGGCGATCGGCCGGCGCGTGACCGCGCTCGGCGGCGTGCCCGTGCTGCGCGTGACGAAGGACGGCGCGCCCTACATCACGGACAACGGTAACGAGATCGTCGACGTGAAGGGCCTGCAGATCGCCGATCCGCGCGGTTTCGAAGCGCAGGTGAACGCCTGGCCGGGCGTCGTGACGGTCGGCCTGTTCGCCGAGCGCGGCGCGAATCTGTGCTTGCTCGGCACGGAAAACGGCGTTGAAACGATCGTTTATCCGGCTGGCTGAATCTGAATGAGAAGCAGTCCGTAACGGCGCGCTGTCTGCCGTCATGGATTGGATATATAAATCTTGTGGAAACCGGGGTCCGGCAGGCGCGGCGCGCTTCCCGGGCCTTTTTTTTAGCCGTATAAATCACCTCGTTCAAAAGAGGGATAACCCTGTCAGGTGTTTACCAGATAGCGAAATATCGTCGAACTCATCAACTTATAGATCATAAGAACAGTAGTAACCAGGGCCGGCGGAACTGCGGAGCAGGTGTTCGCAAATCGACGCACGGGGAGGTGTCATGGAGCAGGGCAAAGACCGGTCACTGGTCGCCAAAGTGATGGATGGGCTTGTCGCGGGTATCGTCGAAGACAAGTACGGCGGCATCTTGCCGCCACAGGACGTGCTGTCGAAAGAGTTCGACGTGAGCCGCACGGTGATGCGGGAAGCGTTGTCGATGTTGCTTGCGCGCGACATGCTCGACGTGCGTCCGAAAGTCGGTACGCGCGTGCGGCCGATGCGCGACTGGCGGATGATCGACGAAGACGTCGTGAGCTGGCGATTTCGGGCGAAGCCCGATCCGCAGTTCATGCGCGACGTCATCGAATTCCGCATGCTGATCGAACCGCGCGCGACCGCGCAGGCGGCGGTGCGCGCGACGGCGGCCGACATCGCGGGCATTCGCGAAGCGTTCGATGCGTTCAAGGTGCTGCAGCCGGGCGACCCCGGCTACGACACGGCGGACGAGTTGCTGCATACGCGGATCGTCCAGGCGAGCGGCAACCAGTTCTTCCAGCAGATGGCGGCGATCGTGCGCGGGGCAGTGCGTCTCGTGAATCCGCGCGTCGTGCAGAAGGAAGGCGCGCACGACATCGCGGTGAAGGCGCATGCGCGCGTCGTCGATGCGATCGAACGGCGCGACCCGCGCGAAGCCGAAGCGGCCTCGCTCGCGCTGATCGATTTCAGCGCGGACGAGATTTCGCGCGATTTCTCGGTCGACGTGCCGGTGCGGGCCTGACGCCGCGCGTATCGCTCATCCGTGTGCCGGGCCGTTTATCATGACGGCCGGCCGGCAGCGTGCCGGCAACCGTCATACGACCGACACGGAAGATCAGGATGAACGACAACGACCATCGCCCGGTGCGCTTCGGCATCGTCGGTGCGGGCAGCATTGCGCGCCGCTTCGCGCAAAGCCTCGCGCACGTGCCGGGCGCCACGCTCGCCGGCGTCTGGGCCCGCCGCGCCGACGCAGCGGCCGCCTTCTGCGAGACATACGGCGGCACGCCTGCCGCGTGCCTCGACGCGCTCCTCGCGAGCGATATCGACGCGGTCTACATCGCGACGCTCCATGACAGTCACGCGCAGTACACGCTGGCCGCATTGGCCGCCGGCAAGGCCGTGCTGTGCGAGAAGCCCGCGGCGCTGAACGCCGTGCAGCTCGACACGGTGCTGCACGCGGCGCGCGATGCCGGGCGGCTCTTCATGGAGGCGATGAAGCCGCCGTTCTTCCCGCTGTACCGTCAGTTGCGCGCGCATCTGCGCGACGATCCGATCGGCGAGATCCGGCTCGTGCGGGCCGGCTGCGCATCGTCGTCGGTGCCGGCGGACCATTCCGTCTATCGGCTCGATCGCGCGGGCGGCGCGCTGCTCGATATCGGCATCTACGAGGCGTTCCTTGCCATCGACTGGCTCGGCGCGGCGCGCGACGTGCAGACGCTCGGCCGCGTCGGCGCGACGGGTGTCGACCTGTTCGCGAGCCTGAACAGCGTGCATGCGAACGGCGGGATCGCGCAGCTCTTTTGCGGCCTCGACGTGATGGGGCGCGGCGATGCGCTGATCGCCGCGGCGGGCGGCCACGTGACGATTCACGAGAAGTGGTGGAACCCCGCGCGGGCGACGATCCGCTACGCGGACGGGCGCACCGTCGAGCTCGACGCGCCGGTCGACGGCGGCGGGCTGAACTACGAAACCGCGCATTTCTGCGACCTGCTGCGCGCGGGCGAGATCGAAAGCCCGATCATGACGCACGACCATTCGCGGCAGATGATCGCGATGACCGACGCGGCGCGCGCCGTGCTCGGCGTGCGTTATTCGGGCGAGTAAGCGGCAAGGCGGGTGCCGGGCCCGCGAGCGCGGCCCGGTGCAATTGCGCGGCTCAGTGCCGCGACGGCAGCGACAGGCGCTTTTCGTACCAGCGCTGTACCCATTCGAGAATCTGGCACAGGATCCAGTACACGGCCGCGGCGGCGAGATAGAGCGGCAGCGGCTGATAGGTCGCCGCGATCACTTCCTGCGCGCTGCGCAGCAGTTCGGTCACGGTGATCACCGACACGAGCGACGTGTCCTTGATCAGGCTGATCAAGCTGTTCGACAGGCTCGGCACCGCGATGCGCAGCGCCTGCGGGCCGATCACGTAGCGCAGCGTCTGCCCCCACGACAGCCCGAGGCTGTACGCGGCGAGCCACTGGCCGCGCGCGATCCCGTTGATCGCGCCGCGCATGCTTTCCGACATGTAGGCCGCGACGTTCGCGGACAGCGCGATCACGCCGGCCGGCGTCGGGTCGAGCGAGATGCCGAGGCTCGGCAGCCCGTAATAGATGACGAAGATCTGCACGAGCAGCGGCGTGCCGCGCATCAGGCTCACGTACGCGCGCGCCAGCCACGCGAGCGCGTTGACCCAGATGCGCTCGAAGCCGTCGAGCGCTTCGCTTTGCCGGATGCCCATCATCGCGAGCACGACGGCGCCAAGCAGGCCGAACACCATCGACAGCACGGCGAACTTGACGGTCAGTACGGCACCCTGGGCGAGCACCGGCAGCGATTGGACGAGCAGGGACGTTGTCGACATGGAATACGAAGCGAATGCGTGCGCGAAAGCGCAATCATAAACCGGACCGATAAAACAAAGGGCGGCATCGTTGCGGATGCCGCCCTTTCCGGCCCGCCGTCGGGCGGGAAAATGCAGGCGTGCTTACTTGATCGGTTTCGTCACGTCGATGCCGAACCACTTGTCGGAGATCTTCGTGAACGTGCCGTCGGCCTCGAGTTGCGCCATCGCGTCGTCGATCGCCTTCTGGAACTTCGGGTTGCCCTTCTTGAACGGGATGCCCGACGGGTTCGCCGAGCCGACGTTCGCGCCCGGGCGCAACGGCAGATCGGAATTCTTCGTCAGGTACGCGAGCATCAGGCGGTCGTTGAGCGCCGCGTCGAGGCGGCCGGCCGCGAGATCGCGCAGGTACTCGGGCGCGCCCGGGTACGTCTTCACGTCGATGCCCGGCACCGATTTCGCCATGTCCATGTAGTTCGTGCCGAGCGCGACGCCGAGCTTCTTGCCCTTCAGGTCTTCCAGCGACTTGAACTGGCGCGTGTCGTCCTTGCGCTGGATCAGCTGCGCGGACGAGTACGTGTACGCCGGCGAGAAGTCGAGCGTTTCCTTGCGCTTGTCGGTGATGCCGACCTGGTTGGCGATCACGTCGAACTTGCCGGCCTGCAGGCCGGCGATGATGCCGCTCCATTCGGTCGTCACGAATTCGGCCTTCACGCCGAGCTTCGCCGCGACGGCCTTCGCGATGTCGACGTCGAAGCCGACGAGCTCGCCTTGCGGGCTCTTCGAGTTGAACGGCGGGAACGTGCCTTCGAGACCGACCCGCAGCGTGCCGCGTTGCTTGACCTGATCGAGGAGGTCGGCCGCATGCGCGGTTGTCGCAGCGAACGACGTGCCGATCACGCCGGCAACCAGCAGCTTCTTCAGCAGCGAAAATTTCATCGTGAGTGTCCTTGCCCTGTCCGGGTCAATGATTCGGATAACGAGGTCGATGATAGCGAAAATGCTATCGATATCTAAATATTGTTTGCTTATGACTATATTACGCGCTGCGTTCGCGGGCAATTGCCTTCACGCACTCCGACACGAGTGCCGGGCCGCGATAGATGAAGCCGGTATAGAGCTGGACGAGCGCCGCGCCGGCCGCCAGCTTCGCACGCGCGTCCTCGCCCGAAAAAATGCCGCCGACGCCGATGATCGGCACGTCGTTGCCGACTTCCGCGTGCAGCTTGCGGATCACTTCGTTCGACGCATCGAACACCGGGCGGCCCGACAGGCCGCCGGCTTCGTCCGCGTGCGGCAGGCCCTGGACGGCCGCGCGCGACAGCGTCGTATTGGTGGCGATGACCGCTTCGATCTTGTGGCGCAGCAGCGTGTCGCCGATTTCCTTGACCTGTTCGTCGTCGAGGTCGGGCGCGATCTTCAGCGCGAGCGGCACGAGCTTGCCGTGCAGGTCGGCGAGGCGCTGCTGCTTGTCCTTCAGCGCGGCGAGCAGCGCGTCGAGTTCGCCCGCGCCCTGCAACTGGCGCAGGTTCTTGGTGTTCGGCGACGAGATGTTGATCGTCACGTAGCTCGCGAACGGGTACACGCGCTCGAGGCAGTACAGATAATCCTCGGCCGCGCGCTCGATCGGCGTGTCGGCGTTCTTGCCGATGTTCAGGCCGAGGATGCCGCGGTAGCGGGCGGCCTGGACGTTCTTCACGAACTGGTCGACGCCGTGGTTGTTGAAGCCCATCCGGTTGATCAGCGCTTCGGCCTGCGGCAGCCGGAACATCCGCGGGCGCGGATTGCCGGGCTGCGGGCGCGGCGTGACCGTGCCGACCTCGATGAAGCCGAAACCGAGCGCCGCGAGGCCGTCGATGGCCGCGCCATCCTTGTCGAGGCCGGCCGCGAGGCCGACCGGATTGCGGAACGTGAGCCCCATCACGGTGCGGGGCGCGTCGGGCACGCGGGCCGATAGCGCGCAGGCGAGGCCCGTGCGGCCGGCCGCGCCGAGCGCGCGCAGCGTAAGGTGGTGAGCGTCTTCCGCATCCATTTTGAACAGGGATGCGCGGGCCAGCGGGTAGAGGGAACTGAACACGGGAATGGGGCGGGCAGCCGAAATGAATGACAACCCGCTATTTTACCGGGAGTTGCACGGCACGGGCGTGCTTCGCTCCGTAGCCGCCGCGACGCGCGTCAGCCCGTGCCCGAATGTCCGCCCGGCAATGGCGCGCGCGCGAGCGCCGCGTCGACGGGCGGCAGGTCGACCCGTTCGGGGTCGAGCGCCTTCCAGCGCCCGTCGATCAGGCCTTCGAGCGGATGGAAGTTCGCCTTGTAGGCCATCTTCGGACTCTCGCGGATCCAGTAGCCGAGGTACACGTAGGGCAGCCCGAGGCTCTTCGCCTGTTCGATCTGCCACAGGATGTTGTAGGTGCCGTAGCTCGTGTGCCGCTCGTCGGGCTCGAAGAACGTGTACACCGACGACAGCCCGTCGCCGAGGATGTCGATCATGCTGACCATCCGCAGCTTGCCGGGTTCGCCGCCTGGTGCGTCGAGGTCGCGGAATTCGACGAGGCGCGAATTGATCCGGCTTTGCAGCAGGAACTGTTCGTACTGGTCGCGGCTGTCGCGATCCATGCCGCCGCCCGCGTGGCGCGCGGACTGGTAGCGCATGTAGAGCGCGTAATGCTCTTCGTCGTAGTGCAGCGGCGAGACCGTCGCGACCAGCGCGCGGTGCCGCTTCCACATCCTGCGCTGCGTGCGCGTCGGCACGAACTTGCCGGCCGGCACGCGCACCGGCACGCATGCGCGGCAGCCGTCGCAGTACGGGCGGTACGTGAAGACGCCCGAGCGGCGGAAGCCGGCCTTCACGAGTTCGGTGTAGATGTCGGAATTGATCAGGTGGCTCGGCGTCGCGACTTGCGAGCGTGCGATGCGGCCGTCCAGATAGCTGCACGGATAGGGCGCCGTTGCATAGAATTGCAGCGCCGAAAGCGGTGAAAGCGGCAGCTCAGTCGGGTGAGTCATGGGCAGCTCTCGATGCAGGGAAGGAGTGCCGCGCTAGCGCTCGGTCCCGGAGGGCGCCGCCGTTTCGGCGGGGCTCGTCAGCGCGGCGAGCACGCGCTTGTCGAACTGCCACGGAATCGGCGGTTCGGCTACCGCGCGGCGCACGTGAGCGACAAAGGCCTTGCGTGCGATCTCGCGGCCGCCGAGCGACGCTAGATGCGACGTATTCTGCTGGCAGTCTATCATTTCCAGCCCGTGCTCGCGAAGGTGCGCGACGAGCGCGGCCAGCGCGATTTTCGACGCATCGGTCACGTCCGCATACATCGACTCGCCGAAAAACATCCGGCCGAACGAGACGCCGTAGAGGCCGCCGACGCGGCGCCCGCCGTGCCACGTCTCGATGCTGTGCGCGTTGCCGGTGCGGTAGAGCGACGTATAGGCGTCGATGATCTCGGCGGTGATCCAGGTGCCGCGCTGCCCGCGGCGCGGCGCCTGCGCGCACGCGCGCATCACGCCGGGAAAGTCGTGATCGACGCGCACCTCCCATTCCGGCTCGCGCAGCACGCGCTTGAGCGTCTTGCGCAGCGACGGCGCGACCTTGAATTCGGCCGGCACGAGGATCATGCGCGGGTCCGGGCTCCACCACAGCACCGGCTGGCCGTCCGAATACCACGGGAAGATGCCGCGCAGGTAGGCGTCGATGAGGCGCGACGGCAGCAGGTCGGCGCTCGCGGCGAGCAGCCCGGGGGCGCCGGTCGCGGGGCCGAGCGCGCGTTCGATGGACGGAAACGGATCGTCCGGACCGAGCCAGGGAACCATGGGTGCGGGGCTCAGCCGTTGCGCAGCGAGCGGAAGATATCGCCGGTGTGCACGCCGTAATCGCCGGCGGCGCGATCGGCGAAGAAGAAGCGCAGCGTCTGGCTGACGGTCGGGAACGCGATCTCGTCCCACGGGATGTCGGCTTCGTCGAACAGTTTGACTTCGAGGCTTTCCTCGCCGGCTTCGAAACCCGGATCGGTGAGCCGCGCAAGGTAGAACAGGTGGACCTGGTGCACGTGCGGCACGTTGAGCAGCGTGAACAGGTTCTGCACCTCGACGCGCGCGCCGGCTTCCTCGAGCGTTTCGCGCGCGGCGGCCTCCGCGGTCGTTTCGCCCATTTCCATGAAACCCGCCGGCAGCGTCCAGAATCCGTAGCGCGGTTCGATCGCGCGGCGGCACAGCAGGATCTGGTCGCCCCAGACCGGGACCGTGCCGACGACGTTGCGCGGATTCTGATAGTGGATCGTGCCGCAGTGATCGCAGACGAAGCGCTCGCGGTTGTCGCCCGGAGGAATGCGCGCAAGGACTTCGTGACCGCAGACGGAGCAGAATTTCATGTCGAGTGGAAGGGACGAGTTGATGCGAGTGTATCACCGGGCCGCGGCATTCTCGAACGCCCGCGCATGCCGCGGCGTGTCGCGCGAAACGGCGCTCGCGTGCGCGACGCCCGGACGCGCAAAAACAAAAAGCCCGGCGCGAAGCCGGGCTTTTTGCGAAATTCTGGACGGTTGGTTGCGGGGGTAGGATTTGAACCTACGACCTTCGGGTTATGAGCCCGACGAGCTGCCAGACTGCTCCACCCCGCGTCCGTCGAAGAAATAGATTATATGGGCTATCCAGAATGCGTGCAAGTATTTTCTGATGGCCGGATGGTGGGCCCCGGCGGGGCCGGTACGGGGAAGCACGTGCGCTAGAATCGAGCGGTTTGTATCGTCATCCCGGCAGCGGCCCTGCGCGATCGCCTCGGCGCCGTTGCGACTCTCACTACTGCATCGACGGATTCATGGACATCGCTCACGATCTGCAATCGATCGGCGCGCAGGAACAGGCGCTCGTGTTTCCCCATTTCGACCCGGCCCGCGCATGGGCGCTCGGCAACCGCATGCATGCGCTCGCGACGTCGCGCGGTCATGCGATCGCGATCGACATCGTCACGTTCGGCCAGCCGCTGTTTTACGCGGCGCTCGCCGGCGCGACGCCCGACAATGCCGACTGGGTGCGCCGCAAGCGCAACGTCGTCGCGCATTTTCGCCGCAGCTCGTACGCGATCGGCCTGCGCATGCAGCAGGCCGGCGCGACGCTCGCGGACAAGCACGGGTTGCCGGTCGCGGAGTACGCGTCGCACGGCGGTTCGTTTCCGCTGACTGTCGCCGGCGCCGGCGTGATCGGCTCGATCACGGCGTCCGGGCTGCCGCAGCGCGCGGACCACGAGTTCGTCGTCGAGGCGCTGTGCGCCGAGCTCGGTCACGACTATGCGGTACTGGCCCTCGCAAGGAGCTGAGCGATGCAACTGCCCGGTTACGCATGGCTCGCGATCGCGATCGTCGCGGAAGTGATCGGCACGTCCGCGCTGCGCGCGGCGGACGGTTTCACGCGCTTGTGGCCGTCGGTGCTCGTCGTCGCCGGTTACGGCGTCGCGTTCTACTGCCTGTCGCTCACGTTGCGCACGATGCCCGTCGGCATCATCTATGCAGTCTGGTCGGGTGCCGGCATCGTGCTGATCACGCTCGTCGCGATGCTGCTCTATCGCCAGGTGCCGGACGTGCCGGCGGTGATCGGCCTCGGGCTGATCATCTCGGGCGTCGTGGTGCTGAACCTGTTTTCGAAGATGCAGGCGCACTGAGCGTGCGCCTGCCGTTTGCCGGATGACCTTCATGACCGATTCCACTTCCGCCGCCGTTTCCGCCGAATCCGCCCAGCCCGACGTGCGTGCGTATGTCGCGAACCGCATCGGCTTTCTCGAACTGAACCGGCCGAAGGCGTTGAACGCGCTGTCGGTCGGCATGATCCGGCTGATGCAGCAGGCGCTCGACACGTGGCGCGACGATCCCGACGTCGTCGCGGTCGTCGTGCACAGCCCGCATCCGCGCGCATTCTGCGCGGGCGGCGACGTGCGCTTCTTCCACGACGCGTGGCAGCGCGGCGACCGCGATGCGGTCGACACGTTCTTCATCGAGGAATACACGCTCAATCATGCGATCTTCACGTATCCGAAGCCGTACATCGCGTTGATGCACGGCGTCGTGATGGGCGGCGGCATGGGAATTTCGCAGGCGGCGCGGCATACGGGCGGCCTGCGCGTCGTGACCGACTCGACGAAAATGGCGATGCCCGAAACGCGCATCGGCCTGTTCCCGGACGTCGGAATGAGCTGGTTCCTCGCGCGTACGCCCGGCGCGATCGGCCGTTATCTCGCGGTGACGGGCGCGACGCTCGACGCGGCCGGCGCGCTGTACGCGCAACTCGCCGACGTCTATCTGCCCGATGCCGCGCTGCCGGCGCTGCTCGACACGCTGCGCAGCGTGCGTCTCGACAGCGGTGCGCAGGCCGTCGCCTGCGTGACCGATGCCGCCGCCGCGCACAAGGTCGTGCCGACGCCGGACACGTCGGCGCTCGCCGACGCGCGTGCCGGGATCGACCGGCATTTCGCGCAGCCCGATCTCGACGCGATCCTTGCGTCGCTCGACGCCGAGCAGGATTGCGCGGCGGTCGACGGGTGGGTCGAGAAGGCGACCCACGCGATGCGCGAGCAGCTGTCGCCGCTGTCGATGGCCGTGTCGCTCGAAGTCGTCGAACGCGCGCGCGGCGCGACGATGGCCGATTGCCTGCGGCGCGATCTCGATCTCACGCGCTCGACCTTCGCGCGCGGCGACGTGATCGAAGGCGTGCGTGCGCTGATCGTCGACAAGGATCACGAGCCCGTGTGGCGTTTCAAGTCGGCCGCCGACGTCGACCGTGCCGACGTGCTCGCGATGTTCGACAGCCCGTGGACGGCCGACACGCATCCGCTGCGCAAGCTGAAAGACTGACGTCGATGGGGCCGGCGCGTGCGGCCGATCGACGCGCGACGCAGAAACGGAAAGGCCGCGTGCATGTGCGCGCGGCCTTTTTCATGGACGTCAGCCGGTCCGGGCCAGACGGGCGTGTCGTTCGCGCCGGCGTTATTCGTCGCCCGCGTCGTCCGACATGAACGCGCGCATGAACACGAGCGCGCCGAAGCCCCACACCGCGTTCGCCGCGAAGCCGGCCGCGAGCACGGGCAACATGTTGCCCGACGGCCAGATACCGCGCAGCGGATCGATCGCGAACACGCGGGCGGCCGTCAGCACGATACCGCCGAACACGAGCGCGCCGACCCACGATGCTTCGCGTTCCGGCGAGACGCGCAACAACCACGCCATCGGAATCGCACAGCACGCGCTGATCAGCGCATTCGCGACAAATTCAGGAATGCCGAGCGGCGCGAACGGTTGTGTCGAGAAGCCGGTCGCGGCGATCAGGTCGGCCGTGTGAAGGAGGGCGAGGGTGGCCTCGCGGAAGAACAGAGCGGCCAGGAAGCCGGACAGGAAGGGCAGGATGACTTTCTGCATCGATGAGCGCACCGCGGGCGCGCACGGCGGGGGCCGGACGCGCGGAGTTATTCGGATAGGTGCGTCATTATAGGGCCCCGCCGCGGCGATATTCGCTCCAGCGTCGTGCTAATCACGAAAGCGGAAAACCTAAGCTCAAAAAAATCGTTCCAAAGCCCTGTACCGATCCCTAGACTGATTTCCCGGAAACAGCCGTGCGATCGCGTCCTCGTCCGCTGCACGGCCTGACCGGCGAGCCATCCCGATTCGAATGCGCACCATGCATGCGTCGCTCATCCACGACGCGAGCAGGACGACGTTTTTTCAAATTTCGGCAGTGACAGTCAAGCAGGAGCAGCAGATGAATGTGTTCTGGTTTATTCCCACGCACGGCGACAGCCGCTATCTCGGCACGGCCGAAGGCGCACGTGCCGCGGACTACGATTACTTCAAGCAGGTCGCCGTGGCGGCGGACACGCTCGGCTACGACGGCGTGCTGCTGCCGACCGGTCGTTCCTGCGAGGATGCGTGGGTCGTCGCGTCGAGCCTCATTCCGGCAACGCAGCGCCTGAAGTTCCTGGTCGCCGTGCGCCCGGGCATCGCTTCGCCGGGGTTGGCCGCGCGGATGGCCGCGACGTTCGACCGCCTGTCGGGCGGCCGCCTGCTGATCAACGTCGTCACGGGCGGCGATGCGGCCGAGCTCGGAGGCGACGGTCTCTTCGCCGATCACGACACGCGCTACGAGATCACCGACGATTTCCTGAACATCTGGCGCGGGCTGCTGACCGCGTCGCACGACAACGACGGATTCGACTACATCGGCAAGCACCTGCAGTCGAAAGGCGGCAAGGCGCTGTATCCGCCCGTGCAGCACCCGCATCCGCCGCTGTGGTTCGGCGGCTCGTCGCCGGCCGCTCACGCGATTGCCGCCGATCACATCGATACCTACCTGACCTGGGGCGAGCCGCCCGAGGCCGTCGCGAAGAAGATCGCCGACATCCGCGCCCGTGCCGACGCGCGCGGCCGCAAGATCAAGTTCGGCATCCGCCTGCACGTGATCGTGCGCGAGACCGAGGACGAAGCGTGGCGTGACGCCGAGCGGCTGATCAGCCGGCTCGACGACGACACGATCGCGCGTGCGCAGAAGGCGTTCGCGAACATGGATTCGGAAGGCCAGCGCCGGATGGCCGCGCTGCACGGCGGCAAGCGCGGCGGTCGCGAGACGCTCGAGGTCTATCCGAACCTGTGGGCCGGTGTGGGGCTCGTGCGCGGCGGCGCCGGCACGGCGCTCGTCGGCAATCCCGAGCAGGTCGCGGAACGCATGCGCGAATACGCGGATCTCGGCATCGAGACGTTCATCCTGTCCGGCTATCCGCACCTCGAGGAGTCGTATCGCTTCGCAGAGCTCGTGTTCCCGCTGATCAAGGGCAAGGGCGTCGAGAAGGCGGCCGGCCCGCTGTCGGGGCCGTTCGGCGAGATCGTCGGCAACAACTATCTGCCGAAGACGAGCCAGAGCTGAGCGAACGGAGGCTTGCGATGACAACGAAAACGTCGACGACGGGTGTCGCCGTGGCCGCCCGCGCATGGCGCGGCGTCGCGCCGTGGCTCGTGCCGCTCGCGTTGCTGGTGGCGTGGGAAGTCGGTGCGCGCACCGGCTGGCTGTCGACCCGCGTGCTGCCCGAGCCGGTGGCGGTCGTGCGCGCGGCGTGGTCGCTCGTGACGTCGGGCGAAATGTGGGCGAACGTGAAAGTGAGCACGTGGCGTGCGCTGTTCGGCTTCGCGATCGGCGGCGGCGTCGGCCTCGCGCTGGGGCTGGCGACCGGGCTGTCGAAAGCCGCCGAGGTCGCGCTCGACTCGACGATCCAGATGATCCGCAACATCCCGGCGCTCGCGATGATCCCGCTCGTGATCCTGTGGTTCGGCATCGACGAGAAGGCGAAGCTGTTCCTCGTCGCGCTCGGCGTGTTCTTCCCCGTCTACATCAATACCTATCACGGGATCCGTTCGGTCGACGCGAACCTGATCGAGATGGCGAAGAGCTACGGCGTGCGCGGCTTCGCGCTGTACCGCGACGTGATCCTGCCCGGCGCGTTGCCGTCGATCCTCGTCGGCGTGCGTTTCGCGCTCGGGCTGATGTGGGTGATGCTGATCGTCGCGGAGACGATCTCCGCGCAGTCGGGCATCGGCTACATGACGATGAACGCACGTGAATTCCTGCAAACCGACGTGGTGGTGGTCGGCATCCTGCTGTACGCGGTGCTCGGCAAACTGGCCGACGTGCTGGCGAAATGGCTCGAACGCGTGACGCTGCGCTGGCACCCCGCTTATCAATCAGGAGCAAAGGCATGAATGCGACGACTTCGGCGGCCGCCTACGGCCCGCTCGCCGGCGCAGACCTCGAGGCCGAGCTGGCGCAGGCCCGCGTCGCGGACGGCGATGCACGCGATGCGGCGATCCTCGAACGCGACGGCGGCGCATCGGTCGTGCCGCTCGCACGGCGGCGCGCGGGCGGCCCGGCTCCCGACGATGCGGTCACCCTGTCGGGTGTCAGCAAGCGCTTCGGCGCCCGCGCGGTACTCGACAACGTCGAGCTCGGCATCGCGCGCGGCAGCTTCGTCGCGATCGTCGGCCGCAGCGGCTGCGGGAAATCGACGCTGCTGCGTCTCGTCGCCGGGCTCGAGCAGCCGAGCAGCGGCGCGCTCGTGACGCGCGGCGAGGGCGGCGGCGTGCTCGATACGCGGATCATGTATCAGGATGCGCGCCTGCTGCCGTGGAAGACCGTGCTGCAGAACGTGATGCTGGGCCTCGGCCGCGGTGCGCGCGACCAGGCCCGCGCGGTGCTCGACGAAGTCGGGCTGCTGGAACGCGCGAACGACTGGCCCGCGCAATTGTCGGGGGGGCAGCGGCAGCGCGTCGCACTGGCCCGCGCGCTCGTGCACCGGCCGCAACTGCTGTTGCTCGACGAGCCGCTCGGCGCACTCGATGCGCTTACCCGCATCGAAATGCATGCGCTGATCGAGCGCCTGTGGCGCGAGCACCGGTTCACCGCGCTGCTCGTCACGCACGACGTGCAGGAGGCCGTTGCGCTCGGCGACCGCATCCTGCTGATCGAGCAGGGGCGCGTGGCGCTCGACCAGTCGGTGCCGCTCGAGCGGCCGCGTGCCCGTGCGTCGGCCGCATTCGCGGCACTGGAGGATCGCGTGCTGAAACGCGTGCTCGCCGGCGGCCCCGGCACGGCCGATCAACACGCGGAACAAGCAGCAGACGAGGTTCGACCGGTCGGGCAGATCCGCTGGGCCGTTTAATTCCGGGCGGCTCCGGCCGCCCGTTCTGAGACTTTTTTCTTCGGAGCGATCATCCCGATGAGCATCACTGCAATCAACGTACGGAACCAGTTCAAGGGCAAGGTCAAGGAGATCATTCGCGGGTCCGTGGTTTCCGAAGTCGACGTCGAGACGCCGTTCGGCATCGTCACGTCGGTGATCACCACCCGTTCGGTGGACGAACTCGAACTGAAGGTCGGCGCCGAAGTCGTCGCGCTCGTGAAGTCGACGGAAGTATCGATCGCGCGCCTCTGAGCGCGTGCGTCGCGCATCGGTGCGCCGCCGCCGGGTGGGCGCGTGCCCGGTGGCGCCGCATGTGCATCCGCGCCGCGCGTTTGCCTCGGTATTCGACTCCCGGACGAAGTGCTAGGATGGAACGACACCGATGCCGGAGGCGAACGCATGACCCCCATCCTTTCCCCCGAAGCCATCGAGGCGCTGAAATGGATCGACCAGTTCGGCGACAGCCGGCCGGTTCCCCCCGTGTTCGACGACGTCGTCCATGCGTTGCTGAATGACGGGCTGATCTATCTGGCGGCGGCCGACCGGGTCGATCTGACGGCCGATGGCCGGTCTTTCTTGTCCGACGAATACGATTGAGCGCGCGGCGCCGGCCGCTCGGGCGGCCTGGCGCGGCGTCGTCACGGAGCGTGCGATGGAACCGAGAGGCAGCGACCTCGGCGATTTCAGCGAGCCGTACCGCGGTTTCGAGATCGAGGTGAAGACCGAGCAGGTCTGGGACGGCGAGCATGCGCACTATCGCGTGCTGCAGGGCGAGGTCGTGCGGATCGACTGGCGGCCGGTCAAGGTCGACGGGATGCTGCTGACCGAGCGGCGCGTGATCGAGCGCGTGCTCGACGAGGCACGCCGGGCGGTCGATGCGGAGCTGGGCGACGGCTAGCGCACGCGTCGGGCGGGGGCGGCCAGGATTGCGGTAAAATATTCGGTTGTTTCCGCGCCGTCTGGCCTGTACCCGATTCCATGTCCGTTCCGTCCTCGCTTCCTCCCCGCCGTGTATCCGTCGCGCCGATGCTCGACTGGACCGACCGTCATTGCCGGTCGTTTCACCGCACGCTGACGCGCAACACGTGGCTGTATACGGAGATGATCACGACGGGCGCGCTGCTGTTCGGCGACGCCCAGCGGCATCTTGCGTTCACGCCGAGCGAATCGCCGATCGCGCTGCAACTGGGCGGCAGCGAGCGGGACGATCTCGCGCGTGCGGCGAAGCTCGGCGAGCAATGGGGCTACGACGAAATCAACCTGAATTGCGGGTGTCCGTCCGAGCGCGTGCAGCGCGGCGCGTTCGGCGCATGCCTGATGAACGAGCCGCAACTCGTCGCCGATTGCGTGAAGGCGATGCGCGATGCGGTGTCGGTGCCGGTGACGGTCAAGCACCGGATCGGTGTCGATGCGGTCGAGGACTACGCGTTCGTGCGCGACTTCGTCGGCACGGTGGCCGAGGCCGGTTGCGAGACGTTCGTCGTGCATGCCCGCAACGCGATCCTGAAGGGGTTGTCGCCGAAGGAGAATCGTGAGATCCCGCCGCTCAAGTACGACTATGCGTATCGGTTGAAGCGCGATTTTCCGTCGCTGGAGATCGTGATCAACGGCGGCATCACGACGCTCGATGAAGTCGAGCAGCATCTCGAGCACGTCGATGGCGTGATGCTCGGCCGCGAGGCCTATCACAACCCGTACGTGCTGGCGGAGGTCGATGCGCGCTTTTACGGATCGAGCGCAGCGGTGCCGACGCGCGAAGAGGCCGAGGCGCAACTGATCGCGTATTGCGCGGCCGAGCTGAAGCGCGGCACCTACCTCGGCGCGATCGTGCGGCACGCACTCGGACTGTATCGTGGCATGCCGGGCGCGCGTGGCTGGCGTCGTGTGCTGTCGGACAACAAGAAGCTCGCGCGCGGCGATCTGGCCGTGTTCGACGAGGCACGTGCGCATCTGAACGAAGCCGAAGAAATTTTTGAAAAAAAGGCTTTGCAAGATTCAAAAGTGTTCGTATAATCTTGTTCTTCGCTGCTGAAACAAAACAGCGAAACGAAGCAAGCAGTATCAGTGGTGGCTGTAGCTCAGTTGGTAGAGTCCAGGATTGTGATTCCTGTCGTCGTGGGTTCGAGTCCCATCAGCCACCCCAACGAATTCAAGCAAAAAGCCCGGTTCATTGAACCGGGCTTTTTGCTTTCTGGCGTTCGGATACAGCCACGGTGTGTTTTGGTCACGGCGTCTTTAACGAAGTGGCGCACCGTATTCAATGAATCGCCGCGATACCATCTCGGCCTCGCGCTTCAAAAGACCGATAGCGCTAAAGCGCACTGCGCGACAGCAGCATCAAGCGCATGAAAGCGGACACCCTATACGCAAGACAATCGAATGCCGGAGCGATGAATTCGACGGTTACGAAATCATCGTCGCGTTCGTGCAGCCGGCTCCCCGGCGGCACGTGGATGATGAACGTTCGGGTTCGCGCAGACGGAATCGAGTTGCCTCGTCGATATGACTTCGATGCCGAATATCAGACCGTCGGGCGACGCGAGGCGGGCAGGAATCGAAATCGGGCGTGCGATCGTGCGTGGTATCGACCGATCGCACCGCTTGTCTGGCATCCCCGTTGTGGATGACGGACATGGCGGCGAGACCGCGAGCGTACTGCATATCGCGTTTCCGTGTCGTTGCGACGACAACGTTCGTATCAGTTTGCCCGCGACGCTTCCTTTCCGCCTAAGGTTCCCGCGCGCCGTGCCGTTATCTTGCCTGGACAGCCCTCGTGCCTCGAATGCTGATCCGTTTTCTTGCCTGCTCGCGCAAAACGCGAGCAGGCTTTTTTCGTTTACGGCGTTCGCAACCCGCCGATTGGCGGAATCGAACAGGGGCTTGGCGCAAACCGACAAAGCGCAACAGTCTTACACGCGTGTAATGTATGACCTTCCTCGTGCCCTCATGCTTTGCAGGGCCGTTCGATCCCGACGACCGGAGAAGGTGTCGGGATTTTTTTTGCCGCGTCCGACCTTCCGACGATGAGCCCCTGCGAAATGCCTCCCGCAAAGCACGGTATATTTTGCGACGACACATGCCGATCGAGAGAACGAGCACGAGGAGTTGCTACCGATGCCGGACACCCGGACCACACTGCGCGCCGCGACGGCGCACGACGCGAACCACATTGCTCGCCTGCACACGCTGAGCTGGCAAACCGCTTATAGCCACATCCTTCCGGCCACCTATCTGTCCGACGAGGCGCCGACCGAGCATGCGATTCGTTGGCGCAAGTATTTCGATCGCAACGCGCGCGACTGGGGCTTCGTGCTGATCGCCGAATCGAATGGCGAGCCGGTCGGCTTCGTCAGTGCCGAGCGCCCCGTCGATCCGGCGCTGGGTGTGTTGCTTGACTGCCTGCACGTTCATCCGTCGCATCATGGCGGCGGCACGGGCAAGCGCATGATCGAAGCGGTTCGCGCATGGGCGCGGTCGATCGGCGTGGACAAGGTCCATCTGCAGGTGCTGGAGGGCAACGTGCGTGCGATCGGGTTCTACGAACACAACGGCTGGCAATTGGCCGGTGTCGAAACGAGCCGCATCGGCCGGACGGAAGTGATCGACCGGATTTACGCGATCCAGGCTTGAACGCGTTGCCGGCGTCGGCGTGCCACGCACGCGCGTGCAGCCGCGGTCGGCCCGCTACGGCATCGCGGCCGGTGAAATCCGAACGGACTGCGCGATCATTCGCCGCAATACCGGACAAGCAAATCGGCTTCGGTTTCGTGGATTTCGACAGGCAAGATCGTCGCACCGGCATAGGCGAGATAGCGCGCACGATGCTGGCCGTTACGGAACGACGCGACGCCGATTTTCGACAGGCCGGGAATGCCGAGCAGCGTTCGCGTTCTCATCTCGCGAAACGTGATGAACGGCATGTCCGGAATCCGGTCCCGGTCCGGATCGAGGAATTCGCGAATGCCCGCGGCCTTGCCGGGTGCCCAATACTGAACCGACGGCAGCACATAGTCGGTGGTGTCGCGGTCGGCGCAGGTCAGCAGTTTCTTCAAGTCGACCGTCACGACCCGATGTCGAGAGTCGTCGGACGAAAATACCCGCTTGAGGTGCGTGTAGGCATAGGGCGCGTGCCCGGGAAGCTGGACGATCCAGACATCTACGCCGCCTTGTCGTGCGTGAGCGAGCGTCATTGATTTCCCCTGGTGGCGCAAGCGGCCCTCGTGATTCGAGTTTAGCAGCGCGGACGGCTGTACAGCAGTTCGATACCAAAAATAGGAAAATGGAGCGACTTACGGCTCAATCGACAAAAAGAATGGGAACGATCATGGGTTGACGATCCATATCGACAGGTTGCGAGAATATCGCAATACTGCCAGCGAGAATGAAGCCCTGCGCGAAATTCACGCAAGATTCACACGGTGTCGCGAAGCACGCCGGACATCGTGAAAAATGAGAGAGCGCATTGAGCGAAGAAGCCATGTCGTCGAAACTCGAGATCGAATATCTGGATTACTGCTTCACGGCGACGCTCGAAATCGCCGAGTCCGGCCGTACCGTCGTCGTCGACAGGCAACTCGAATCCGAGGTGCGAAGCAAGACGCTCGCATGGATCGTATTCGATCGTTTTCTCGAGCGAAACGATTTCGCCGACGAGGTGGACGCGCGCGCCAATATCGTCGACTGGCTGGAGCGGCTTGCCGATCCGAGGCCCGTCGCATCGACTGCGATTGCGAAGGTGAGCGCGGGAGCAACCGGCGCGGTGGCGGCAGATTCGTCGGCAGCCGACATCGTCGGCGGCGCTGCTATTGAAATCGTCAGCAATCTCGACTGGATCGATCTGGTTGCCGACTGGTTTTCCAACGGCTCGTTGTAGCGACGAACTCGTATTTTCATGACGCAGATCATTGCGCGCAAGAAATCCCGCGCGAAAAAACGAGGCGGAAATCGCATCGTGCGAAAAAAATAGAATAATCCTGCTTTGACAATACTTGCGATTTACCGGAAGCTGCGCTTTTTGGCCTGAAAAATCGACTTGATTAAAAAATAAAACGCCGGAATGAAAAGACGAACGCTGTCTCCCGGCTTTTCGTCGACGAGGCCGGCAAGCAGTGCGTCGCGCTTGAATCATGACGGTATTCGCCGGCACGCGAGCATGCCGGTTGCCGTCGCGTTGTCACTAAAGGGTGAGTTGCCGCACAGACCGCCGCGCGACCCGAGATCACAATTTGACCGGTTGACCGTTCTTCCCCGGCCCGGTCAACCATTTCCCCGCTCGCTCGCGCAGGAGCGGGGGCTTTTTGCCCCCCGACGCCGGAAAGTTGCGTCGGCGGAACCGGACAGGCGTTCGGCGGACTGCGCGACGGCACGCGTTCGCACTCCGACATCCGTTCGCCCGATCCGTACGAATTGCTTTCCTCGTGCCTGAGCGAACCCTCAGGCCCATTGCCGGTCTTTGCCGGCGATGCCTTGATCCCGGCAGCGCGCAACAACGCTGCCGGGATGTTTTTTGTCGCATGCGTGACGTCGCATCGCGCGCCGCTCAGCCCGCCTGTTCGACGCTGGTTTCCCATCCATCGTAATTGCCGCCGAGTGCGCGCACCTCGCGATTGAGCGCGATCGTATGGCGCGTGATATCGGCGAGGGCCATCGTCCCTTCGTGCGAAAACCGCACCGCCGACTTGCCGTCTTCGGTCGGCGCGACCGATTCGACCGGATAGCCTTTCGCTTCGGCCCAGTCCGCGAACTGGTGTGCGTCGCTCGGGTCGGGGAAGTACGCCCAGTGCATCACGCGCCGGCTCACGTCGGGGACGTCGCCTTGCTGCCGCAGCGCCTCCAGCGTGCGCATGTCGCGCATGATCTGCCAGTCGTCGTCGGTCGGGTAGAGCGTCTGCCAGTACGTCGTCTTGTCCGGGTCGTCCTGATGGGCGTACTGAAGCGCATAGGTCGTCTGGTCGGCCAGCGAGTCGACGATCTCCGCGGCCGCCGCTTCGTCGAACGGCACGTAGAAAAGAAAATCGCGGTTGCCGTCGACGGTGATGCGGCCGACTTGCACGCCGTCCTTCGCGGCGATCGCGGCGTCGAGCAGGTCCTCGATCTTTGCGAGATCGTCGAATTCGTCGCCGGTCGGCAGACCGTCGGGCGACGGATGCGCGAAGGGAACGCGCACGCTGAGCAGCGACGTGCGCGGATCGCCATCCGCGATTTCCGCAAAGTCGTGGTTGAAGCTGATGAAAGCCTGATGGTCGCCCATTCTGGCAGGGAAGGTTCCCCAGGCGTCGCTCATGTGTTTCTCCCGTACACGATTGTCTGTTGACGGATGCAAAGCGTCCCAATGTATCATCGAAAATCGCGTTGGCCGGAGCCGCGCAGATGATCGCGGGCCGTGCACGCCGCGCAGGCGAGGTCCGGGCCGTTCGCAGCCCGCAGCATGCATGCGGCGGGCCGCAAGAACTCAAAGGAGATGCCGATGTCGACGTTTGCGGTGAATGGTGTCCGAATCGATCCGCGCAGCGCGCGCGTGACGCACGTGCGCTGGGCGGCCGTGAACCCGGTCGATCGCTCGTGGGCGGCGGCGCCCAGCGAGGCCCCGGTGGCGGACGTGGCGCGCGCACTCGCGTCCGGCAGCGATGTCCGCGCGATCTTCTCGGCATCGGACACCACTGCAATCGGGCCCAGGCTGAAGCGCGTGCTGTATCGCGATGCGTCCGAAGGCATCGAGCTCGACATCGATGCAACCAGCGAGTCGCGCACGTTGCGCGATCTGCCGCAAATCTGACGGCGAGCCGGTCCCCGAAACGAATCGCGCGAACGCGCCCATGACCATGCCCAGATCCGCCATCGCCTCGCTGGCATTCGCGCTTTGTTCGGCGCTTGCCGCCTGTCAGACCGCGTCAGGGCCGTCGCCCGTGCAACCGTCGCCCGAGACCGCGTCGGCGACCGTCCCCGCGTCTTCGCCGCCGGCCGCGCCGATCCGCGGCATGGGCCTCGCGCCTCATCTGGCGGGACAGAGCCACTGGGCCGTCGGTCAATGTACGACCAACGGCACGGTCAAGGTATGCAATTGACCGACGTCGGCGCAATCGCGCGTGATTCGCGCAAACGTGACCGGAATCCCGGCATGTCGCCCGCGTCGCTGGCGCGGCGGCCGTCGACACGGGCCAGCGTGCAATGAACATACGCGAAACGACGGATTCCGGCTGGCACGTCGATCCCGTCGCGGGAACGATCACCGGCTCGTTGCCGATCACGCTGGCAGTCGACGGCCGAAGCCTGAAAAGCAGGGCGATCGCGTGCGCGGGGCTGGCTGCGGCGAGCCTGTGCGGTTATGTGGCCGCCCCGACGCTCTGGCCGGTGGGGGCGCTGGCCGCGCTGCTGGGGCTGTCCAGCGCCGCGTTGTTCGTCTCGTCGCGGCGCAAGATGGCGCTGCAGATCGACGAGACGGGCTTCCGGCTGATCGGCTCCGCCCGCGAAAAGCCTGTCACGCGGTGGCGTGACGTTACGGAATTCCGGATCGTCCGCGTCGCCGGTCATCATTACATCGGCTATCAGTTCTCCGTTCATTCGTCGCGCACGAAGGTGCCGGGTGGCGTGATGCTGCCGATCGCCCGGTTCGTCGATCTTCCGCTCGACGCGGTGGCCGAGTTGCTGGAGGCCTGCCGCCGCCGGTTCGGCGAGCCGGACGAGCAGGCTGCGCGAACCGGCTGACGAGGCCCGGGGGGCGCCCGGTGCACCCGGTGGCTCAGCCGAACAAAAAATTCCGTATGTCGTGTCGATTTCCGTGGGAGTCGTCCGTCGTAGCATCGGAGGCGTGCGCATCGCGCGTCCGTCCCGATTTTCGATACGACAACCGACTGAAGGAGCGACACCATGTCCACGTCCGTCAAGCCGATCCCGGAAGGGATGCGCACGCTGACCCCGCATCTGATCTGTGCAGGCGCGGCCGCAGCCATCGACTTCTACACGCGTGCATTCGGCGCGACCGAACAGTTTCGCCTCGCGATGCCCGACGGCCGGCTCGCGCATGCGTGCCTTGCGATCGGCGATTCGACGCTGATGCTGGTGGATGAAATGCCCGAGCACGGTGCACTGGGCCCGAAGGCGCTGAAAGGCACACCCGTCTGTCTGCATCTGTACGTGCCGGACACCGATGCAGCGATCGCGAAGGCGGTCGAGGCCGGTGCGACGATCACGATTCCCGCCGCCGACATGTTCTGGGGCGATCGTTACGGGCAGGTCGAGGATCCGTTCGGGCATCGCTGGTCGCTGGCGACGCATCAGCGCGACCTGACGCCCGAGCAGATCGCGGACGCAATGGCTAGTGCGCCGCCGTGCGGAAGCTGAACCGACGTCCCGGCACGACCGCGGCCGAGCGACGGCGCGGCAGCCGGATTGCGCCACGCCGGCCCGGCTCGTTCGCGGTCATGCGCCGGCCGTCTTGCCGCGCTGCTTGTGTTCGTACATCCGGCGATCGGCCGATGCGAGCAGGTCGGCGACGGTGCGATGGCGTGCGGGATCGTACGCAACGTGTCCGACGCTGAAACGGATCGCGTAGCCGCGAGCATCGGCGGCATTGCGCTGCGCGAGCGCCTGCGTCACGCGTTCGACGGGCTCGGCGACGTCGGCCGGATCGGTGGCGCTCAACAGCGCGACGAACTCGTCGCCGCCGAGTCGCGCGATGACGTCGCTGTCGCGCAGCGCGTCCGTCAACGTTTCGGCGAACGCCTTCAGCGCGCGATCGCCTTCGGCATGGCCGAAGCGATCGTTGATCGCCTTGAAATCGTTCAGGTCGAAGAACAGCAGCACGGCGTGACGGCCGACGCGATCGCACAGGCTCAGCACATGGCGGGCGAGAATCTCGAAGCCGCGCCGGTTCGTCAACTGGGTGAGCTCGTCGGTGGTCGCGAAATGCAGTGCGGCGATCTCGCGCTCGGTCATGTGGGCGAGGTCGCCGAGGAGTGCGAGTTCGTCGGGTTCGAGCGAGCGGGGCCGCGTGTCGATCAGGCATAGCGTGCCGATGGGGGCGCCGTTCGGTGCGGTGAGCGGCCGGCCCGCGTAGAAGCGGATGCCGGGCATGCCGGTGACGAGGGGGTTGTCGTGGAAGCGATCGTCGTTCAGTGCATCCTGGATCACCATCGTATCGCCCGCGAGCAGCGCATGCGCGCAGAACGACACGTCGCGCGGCGTCTGCGTGGCGTCGAGTCCCGCATGACTCTTGAACCACTGGCGATTCTCGTCGACGAGGCTGACGAGGGCGATCGGTACGTCGAACAGCCGTCGCGCGAGACGCGTCAGGCGGTCGAAGCGTTCTTCGGGCGGTGTATCGAGGATCGAGAGCGAACGAAGCGTATCGAGCCGGGCCGCCTCGTCGGTCGGTTTCGGTGCGATTTGCATGGGCCTTGTCTCTTGTCCCGGCCGTCGGGCCGGTCATGGATCGTACGTCGAGCAAGTATCGCGCATTCCTCGATGCATCGCCACGCTGCCCGTCTTGCGGCTGCGGCGGCCGGCCGCGTGAGTGCCGGCGAAGATGCCGTGAGAAGCGGGTGTCATCGGCCCGTGTTTCGTTCCGATACGGAGTCCCACAAGCGATACCTCAAGGTGTGCGTCGCGATGCCGTAAACAGGACGAGTCCAATCGTTCATCGCATCCCATCGCACCATGGTTCGAATTCTGTACGCGGGCTATCTCGCGTTTGCGCTGTATCTCCTTTACCCGCTGGTTCAGAACACGCTGATGTTCAGCACCGGATGCGTGCGCAGCGTGCTGCCGATGGACGAGCACGGCTTGCCGGCGAATTCGGCGAGCGATGCGGACGGGCACGCGAACCGCTGCGTGTCGGGCGCGCATGCCGGCGCAGCGACCGGGCGGTTGCCCGAAATCCATTGAACGTGGCGGCGTCGTGCGTGATGGGCGCTTCGTGAGCCGGCATGCTGGCCATCTGGCCGAATTGAACATCGCGCGATGCTCGCCGATCATCTGTCACGCGGCGGCAAAATTGCGAACGGTCGAGCGCCGGGCGAACGCGCGTGTCGCGCGTCAGTAGCTGGAGCGGTACGGCGTGCCCTGGTCGAAGCGGCTTTGCCAGTGCGTGAGGTAGCGCGACGCGAGTTGCGGATTGTTCCAGACCACGACGACGTTCTCGGAATTGCGGCTGGCCGCCGACGCGCTGTAGTTGAACGAACCCGTTTCGACGTGCTCGGCGTCGATCACGAGGTACTTGTCGTGATGGATCGCATAGGCGTCGATCGTGCGCGTCGGGATGCCCGCGTTGACGAGCAGGTTCAGCGCCTGCTTGCTGCTCTTCGCGCGGTTGCCCTTGTCGTCGACGACCACCGCGACATTCACGCCGCGGCGCTTGGCGGCAAGCAGTGCGCGCGCGACGGGCGGCGACGTGAACGAGTAGGCGGCGACCCGGATCGAGCTGCGCGCCGCCCCGATCGCTTTCAGCACGAGCGCTTCGGCGCCGCCGTCGGGCGAGAACGCCGATTCGACGACCTGCGTCGCGGGTGCTTCGTGAGTGGGGGCCGGCAACCATCGCGACACGAGATCGATCGCTTGCTGGAGCAGCGATTCGCTTTGCGTCTTGCCGAAGGCGGCGAAGGGTGTGGCGAGCAGGGAAGCGGCGAGACAGGCGGCAGCGAGGCGATTGCGCGACAACATCTTGGACAGCGAATAATTTCGAGACAGCGGGCCGTGAGTGTAACGCACGCGTGGCGGCCCGGTCACGTACGGATGCGAAGCGAGGGGCCGCGCGGTGATCGGCAGGGGCGGTGAGGGTGACGCGAAGTTGCGTTGTGCAACTCGTGTATGCGAGCGGGGCGGTCAACGGACAGTGGTCAACGGACAGCGGACAGCGCCGGCGATGGCATGCGATTGCATTCGCCGTTGCAGGATACGCGTGTGCGAACAATGCGTGCCCTCGGTCGGGCGGGCTCGCCCCCCATGCGGCCTGTCGCCGAAGCGTGCGTGCAATGGGCGCGTCTGACGGACATCCGCGCGCAATGCATCGTCAATCCGTGGCGGCAGACGCGTCGGCCTCGTCGGGCGCGACCCATCCTGGTCCAGGCTCGGGCTGCACGTCGTGCGCGTCGAGCGGCTCGCCACAGGCCGAGCATACGGTCACCGCGTGCATCAGCTGGCCGCAGGTCCGGTGTCGCAATTGCACCGGCGGCCCCTGGCCGTCGTCCTTCCAGCGATCGCCCCATGCCATCAGCGCGAGCAGCGCCGGGTAGAGGTCGCGGCCTTTTTCCGTCAGCCGGTATTCGAAGCGCGGCGGGCGTTCCTGATACGCGCGCTTGACGAGCACGCCTTCGTCGACGAGCCGCGCCAGCCGTTCGGCCAGCACGTGGCGCGTCAGGCCGAGCTGGGCCTGGAATGCATCGAAGCGGCGGCAGCCGAGGAAGGCGTTGCGCAGGATCAGCATGGTCCAGCGGTCGCCGAGCACGGCGAGCGTGCGCGCGACCGAACAGTTCAGCGTGCCGATGTCATCCCATTTCATCGTCGAGTCTCTTGCCTCTTGCGGCGGTCTTGCGGCGGTTCAGCGACATAGCGGGTTCGATTATAGAACCCGCCTTCGGTCGCAATGGGCGCAGCCGCGTTGACAACGACCGGTGTCGCTGCCAATAATGAGTTCCAATTTAGAACTTACTCGCGCGGCGACGCGCTTTCAACCCGGAGACAACCCGATGAATCCGCTTTCCCTGTCTGGCCTGGATCTGCTGCGTGCCGCCGTGTCGGGCGACGCGCCTCTTGCGTCGATTTCGGAGACGATCCCAATGCGTCCGCTCGACGTCGAGCTCGGCTACGTGAAGTTTTCGGCGCGGGCGGACGGCCGCCACCTGAATCCGCTGGGCGGCGTGCACGGCGGGTTCGCCGCGACGGTGCTCGATTCCGTCACCGGGTGCGCGGTGCATTCGATGCTCGACGCGGGCGTCGGTTACGGTACCGTCGATCTGCACGTGAAGATGCTGCGGCCCGTGCCGCGCGACGTCGACCTGATCGCGGAAGGGCGTGTGATTCACCTGTCGCGTTCGCTGGGCGTCGCGGAGGGCACGCTGAAGACGCCGGACGACAAGATCGTCGCGCATGCGTCCGCGACCTGCTTCATCCAGCGGCCGCAGTGACGGCGGGCGGCCGCACCGTCGTCCGGGCAGCAGGCGCGTGAGCGCGCCGGGCCGCCCAAAAGCCGCTTGTAAGCGTGCGCGGCGCCCGCCTGAAGCAACCGCTTCGATGTGATAGCGTTCCTGCTTTCCACCGACGCGACAGGAACAGCATGGAATACCGCACACTCGGCGATTCGGGCATCGAGGTCAGCCTGATCGGTCTCGGCACGATGACGTGGGGCGAGCAGAATTCGGAGCGCGACGCGCACGAGCAGATCGACTATGCGCTCGGGCAGGGCGTGACGCTGATCGACGCCGCGGAGATGTATCCGGTGCCGCCGAAGCCCGACACGCAGGGCCGCACCGAGCAATACATCGGCACCTGGATCGCGCAGCATCGCGCGCAGCGCGATCGCATCGTGCTCGCGACGAAGATCGCGGGGCCGGCGCGGCAGCCGCACAATCCGCGCCACATTCGCGGCGAGGGCAACCAGTTCGACCGCAAGAACCTGACCGAAGCGCTCGACGGCAGCCTCAAGCGCCTGCAGACCGACTACGTCGATCTCTACCAACTGCACTGGCCCGATCGCAGCACGACCACGTTCGGCCGTCCCGCGTATCCGTGGGTCGACGACGCGTACACGGTGCCGATCGAGGAAACGCTCGGCGTGCTCGCGGAATTCGTGAAGGCCGGCAAGGTGCGCGCGATCGGCGTGTCGAACGAAACGCCGTGGGGTGTCGCGCAGTTCCTGCGCGCGGCCGAGCGGCTCGGGTTGCCGCGCATCGCGAGCATCCAGAATCCGTACAGCCTGCTGAACCGCACGTTCGAAAACGGGCTGTCGGAATTCACGCATCGCGACGGCGTCGGCCTGCTCGCGTATTCGCCGCTCGCGTTCGGCTGGCTGTCCGGCAAGTACGAGAACGGCGCGCGTCCGGCCGGCGCGCGCATCACGCTGTTCGAACGCTTCCAGCGCTACAGCAAGCCGCAGGCCGTCGAGGCGACGTCGCGTTACGTCGCGCTCGCGCGGCGTCACGGGCTGTCGCCCGCGCAACTGGCGCTCGCGTTCGTCAACAGCCGCCCGTTCGTGCGCAGCAATCTGGTCGGCGCGACGTCGCTCGAACAGTTGAAGGAGAACATCGGCAGCATCGACGTGACGCTGTCCGACGAGATCCTCGCCGAGATCGACGCATTGCACGAACGGCAGCCGAATCCGGCGCCGTAAACGGCGCGCGTCCCGCGCGGCAGCGATGCCGCGACGGGCCGTGTCGGCGGTGCATGGCTGCGCCGCCGTTTCTCGCGTCAGCGCATCTTCAGCCGCGTGCGCGCGACGAACAGCGCGGCGAGGCTCAGCAGCGCGCACCCGATCAGATAGAGCGCCGGCGACAGCCGGTTGCCGGTCGCGTCGATCAGCCAGGTGATGACGAACGGCGCGAAGCCGCCGAACAGCGTGACGCCGGTGTTGTAGCTGACCGCGAGCCCGGTGGCGCGGGTTTGCGACGGGAACAGTTCGGCCATCAGCGCCGGCAGCGCGCCGCAATACATCGCCTTGAGCGCACCGATCCACACCAGTGCGGCGAGCATCGTCGCGAACGACGCGTGGCGTGTGAGCCATGCGAACGTCGGCCACACGGTCACGAGCATCAGCACGGCGGCGACCGCCATCATGCGGATCCGCCCGGTGCGGTCGGACAGATGGCCGACGACCGGCGTGACGAGCGTCAGCACGAAGCCGGTCGCGAGCGTCGCCGCGAATCCCGTCGAGGCCGGCAGCCCGAGCTGCTTGATCGCGTAGGTCGGCATGTACAGGATCATGTAGTTGATCGCGGTCGAGATCACGAGCGCGCCGATCGACAACAGCAGCCGCAACTTCTGGTGCGCGAACAGCTCACGCACCGGCGCGTCGGAGCGCGCCTGCGTCTTGAATTCGACGCCTTCGTCGACGTAGCGGCGGATGTACAGCCCGACCGGGCCGATCGCGAGGCCGAACAGGAACGGCACGCGCCAGCCCCAGCTTTCGAGTTGCGCGGAACTCAGCGTGGCCGTCAGCAGCGCGCCGAAGCCCGACGCGAGCAACGTCGCGAGGCCTTGGCTCGCGAACTGCCAGCTCGACATGAAGCCGCGCCGCTGCGGCGCATGCTCGACGAGAAACGCGGTCGAACTCGCGAATTCCCCGCCCGCGGAAAAGCCCTGCATCAGCCGCGACAGCATGATCCCGAGCGGCGCGAGAATGCCGATCGACGCGTAGGTCGGCATCAGCGCGATCAGCAGCGTGCCGGCCATCATCATCGCGATCGACAGCAGCAGCGACGCCTTGCGGCCCGCGCGGTCCGCGTACGCGCCGAGCACGAAGCCGCCGATCGGCCGAATCAGGTAGGACAGCCCGAACGTGCCGAGCGTCAGCATCAGCGACGTCGCTTCGCTCGTGGCGGGGAAGAACAGCTTGGCGATCGTGACCGCGAAGAAGCCGTAGACGATCAGGTCGAACCATTCGAGCGCGTTGCCGATCGACGCCGCGAAGATGATGCGGCGGATCTTCGCGGCGCTGGGGCGCGCGGCGTCCTGCGAGGTCAGGGTGGTCGTATTCATCGTGTGTGCAGTCCCGTGAAAGGGGCGAAGCGCGTTACAGGGCGGCGCCGGCTGCGGCGGCTGCCGCGCGGCGAACGGGCGGCGCGTCGTCGCCGAGATCCCAGAAGAGGCCGGCCATCATCTGCAGCCCCTCGCTGACGACGCTCGCGAGCAGATGCTCGTCGGGCGCGTGCTGCGAGCACGCCGGGTACGAGTGCGGCACCCACAGCGTCGGCAGCCCGAGCGTGTCGGCAAACACCTCGTTCGGCAGCGTGCCGCCGAGATTCGGCAGGATCGCGGGCTTCTTGCCGGTGGTGCGCGCGAGCGACGCGACGGCCCAGCGGACCCACGGATCGTCCGGCGGCACGCGCGTCGCCGGTGCGCCGCGTTCGACGTCGATCTCGATGTCGGTGAAGCCGTGCGCATCGAGATGCGCGCGCAGATGCGCATGCAGCGCTTCCCAGTCGGTGCCGACGACGAAGCGCAACTGGCAGTGCGCATACGCGGCGGGCGGGATCGCGTTGACGGGATGCTCCGGGTTGCCGGCCTTGAACGCGAGAATCTCGAACGTGTTCCAGCCGAATACGCGCTCGGCGGCGGACAGGCCGGGCTCGCCCCAGTCGGCGTCGAGCGCCGGGTCGCCGGGGCCGCCGCCGACGGTGAGATCGGCGAGCGCGTCGCGCACGGCAGCCGGGATCGGCGGCGGGCGCAGCCCCGCGACGCGAATCGCGCCGCGCGCGTCGACGAGGCTCGCGAGCGCATGCGCGAGCACGATCGCCGGATTGCGCAGCAGTCCGCCCCAGTTGCCGGAGTGATGCGCGCCGTCGCGGGCGCGCAGGCTCAGCTTGAAGTTGACCGCGCCGCGCGAGCCGAGGAATACCGTCGGGCGCGCGGCGGCGATGCGCGGGCCGTCGGACGCGATCAGCACGTCGGCCGCGAGCGCGTCGCGCTCCCGGCGGCACAGCACGTCGAGGCCAGGCGACCCGGTTTCCTCGCCCATCTCGATCAGCAGCTTCGCGTTGAAGCCGAGCCGGCCGCCGCGCGCATCGAGCACGCTCGCCAGCGCGGCCAGGTTGATCGAGTGCTGCCCCTTGTTGTCGGCGCTGCCGCGGCCGTACCAGCGGTCGCCGTCGGCCGTCAGCGTCCACGGCGACAGCGGCGCGCGCCACTGCGCGTCGTAGCCGCGCACGACGTCGCCGTGGCCGTAGATCAGCACGGTCGGCAGCGCGTCGTCTTCGTGGCGCGACGCGAGCAGGAACGGGCCGCCGCCGTCGACCGGGTTGTCGACGATTCGCGACGTGAAACCGAGGCGGGCGGCCTCGGGCGCGATCTCGTCGGTCAGGTAGGCGCGCAGCGCGGCGCCGCTGCCGCTTTCCTGGCTTTCGGTGCGCAGGCCGACGCGGCGGCTCAGGGTCGTGAAGAATGCACCGGATTCGAACTGGTTCAGTGCGTGCTGGATGGCGGCGGTACGGCTCAAATCGTGTCTCCTCCGAGGGTTCGCTGCGCGCGGGCCGTGCTCGCAACGTGAAGTGCGATCGATTCTAGAAAGCCGGTTTTTTTGTCACAATGATCGAATTTCGAACCTTTCTTTGCCGAAAAGGCAAAGCAGCGCGACCGGATGCGGCGCGGAGACAGAACGATGGCGGCTTTCCTGCATGGTCTGGCGTTGCGATATTTCGTCGAGGTGGCGCGTACCGGCTCGATCAGCGACGCGTCCGCGCGGCTGCACGTGGCCGTGTCGGCGATCAGCCGTCAGATCGCGAAGCTGGAGAGCGAGCTCGGCGCGCCGCTGTTCGAGCGGCGACCGCGCGGGATGGCGCTGTCGGAGGCCGGCGAGCGGCTGCTGGCGTTCGCGCAGCGCAGCCTGCTGGAGGCCGAGCACGTGATGAAGGACATCGGCGGGCTCGACGCGCTGCACGGCAGCCTGCTGAAGATCGCGTGCTCGGAGGGGTTCGCGATCGATTTCCTGCCCGGCGTGCTCGCGAGCTTCAAGGCGCGCCACCCGGGCGTCGATTTCATCGTGTGGGTCGTGTCGCCGGCGGACGCGACCCGGCGCGTGCGCGACGGCGATGCGGACATCGCATTGACCTTCAGCCTCGCGCCGGAGAAGGGCGTGCGCGTCGACCACACCGAGCGCGCGCCGGTCTTTGCGCTGGTCCGGCACGATCATCCGCTCGCGGCGCGCGAGGCGGTGTCGCTCGCCGACGTCGCGCGGCACGCGCACGTGCTGCCCGAGGCCGGCACGACGGTGCGCCAGTTGATCGACATCGCGTGCGCGCTCGACGGGTTGCTGCTCGAGCCCGAACTGACGAGCAACAACACCGCGGCGATGTACGGCTACGCGCGGCGCACGGGCGCGGTGATGTTCACCGGGCTGTTGTCGGTGCGCGATCGCTCCGAGGCGGACGGCTTCGTCGTCGTGCCCGTGACGAACCCGCAATTGCGCGAACGCAGCATCCAGGTGCAGACGATGGCGGGGCGCGATCTGCCCGCGTCGGTGCGCGCGTTCCGCGACCATCTGATCGACGCGATGCAGGCCGCCTCGCCGCCGCCGACCGCCGCGCGAGGCTCGGGACGCCGGCCCGTGAGATAATCGTCAATCCGCCTTCCGTGCCCGTGCGGCTCCCCGAGCCGTATCGCCCCTGTTCGACGCCAAATTGAAGAATCTGATTGTCACCCTCGATCGCGCCGGCGAGTTCGACGAGATCATCGACGTGCGCACGCCGCTCGAGTTCGCCGAGGACCATATTCCCGGCGCGCTGAACGCGCCCGTGCTTAGCAACGAAGAGCGCGTGCTCGTCGGCACGATGTACCGCCAGGTATCGCCGTACGAGGCGACGCGCGTCGGCGCGGCGATCGTCGCGCGCAACATCGCGCGCCATCTCGATACGACGTTCGCCGACCGGCCGCGCAACTGGCGGCCGCTGATCTATTGCTGGCGCGGCGGCAAGCGCTCGGGCTCGATGACGACCTGGTTCAACCTGATCGGCTGGAAGGCGCGCCAGCTCGACGGCGGCTACAAGGCGTACCGCCAGTCGGTGTGCGCGACGCTCGATTCGCTGCCGACGCGCTTTCGCTACATCGCGCTCGTCGGCCATACCGGCTGCGGCAAGACGCGCCTGCTGAACGCGCTGCGCGACGTGGGCGCGCAGACGCTCGATCTCGAAGCGCTCGCATGCCATCGCGGCTCGCTGCTCGGCGCGCTGCCGGGCAAGCCGCAGCCGGCGCAAAAGGGGTTCGATTCGGGGCTCGTCGAGACGCTCGGGCGTTTCGACCCCGAATGGCCGGTGTTCGTCGAGTCGGAAAGCCGCCGGATCGGCCTCGTGCAGTTGCCGATCGCGCTGGTCGATGCATTTCACGCGGGGCCGTGGGTGCAGGTCGAGGCGGCCCACGACGAGCGGATCGCGTTCCTGCTCGACGATTACGCGCATCTGTTCGACGAACCCGATGCGTTCAAGGCGCAGCTACATCGGCTGATCGGCCTGCACAGCCGCGAAGAGGTGACGCGCTGGAAGGGGCTGATCGATGCCGGCGCGCGGGCCGATTTGTTCACCGAATTGATCGACAAGCATTACGATCCCGCCTATGCGCGCACTTACCGCGCGACGTACAACAAGCCGAACCGGGCGCTGACGTTCACGTTCCGGCCCAACGCAGCCGACGTGCGCGATCAGGCGCGCAGGCTGCTGGCCGAACTCGCGCGAGCCGGATTGCCGGCATCGGCCGCGCTTGCTGCCGGCGCGACATCCGAAACCGACAAAGACCAATCGACGACCACCGCACGATGACGACCACACGCACCCAACCCACTCCGGCGCTCGGCTGGATGACCTTCCTGCTGATCGCGGTCGCAGGCCTGTTCTATGTGAAATGGTTCCCGTATTACAACAAGGCGTTCGTTGCCGCCGAGCACCATTCGATCGGGCAGTCGATCCTGATGGGCACGTCCGCGGCCGCGCCCGAACCGTCGCTGAAGGCGGCGCTCGACTATGCGTGGGCGTACGGCAAGGCGATCTGGCAGGCGATGGTGCTCGGCCTGCTGCTCGGCTCGGCCGTGCAGGCGCTGCTGCCTGCGCACTGGGTGGCGCGCGTGCTCGGCCGCACGGGATTCGGCAGCGTCGCCGCGGGCGGGCTGCTGTCGCTGCCCGGGATGATGTGCACGTGCTGCGCGGCGCCGGTCGTGGCGGGCCTGCGTGCGCGCCATGCGTCGCCGGGCGGCGCGGTCGCGTTCTGGCTCGGCAATACGGTGCTGAACCCGGCGGCGCTGGTGTTCATGGGCTTCGTGCTCGGCTGGCACTGGAGCGCGCTGCGCATCGTGCTCGGCATCGCGATGGTGTTCGGGATCGGCTATCTGCTGAACCGCATCGCACGTCCCGAAGACCGCGGCATCGACGATGCGCAGCTCGCCGCGCTGGCGGCCGAGCAAGCCGCGGCCGGCAATCCGTTCGTCCGCTGGATGAAACTGCTCGCGCGCATGGCCGTGCGGCTCGTGCCCGAATACATCGTGCTCGTGCTGCTGCTCGGCGCCGCACGCGCATGGCTGTTCCCGCATATCGGCCCGGACATCGGCAATCATCTCGGCTGGATCGTCGCGTTCGCGGTCGCGGGCATGCTGTTCGTGATCCCGACGGCCGGCGAGGTGCCGATCATCCAGGCGATGCTGTCGCTCGGCATGGGTGTCGGCCCGGCCGCCGCGCTGCTGATGACGCTGCCGCCGATCAGCGTGCCGTCGCTCGCGATGCTCGCGCGGTCGTTCAAGCCCTACATGCTGGCGATCGTCGCGGCGCTCGTCGTCGTGTTCGGGATCGCGAGCGGCTTGCTCGCGATCGCGTTCGGGTTCTGACGCACGCAAACGGCGCGCCCGTCGCGCGCCATCGCCGTATTCATCCGGCGCCGCCGCTTCACGTGTGCGGCGCCTTTTACAAGAAGCAAACAGGAAAACGCATGACCCAACCGAAGATCCATCCTCGACTCGAAAAGGCGCTGACGCGCGGCGATCTCGCGATCCGCCAGGCCAATTCCGCGCGGGCGACTGCCGTGCTGCAGGCACTCGGCACGATGATCATCGAGGCCTCCGCAACGATCGGTGTCGAGGCCAGCATCGACATTCCGCAAGGCGATCGGATTTACGATCCCGTCAACGGCCTCTGGCCGCAGAAGATGCTGGTGTCGTTCGACGGCCCGGTGGACGAAGCCGACAAGGAAGAGCTGCGCACGGTCTATCTGCTGGCCGACGATCCCGGTACGCAGTTCCGCGTCGAATGGCATCGCGCGGACGGCAAGCTCGGTCGCCAGGAAGGCGGACCGCTCGCGACCGTCGCGTTCCTGACCGACGTCGAGATTCCGTGGAGCGACGACGACGAGTAACGTCGTCGCATGAAGCCGGCGGCCGGTGCGCCGGCCGTCAGCGCATCATCCGCCGCCGGAACAGCCACGCGGACAGCAGGAACCCACCGATCGCATAGCCGGCGAGCACCGCGACGTGCAACGCGATGTCGGTCGCCGGCCGGCCGAGCATCGCAGGGCGGATCAGCTCGACCGCGTTCGCGAGCGGCAGCGCCTGGGCCGCGTGCTGCGCGAGCGGCGGCAACTGCGCGATCGGGAAGAACACGCCCGAGAGCAGCAGCATCGGCGTCAGCACGAGCGTCTGATAGAACATGAAGAAATCGTACGACGGTGCGAGCGCCGTGACGATCATCGCGAGGCTCGCGAACGCAAGGCCGGCCAGCGCGATCACGGGCAGCACCGCGAGCATCGACGGAAACTGCGCGTAGCCGAGCCCGCCCGCGACGAGCATGATCGCGCCGCCCGACAACATCGCCTTGCTGGCCGCCCAGACGATCTCGCCGAGCACGATGTCGCCGAGTGCGAGCGGCGTATGCATGATCGCTTCCCACGTGCGCTGCACGTGCATCCGCGAGAAACCCGAATACATCGATTCGAAGCTCGCGGACATCATCACGCTCGAGCCGACCGTGCCGGCCGCGAGGAACGCGATGTACGACACGCCGTCGACGTGGCCGAGCATCAGGCCGAGCCCGAAACCCAGCCCGAACAGATAGATCATCGGATCGGCGAGATTGCCGAACATCGATGCGAGCGCGAGCTTGCGCCACACGAGATAGTTGCGCCGCCACACGGCGATCCAGTTGCTGGCGTTCGCCGGCATCGCTATCGCGAGGCGCGATTCGCGCGGCGGGGCCGATGGCGTGGTAGCGGAATAGTGACGGACGTCCATGGTCGATCAATCCTGCATCTCGCGGCCCGTGAGCCGCAGGAACACATCCTCCAGATTGGCCGGGCGATGCAGATAGCGCAGCCCCGGACGGCCCTTGAGTCGTGCGCTGACCGGTTCGGGGTCGGTCACATAGCAGAATAGCGTCTCGCCGCTGATCTCGGTGTGCTTCGCGAATGCGGACAACTCGTCGCGCAGCGCGGCCGGATCGGGCCCGTAGATCTCGATCACGTCGCAACCGATTTCCGATTCGATCAGCGCGTGCGGCGCACCTTCGGCGATCTTGCGGCCTTCCTCGATCACGCACAGCCGATCGCACAGGCGCTCGGCTTCCTCCATGAAATGCGTGGTGATCAGGATCGTCTTGCCGCGCGCGAGCAGCGAGCGCAGCCGCTCCCACATCAGGTGCCGCGCCTGAGGGTCGAGGCCCGTCGTCGGTTCGTCGAGCACCAGCACATCGGGATCGTTGACGAGCGCGCGGGCGAGCGTGAGGCGGCGCTTCATGCCGCCCGACAGCTCGCCGACTTTCGCATCGGCCTTGTTCTCGAGCTTCGCGAATTCGAGCAGCGGCGGCACGAGTGCGCGCGCGGCCTGCGCCGACATCCCGAAATAGCGGCTGAACACGAGCAGGTTTTCCCGGACCGTGAAGTCGGGGTCGAGGTTGTCGAACTGCGGGACGACGCCGACCCGCCGGCGCGCATGTCGCGCACGCGATGGAACCGGTTCGCCGCACAGCGAAATGGTGCCTGCATCGGGATGCGCGAGGCCGAGCAGCATCTTCAGCGTCGTGGTCTTGCCGGCGCCATTCGGCCCGAGCAGGCCGTAGCATTCGCCGGCCTTCACGTTGAAGGACAGACCGTCGACGACGAGCTTGTCGCCATAGTGCTTTTCGACGTTGCGGAAATCGATCGGTACGACGGACATGGGCGGGTTGTCGTTGTATGCGGATACGTTCCGTTGCCGGTTGCGTGGCGGGCCGGCGAACGGATCGCGCGAATGCGTGTCACATGGGCATGGCCGAAGCATACGACGCCGGTGCGACGCGATCCGCTCCAGATGGAACGGGCCATTCTAGTGCATCGGCTGCATCGCTTCAGCGCATGCCTGCACGGTGCGATGCAGGTGCGCACCGATCGTGCACCGCATCATCGCGCACGCGCCGCGCGGGGCGAATCAGCGTTTTCCATCCCTTGCGTCCTGAATTGCGGCGCACCATGATGAATGCGTAGGCTCGTTGTCGCGATAGGGAGGCTCCATGGCTAGCTACAACAAGATTTTGCTGTGCTACGACGGCACGCTCGAAGGGCGCAAGGCGCTGCGTTGCGGCGCCAATCTCGCAATGGACCTGAAGGCCGAAACGCATTTGCTGTCGGTCGTCGACATGCGTTCGAGTATTGCGCAAAGCGCAGGCTTGCTGACCGATGTCGCATGCGGGCGCTTCGAGGAAACCGCGCGCGAAATCCTGCAGGAAGGCGTGAACTGGCTGCGCGAGCGCGGCGTCCAGGCCGAAGGCCATTTCGCGTTCGGTTATCCGATCGACGAAATCGCGAATCTCGCGTCGGAGCTGAAGGTCGATCTCGTCGTCGTCGGCCACCGGTGCCGCAGCGGATTGTCGAGATGGTGGATGGGGTCGGGCAACACGCAACTGCTCGATCGCGTGAACTGCAGCATTCTGGTGGCGTGTTCGTCGGCGGAAGAGCAGAAGGCCGAAATCGCGCGCGAGCGTGAAGCAACCCTCGCGAGCGGCAAATGATCTAAAGGCCGGATGGCCGCCTGACCGGCGATGCATGCCGGTCAGGCGGCGCACGGCATCGGTAGTGCGCGCGTTGATCGCGGCCTGCTACGCATGCAGGTCGATGCCGGACAATTTCCACGAGAACAGCCCGAAGCGGTGGAAGATCGCCGCATAACGCGTGCCGTCGGCGCTGCGCTGATACGTCACGACGAATTCATCGATATTTCGGTAGCCCGCGCTGGTTTGCTGCTGGTGCGGCGCTGGCGCTGCTTCGCTCGGGCTGGCCGGTGCGGCGGGCGCGGGTGCCGGTGCCGATGCCGATGCCGATGCCGATGCCGCCGAAGCGGCCGTGTTGCCGCCCGGTGCGCCGGCACTTGCCGGCGCAGGATGGGCAGGTGGTGCGGCAGGCGTGTTGCCGGGTGCATTGCCTGCTGGCGGCCGGTTTGACCATTCGGGCGGACGCTCGCCCGGATTGCCGCGCGGCGGCAATCCGCTCATCAGTGCGGCGACACCCTCCGGGGTCGCGTACGCATCCACCAGCGGGCCGATCAGCGCAGACCCGATCAGCGCGCCGAGCACCGCGAACGGATTGTTTTTCTTCACGGCGTCGATCCGGCGCATCAATTCTTCCGTGACTTGCTGCTTCAGGCTGATGCGCAGCGACGGAAAGTCGACATATTCGCTGATCGCCTGTGCATCACGCGCATCGATGGCCGATTTCAGGCGACCGAGCGCGACATACGGCGACGCGTACGCATAGCCGAGCGTCGCAATGACGGCGACGATCAGCACGACGATCAGCAGGGGCTTGAGGCGCCGTGCGCGGCGCGACGATCCAGTCACGTTGCCTCCGGTGCGGGAACGTTCCGAAATCAGAGACCGCCCGGCGTGGCCGATCGTTCCTCCGCAATGCAGCGATCGATCATTCGGCACACGGCATCGATCGTACCCACCATGATCAGGCGCGAGCGGCCGTGATAGACGCGCACCGGCGCGCGGCGTGCGGGTTCCGCGTGATTCAGACCGGCATTCAGCGATACCCGCGCGAATGCGGGAAGCGCTGACGGCAGCAGGGACGCCTGCCGTTCGACTGCGACTTCTTGTTGCACTGGCGCTGCCGCGGACAGCGGCGCGCAGGGCGTGCGGCCGCGCAGATGACGCAGGCGACCGAATTGACGGAAAGGCAGCAGGCGGGCAAGGCGTTCCATGATGTTCTCCTGGAGAGACGGAATGTCAGAGTTCGCCCGAGCGGATCAGCCCGACGGCGATGCCTTCCAGCGCGAAATCCGCGCTGCCGGCCTTGACGAAGATGTTTTCGTAATCCGGGTTCTCCGCGATCAGCTCGAGGCCGCCGGGCCGGCGCATCAGGCGCTTGACCGTGACGTCGTCGCCGAGACGCGCGACGATGATCTGGCCGTCCTTCGCTTCCGTGCGCTTCTGCACGGCGAGGAGATCGCCGTCGAGAATGCCGGCGTCGCGCATCGACAGGCCGCGCACCTTCAGCAGGTAGTCGGGCTTGCTGGTGAACAGCGCGGGATCGCACGCGTAATGCTGCGAGATATGCTCCTGCGCGAGGATCGGGCTACCGGCCGCGACACGGCCGACGAGCGGCAGCGACAGTTGCATCAGGCCGGCGTGCGGCAGCGTGAATTGGTGCGGGGCATCGTCGATGCCGAGCAGCCGGATGCCGCGCGATGCGCCGGCGGCCAGCTCGATCACGCCCTTGCGCGCCAGCGCGCGCAGATGCTCCTCGGCCGCATTCGGCGAGCTGAAGCCCAGTTCGGCCGCGATCTCGGCGCGGGTGGGCGGGAATCCGGAGCGCTCGATCGCGCGACGGATCAAGTCGAACACTTGCTGCTGACGGGCGGTGAGTTTGGTCATGGCTCAACTGTATGGATAGACAGTGAGCTGTATTTTTATACAGTACTTGGTGAATTTCAAGTGTTACTTGAGGTTCGACGCGATCGCGCCGATTCCGGCGCGATTTCGCGACGCCCGGACGCCGGTTTGTCCGCCGCAACCGTCCGCCCCGCATGCGTTAGCACTTTTGAGTATTAAAAAATGAGGAACGATTATTTTTAATCATGTAACCCGTTCGCTAGACTGGCCCGACATCGCAATACCGACAACACTGGAGAACCAAGGATGGCGAAGCGCAATACGGGGCTGGTGGGCGGCGTGGGCCGCCTGATCGCGACACTCGCGCTGGGCGCGGCGGCGGCGCTGGGCGTCGCGGCGCATGCGCAGGCCGATACGACTTTCCTGAACGTGTCGTACGACCCGACGCGGGAGCTGTATCAGGATTTCAACCAGGCGTTCGGCAAGGAGTGGAAGGCGAAGACGGGCGAAACCGTCAACTTCAAGCAGTCGCACGGCGGCTCGGGCGCGCAGGCGCGCTCGGTGCTCGACGGCCTGCAGGCCGACGTCGTCACGCTGGCGCTGGCGTACGACATCGACGCGCTCGCGAACAAGGGGCTGGTGAGCAAGGATTGGCAGAAGCGCCTGCCCGACAACGCGTCGCCGTACACGTCGACGATCGTGTTCCTCGTGCGCAAGGGCAATCCGAAGGGGATCAAGGACTGGGACGACCTGACCAAGCCGGGCATCTCGATCGTCACGCCGAATCCGAAGACCTCGGGCGGCGCGCGCTGGAACTACCTGGCCGCATGGGCATACGCGCTGCACAAGCCGGGCGGCAACGAGCAGACGGCGAAGGAATTCGTCACGAAGCTCTACAAGAACGCCGGCGTGCTCGATTCGGGCGCGCGGGGCGCGACGACGAGCTTCGTGCAGCGCGGGATCGGCGACGTGCTGATCGCGTGGGAAAACGAGGCGTTCCTGTCGGTCAAGGAATTCGGTACCGACAAATTCGAGATCGTCGTGCCGTCGGTGAGCATCCTGGCCGAGCCGCCCGTCGCGGTGGTCGACAAGGTGGTCGACAAGAAGGGCACGCGCAAGCTGGCCGAGGCCTACCTGAACTTCCTGTACAGCCCGCAGGGCCAGGAAATCGCGGCGCGCAACTATTACCGGCCGCGTTCGAAGAACGTGCCGGCGGAGCTGACCAAGCAGTTCCCGAAGCTGAAGCTGTACACGGTCGACGACACGTTCGGCGGCTGGACGAATGCGCAGAAGACGCATTTCGCGGACGGCGGCGTGTTCGATTCGATCTACAAGCCGCAGTAACGCCATAACGACAAGCGGCGCGCCACGACAGCGCGCCGCATCCCCGACGGCCCGCCGGCGCGATTCGTTGCGCCGGCGTTTGCGTCGGGCCCATGAGCAGCATCGACCCAGCAAGAGCATCCGATGACGACGTACACCTTTCGCAAGCCGAGCGCGCTGCCCGGTTTCGGCGTGACACTCGGCATCACGGTGGCCTATTTGAGCCTCGTGGTGCTGATTCCGCTCGCCGCCACGTTCCTGAAGACCGCGACGCTGTCGTGGAGCCAGTTCGTCACCGCCGTCACGTCGCCGCGCGTGCTCGCGTCGTACCGGCTGACGTTCTCGGCCGCGTTCGGCGGCGCGCTGATCAATGCCGTGTTCGGCTTCCTCGTCGCGTGGGTGCTGGTGCGCTACACGTTCCCGTTCAAGCGCCTCGTCGATGCGATCGTCGATCTGCCGTTCGCGCTGCCGACGTCGGTGGCCGGCATCTCGCTCGCGGCCGTGTACGCGACCAACGGCTGGGTCGGCCAGTATCTGGCGCCGCTCGGCATCAAGATCGCGTTCACGCCGGCCGGCGTGCTGGTCGCGCTGACCTTCATCGGGCTGCCGTTCGTCGTGCGCACCGTGCAGCCGGTGCTCGAGGATTTCGAGCGCGAGCAGGAAGAAGCCGCCGCGTGCCTCGGCGCGTCGCGTTGGCTGACGTTCCGGCGCGTCGTGCTGCCGGCCGTGCTGCCGGCGCTGCTCACCGGTTTCGCGCTGGCGTTCGCGCGCGCGCTCGGCGAATACGGATCGGTGATCTTCATCGCCGGCAACGTGCCGATGAAATCCGAGATCACGTCGCTGCTGATCATCACGAAGCTCGAGCAGTACGACTACGCGGGCGCGACCGCGCTGGCGGTCGTGATGCTGGTCGTGTCGTTCCTGATGCTGCTGCTGATCAACACGCTGCAGTGGTATCTGCAGCGCAGGACGAGCAAGGGCGCGAGCGGTCCGGCGCCCGTCGCCGTCAGCGCTGTCGCAGCAGGAGGCCAGCAATGAGCCAGGAGGCCACCGTCGTGCTGAAAACCCCGTCGCCGGCCGCGCGCGCCGCGAAGCGGCTCGACCCCGTCAGCGAGTCGCGCGTCGTGCGCTGGCTGCTCACGGGCATCGCGCTGGCGTTTCTCGCGTTCTTCCTCGTCGTACCGCTCGCCGCGGTGTTCGTCGAGGCGCTGCGCAAGGGCGTCGGCTTCTATCTCGAATCGCTGGCCGATCCCGATGCGTGGTCGGCGATCAAGCTGACGCTGACCGTCGCCGCGATCGCGGTGCCGCTGAACCTCGTGTTCGGCGTGTGCGCATCGTGGGCGATCGCGAAGTTCGAATTCCGCGGCAAGGCGCTGCTGACGACGCTGATCGACCTGCCGTTCTCGGTGTCGCCGGTGATCTCGGGCCTCGTGTACGTGCTGCTGTTCGGCGCGCAGGGCTGGTTCGGGCCGTGGCTGCAGGATCACGACGTCCAGATCATCTTCGCGGTGCCGGGCATCGTGCTCGCGACGATCTTCGTCACGTTCCCGTTCGTCGCGCGCGAGCTGATTCCGCTGATGCAGGCGCAAGGCACCGACGAGGAAGAAGCCGCGCGCGTGCTCGGCGCGTCGGGCTGGCAGATCTTCCGCCGCGTGACGCTGCCGAACGTGAGGTGGGGGCTGCTGTACGGCGTGATCCTGTGCAATGCGCGCGCGATGGGCGAGTTCGGCGCGGTGTCGGTCGTGTCCGGCCACATCCGCGGCGTGACCGACACGATGCCGCTGCACGTGGAGATCCTGTACAACGAATACAACTTCGCGGCGGCGTTCGCGGTAGCGTCGGTGCTGGCGCTGCTCGCGCTCGTCACGCTCGCGCTCAAGCTGATCGCCGAGCGTCATCTCGCGGCCGAACTGGCCGACGCGCACGACGCCGGTCCCGCACATGCCGGCCCTGTCGGCGCCGTTTCGTCGAAATCGTAAAGAGGCAACCAGAATGGGTATCACCGTCCGTAATCTTCAGAAGCGCTTCGGCGATTTCACGGCGCTCGACGACGTGTCGCTCGACTTTCCGCCCGGCGAACTGGTCGCGCTGCTCGGGCCGTCCGGCTGCGGCAAGACCACGCTGCTGCGCGTGATCGCGGGCCTCGAGCACGCGGACGCCGGCCAGGTCGTGCTGCAGGGGCTCGACGTGGCGTCGGTCGGCGCGCGCGACCGCCAGGTCGGCTTCGTGTTTCAGCACTACGCGCTGTTCCGCCACATGACGGTGTTCGAGAACGTCGCGTTCGGGCTGCGCGTGAAGCCGCGCCGCGAGCGGCCGTCGGAAGCCGCGATTCGCGACAAGGTGCACGAGCTGCTCAAGCTCGTGCAGCTCGACTGGCTCGCGCAGCGGTACCCGTCCGAGTTGTCGGGCGGCCAGCGCCAGCGCATCGCGCTGGCCCGCGCGCTCGCGGTCGAGCCGAAAGTGCTGCTGCTCGACGAGCCGTTCGGCGCGCTCGACGCGAAGGTCCGCAAGGAACTGCGCGGCTGGCTGCGTCGGCTGCACGACGACCTGCACATCTCGACGATCTTCGTCACGCACGACCAGGAAGAGGCGCTCGAAGTGGCCGATCGCATCGTCGTGCTGAACCGCGGCCACGTCGAGCAGGTCGGCAGCCCGCAGGACGTCTACGATCATCCGCAAAGCGCGTTCGTGTACGAGTTCCTCGGCGCGGCGAACCGGTTGCCGGGCACGGTTGCCGGGCGTGGCTTCGTCGCCGAGGGCGCGGCTGCGCCGATCGAGGTCGACGCCGATTTCGCGGGCCCCGCGAACGCTTACGTGCGGCCGCACGATCTGCAGCTGTGGCCGGCGGGCGAAGGGCACCGCGACGGCATCGCGGTGGACGTGCGGCGCGTGATTCCGCTCGGCGGTTCGGTGCGCGTGGAACTCGAGGCGCGCGCGGGCGGCGCGCTCGAGGCGGAACTCGACCGCGACGCATGGCGGGCGCTTTCGCTGCAAGTCGGCGACGGCGCGACGGCCGTGCCGCGCGCCGTGCGGGTGTTTCCCGCCCGTTGACGGGACAATGCAGGGCAGGGGGCTGGATTCGCTCCGATTCGACAATCAAACAACGACAGCCTAAGAGGCATACCCATGAATTTTCAGCAATTGCGGTTCGTGCGCGAAGCGGTGCGTCAGAACATGAACCTGACGGAAGTCGCGAACGTGCTGTACACGTCGCAGTCGGGCGTGTCGAAACAGATCAAGGATCTGGAGGATGAGCTCGGCGTCGACATCTTCATTCGGCGCGGCAAGCGGCTGACGGGGCTCACGGAGCCGGGCAAGGCGGTGCACCAGCTGATCGAGCGGATGCTGCTGGACGCCGAGAACCTGCGCCGCGTCGCGCGCCAGTTCGCCGATCAGGACAGCGGCCACCTCGTCGTCGCGACGACGCACACGCAGGCGCGCTACGCGCTGCCGAAGGTGATCCGGCAGTTCACCGACGTGTTCCCGAAGGTGCATCTCGCGCTGCGCCAGGGCAGCCCGCAGCAGATCGCGCAGATGATCCTGAACGGCGAGGCCGATCTCGGCATCTCGACCGAAGCGCTCGACCGCTATCCGGACATCGTCACGTTCCCGTGCTATTCGTGGCACCACACGGTCGTCGTGCCGAAGGGCCACCCGCTCGTCGGTCGCGAGAACCTGACGCTCGACGAGATTGCCGAGTACCCGATCATCACGTACGACCAGGACTTCACGGGCCGCTCGCACATCGACCAGGCGTTCGCGCAGGCGGGCGCCGTGCCGGACGTCGTGCTGACCGCGATCGACGCGGACGTGATCAAGACCTACGTCGAGCTCGGAATGGGGATCGGCGTCGTCGCGGCGATGGCCTACGATCCGCAGCGCGACACGGGGCTCGTCGCGCTCGACACGCAGCACCTGTTCGAGGCGAGCACGACGCGGGTCGGCCTGCGCAAGGGCGCGTTCCTGCGTGCGTATGCGTACCGGCTGATCGAAATGTTCGCGCCGCATCTTAACGAAGCGGAAATCGCGGGGCTGTTGCGCGAAGCCGTTTGATCGGCGCATGTCGCCTGCCGTCCGGGCAGATACCGCGGACGGTGCGCGACGTGCGCCGCGCATAGCCTGCCGCACACCGCACGGGGCGGCGGAGGGGATTGCCGCCGGCGCGTCCGAATCATCAGCCGAGGCATCCGATCGAGTGCGTCGCGTCAGGGCGATCGGCGCGCGTTTCTGTGCCAACAGAAAAACAAGAACGGTCTGCAACGCCGAATCTCGGCGCGGAACGCCAGATCGGCAGCCATCCTCGTTCACGAGGCAGCGCGATACGAATCGCCGGTTCCGTTACAGTCGGCCGCATATCGGGCCGGTGGATGCCGGCGATCCGCGTGCCGATCGCGTCGTTCGCGCCGAACCGCTTCATCGTCGGCCCGCCGCCTGCGACGCGCATCGGCGAGCCGCCGTCGGCATCGAGACTGTCGCATTTGCGCGTCGCGGAGCGCACTCGCGCGCTCCGAATAAACCCTTAAATATTGATCAGACAGGTTGCGCGCCGAAGCGAATCGGTACAGCATAGCCTTCACTCCGCCGGCGTCCCGCCGGCGGTGGCGCGTCGACGACAGCACGCGCCAGGCAGTCGGCCGTCTGCCTTGCTTCCATTCCGTGGTACCGACAGCAGCATCGATGGCCATTGCCCGGGTAGTGTGGCGCAAACGTTTGCTCACATTAAAACAACAACCAGATAACAATCCGGCCCTTCGGGCCAGTCGCCAGGAGATGTGTATGAATGTCCGCTTTCGCCGTCGCTTCCTGACCGCCGCGCTCGCCGCCGTCGCGGTGGTCGCCGCACCGGCTGTCCACGCGCAATCCGCCGCCGCCAAGCCGAAGGTCGCGCTCGTGATGAAGTCGCTCGCCAACGAGTTCTTCCTGACCATGGAAACGGGCGCGAAGGAATACCAGAAACACAACGCGAACCAGTTCGACCTGGTCACCAACGGCATCAAGGACGAGACCGACACCGCGAACCAGATCCGCATCGTCGAGCAGATGATCGTCTCGAAGGTCGACGCGATCGTGCTCGCGCCGGCCGATTCGAAGGCGCTCGTACCGGTCGTGAAGAAGGCCGTCGACGCCGGCATCGTCGTCGTCAACATCGACAACCGGCTCGATCCCGACGTGCTGAAGTCGAAGAACCTGAACGTGCCGTTCGTCGGCCCGGACAACCGCAAGGGCGCGCGCAAGGTCGGCGATTACCTCGCGAAGCGGCTGAAGGCGGGCGACCAGGTCGGCATCGTCGAAGGCGTGTCGACGACCACCAACGCCCAGCAGCGCACGGCCGGCTTCCAGGATGCGATGAAGGCGGGCGGGATGAAGGTCGTGTCGGTGCAGTCGGGCGAATGGGAGATCGACAAGGGCAATGCGGTGGCGGCCGCGATGCTCAACGAATACCCGAACCTGAAGGCGCTGCTGTGCGGCAACGACAACATGGCGATCGGCGCCGTGTCGGCCGTGCGCGCGGCCGGCAAGCAGGGCAAGGTGCTCGTGGTCGGCTACGACAACATCAACGCGATCAAGCCGATGCTGAAGGACGGCCGCGTGCTCGCGACCGCCGACCAGTACGCGGCGAAGCAGGCCGTGTTCGGCATCGACACGGCGCTCAAGGCGATCGCCGAGCATCGCAAGCAGGCCGACATGTCCGGCGTGGTCGAGACGCCGGTGGATCTCGTGACGAAGTAACGCCGCACCGGTCCGGCCGCCGCCCTCAAGAATCCGGCGCGGCGGCCGTTATCCGGTGTGAGCGCGATCACGGCCACTGCATGCACATGCACTTGTGAGCGTCATATCCGCGCGCCCCGGGCGCGCGGCCGCAACCAGGATCGCGATGGAACCGACCTTCCAACCCTCCCGTTCAGCCCACCCCGTGCTGGCCGTATCCGGCATCGGCAAGACCTATGCCGAACCCGTGCTCGCCGACGTCACGTTGACGCTCGACGCGGGCCAGGCGCTCGCGCTGACGGGCGAGAACGGCGCCGGCAAGAGCACGCTGTCGAAGATCATCGGCGGGCTCGTCGACCCGACCGCCGGCACGATGCAGCTCGGCGGCCAGGCCTATGCGCCGGCGAGCCGCACGCAGGCCGAAGCGCTCGGCGTGCGCATGGTGATGCAGGAACTGAACCTGCTGCCGACGCTGAGCGTCGCCGAAAACCTGTTCCTGAACCGCCTGCCGCGGCGCTTCGGGATCATCGATCGCGTGCGGCTGCGCGACGACGCACGCGCGGCGATGGCGCAGGTCGGGCTCGACGCGGTCGATCCGGATACGCCGGTCGGCGCGCTCGGCATCGGCCACCAGCAGATGGTCGAGATCGCGCGCAACCTGATCGGCGACTGCCGCGTGCTGATTCTCGACGAGCCGACCGCGATGCTGACCGCGCGCGAAGTCGAGCTGCTGTTCGAGCAGATCGACCGGCTGAAGGCGCGCGGCGTCGCGATCGTCTACATCTCGCACCGGCTCGAAGAGCTCGCGCGCGTCGCCGAGCGCGTCGCGGTGCTGCGCGACGGCCGGCTCGTGCATGTGGGCGACATGGCGGCGACGACGTCCGACGGGCTCGTTACGCTGATGGTCGGGCGCGAGATCGGCGAACACATCGATCTCGGCGAACGGCGTTTCGGCGCGCCGCGGCTCGCGGTGTCGGGTCTCACGCGCGGCACGGCCGTGCGCGACGTGTCGCTCGAGGTACGCGCGGGCGAGATCTTCGGCATCTCGGGGTTAATCGGCGCGGGCCGCACCGAGCTGCTGCGGCTGATCTACGGCGCCGACACGCCCGATGCGGGGACGATCGCGGTGGGCCAGCCGCTGAAGCCGGCGCGGATCGCGTCGCCGGTCGACGCGGTGCGGCAGGGCATCGCGCTGATCACCGAGGATCGCAAGGGCGAGGGGCTGCTGCTGTCGCAGTCGATCACCGCGAACGTGTCGCTTGGCCAGCTCGACCGGCTCGCGCGCGGCGGCATCGTCGATGCGGCGCGCGAGACCGCGCTCGCCGAGCAGCAGATCGACGCGCTGCGCATCCGCACGCACGGGGCGACGCAGCCGGTCGGCGAGCTGTCGGGCGGCAACCAGCAGAAGGTCGTGATCGGCCGCTGGCTCGCGCGCGACATGGGCGTGCTGCTGTTCGACGAGCCGACGCGCGGGATCGACGTCGGCGCCAAATTCGAGATCTACACTTTGATGGGCGCGCTCGCGCGCGAAGGCCGCGCGCTCGTGGTCGTATCGAGCGACCTGCGCGAGCTGATGCTGATCTGCGACCGGATCGGCGTGATGTCGGCCGGCCGCATGACGGCCGTGTTCGAGCGCGGCAACTGGACCCAGGATGCGCTGCTGGCCGCGGCGTTCGCCGGCTTCGGCCGCGAGACGCCGGCGGCCGCCATGCAGCATCCGGATGCGGGGCAGGCGCGCGGCGCCGCTCCGGGCACTTCGACGACAGGACCACAGCAATGACCCAGCCTCCCGTATCCCCGACCGACGCAGGCGCGCAGCAGGACGTGACGGGGCGCCGCGCGCGCACGCTGTCCGGCACGCGGCTCGGCCTGTCGAACTATCTCGGGCTCGCCGGCGCGCTGGCCGCGATGATCGCGCTGTTTTCGGTGCTGAGCGCGCATTTCCTGACCTACGACACGTTCAGCACGATCGCGAACCAGATTCCCGATCTCGTCGTGATGTCGGTCGGGATGACCTTCGTGCTGATCATCGCCGGGATCGACCTGTCGGTCGGCTCGGTGCTCGCGCTGGCCGCGTCGATGGTCAGCGTCGCCGCGCTGAAATGGCAGTGGGGGCCGCTGCCGGCCGCGCTGATCGGAATCGCGGTCGCGACCGCGACGGGCGCGCTGACCGGCGCCGTCACGGTCGGCTGGCGGATTCCGTCGTTCATCGTGTCGCTCGGCGTGCTGGAGGCCGCTCGCGGCCTCGCGTACCAGCTGACGAATTCGCGCACCGCGTATATCGGCGACGCGTTCGATTTCCTGTCGAACCCGATCGCGCTGGGCATCTCGCCGGCGTTCCTGATCGCGGTCGCGGTGATGATCGCGGCCCAGTTCGTGCTCACGCGTACGGTGTTCGGGCGCTATCTGATCGGGATCGGCACGAACGAGGAAGCGGTGCGACTTGCAGGGGTTAACCCGCGGCCGTATAAAATTCTCGTATTCGCACTGATGGGCGCGCTCGCGGGGCTCGCGTCGCTGTTCCAGATTTCGCGGCTCGAGGCGGCCGATCCGAACGCGGGCGCGGGCCTCGAACTGCAGGTCATCGCCGCCGTCGTGATCGGCGGCACGAGCCTGATGGGCGGGCGCGGCTCGGTGATCAGCACGTTCTTCGGCGTGTTGATCATCTCCGTGCTGGCCGCGGGGCTGGCGCAGATCGGTGCGAACGAGCCGACGAAACGGATCATCACGGGTGCGGTCATCGTGGTGGCGGTCGTGCTCGATACGTATCGCAGCCGGCGTACGCGCGTGCGGTAAAAAGACACACAGAACAGACCAGAGAGAAACGGGAAATGGCGACGATCAAGGATGTGGCGGCCATGGCGGGCGTGTCGTTTACGACCGTCTCGCACGTGGTGAACAATTCGCGGCCGGTGTCCGCGGATGTGCGTGCGAAGGTCGAGGGCGCGATCCGCGAGCTGAATTACGTGCCGTCGGCCGTGGCGCGCTCGCTGAAGGCGCGGGCCACGGCGACCATCGGCCTCGTCGTGCCGAACAGCACGAATCCGTACTTCGCGGAGCTTGCGCGCGGCATCGAGGATCAGTGCGCGGCCAACGGCTATTGCGTGTTCTTCTGCAATTCGGACGACGATCCCGTGAAGCAGCGCAATTACCTGCGCGTGCTGCAGGAGAAACGCATCGACGGTCTGATCGTCGCGTCGGCGGGCGAGGACACGGTGCTCGCGCAGACGCTCGCCGATATCCACGCGCCGCTCGTCGTCGTCGACCGCAACATCGAGGGGCTCGCGGCCGATCTCGTCCAGATCGACCACGAGCGCGGCGCGTACCTGGCCACGCGCCATCTGCTCGAACTCGGGCACGCGAAGATCGGCTGCATCACCGGGCCGACCGACACCGCCGTCAGCGCGATGCGCGTGCACGGCTTCATCCGTGCGATGGCCGAGCGCGGGGTCGACATCGTGCCGGGCGCGATCGCCGAAAGCGATTTCTCGTGCCTGGGCGGCTATCACGCGGCGTCGCGGCTGTTCGAATCGGTGCGGCCGAGCGCGATCTTCGCGGGCAACGACCTGATGGGGGTCGGCGCGCTGCGCGCGGCGGCCGAGCGCGGGATGCGCGTGCCCGACGACTGCTCGATCATCGGGTTCGACGACATCGAATTTTCCCGCTACACGTATCCGGCGCTGTCGACGGTCGGCCAGTCGGTGCGCGCGCTCGGCGAAATGGCCGCGCAGACGCTGATCGAACGGATCGGCGGCGGTTCGAGCGCCGTGCCGAGCCGCCGCCGCGTCGTGTCGCCGCGCCTCGTGCTGCGCGAATCGACGGCGGTCTACCGCGAGCCGGCCGCGCCGGGCGCCCGCGCATGACGGCGAGCGCAATCGGCACCGGCCGCGTGACGGTGGTCGGCAGCCTCAACATGGATCTCGTCGTGCGGGCGCCGCGCTTGCCGCTGCCGGGCGAAACGCTGGCCGGGCACGCGTTCGCGCAGGCAGCGGGTGGCAAGGGCGGCAATCAGGCCGTCGCCGCCGCCCGGCTCGGCGCGCAGGTCGCGATGATCGGCTGCGTCGGCGCGGATGCGCACGGCGCGGCACTGCGCGCGGGCCTCGAGGTCGAGGGAATCGACTGCACGGGGCTCGCGACGAGCGCGTCGGCGTCGACCGGCGTCGCGCTGATCGTCGTCGACGATGCGAGCCAGAACGCGATCGTGATCGTCGCAGGCGGCAACGGCGAGGTCACGACCGACACGATCGCCCGGCACGAGGCCGCGCTCGCCGCGGCCGACGTGCTGATCTGCCAGCTCGAGACGCCGCCGGACGCGGTGTTCGCGGCCTTGTCGGCCGGGCGCCGGCTCGGCCGCACGGTGGTGCTCAATCCGGCCCCGGCCGTCGCGCCGCTGCCGGACGGCTGGCTGCCGCTCGTCGATTACCTGATCCCGAACGAGGTCGAGGCGGCCGCGCTCACCGGGCTGCCCGTGCGCGACCCGACGGAGGCCGAGGCCGCTGCACGGGCGCTCCAGGCCGGCGGTGCGCGCAACGTGCTGGTCACGCTCGGTGCGCGCGGCGTGCTCGCGTTGACGGCCGACGGCGCCGCGCGACACTATCCGGCGCCGGTCGTGCAGGCCGTCGACACGACGGCGGCCGGCGACACCTTCATCGGCGGCTTTTCCGCACGGCTCGCGGGGGGCGCGGATGTCGACACGGCCATCCGCTTCGCGCAACGCGCTGCGGCGCTGTCGGTCACGCGCGCGGGCGCACAACCGTCGATTCCGAGCCGCATCGAACTGGCCGACTAGGGCCGGATCACCGTTTTCCGGTTCCGCTACGCGGCCCGCCCGTCGCACGAGACGGCCGGCCGCGTACCGGCGCGCCTTTCTCCTGTTCGCCATCCCGCCCCGAATTGCGTCAATAATTCAGCCATTTGTAATAAACAGACGAATAATTCGAAATAATGACGCCAAAACCATCAAGTTATGCGCCACACGGTCGTAATTGCACCGAGTGAAGCAATGCTTCGAGCCAACGGGCCGAGCCCGTTCATGACGACGCAATACAGGATGGAAGATGGTGTTCAGGAACCTGACGATTCGTGCGCGCATCGGTTTGACGATGGCGTTTCTGGCGGTACTGCTGGGTGTCACCGGCGTACTCGGTCTGTACGGCATGACGCGTTCGAACGATTCGACGCGCGAGATTTTCACGAACCAGATGCCGAGCGCGGTCGACGTGTCGGTCGCGGAAATGTTCGCCGCGCGCGAGCGCCTCGCACTCGACCGGGCGGCGCTGCTGGCCGGCACGCCCGATTCCGCGGCTGCCGTCGAGCGCAGCCGCGCGATGCGCACGCAATCCGACGCATGGTGGCAGAAGTACCTCGCGCTGCCGCGCGGCGCCGAGGAGGATCGCCTCGCCCAGGGCGTCGCCGCTCGGCGCAAGGTGCTGCAGGATGCCTGCGACGCGTTCGCGAGCGCGATCGGCACGGGCGATCACGACCGGATCGGCGACGGCGCGAAGCAGCTGCAGGCGCGCTATAACGAACTGGCCGTGGCCGGCGAAGCGCTGCGCAACTTTCAGTTCACCGATGCGCAGGCGCGCTTCGATCAGGCGGAATCGGTGTTCGAGACGATGCGCGTGCTGTCGATCGTCGTGCTGCTGGCCGGCATCGGGGCCGCGGTGCTGTCGTGGCTGACGCTGAGCCGCGCGATCGGCCGCCCGATCGCCGATGCGCTGTCGCATTTCGACGCGATCGCCGCGGGCGACCTGCGCCGACCGATCGTCGTCGACCGGCGCGACGAGATGGGGCAGCTGCTGGAAGGCCTCGCGCGGATGCAGCGCGGGCTCGTCGACACGGTGCGCACCGTGCGCGGCGGCAGCGAGTCGATCGCGACCGCGGCTCGCCAGATCGCGGCCGGTAACATCGACCTGTCGTCGCGTACCGAGGAACAGGCCGCTGCGCTGCAGGAAACCGCGTCGAGCATGGAGCAACTGACCGGCACCGTGAAGCAGAATGCGGACAATGCGCGCCAGGCAAGCTCGCTGGCCGCGAATGCGTCCGACATTGCAAACAAGGGTAATACGGTGGTGGGCCAGGTGGTCGGCACGATGGGCGAAATCAACGACAGCTCGGCGAAAATCGCGGACATCATCACGATCATCGAGGGAATCGCGTTCCAGACCAACATACTTGCGCTGAATGCGGCCGTCGAAGCCGCGCGCGCGGGCGAGGAAGGCCGCGGCTTCGCGGTCGTCGCCGGCGAAGTGCGCAGCCTCGCGCAGCGTTCGTCGAGCGCGGCGAAGGAAATCAAGGCGCTGATCGACGCGTCAGTGGAGCGTATCCGGACCGGCTCGACGCTGGTCGACGAAGCCGGGCGCACGATGAACGAGGTGATCGGCGCGGTCCAGCGCGTGACGGACATCATGGGCGAGATCGCGGCGGCGTCCGAGGAGCAGAGCGGCGGGATCGACCAGGTGGCACGCGCGGTCGCGCAGATGGACGAAGTCACGCAGCAGAATGCGGCGCTCGTCGAGGAAGCCGCCGCCGCCGCGCAGTCGCTCGACGAACAGGCGACGCGCCTGCGCGAAACGGCGGCGGTATTCCAGCTCGACGACGAAGCGGCGCGTGCGGACACCGTCGTTGCGGCGGCGCGGCACGCACCACGCACGCCGTCCGCGCCGGCGGCGCCGGCACAGGCTGCCGCGCGCATCGAACGCGATGCCGCGCCGAAGCGCGCGGCCGCCGCGATGCCGGCGCGCAAGCCTGCCGCCGTATCGGCTGCGCCGGCGCCCGCGCCGGCCGTCGCGAGCGCCGGCGGCGACGACTGGGAGACGTTCTGATCCGAGTGCGCCGCGTATCTATCCCCATTTGGTGACGAACGACGCCCGCGCTCCGCGGGCGTCGTCGTTTCTGCGACAGGCCGAATGTGACAACGCGGACGATCGATCGGGCACAGGCACGTGCATCGCGCATCGTGCGTGACGCACCGACGGGTTCGCGCGGATGCGCTGCGTGCACGTCATGTTCCCGCGTTCACCGTACGGGTATGTCCGTAAGGGACTGCAAAAAAAGTTGTAACGGTGCGGGCGGCGTGTCATCGCACGCGGCCGCTCGAACGTATAGGGATGAAGGGGAGAAGTGGGGGTGTCGGCGGCGTCCAACGCACGAGCCGTTTCGATGTTCGACGAGACGCGGCGGATGCAGTTTCTGCGGCTCGGGAAGTCGATTGTAAAACGACGAAATGCGTTGTCCAAGCGGTGTTGTCGAGAATGACGAACTTCATACGAAGAGTTCGTGAAAAAAAATAAGAAAGGGTTTAGGATGAATTCGAACGCGCTTGCTTCTGCGCAGTCATACGAAGGCAGGCACGTCTTCAGACTCAGGCGAGGGAGGTAGCATGGATATTTACAGCAGCTTCGCGAACCGCTTCGAAAAAACGCGAGAGGAAGAGCTCTCGCTGGAGGAGTATCTCGCGCTCTGCAAGAACGATCCATCCGCGTATGCGACGGCGGGTGAACGCATGCTGGAAGCAATCGGGGAACCTGAACAGATCGATACCCGCAACGACCCGCGCCTGTCGCGGATCTTCGCGAACAAGGTCATCAAGGTGTATCCGGCATTCCGTGAGTTCTACGGAATGGAGGAGGTGATCGAGCAGGTGGTCGCGTATTTCCGCCACGCTGCGCAAGGTCTCGAAGAGAAGAAGCAGATCCTCTACCTGCTGGGCCCGGTGGGCGGCGGCAAGTCGTCGATCGCCGAGCGTCTGAAGCAACTGATGGAGCGCGTGCCGTTCTATGCGCTGAAGGGCTCGCCCGTCAACGAATCGCCGCTCGGGCTGTTCGACTACGACGAGGATGGTCCGATCCTCGAGGAACAGTACGGCATTCCGCGCCGCTACCTGAAAAGCATCCTGAGTCCGTGGGCCGTCAAGCGCCTGCACGAATACAACGGCGACATCCGCCAGTTCCGCGTGGTGCGACGCTATCCGTCGATCCTGCGGCAGGTCGGCATCGCGAAGACGGAGCCGGGCGACGAGAACAATCAGGACATCTCGTCGCTGGTCGGCAAGGTCGATATCCGCAAGCTCGAACAGTACGCGCAGGACGATGCCGACGCATACAGCTACTCGGGCGGCCTGTGCCTCGCGAACCAGGGCCTGCTCGAATTCGTCGAAATGTTCAAGGCGCCGATCAAGGTGCTGCACCCGCTGCTGACCGCCACGCAGGAAGGCAACTTCAAGGGCACCGAAGGCTTCGGCGCGATTCCGTTCGACGGCGTGATTCTTGCGCACTCGAACGAATCGGAGTGGAAGGCCTTCCGCAACAACCGCAACAACGAGGCGCTGCTCGACCGGATCTTCGTCGTGAAGGTGCCGTACTGCCTGCGCGTGTCGGAAGAGATCAAGATTTACGAGAAGCTGATCCGCAATTCGTCGCTGGCCGAGGCCGTGTGCGCGCCGGGCACGCTGAAGATGATGTCGCAGTTCTCGGTGCTGTCGCGGCTGCACGAGCCGGAGAATTCCAGCCTGTTCTCGAAGATGCAGGTGTACGACGGCGAGAATCTGAAGGACACCGATCCGAAGGCGAAGTCGTACCAGGAGTATCGCGACTACGCGGGCGTCGACGAAGGGATGACCGGCGTATCGACGCGCTTCGCGTTCAAGATCCTGTCGCGCGTGTTCAACTTCGATACGAGCGAGGTCGCGGCCAACCCGGTGCACCTGATGTACGTGCTCGAACAGCAGATCGAACGCGAGCAGTTCCCGCCGGAAACCGAGCAGAAGTATCTGTCCTTCGTGAAGGACGTGCTCGCGTCGCGCTACGCGGAATTCATCGGCAAGGAGATCCAGACGGCGTATCTCGAATCGTATTCGGAATACGGGCAGAACATCTTCGACCGCTACGTCACGTATGCGGATTTCTGGATCCAGGATCAGGAATTCCGCGACCACGACACGGGCGAGAGCTTCGACCGCGCCGCGCTGAACGCGGAGCTGGAGAAGATCGAGAAGCCGGCCGGGATCAGCAATCCGAAGGATTTCCGCAACGAGATCGTGAACTTCGTGTTGCGCGCACGGGCGGCGAACGCCGGCAAGAACCCCGTGTGGACGAGCTACGAGAAGTTGCGCGTCGTGATCGAGAAGAAGATGTTCTCGAACACCGAGGAGTTGTTGCCGGTCATTTCGTTCAACGCCAAGGGTTCGGCGGAGGAGCAGCGCAAGCATGAGGACTTTGTGAACCGGATGGTCGCGAAGGGCTATACGCCGAAGCAGGTGAGGCTGCTTTGCGACTGGTACCTGCGCGTGCGCAAGTCGTCATGACACGCGCGGTATCGTGCCCGGACGGCGAGTCCGCCCGGGCGCTTTCAGAGGCGCCGCCCGCATGACGGCAGACGGCATGCGCGGCGAGTGCCCCGGCAGATCGACTTTCGAGCGGGAGACCGGGAGTGCTTCATCAAATCATCGACCGCAGGCTGGCCGGCAAGAACAAGAGCATCGCCAATCGCGAACGCTTTCTGCGTCGCGTCAAGAACTACATTCGTCGTGCCGTGTCCGACGCGGTGCGCGACCGTAGCATCAAGGATATCCAGAGCACGCAGAGCATCACGATCCCGCGCAAGGACATCGCGGAGCCGAATTTCCGGCACGCGCCGGGCGGGCGTCGCGAATACGTGCACCCCGGCAACGAGGACTACGTGCGCGGCGACAAGATTCCGCGTCCGCAGGGCGGCTCGGGCGGCGGCGGCAGTCAGGCGAGCAACGAGGGCGAAGGGCAGGACGACTTCGTGTTCGAGCTGTCTCGCGACGAGTTCATGCAGTACTTCTTCGACGATCTCGAACTGCCGCGCCTCGTGAAGACGCACCTGCTGACGGTGCCGAGCTGGAAGAACGTGCGCGCGGGCTGGTCGGCGGAGGGCACGCCGAACAACATCGACGTCGTGCGCTCGCTGCGCAGCGCGCTCGGCCGGCGCATCGCGCTCGGCTCGCCGCTCGTCAACGAGCTGCGCGAGCTCGAGGCGCGGCTCGAAGCGCTGAAGAACGACACCGAAGACCGCCGCGCGGAAATCGCGACGCTCGAAGCCGAGATCCATCACCTGAAAGGGCGCATCTGGCGGATTCCGTTCATCGATCCGTTCGACCTGCGCTACATCAACCGCGTGAAGCAGCCGCAACCGTCGAGCCAGGCCGTGATGTTCTGCCTGATGGACGTGTCGGGCTCGATGGACGAGCAGCGCAAGGATCTCGCGAAGCGCTTCTTCATCCTGCTTTACCTGTTCCTCAAGCGCAACTACGAGCGCATCGAAGTGGTGTTCATCCGTCACCATACGCGCGCCGAGGAAGTCGACGAAGATACCTTCTTCCATTCGACCGAAAGCGGCGGCACGGTGGTGTCGAGCGCGCTCGAACTGATGCGCAAGGTGATGAACGAGCGCTACTCGCCGACCGAGTGGAACATCTACGGCGCGCAAGCGTCCGACGGCGACAACTGGACTGACGATTCGCCGAAGTGTCGCAAAATCCTGGAAGAGGATATTCTCACCAAGACGCGTTACTTCGCGTATATCCAGGTCGCGCCGGAAGAGCAGAATCTGTGGCTGGAATACGCGCAACTGGCCCTGTCGCAACCGCATCTCGCGATGAAAAAAGTGGAATCGGCTGCGGACATTTACCCGGTGTTTCGCGAATTGTTCGAAAAGCAGGTGGAAATGTCATGACGACCCGCCATCTGCACAACGAGTCGCGCGGCTACGAGCCGCGCTCTTCCGGCGACGACACGGCCGGCCCTGCCGCACCGCAGCAACGCGTGCAGGCCGAACCGCCGCCGCCGGCCGCCGACTTGCCCGGTTCCGGGCAAAAGGAAGCGCGTATGAACGTTGCCGAACGCAAGCCACTGCCGTGCCCGTCCGACTGGACGTTCGAATTGCTCGAGGAATACGACACGCACATCTCGCAGGTCGCCGAACAATACGAGCTCGACATCTACCCGATCCAGCTCGAGCTGATCAGCGCCGAGCAGATGATGGATGCGTACGCGTCGGTCGGGATGCCCGTCAACTACCGCCACTGGTCGTTCGGCAAGCACTTCCTCGCGACCGAAAAAAGCTACCGCCGCGGCCAGATGGGCCTGGCCTACGAAATCGTCATCAATTCGAACCCGTGCATCGCGTATCTGATGGAAGAGAACACGATGACGATGCAGGCGCTCGTCATCGCGCACGCGGCGTACGGGCACAACTCGTTCTTCAAGGGCAACTACCTGTTCCGGCTGTGGACCGACGCGCACGCGATCATCGACTATCTCGTGTACGCGAAGAACTACGTCGCGGAATGCGAGGAGCGCTACGGCCTCGATCGCGTCGAGGAACTGCTCGACTCGTGCCATGCGCTGATGAACTACGGCGTCGACCGTTACAAGCGGCCGCAGAAACCGTCGCTGTCGAAGGAAGCGGCCCTGCGGCGCGAGCGTGAGGCGTACCTGCAGTCGCAGGTCAACGAACTGTGGCGCACGCTGCCGGGCAAGAAGCCCGAACTGACGGAGGAGCAGGAAGACCGCTATCCGCCCGAGCCGCAGGAGAACCTGCTGTATTTCGCGGAGAAGAACGCGCCGCTGCTCGAACCGTGGGAGCGGGAAGTAATCCGCATCGTGCGCAAGATCGGCCAGTATTTCTATCCGCAGCGGCAGACGCAGGTGATGAACGAAGGCTGGGCGACGTTCTGGCACTACACGCTGCTCAATACGCTGTACAACCAGGGGAAGCTGGAAGACGGCTTCATGATGGAGTTCCTGCATTCGCACAGCAACGTGGTCTACCAGCCGCCCGTCACGAAGCCGTACTACAGCGGGATCAACCCGTATGCGCTCGGTTTCTCGATGATGAGCGACATCCGAAGGATCTGCGAAGCGCCGACGGAAGAGGACTACAAGTGGTTTCCGGAGATCGCGGGCACGCCGTGGCTGCCGGCGATGCACTATGCGATGCGCAACTTCAAGGACGAGAGCTTCATCGCGCAGTACCTGTCGCCGAACCTGATTCGCGAGATGCGGCTCTTCTCGGTGCTCGACGACGACATGCGCGATTCGCTCGAGGTATCGGCGATCCACGACGATTCCGGCTATCAGTACGTGCGGCAGGCGTTGTCGCGGCAGTACGACATCCATCATCGCGAGCCGAACATCCAGGTATGGGCCGTCAACACGCGCGGCGACCGTAGCCTCACGCTGCGTCACTTCATGACCGACAACCGTCACCTGTCGAACGACAGCGAGGAGGTGCTCAAGCACATGGCGCGGCTCTGGCAGTTCGACGTGTATCTGGAAAGCGTCGACGAGGCCGGCACCGTGCGCAAGCGCTACGAATGCCGCTACGTGCCGCCGGAAGTGCGCGTGTGATCGTCGCCAAGCGAAAATGTTTGCATCGGACGCCAGCCTGAGGGCTGGCGTTTTCATATGACGAACGCGCGGCCGGAGAAAAATTTTCTACATCCGGACGAACCCGGAGCGCTTGTTACTTTACATTTCGCTAAAATCCCGTAGCGCCGTGCGCCGGAACCGGTGCCACGCGCGACCGCACGCGGCGGCCCAGCCGTCTCGCCCAGAAAGCACTAAAAGGAACAGACCAACCCATGGACGTCCAGACCGACCAAGCTGCGCTGTCCGCGCATGACACCCGGCGGCGCGTGTTCGCCATCGTCGGCGCCTCGTCGGGCAACCTCGTCGAGTGGTTCGACTTCTATATCTACTCGTTCTGCGCGCTGTACTTCGCGCCGGCATTCTTCCCGAGCGGCAACACGACGACCCAGCTGCTGAACACGGCGGGCGTGTTCGCGGCCGGCTTCCTGATGCGTCCGATCGGCGGTTGGCTGTTCGGCCGCATCGCCGACCGTCACGGCCGTCGCACGGCGATGATGATCTCGGTGCTGATGATGTGCGGCGGCTCGCTCGTGATCGCGGTGCTGCCGACCTATGCGCAGATCGGCGCGCTCGCGCCGGCACTGCTGCTGGTCGCGCGCCTGTTCCAGGGGCTCTCCGTCGGCGGCGAATACGGCACCAGCGCGACCTACATGAGTGAAGTCGCGCTGAAGGGCCGTCGCGGCTTCTTCGCGTCGTTCCAGTACGTGACGCTGATCGGCGGCCAGCTGTGCGCGCTGCTGGTGCTCGTGATCCTGCAGCAGACGCTGTCGGCCGGCGAGCTGAAAGCATGGGGCTGGCGCATTCCGTTCGTGGTCGGCGCGGCGGCCGCGCTGATCTCGCTGTACCTGCGAAAGTCGCTCGACGAGACGTCGACGAGCGCATCGCGCGACAAGAAGGACGCCGGCACGATCCGCGGCGTGTGGCAACACAAGGGGGCGTTCTTCACGGTGGTCGGCTTCACGGCCGGCGGCTCGCTGATCTTCTACACGTTCACGACGTACATGCAGAAGTACCTGGTCAACACCGCCGGCATGCACGCGAAGACGGCCAGCAACGTGATGACCGTCGCGCTGCTCGTCTACATGCTGATGCAGCCGGTGTTCGGCGCGCTGTCGGACAAGATCGGCCGCCGCACGTCGATGATCCTGTTCGGTGCGTTCGCGGTGATCGGCACGGTGCCGCTGATGCATGCGCTGAAGGACGTGACGAGCCCCGTGGCCGCGTTCGTGCTGATCACGGTCGCGCTGGCGATCGTCAGCTTCTACACGTCGATCAGCGGCCTCATCAAGGCCGAGATGTTCCCGCCGGAAGTGCGCGCGATGGGGGTGGGCCTGTCGTATGCGGTCGCGAACGCGATCTTCGGCGGCTCGGCCGAGTACGTCGCGCTGTGGTTCAAGTCGATCGGCAGCGAGGAAACCTTCTACTGGTACGTGACCGTGCTGTGCGCGATCTCGCTGATCGTGTCGTGGCGCATGCGCGATCCGAGCAAGGAAGGGTATCTGCGCCACGAGCCGTGATCGGATGCGCGTCGCGCGGACTTGCACGATGACGAACGTCCGGTCGGTTAGCGGTTTTTTTTGCGGCGTGTGATGACACGTGCGGCGAAATCCGCTGTTCGACCCGGCACGTGCCGGCACGAGCGTGCCGCGTCATATCGATATGGAAATCGATTCGTTGTCCACGGCGCGCGATTTCCTTAATCTGACTGCGTAGTTCGTGTGACACCTCCTTGACTGGGATTCGCGCCCGCTGCTTGCAGCGGGCGTTTTTTTATGCGGCAGCGCGTGCCTGCAGCCCGCGCGCCTCATCACGAAACCCGCAGAGCAAAGCACCAATTGTTGGTTCGAATTCGCCGCGCGCGCTGATACGTTAGCGGCTTCGCGACGACACACTTCGTCGCGATGTTCTTCGAACCGTGCCGCCGCGCGATCCGCGGCGGCCTCCATAACAAATCAGGTCGTGCTCATGAAAATCAACACGCTCGCTACGTGGCTCATCGGGGTCGCGCTCGTTACCGCAGGCACCGTCGCGCATGCGGACCGTCTCGACGACATCAGGAAGGCCGGCGTGCTGCGCGTCGCGACGTTCGACAGCAATCCGCCGTTCGGCTATGTCGACGCGAAAAGCAACCGCATCGTCGGTCTCGACGTCGATTACGCGAAGGCGCTGGCCGACAAGCTCGGCGTGAAGCTGCAGCTGCAACCGACCAACCCCGCGAATCGCATCCCGTTCCTGACGTCCGGCAAGGTCGATCTCGTGCTCGCGAATTTCACGATCACCGACGAGCGCGCGAAGCAGGTCGACTTCAGCATTCCGTATTTCTCGTCGGGCCAGCAGTTTCTCGCGAAGAAGGGCGTGCTGAAATCGGCCGACCAGTTGAACGGCCTGCGCGTCGGCGCGGACAAGGGCACGACCAACGAGATCACGCTGCGCGAGAAATTCCCGAAGGCGACGATCGTCGCGTACGACGACACGCCGTTCGCGTTCGCCGCGCTGCGCGCCGGCAACGTGCAGGCCATCACGCAGGACGGCCCGAAACTGATCGGCCTGCTCGCGAACGTGCCCGACAAGCAGAACTACGAGATCCCGGCGTTCACGATCTCGAACGACTACATGGGCGTCGGCGTGCCGAAAGGCGAGACGCGCCTGCTCGGCTTCGTCAACGACACGCTGAAGGGGCTCGAGGCGAGCGGTCGCGCCACGCAGATCTACGACGCATGGTTCGGGCCGACCACGAAAACGCCGCTCACGCGCATTTTCCGTATCGGCGACAAGACCTGAGCGGTCTCGCACGTGCGCCGCGACCGGCCTGAACATCGGCCGTGCGGCGCTTTTTGTTTTCATCCGAACGTGCGCTTCGTGCGCGCGCCACAGCATGCTCGGGTTGGCTCCCAAATATCTGTCCTGGCTCTGGCAGGGCTTCCTGCTGACACTCGGCCTCGCGGCCGCGTCGGCGGTCGCCGCGACCGTCGGCGGGCTACTGCTCGCCGTGATGCGGCATGCGCGCGGCAGGGCGCCGCGCGCGGTCGCCGCCACCTACGTCGTCGCGTTCCGCAACACGCCGCTGCTCGTGCAGTTGCTGTTCTGGTATTTCGGCGTCGCGTCGTTGCTGCCCGATACGTGGATCGCGTGGCTCAACGCGCGCCATGCGGCGAGCGTGGGCCCGTTCACGCTCGCGTGGCCGTCGTTCGAATTCGTCGCGGGCTGGGTCGGCTTGAGCGCCTATACCGCGGCATTCGTCGCCGAGGAATGCGAGGCCGGCCTGCGCGGCGTGCGACGTGCGCAACACGATGCGGCGGCCGCGCTCGGCCTCACGCCGATGCAGTCGCTGCGCTACGTGGTGCTGCCGCAGGCCGTGCGCATCGCGCTGCCGCCGCTGTTCGGCCAATACATGAATCTCGTGAAGAACTCGTCGCTCGCGATGGCGATCGGCGTCGCCGAGCTGTCGTATGCGTCGCGCCAGGTCGAGACCGAAACGTTCAAGACGTTCGCCGCGTTCGGCGTCGCGACGTTGCTGTACGTCGCGGCGGTGGCCGCGATCGAGGCCGGTGCGTATGCGGCCACGCAATGGCGCGACCGGCTCGGAGCGGGGCGCTGACGATGGATCTTTCGCTGCTCGTCTCCAATTTGCCGTACCTGCTCGTCGGCGCGTTCCCGGACGGTCCGCTCGGCGGCGCCGCGCTGTCGCTGGTGCTGGCGCTCGCGTCCGCGATCGCGTCGGCCGGGCTCGGCGTGGCGCTCGGCGTCGCGATGGCGCTCGCACGCGGTCCGGCGCGCGTGCTGCTGCTCGCATTCATCGGCTTCTTTCGCGCGATTCCGGTGCTGATGCTGATCTTCTGGACGTATTTCCTGATGCCCGTGCTGCTGCACATGGACGTGCCGGGGCTCGCGACGGTCGTGTGCGCGCTGGCGCTGGTCGGCGGCGCGTATCTCGCGCATGCGGTGCATGCGGGGATCGTCGCGGCGGGCGACGGGCAATGGCAGGCCGGGCTGTCGCTCGGCCTCACGCGTTGGCAGACGGTGCGCTACGTGCTGCTGCCGCAGGCGATCCGGATCATGACGCCTTCGTTCGTCAACCAGTGGGTCGCGCTCGTGAAGGACACGTCGCTCGCGTATATCGTCGGCGTGCCGGAACTGTCGTTCGTCGCGACCCAGGTGAACAACCGGCTGATGGTGTATCCGGCGCCGATCTTCCTGTTCGTCGCGGCGATCTATCTGGTGCTGTGCACGTCGCTCGACGGCGCGGCGCGTTGGTTGCTGTCGCGCCGTCCGAGGGCGCAGCGCATTGCGCAGGCGGCGGAGCGCACCGAACCCGCGCGGTGACGGCATGCCGCCCGATGCAGGTGGCCGATTCCCGGTGATGAAGATGGATGGCCGCGTCGCCGCTGGTCGAGCGGCGACGGGCGTGAGCATGCTGCTGTGGTCGCGGTGCGCTTCTTGGCGTGCGTGCCGGCGTTCGCGCGTCAGGACGCGCTGTAATGCGTATCGAACACCGCGCGCAGCGTCGACGAACCGATCGCGAAATCGCCCCACAGCGGCCCGTCGTTCTGCGCGAACGCGAACGGCGTCGTACTGATCGACGCGAGGCGCAAGCGCCATTGCGCGGCTTCCTGGCGGAACGCGGTGAGCTGCATGTCGGACAGCGCCGTCTGCGCGCTCGCGAGCGTGACGAGCGGATCGACCGGCTCGTTCGCGACTCGCACCTCGAAATGCAGGTGCGGGCCCGTTGCGGCACCGGTCATCCCGACCGAGCCGATGCGCTGGCCTTGCTTCACGGTTTCGCCGACCTTCAGCCCGCGCGCGAACGCGGACAGGTGCGCGTAGTAGGTCGAATAGCCGTCCGCATGATCGACGATCACATAGCGGCCGTAGCCGCCCGGATCGGTGCCGACGAACGACACGACGCCGTCCGCGGCCGCATCGACCGGCGTGCCGCTGGGCGCGGCGAGGTCCACGCCCGTATGGAATGCCATCGCCTGCGACAGCGGATGGATGCGCTCGCCGAAGAACGAGCTGATGCGCGTCCACTTGACCGGCATCGTGAACGCGGCAGCTTCGAGCGGCGAACCGTCGAGCGTGTAGTACGCGCCATGCTCGGCGCCCGGCGCGCGGAACCAGATCGCGCCGAACGTGCGGCCGGCGACGCGCAGCTCGAGCGCGGTGAGGCGCGGCGTGCCGTCGTTCGTGTCGAACGCGATGCGGTAATAGTCGCCGCGCTGCGCACTCGCGCGCATCGCGACCTTGCCGGTGACGAGATCGCCGAGCTGGATGCGCACTTCGGGCGGCACGTCGAGACGGTTCAGCGTATCGGACAGCGTGAGCTCGATGTCGCCCGCGCGCATCCCGTGCCGGGGATCGGGCGACGCGAACTGGAACAGGCTCGCGTAGCCGAGCATGTCGTTGCGATGTGCGCTGAGCGGCGCGAACAGGCCCGGCTGCAAGCTGCGATCGGGGCGATCGACGTGTTCGTTGCGCTCGCCGATCGTGCGGGCGAGCTCGCTCGTCACGAAATGCTGCGCGGTGGGAAACGGCGTATCGGACAGCACGCGCTGCGGCAGCGCGGCCGTGCCCGAGTCGACGGCGCCCGGCAGTTGCGACACGGCCGGCAGGGCGGCGGCGAGGCCGAATGCGGCGAGCGCACCGAGCACGGCGGCCGGCACGAGCGCGCGCACGGCGCGCTGCGCACGACCGGGCGCGGCGGCATCAGGGGTTGCGACGGACTTGACCAAGGTGTCCACATCCAGGAAAGCGGTTCAAAGGGGTGTGGGCGAGGGCCGCCGGCGGCACATCGTCGAACGGCGACGGGGCGGGCGGCGGGCGTGCAACAAAACAGGCCCCGCCAGGGGCCTGTGTCGTTTCCGTTCGACCCAACGCGCGGGGCGGGCCCGCTTCGAACGGCGGCGTGCATACCGGGTCGAACCCGGTTATCACGCAGACGCTAAAGAAAGATGACAGCGTCAGTCTACCGATGTTCCGCGAAACGTTAAAAATTTTAAAGGGGGTCGGTTCGTTCGTTTCGTACTGCGGTAAATCGGGTTAAATCAGCATTTGTTACGATGATTTTGGTCGATCAGGCAATTTTTGCGCGCGGCGGCGCAGAGCGGCGGAGGTGCGGACGGCGTCGAAGCCGGCATCGAGCATCGCCTCGGCGTCGTTCCACAGGTTGCCGCGCAGCCGGTTGGTCCAGATCATCGATGCGAACACACCTTCGAGCAGCGACACGAGATAGACGGCGGCCAGATGCACGTCGAGATCGGCGGCCACTTCGCCGGCCGTGATCGCGCGACGCAGCAGCGCCTTGGCGATGCGCAGCATCTGCAATTCGAGCAGCATGCGGCGCCGCTGCAGCGCACCGTTTTCCTCGCTCTGCTCGCACTTCGTATAGAGAATCACCAGCACGCGCTGCATCGGGCCCGGCTCGCCGCATTCCTGCAGGTAGTGCGACGCGGCGCGCCGCAGCGTCGCGAACGGCGGCAGGCCGTCGCCCGCGTCGAAACCTTCGGAGGTGCGTGCGAACGCGCGGTCGCACATCGCCAGACACACTTCCATCTTGTTGCGGTAGTGGCCGTAGACGGCGCCCCGCGACATCCCGGCGGCCTCGGCGAGGTCCGCCATCGCGGTTTGCGCGACGCCGCGCTCGAGCAGCACGAGCTCGGCGGCGTCGAGGATCCGGTGCTTGATGGCGAGCGATTCTTCCCGGGTCTTGCGGGCCATGTCGTGAAATTCCTTACAGTTCGCTGTCGTTTTATTGAGACAAAGTGAGCGCCGGATTGAGGCGGCCTGTATTTAATCAGTCGTGACTGATTATAATCGGCCACCCTGAGCCGCCGCATTGTATCGGCGGCGAGTGATCCGAGGTCAGAACATGAATAACAAACGCACCCTGTGGCGCCGCCTGGGGCTGGCGCCGTTCGCGCTCGCGGCGCTGCTGGCCGTGGCGGGATGCGGAAAGGGCGACAAGAACGCCGCGCCGGAGACCGCGAAGCAGGCCACCGTCGTGACGGTACGCCCGACAGCCGTGCCGATGACCGTCGAACTGCCGGGCCGGCTCGACGCATATCGGCAGGCGGAGGTGCGCGCGCGGGTCGCGGGCATCGTCACCGCCCGTACCTACGAGGAAGGCCAGGAAGTGAAGCAGGGCGCGGTGCTGTTCCGCATCGATCCCGCGCCGCTGAAGGCCGCCCGCGATGCCGCGCAGGGCGCGCTCGCGAAGGCGCAGGCCGCCGCGCTCGCGGCGACCGACAAGCGCCGCCGTTACGACGACCTCGTGCGCGATCGCGCGGTGAGCGAGCGCGACCACACCGAGGCCGTCGCGGCCGACACGCAGGCGAAGGCCGAGGTCGCATCCGCGAAGGCCGAACTCGCGCGGGCTCAGCTACAGCTCGACTACGCGACCGTCACCGCGCCGATCGCGGGCCGCGCACGGCGCGCGCTCGTGACCGAGGGCGCGCTCGTCGGCCAGGACCAGGCGACGCCGCTCACGACCGTCGAGCAGCTCGATCCGATCTACGTGAACTTCTCGCAGCCGGCCGCCGACGTCGACGCATTGCGTCGCGCGGTGAAGAGCGGGCGCGCGACGGGCATTGCGCAGCACGACGTCGCGGTGACGCTGCTGCGCGCCGACGGCACCGCGTATCCGCTGAAGGGCAAGTTGCTGTTCAGCGATCTCGCGGTCGATCCGACCACCGACACCGTCGCGATGCGCGCGCTGTTCCCGAATCCGGAGCGCGAGCTGCTGCCCGGCGCGTATGTGCGGATCGCGCTCGACACGGCGGTCGACCAGCGGGCGATCCTCGTGCCGCGCGACGCGCTGTTGCGCACGACCGACCGGACGTCGGTGCGCGTGGTCGGCGCGAACGGCAAGGTCAAGGACGTCGAAGTCACGGCCGACCAGATGAGCGGCCACGACTGGCGCGTCACGCGCGGCCTCGCGGGCGGCGAGCGCGTGATCGTCGACGACGCGGCGCAGTTCGCGCCCGATACGGTCGTCAAGCCCGTCGAGAAGGCGCCGCCGTCGAAGGCGGCGCCGGCAGCGGCCGCTTCGCAGGCGGCCGCCCGTCAAACCTGACCGGTTCAAACCAACATGGCACGTTTCTTCATCGATCGCCCCGTCTTCGCGTGGGTGATCGCCATCTTCATCATGCTGGGCGGCCTGTTCGCGATCCGCGCGCTGCCCGTCGCGCAGTATCCGGACATCGCGCCGCCCGTCGTCAGCATCTATGCGACGTACCCGGGCGCGTCCGCGCAGGTCGTCGAGGAATCGGTGACCGCGCTGATCGAGCGCGAGATGAACGGGGCGCCGGGGTTGCTGTATACGTCCGCGACGAGCAGCGCCGGAGCGGCGTCGCTGTACCTGACGTTCAAGCAGGGCGTGAACGCCGATCTCGCGGCCGTCGAAGTGCAGAACCGGCTGAAGACGGTCGATGCGCGCCTGCCCGAGCCGGTGCGTCGCGACGGCATCCAGGTCGAAAAAGCCGCCGACAACATCCAGCTCGTCGTGTCGCTGACGTCCGACGACGGCCGGATGACCGACGTGCAGCTCGGCGAATACGCGTCGGCGAACGTCGTGCAGGCGCTGCGTCGTGTCGAGGGCGTCGGCAAGGTGCAGTTCTGGGGCGCCGAATATGCGATGCGGATCTGGCCCGACCCGGTGAAGCTGGCCGGGCACGGCCTCACCGCGTCGGACATCGCGTCGGCCGTGCGGGCGCACAACGCGCGCGTGACGATCGGCGACATCGGCCGCAGCGCGGTGCCGGACAGCGCGCCGATCGCGGCGACCGTGTTCGCGGACGCGCCGCTGAAGACGCCGGCCGACTTCGGTGCGATTGCGTTGCGCGCGCGGGCCGACGGCTCCGCGCTGTTCCTGCGCGACGTCGCACGCATCGAATTCGGCGGCAACGACTACAACTATCCGTCGTACGTGAACGGCAAGGTCGCGACCGGGATGGGCATCAAGCTCGCACCGGGCTCGAACGCGGTGGCCACCGAGAAGCGGGTGCGCGCGACGATGGACGAGCTGTCCGCGTACTTCCCGCCGGGCGTGACATACCAGATTCCGTACGAGACGTCTTCGTTCGTGCGCGTGTCGATGAACAAGGTCGTCACGACGCTGATCGAGGCCGGCGTGCTGGTGTTCCTCGTGATGTTCCTGTTCATGCAGAACCTGCGCGCGACGCTGATCCCGACGCTCGTCGTGCCGGTCGCGCTCGCGGGCACGTTCGGCGTGATGTACGCGGCCGGCTTCTCGATCAACGTGCTGACGATGTTCGGGATGGTGCTCGCGATCGGCATCCTCGTCGACGACGCGATCGTCGTCGTCGAGAACGTCGAGCGGCTGATGGTCGAGGAGGGGCTCGGGCCGTACGACGCGACCGTCAAGGCGATGCGGCAGATCAGCGGCGCGATCGTCGGGATCACCGTGGTGCTGACGTCGGTGTTCGTGCCGATGGCGTTCTTCGGCGGCGCGGTGGGCAACATCTACCGGCAGTTCGCGCTGTCGCTCGCGGTATCGATCGGCTTCTCGGCCTTTCTCGCGCTGTCGCTGACGCCCGCGCTGTGCGCGACGCTGCTCAAGCCGGTGTCCGGCGACCACCACGAGAAGCGCGGCTTCTTCGGCTGGTTCAACCGCTTCGTCGCGCGCGCGACGCAGCGCTACGCGACACGGGTCGGCACGATGCTGAAGAAGCCGCTGCGCTGGCTCGTCGTGTACGGCGCGCTGACCGCGGCGGCCGCGCTGATGCTCACGCAGTTGCCGAGCGCGTTCCTGCCCGACGAGGACCAGGGCAACTTCATGGTGATGGTGATTCGCCCGCAAGGCACGCCGCTCGCGGAAACGATGCAGAGCGTGCGCGAGGTCGAGTCGAGCATCCGCCGCGACGAGCCGACCGCCTATACGTATGCGCTCGGCGGCTTCAACCTGTACGGCGAAGGGCCGAACGGCGGGATGATCTTCGTCACGCTGAAGAACTGGAAGGAGCGCAAGGCCGCACACGATCACGTGCAGTCGATCGTCGCGCGCGTCAACGAGCGCTTCGCGGGCACGCCGAACACGACGGTGTTCGCGATGAACTCGCCGGCGCTGCCCGATCTCGGTTCGTCGAGCGGCTTCGACTTCCGGCTGCAGAATCGCGGCGGGCTCGACTACGCGGCGTTCAGCGCCGCGCGCGAGCAACTGCTCGCGGCGGGGCACAAGGATCCGGCGCTCACCGACCTGATGTTCGCGGGCACGCAGGACGCGCCGCAACTGAAGCTCGACATCGATCGCGCGAAGGCGTCCGCGCTCGGCGTGTCGATGGACGAGATCAACACGACGCTCGCGGTGATGTTCGGCTCCGACTATATCGGCGACTTCATGCACGGCACGCAGGTGCGGCGCGTGATGGTGCAGGCCGACGGGCTGCACCGGCTCGATCCGGACGACGTGCGGAAGCTGCGCGTGCGCAACGCGCGCGGCGAGATGGTGCCGCTCGCGGCGTTCGCGACGCTGCACTGGACGCTCGGGCCGCCGCAGCTCACGCGCTACAACGGCTATCCGTCGTTCACGATCAACGGCTCGGCCGCGGCAGGCCACAGCAGCGGCGAGGCGATGAGCGCGATCGAGCGGATCGCCGCGACGCTGCCGGCCGGCATCGGCCATGCGTGGTCGGGGCAATCGTTCGAGGAGCGGCTGTCGGGCGCGCAGGCGCCGATGCTGTTCGCGCTGTCGGTGCTCGTCGTGTTCCTCGCGCTCGCGGCGCTCTACGAGAGCTGGTCGATTCCGTTCGCAGTGATGCTGGTCGTCCCGCTCGGCGTGATCGGCGCGGTGCTCGGCGTGACGCTGCGGGCGATGCCGAACGACATCTATTTCAAGGTGGGGCTGATCGCGACGATCGGGCTGTCGGCGAAGAACGCGATCCTGATCGTCGAAGTCGCGAAGGATCTCGTGGCGCAGCGCATGCCGCTCGTCGACGCGGCGCTCGAGGCCGCGCGCCTGCGGCTGCGGCCGATCGTGATGACCTCGCTCGCGTTCGGCGTCGGCGTACTGCCGCTCGCGTTCGCATCGGGCGCCGCGTCCGGCGCGCAGAGGGCGATCGGCACAGGCGTGCTCGGCGGCGTGATCACGGCGACCGTGCTCGCGGTGTTTCTCGTCCCGCTGTTTTTCGTGATCGTCGGCCGCCTGTTCGACGTCGGCCCGCGCCGGCGCGGCGGGTCGCGGCCGGCGACGATGGAGGGTTCGCAACCATGATGTTTGCGCTGAACGTATGCGCCGCGCGGCGGGCTCCGGTCGCGCTGGCCGCTGCACTCGCGCTCGCCGGCTGCTCGCTCGCGCCGCGTTACGAGCGTCCGGCGGCGCCGGTGCCGGCAAGCTATGCGCCGGTCGACGGCAGTAACGCGCCGGCGGCCGAACCGGCCGCGGCGCAGGATGCCGCGTTGCTCGACGACTGGCATGCGTATTTCACCGATCCGGCGCTGCAGGCGTGGATCGATGCGGCGCTCGCGAACAACCGCGACCTGCGGATCGCGGCCGGCCGGCTCGAGGAAGCGCGTGCGTTGTACGGCGTGCAACGCTCGGACCGGATGCCGTCGGTCGATGCGCAGCTCGGCTATGAGCGCGCGCGCCAGTACGATCCGGTCGTGCGCGAAAGCGCGATCAGCGGACTGTATCGCGCGGGCGTCGGCGTCAGCGCGTACGAGCTCGACCTGTTCGGCCGCGTGCGCAACCTGTCCGACGCGGCGCTCGCCGAATACTTCGCGACGGCCGACGCGCAGCGCACGGTCCGCATCGGCGTGATCGCCGAAGTGGCGGGCGCGTACGTATCGGAACGTGCACTGCACGAGCAGCGGGCGCTCGCGCAGCGCACGCTCGATGCGCGCGAGCGGATCGCCGCGCTCACGCAACGTCGCTATGCCGCCGGCACGAGCGACGCGATCGAGCTGCGCTCGGCCGAGATGCTGGTCGCGTCCGCGCGCGCGTCGCAGGCCGCGCTGCAGCGCGAGCATGCGCAGGCCGTGCGGGCGCTGCAACTGCTGGCGGGCGATTTCGCGCGCAACGTGCCCGCTGACGCGACCGCGCTCGACACGCTGTCGATCGCACCCGTGGCGCCGGGCGCGCCGAGCGAATTGCTCGAACGGCGGCCGGACATCCGCCAGGCCGAGGCACGGCTGAAAGCCGCGAACGCGAACATCGGCGCGGCGCGCGCGGCGTTCTTCCCGCGCATCGCGCTGACGACCGACTACGGCTCAGTGAGCGACGCGTTCTCGAACCTGTTCGCGGCCGGCACGAACGTGTGGACCTTCGCGCCGCGCATCACGCTGCCGATCTTCGCGGGCGGACGCAATCGCGCAAACCTCGACGTCGCGAACGCGCGCAAGGACATTGCGGTCGCCGAATACGAGAAAGCCGTGCAGACCGCGTTTCGCGAAGTGGCCGATGCGTTCGCCGCGCGCGACTGGATCGACCGGCAGCTTGCCGCGCAGCAGGACGTGTATGCGGCGGACGGCGCGCGGCTGAAGCTCGCGGAGCGTCGTTATGCGGGTGGCGTCGCGACCTATCTCGAACTGCTCGACGCACAGCGCAGCACGTACGAGTCGGGGCAGGAGCTGATCCGGCTCCGGCAGCTCAGGCTCGCGAACGCGATCGCGCTGTATCGCGCGCTCGGCGGCGGCTGGGCGCCGGCATCGGCGGAGGCTGCGGCTTCCGCGTGAGATGGGCGATGTGTTGCCTGGCGCCGCAGCGTGCCGGGCAACACGACGGCGGCTGCACGATTCGATGTGCGGTCGTCACTTCGACGGGGCGTGCCGCCCACCGTACCGCCTTGCGCCATCGGCGCTTCTTTTGCCGGCCCGCGCATCGTTCTCATCTCCCGGCCGCGCAGCGGCGGCTTCTGCTGCCGCCCGCATCCATAGACCCATCGTGTCGTCCGCCTGAGCAAGCACGTGCCGCGTCTCTTCGTTTCCCATTTCATCGAATCCGGCATGCCATGCGTGTTCCGGCGACCGCGCATGCTGCAGATTCCCGATCGGTAATTGACGATCGAATTAATCAATGCATTGGAAACAATCGCGGCGGCAAAGTGTCGCAGTAAAACGTTTGTATGCTTTTCGCAATCGTTTGCGCGATAAATCCATATTGATAAGATTCCGCCGTTAATTTCCTGTCAGTTGAAAATGATTCGATATTCGTGTTGCGATCGGACAACGATGGCGGCACTGGACAATGTTTTGTCCTTTGGCAGGAGGCCGCGCGCAAGTCGGTGCCGACGAGGAGGGATATGGAAGAGACGATTATCGGCAAAAAATTCCCTTAATCTTCAAGCGCTTCCGGAAAATCAAAAAGGAGTGCGGATAAAAGATCCGGAATTGAAAGACAAAAGGAATGAATGAGCTTCTAGAGGAGTGAATCGAACATTGTCAGATGCATTTGACAATGATTTACAGAAATCTTTCGTTGTTATCTCGATAATGCCGCCTCGTGTCGGACGGGAGCCACCACACGCTACCGTTTGTGTCCGCCACGTCGTCCATTCCATTTGCACTCCTTACGGGAAACGTCATGAAAAAATCTCTCCTGACCGCCGTCGCACTCGCGGCCCTGTCCACCTCGGCCTTCGCGGCGGGCACCGGCACGATCAACTTCACGGGCGAGATCGTCGCGGGCGCATGCGGCATCGATGCGAACTCGGTCAACCAGACCGTGCAGCTCGGCAAGGTGCCGACCAACAAGTTCAAGCAAGCCGGCGACAAGTCGGACCCGGTGTCGTTCGACATCAAGCTGACCGACTGCGACACCAGCATCGCGCAGAACGCGTACTTCACGTTCACGGGCACGTCGAGCGCCGGCCAGCCGAAGCTGCTCGCCACGATCGGTTCGGCAACCAACGTCGGCATCCGCCTGCAGTCCGCGTCGGGCGAATACCTCGACAACGGCGCCGAGCAGAAGGCGCCGACGCTGCTGCAGAACGGCACGAACACCGCGCGCTTCGCGGCGATGTACGAAGCGACGGCAGCCGGCGTGACGCCGGGTACCGCCGACGGCGTCGCGAACTTCACGGTCCGCTACCAGTAAGCGTCCGTACCGGAGGAGGGAGGCGTGCGTCCCTTCCTCCTTCGTCTTTCCTCCCGTTTTCCTTCTCCCTGGACTCCCGGTAGCGCCGCGTGCGAATCAGACATTCCTTCCTTTGCGTCTCCGTGCTGGTCGTCGGCAGCCAGAGCCATGCGACGGAATTCAATTCGTCGTTCCTCGACATCGACGGAACGAGCAACGTCGACCTGTCGCAGTTCTCGCAGCCGGACTTCACGTTGCCCGGCGAGTACATGCTCGACGTGCAGGTCAACGACCTGTACCTCGGACTGCAGCCGATCGAATTCGTGACCGTCGATGCGACGGGCGCGGGCAAGCCGTGCCTGCGACCGGAGCTCGTCGCGCGGTTCGGCCTGAAGCCGTCGCTGGTCAAGGATCTGCCGCGTTTCCGGGGCGGTTGCGTCGACCTGGCTGCGATCGAAGGGGCGACCGTGCGTTACCTGAAAAGCGACGGGCGGCTCAAGATCACGATTCCGCAGGCCGCGCTCGAATTCACCGATTCGACTTACCTGCCGCCGGACCACTGGTCCGAAGGGATTCCCGGCGCGATGCTCGACTATCGCGTGATCGCGAACACGAACCGCAACTTCGGTGCGGCCGGCGGGCAGACGAACGCGATCCAGGCCTACGGGACGGTCGGCGCGAACTGGGCGGCGTGGCGCTTGCGCGGCGACTACCAGGCGCAATCGAACGTGGGTAACACGGCGTACGCGGATCGCACGTTCCGCTTCAGCCGGCTTTACGCATTTCGCGCGCTGCCGTCGATCCAGTCGACGGTGACGTTCGGCGACGACTACCTGAGCTCGGACATTTTCGACACGTTCGCGCTGACGGGCGCGTCGATCCGCAGCGACGACCGCATGCTGCCGCCGTCGCTGCGCGGCTATGCGCCGCTGATCTCGGGCGTGGCGCGCACCAACGCGACCGTGACCGTGTCGCAGGCCGGCCGCGTGCTGTACGTGACGCGCGTGTCGCCGGGCGCGTTCGCGCTGCAGAACATCAACACGAGCGTGCAGGGCACGCTCGACGTCGCGGTCGAGGAAGAGGACGGCAGCGTGCAGCGCTTCCAGGTGACGACCGCCGCCGTGCCGTTCCTCGCGCGCACCGGACAGTTGCGCTACAAGGCCGCGGTCGGCAAGCCGCGCCTGTTCGGCGGCGCCGGCATCACGCCGTTCTTCGGTTTCGGCGAAATCGCGTACGGCCTGCCGTTCGACATCACCGCGTATGGCGGCTTCATCGCGGCGTCGGGCTACACGTCGGTCGCACTCGGCGTCGGCCGCGATTTCGGCGCCTTCGGCGCGGTGTCGGCCGACGTCACGCACGCGCGGGCGCGCCTGTGGTGGAGCGGCGCGACACGCAACGGCAACTCGTATCGCATCAACTATTCGAAGCACTTCGACGGGCTCGATGCCGACGTGCGCTTCTTCGGCTACCGCTTCTCCGAGCGCGAGTACACCAACTTCGCGCAATTCTCCGGCGATCCGACGTCGTACGGCCTCGCCAACAGCAAGCAGCGCTATTCGGCGACGATGTCGAAGCGCTTCGGCAATACGTCGACCTATTTCTCGTACGACCAGACGACCTACTGGGCGCGTGCGTCCGAGCAGCGGGTCGGCCTGACGCTCACGCGTGCGTTCTCGATCGGCACGCTGCGCAACCTGAACGTCAGCGTGTCGGCATTCCGCACGCAGAGCGCGGGCGCGAGCGGCAACCAGTTCTCGGTCACCGCGACGCTGCCGATCGGCGGCAACCACACCGTCACGTCGAACCTGACGACGGGCAGCGGCAGCACCAGCGTGAACGCCGGCTACATCTACGACGACCCGGCCGGCCGCACGTACCAGGTCAATGCGGGCGCGACCGACGGCCGCGCGTCGGCGAACGCGAGCTTCCGCCAGCGCACGTCGGCGTACCAGCTCACCGCGCAGGCGTCGACGCTCGCCAACGCGTATGCGGCCGCGTCGCTCGAAGTCGACGGCTCGTTCGTCGCGACGCAGTACGGCGTGTCCGCGCACGCGAACGGCAATGCGGGCGATACGCGGCTGCTGGTGTCGACCGACGGCGTGCCCGACGTGCCGCTGTCCGGCACGCTCACGCATACCGACTCGCGCGGCTACGCGGTGCTTGACGGCATCTCGCCGTACAACGTGTACGACGCGACCGTCAACGTCGAGAAGCTGCCGCTCGAAGTGCAGGTCACGAACCCGATCCAGCGCATGGTGCTGACCGACGGCGCGATCGGCTTCGTGAAATTTTCCGCGGCGCGCGGCAGCAACCTGTACCTGACGCTGACCGACGCGGCCGGCAAGCCGCTGCCGTTCGGTGCGTCGGTGCAGGACGCGGCGAACGGCAAGGAACTCGGCATCGTGGGCGAAGGCGGCGCGGCGTTCCTGACCCAGGTTCAGCCGAAATCCACGCTGGCGGTGCGGGCGGGCGAACGGACGCTCTGCACGATCGACGCACTGCCGAATTCACTCCAACTCGAAGGCACGCCGATTCCGCTGACGTGCCGGACACCCGGCGAGCCGCATGCGGCGGCCGCACGGGTCGAACGATGATTTCCATGGATCTAGCGATGAAGAACGTTTTCTCCCTTGCTTTCCCGCGGCGCGCGCTGTGCGCGTTCGCGGCCGTCGGTGCGGTGCTGGCAGGCGCCGCGCATGCGGCGATCGTGCCCGACCGCACGCGCGTGATCTTCAACGAAGGCGAGCAGGCCGCGATCGTGACGATCGCCAACAAGAGCACGACGTATCCGTATCTCGTGCAGTCGTGGCTCGAGGATGCGAAGGGCAACAAGATCACGTCGCCGCTGATGGTCGTGCCGCCGCTGCAGCGGGTGGAGGCGAACGAGCGCAACGTGCTGCGGATCGCGAAGCTGCCCGGCGCGCAGTTGCCCGCCGATCGCGAAACGGTGTTCTACCTGAACATCCGCGAAGTGCCGCCGAAGACCGACACGCCGAACACGCTGCAGATCGCGCTGCATACGCAGATGAAGCTGTTCTACCGGCCGAAGGCCGTGCAGCCCGCCCGCGACGAGGACTGGACGCTGCCGATGACGCTGCGGGTGGATGCGGCCGCGCACAAGCTGGTGTTCGACAATCCGACGCCGTACCACGTGACGGTGGTCGACGTGAGCGCGGGCGCGCAAAAAACGCCGGTGCCGATCGAGCCGACGATGGTGAGCCCGATGAGCACGGCCGACGTGCCGTTCAAGGCGGCGACGCCGTCGACGCTGTTCGTCACGCATATCGACGATTACGGCGGCCAGGTGGCGGTCGAGTATGCGTGCGAGGCCGGTGTGTGCAAGAGCGTGAAGAAATGAGCGGGGGCGCTCGAAGCGGGGCGGCGACGCGAACGCCCGGGTGGCTCCGGTGGTGGGTGCTCGCGCTGTTCGTCGCGCTTGCGCAGCCGGCGTGGGCGTTGAAATGCGTCGCGAACGGCAGCGGCATGTCGCTGACCGAATCGATCGGCAACGTCGCGTCGTATCCGACCGACGCGCCGGACGGCTACGTGATCTGGGTTTCTCCGCCGCGCACGACGACCGGCTATTGCTACAAGGATATTCCCAGGCTGCAGAACTTCCCCGAGCAGGTTTACTTCTACGCGAATCCGGCGATGCAGAATCCGGCTGCATGGGGGCTCGAAGTCGGCATTCGCTACGGTGGCGAAGACCATTACGGGCGCGGCAACCTGCAGGGCGATCGCATCGATACGGGCAGCTCCGTCGGTGTGTGCCATTTGAGCGATTGGGAGGTCGGGCAAGGGCGGTGCCCCAAGGTGCCGATCAGCATCACGTATCAGATCGTCGTGCGCAAGCGCGGAACGTGGGTGACGCCGCCGTCGGACGTCTACGCGGTGTTCCAGTTCGACGGCGAGCGCGGGCTGAACAGCAACGGGAGCTTCCGTTACTACCTGAGCGGATTGCAAAAGCTCAAGCCGACGCCATGCACGGTCGACGTGCTGGTGACGCCCGAGCCGGGCATCGTCAATTTCGGGCAGGTGCAGACGTCCGGCAACGGCTTCCTGCCGGCCGTGCCGCGCCGGCGGTTTTCGCTGTCGCTGACGAAGAAATGCAGCATCCCGGTGCGCGTCGACGGTTACTTCGAAGCGACGAAAGGCATCGTGCAGAACGGCTTGCTGGTGCCTGACAGCAAGAGCAACTTCGGCATCGGCCTCGAGGACAGCCAGGGCAAGGCGATCGAGTTCAACAAGCAGTTCACGCTCACGCAGTTTCCGGCCAACGTCACGAATCAGAGCGTGTTGCTCGATGCGGTGCTCAAGTCGTTCGGACCACCGAAGATCGGGCCGTTCGATGCGGCCGCAACGATCCGGATTTTCCTGTATTGAGCGTTGTGCGGCGTCGATCCATTGACCGGGATCGGCGTGACCCGAGCGAATGCGCGCGGCCCGTCGCCGGGGCAACGCCCGGCAGCACGAACAGCCGGGCCGTGTCGCGACCCTACGAAGCCGTTGTTCGAGCAACCTCATCCAGCGACGGCTTCGCACCGGCCCGGTGCCGGACGACCACCTCACCCAGCCGTTCGAACCGGTACACGAAGGCCGGCGGAAAATTCATCCACGCGACTCCGACCCGCACGGCGCGAACGCGCATGGCTTCCAGATGGCGCGCGGGAATCGGGCAGCGCGGCACATAGGTGAACTGATGGAACGCGCCACCGGCAGCCAGATGGCGCGCAAATGCGCACTGCACGATCGCGACGGCTTGTTCGACCGGCATCGCGACGAGCGGCAACCCGCTCACGATCGCGTGCGCGCGCTGCCCGCCGAAGAAGTCGCCGGTCGTCCCGAGCTCGGCCGCATCCATCTGCATCACCCGCAACGCCGGAAATTGACGCCGCAGCGCGTTCGCGAACGCGTGATCGGCTTCCACCAACACCAGCCGCTCGCTCGCGACGCCGCGTGCGAGCAGCGCGCGCGTGAACACGCCGGTGCCGGCGCCGAGTTCGATCACGGACGCGCCGTCGCACGGCACCTGTGCGGTGATCAACGCGGCGAGCGCCGGACCGGACGGCGCGAGTGCGCCGACCCGGCGCGGATTGCGCCACCAGCTACGCAGAAACAGCATCCATTCGGGGATTCGCATCGACAGGCTCCTGGAGGGTCGATCGGTCAATGACAGGCGCGGCTAGGCGACCGCTTGCGCGGCGAGATAGCCGGCCGTGATGAACAGCGTGTTCCATAGCGCAATGCCGGCCGCGGCGCCGGACGCGAAACGCGTGAAGCTCGTTTCCAGCAATCCGGCGAGCGCCGGCGCGACGAGCCGGACGAATGGCACCAGTTGCGACCACAGGGCGAGCCGCGTGGGCCGCGCGCGGATGTTTTCGATCAGTGCGTCGATTCTGGCGGGCTGCAGCCGGCCCAGCGGCGCGAGGCGGCGCAGCAGGGTCAGCACGCTGTCTTCCGGCCACAGATTGCCGAGCGCGTAATGAAAGAGGCAGCCGGCGAAACTGCCGAGCACCGTGACGACGATCGCTTCCGGCAAGGTCCACGCGCCTTGCGCACCGGCGATGCCGATCATCGCGAGCAGCACGTGCGACGGCAGCACGGGAATCAGTCGTTCGATCAGCGACAGCCCGGCGAGGCAGACGATGCTGTTGGCGCTGGCAAGGCTCAGCGCGAGGCCGAACGGGACGAGCGTGGCGAACTGGTTCATCGCGCGGCTCCCGTGCGACCCGTGCACGACGAGCACGACGAAGACGACGAACACAACGAACACAACGAACACAACGGACACGACGGACACGACGGACACGACGCGTGCGGCCTTCCATGCCAGAATGGCGCGCACCGGCCCGGCGCGAAGGTGGCGCGCCGCGCCGTCTTGCATCGCAGCAACGAAATCGAAGAACGGAACACGGTCATGGCGGGCCTCTCTGGAAAGCGCCGGATGCATTGCGCCGGCAATGCGGCGATCGATGCGCATCGTGGCCCCTCGGCTTTAAGAAGTTTTTAATCGCGGTCCGTCAGGCTGGCGACCTCGCCAATCGAGGAGCGATATCGATGCATATCCTGCTGGTGGAAGACGATGCGATGCTGGCCGACGCCGTGCGGGCCGGCCTCGCGCAGAACGGCTGGCGCGCGGACTGGTCGGCCGACGTGCCGGCGGCGCGGCTCGCGCTCGTCGGGCACGACTACGACGCGGTGCTGCTCGACCTGCAACTGCCGGGCGCGTCCGGTTTCACGCTGCTGGCCGCGATGCGGGCGAACTACGATGCGACACCGGTGCTGATCGTGACCGCGCGCGATCAGTTGAGCGACCGTATTCGCGGCCTCGACGCCGGCGCCGACGACTATCTCGTGAAGCCGTTCCAGCTGGACGAGCTGTATGCGCGGCTTCGGGCGCTGACGCGCCGCAGCCAGGGGCGCGTGTCGGAGCGGCTGGTCTGCCGCGATGTCCATGTCGATCCGGCGCGCCGGGAAGTCACGCGCGCCGGCGAACCGGTCGCGTTGAGCATCCACGAATACCGGACGCTGCTCGCGCTGATGGAGCGGCAAGGGCGAGTCGTCACGCGGGCGCAGCTCGAGGAGCGCGTGTACGGCAACGACGGCGCAATCGAAAGCAACACGATCGCGGTGTACATCCATCAATTGCGGCGCAAGCTCGGCGACGAGCTGATCGTGACGGTGCACGGCTTCGGCTATCGCGTCGGGGAGGGCACGGCATGAGGTCGCTGCGCGTACGCCTGCTCGCGACCGTGATGGCGACGGTCGTCGTGTTCTGGGCCGGCTGGGGCGCGTTTCTCGGCATCGGCCTGTGGCGCGAACAGCGCGGCTGGCGCGACGGCTTGCTCGAGGGCGCCGCGCAACTGCTGCTGTTGTCGTTGCCCGATACGATCGATCGTCTGCCCGAAGTGCGCACGCAGGCGGTGTTGCCGAAAACGGCGTACGGCAAATACGACGTCGCGTTCCAGATCTGGGTCGACGGCCGCAATGTCATGCACAGCGCGGATGCGCCGGGGCCGGCGCTCAAGGCCGACATGCGCGACGGATACGGCGTGAGCGCCGGACGCGGTCTCGCGCACGACGAGACCTGGCGGGTTTACTCGCTCGCGGATCCGGCCGGCCGGATTCACGTGCAAACCGGCGGGCCGGCCACGACCTGGCAGGAGAAGGCCAGCAATGCGGTGCAGCTCGGCCTGTTCAATACGGCGGTGATGCTCGCGATGCTGGGCGTGGCGATCTGGTGGGGGATCCGCTGGTCGTTCGGGCCGGTGCGCGAGGTTCAGCGGGCGATCCAGCACAAGGCCGCGTTCGATTTTTCGCCGTTGCCGTTGACGATGCTGCCACGCGAACTCCGGCCGCTCGTCGAATCGTTCAATCGGCTGCTCGCGCGGCTGAGCCAGGCCGTCGATACCGAGCGCCGTTTCATCGGCGATGCGGCGCACGAATTGCGCATTCCGCTGGCAGCGTTGTCGGCGCAGGCGGAAGTGGCATTGCGGGCGGACGATCCGACGGACAAGGACGCCGCGCTGCGCCGGCTGGCAACGGGCGTCGAGCGCAGCGCGCGGCTGTCGGCGCAATTGCTCGAGCTGGCGCGGCTGGATGCCGGCTCGCGTGCGGAGCAGCATGGGCCGGTCGACCTGGCACGGCTGGTTGCGTTGATCGCGAGCGACTTCGATGCGGTCGCGCATGCGCGCGGGCAGACAGTGCGGGTGGCGGTCGAGCCGGTATGCGTGTGGGGCGACCTGGACGAAATCGCGATCGCGGTGCGCAACCTGATCGACAACGCGCTGCGTTACGGCCGCGAAGGCGGACGGGTCGAGATCGCATGCGATGGCGTTGCGGATGCAGGGCGGGTCGGATTGCGTATCGCGGACGACGGGCCGGGCGTGCCGATCGATCAACGCGGGCGAATCTTCGAACGCTTCTACCGGGTGCCGGGCACCGCGCAGCCGGGAAGCGGCATCGGCCTGTCGCTGGTCGCGCGCATCGCCGAGTCTCATGGCGGGGCGGTCGACGTGACGTCCGGTATCGACGGGCACGGGCTCGCGGTGATCCTGTCGTTTCCGATCTGGCTCGCGCCGGAGCGGTGGCAGCGCTAGCGTGGACGCCGCGTCGCGTCGAAACGAAAAAAAGCGCCGGCAAGCGGCGCTTTCTCGCATCGGCTACGCGACGCTCAACGCACCCAGCGGCACACCTTGTGATGGTGATGCTCGAAGTGACACACGCGGTGCGGATGCGCTTCGGCGATGGCCGGCACGAGCACGGCGGCGGCCACGGCGGCGGCGGTGAGGGTTTTCAGTAGCGTCTTCATGTCGAGGTCCTGTCGTTGAATGAATCAAGAGTGCGCAGCGGCATCACCACTGCGGCCGCTGATCGTCGCGACGGTCGTCACGGCGGTCATCCCGGCGATCGCGGTCGTCGCGCGGGCCGGGGGGATGCCGGGCTTCCCAGTCGCGGCGCTCCCAGTAGCGATTTCCGTCCCAGTAACGATCGCCATGCCAGCCGATCGTGACTTCGACAGGGCCAGGGTAGGCGACGCACCCGGCGAGCATCACGCTCGAGAGCGTGCCCACCATGACTGCGGATAACACGATGGATTTCATGTCGTTCTCCCTTGGTAACGGCAAGTGGATCGTACGAGCCCCCAAAATTTCACGTGGTAAGAAGTTGCTACCGCCGATGACACGTGCAGGCGTTTCGTCAGGAACGTGAAAGCATGCGTGCGCGGCGTGCGGGCCGTCCGCGCAGCGCGGATGCGCACCCGTGCGCGCCGACGACGATTCCACCCATTGTTCAGACAAATCCTGACGACCCAAAGGGTCATCACGTAATCGGATTGAGAATGATTTGCGTTTACGTTAAATTTCCTTATCTCGGAATTTGACGGAGCAGATCGATGGCCATGGCGGAAGTACTCGACCGACCGGCGGCGACAGCGGCAAACCCGTTCCTCGGCAGTTGTCCGGACTTGCCGCCGCGCGCCGCGCCGCGTGCGCGCCGGGCGTCCGAGCCCCGTGCGCAGGGCGCGTTGCTCGACGTGCTGATCGCCCATCGCGCGATGCTCGTCAACGTCGCGCGCGGCTTCGTCGGTTGCGCGAGCCGCGCGGAAGACGTCGTGCACGACGTGTTCGTGAAGCTCGTCGAATTCCCGAACCAGGACGCGGTGCGCCAGCCGGTCGCGTACGTGACGCGAATGGTGCGCAATGCGTCGATCGACGCATGCCGCCGGCAGAGCCTGGAAAACGTCTATCACACGGAAGAGGACGACGGCTTCGACGTGCCGTCGCCCGAGCCGACGCCGGAAGCCGCGCTGATGACACGCGATACGCTGCGGCGCGTGTGGGCCGCGCTCGACGACCTGCCGGCGCGCAGCCGTGCGGCCTTCGAGATGGTGCGGCTGCGCGAGGAGACGCTGCAGACCGCGGCGCGCGCGCTGAACGTGTCGCAGACGCTCGTGCATTTCATGGTGCGCGACGCGGAGCGCCATTGCGCGGAATGCCTCGACGCATGCCATCGCGGCGTCGCGTGCCCGGTGTTCCTCGGCGGCCGCGCGCGGCGGCGGTAAAAATACGCGCCGGTCAACCGTCTATCAGACAGGAGCGGCCGAATCCGCCGCTTCGCCTCCTTCAACCGCCCAGCGATTTCCGATCATGACGCAAGCCCCGACGCCTTCCGCCGACACCGACGATCTCGTCTATACGGTCGTCATCAACGACGAAGAACAGTATTCGATCTGGCCGACGTTCCGGCCCGTGCCCGCCGGCTGGCGCGAAGTGGGCGTGAGCGGCCCGAAGGCCGATTGTCTCGCGCACATCGAGACCGTCTGGACCGACATGCGCCCGGCGAGCCTGCGCCGCGCGATGGACGGCGAGCGCGCGACGCGCGCGTCGTGACCTGCTGCGCCGCGGGTGCGGCGCCTCACCTGAAGAGGACGTTTGCATGACCCTGCTTTCGTTGCCGACGCTCGACGACCTGCGTATCGAGCCGGGGCTGCCCACCGTCGTGTCGCCGCGCGGCAACGACGGGATGTCGATCGACGACGTCGCGCCGCTGGCGCGCGAGATCGCGGCCGACACGCTCGAACGGGCGGGCGGCGTGCTGTTCACGGGCTTTCGCGTGCCGTCGATCGACGCGTTCCAGCAATTCGCGGCGTCGTTCGGCGATCCGCTGATCGGCTATGAATACGCGTCGACGCCGCGCAGCCAGGTCGAAGGCGCGGTCTACACGTCGACCGAATACCCGCCGCACCGCGCGATTCCGCTGCACAACGAACAGTCGTACACGCGCGAATGGCCGCTGCGCATCTGGTTCCACTGCGCGCTCGCCGCGCCGAAGGGCGGGGCGACGCCGATCGCGGACAGCCGCGCCGTGTACCGTGCGCTCGATCCGGCGCTCGTCGCGCGCTTCGAGAAACGCGAGCTGCTGTACGTGCGCAATTTCGGGCAAGGGCTCGACTTGCCGTGGCAGCAGTCGTTCGGCACCGACGAGCCGGCCGAGGTCGAGCGGATGTGCGCGGCGCGCGGCATCGAGTGCGCGTGGCGTACCGACGACGACGGCGAACTGCTGCTGCGCACGCGCGAACGCTGCCAGGCCATCGCGCGCCATCCGCGCACGGGCGAGCGCGTCTGGTTCAACCAGGCGAACCTGTTTCACCTGTCGGCGCTCGACGAAGACATGCAGGAAGCGCTCGTCGATGCGGTCGGGCTCGAGAACGTGCCGCGCAACGTGTACTACGGCGACGGCGAACCGCTCGAGGCCGACGCGCTCGCGCAGATCCGCGGGGTGCTCGACCAGCAGCGCATCGTGTTCCCGTGGCGCACCGGCGACGTGCTGATGCTCGACAACATGCTGAGCGCGCATGCACGCGACCCGTTCGAGGGGCCGCGCAAGGTCGTCGTCGCGATGGCGCAGAGTTACACGGTCCCGCGCGACCGAACGGAGGATCGATGACGCGTAGTACCGCCGCGCTTGCCGCGCGCGGGCTGTCGGTGGGATATCGCGACCATGTCGTGATCGACGGGCTCGACCTGTCGATCGCGGCCGGCCGCGTCACCGCGCTGTGCGGGCCGAACGGCTGCGGCAAGAGCACGCTGCTGCGCACGCTGGCGGGCCTGCAGCCCGCGCGTGCCGGCCATGTCGAAGTGAACGGCAAGCCCCTTGCATCGTTTCGCCGTCGCGCGCTCGCGCGCGAGCTGACGATGCTCGCGCAGTTCAACCAGATTCCGTCTGGCCTCACGGTGCGCGAGCTCGTCGCGTACGGGCGCTATGCGTACGGCGGCTTCCTGCGCGGCCTGTCGCGGATCGATCATGCGGCAATCGACGAGGCGCTCGAGACGAGCGGCCTCGCCGACGATGCGCAGCGCGACGTCGGCGCGCTGTCGGGCGGCGAGCGCCAGCGCGCGTGGATCGCGATGGCGCTCGCGCAGCAGGCGCCGATCGTGCTGCTCGACGAACCGACGACCTATCTCGACATTCATCACCAGCTCGACATCCTCGATGCGCTGCGTGCGCTGAACCGCGCGCGCGGGCTGACGATCGTGTGGGTGCTGCACGACCTGAACCAGGCGGCCGCGTACAGCGACGAGATCGTGCTGATGCGCGCGGGCCGCCTCGTCGCGCAGGGCACGCCCGACGCGATGCTCGACCCGGCGCGGCTGCGCGCGGCGTTCGGCGTCGAGATGCTGAAGCTCGCGCATCCGCGCACGGGCGCACCGATGTGCGTGCCGGCCTACGGGCCGTCGACCGACGGCGCGGCGCAGGCGGCCGGCGTCTTCGACCGGGATCTCGCCGTATGACGACGTTCGCGATGCGCAAGCGCCTCGCGGCGACGGGCCACGGAGCGACGACGGGGCGGGCCGGCGCGATCGCGTTCTGCCTCGTCGCGCTGATCGCGCTGCTCGCGGCGCTGCGGATTGCCCCCGATCTGCGCGTGTGGTGGGGCGCGGCGCCCGGCAGCGATGCCGCGTCGCTCGCGCACGTATTCCTGTTCGATCTCAATCTGCCGCGCGTCGCGGCCGCGCTCGTCGCCGGCGGCTGCCTCGGCATCGCCGGCGCGCTGTTCCAGTCGCTCACGCGCAATCCGCTCGCGTCGCCCGACCTGCTCGGCGTGACGGGCGGCGCCCAGCTCGGCCTGCTCGCGGCGATGCTCGTGCCGACGCTGGCGGGCGTCGCGTCGGTGCCGCTGCTGTTCGTGTGCGGGCTCGCCGCGGCCGCGTGCGCGATCGTCGCGGCGGGCGGCTGGCGCGCGACGCCGTTGCGGCTCGTGCTCGCGGGCAGCGTGTGCATGCTGCTGTTCGCCGCGCTGTCGACACTCGTGCTCGCGTTCTTCGAGCAGAACATCGCGGGCGCCGCGCTGTGGACCAACGGCAGCCTGTACCAGCCGGGCGCGACGGGTCTCGCGCTCGCCGCGCGCTGGCTCGTCGTGCCGCTGATCGCGCTGCCGTTCGTGATCCGGCCGCTGAATCCGCTCACGCTCGGCGACGATGCGGCGGCCGCGGCCGGCGTGCGCGTCGATGCGACGCGACTCGCCGCGACGATCGTCGCGGTCGCGTTCACGAGCGTGGCCGTCAGCATCGCCGGCCCGCTGTCGTACGTCGGCCTCGTCGCGCCGAACCTGCTGCGCCAGGTGCGCGGCGCGCGCGCGGCCCGGCTCGGCGCGCTGGTGCCGCTGTCGGCGCTCGCCGGCGGCGCGCTCGTGCTCGTCACCGACAGCGCGGTGCTCGCGTCGGGCCTCGACGCGACGCTGTCGACCGGCGTCGCGATCGCACTGGTCGGTACGCCGCTGATGCTCGCGATGATCCGGCGCGGCGCCGCGTGGTCGGGCGTGCTGCACGCGGATGCCGAACGCGCGGCGGGCGGCGGCGCGACGCGGCTCGTCGGCTGGCTTGAACGACTCGACTGGCCGCTGCGCACCGCGCTGTTCGTCGCGACGGGCGGGCTGGTGGTGTTGATCGGCGTGTCGGCCGGGCCGGAGTGGCTGTCGCCCGCGCGCTGGTTGGCCGCGCTGTCCGGTCACGATGCGCTCGCACGCATGCTGATCGACCTGCGCCTGCCGCGCCTGCTGTGCGCACTGCTCGCCGGCGCGCTACTTGCCGTCAGCGGTGTCGCGATGCAGAGCGTCGTGCGCAATCCGCTCGCAGGCCCCGAAGTGCTCGGCGTCACGCAGGGCGCGGGGCTCGTCACGCTGTTCGCGTTGTCGACGTGGCCGCTGATGGGCCACGTGACGCTTGCCGCCGCCGCGCTGATCGGCGGCGGGTTGTCGCTCGCGATCACGCTCGCGCTGAATCACCGGCATCGCTACGCGCCGCTCGCGGTCGCGCTGACGGGCATCGTGATCGGCGCGTTGTGGACCACGCTCGCGCAATGGCTGATCACGCAGGAAAGCGTGCAGCCCGCGCGCTTCGTCGTGTGGCTCGTCGGCGGCACGTATGGCCGCAGTTGGGGCGAGGTGTCGATGCTGTTGCCGTGGTGCGCGCTCGCGGTGCCGGTGTTCGCGTGGCTCGCGAAACCGCTCGACATGCTCGCGCTCGGCGACGACCAGGCCGCTGCGCTCGGCCTGCCGGTGGCGGCGCTGCGGCCGCTCGCGCTGACGATCGCGACGCTTGCCGCGTGCGCGGCGGTCGCGGCGGTCGGGCCGGTCGGCTTCATCGGGCTGATGGCGCCGCACGTCGCGACGATGCTCGGCGCGCGCCGGCATCGCACGCGGCTGTGGCTCGCGGCGGCGTGCGGCGCGTTGATCCTCGGCGCCGCGGATCTCGCGGCGCGCATCGTCGTCGCGCCGCGCGAAGTGCCGGCCGGCGTGCTCACTGCGCTGATCGGCGCACCGTACCTGCTCGGGCTGCTGATTCTCGAGGGGCGCCGCGCCCGGCGCGCGGGGCGATGACGCCGTCGCTCGACGGCGCGCGCGCCACGCGCTTTTCGGCGTTCGCGCCGCAACCGTTCGCCGAACACCTCGACGTCGTGTGGCTCGGCATGCCCGACGATGCACGCGCGCCGGGCCGCATCGTCGTGCCCGTCAGCGCGTTGCCTGCGCACCGCGACGCCGTGCTCGGCGCGATGGTCGACCATTACGGCGGCGATCCGACGCAGCATGCGCGTGCGCTGATGTCGCAGTGGAGCAAATACTATTTCGGCCGCGCGGCGCCGGCCGGCGTCGTCGCCGCGCTCACGCTCGGCCGGCCGCTCGACATGACGCCCGAGCGCACGTTCGTCGCGCTCGACGACGGGATGCCGGCCGCGCTGTATTTCGCGAGCGATGCGCTCGGTGCGCCGTGCGACGATCCCGAGCCGCGCTATGCGGGGCTCGTCGCGCATCTCGGCGCGGTGATCGACCTGCTCGCGGCGATGGGGCGCGTCACGCCGCGCGTGCTGTGGAGCAACGCGGGCAATCTGCTCGACTATCTGCTCGATACGTATCGTTCGCTGCCGTGCGCGGCGGATCCCGTTCGCGACGCGAGCTGGCTGTTCGGTTCGACCTGCGTGCACGGCGAGCCGAATCCGTTGCGCATGCCCGTGCGCGACGCGCTGCCGCGCTCGCCGCTGCTGCCGACGCCGTTTCGCGCGCGCCGCGTGTGCTGCCTGCGCTACGAAATTCCTGGAGAAACGCAACTGTGTGGAAGCTGCCCCCTGCTACTGACGATGGACGACGCGGCGCTGGCCGAGCAGGACGCGATCCGGTGACGCGCCCCGGCCGCCGGCACGCGCTCGGTGCACTCGCCGCGCTCGGCGCCGCGTGCTGCGGCGCGTTGTCCGCATCGGCGGCCGCCGTTTCCGCGGCCGGGGGCGCAAGCGGTACGCAAGGCGCCGTGTCGTTGGCCGGCAATCCCGTCGTGTCGCAGGCCAGCGCGACGATGCCCGTGCGGCCGCAGCGCGTGGTCGCGCTCGACTTCATGTTCGCGGAAAGCGTGATCGCGCTCGACATCGTGCCGGTCGGGATGGCCGATACGGCGTTCTACCCGGGCTGGCTCGGCTACCGGAGCGAGCAGCTCGCGCGCGTGACCGACGTCGGCTCGCGGCAGGAGCCCGGGCTCGAGGCGATCGCGGCGGTCAAGCCGGATCTCGTCATCGGCGTCGGCTTCCGGCATGCGCCGATCTTCGACGCGCTCGACCGGATCGCGCCGACGATCCTGTTCCAGTTCAGCCCGAACGTGTCGGAGGGCGGCGTGCCGGTCACGCAGCTCGACTGGATGCGGCAGATCTTCCGGACGATCGGCAAGGTGACGGGGCGCGACGCGCGCGCGCAGGCAGTCGAAGCGCAACTCGACGCCGGCATCGCGCGCAATGCGGCGCGGCTCGCGGCCGCGGGCCGCGCCGGCGAGCGCGTCGCGCTGCTGCAGGATCTCGGCTTGCCCGATCGTTACTGGGCCTATACGGGCAACAGCACGTCCGCGGGCCTCGCGCGGGCGCTCGGGCTCGATCCGTGGCCGAAGAAGCCGACGCGGGAAGGCACGCTGTACGTGACGTCGGCCGATCTGCTGCGGCAGCGCGATCTCGCCGTGCTGTTCGTGACCGCGTCGGGGATGGACGTGCCGTTGTCGGCCAAACTCGATTCGCCGGTGTGGCGTTTCGTGCCCGCGCTGAAGGCGCACCGGATCGCGCTGATCGAGCGCAACATCTGGGGATTCGGCGGCCCGATGTCGGCGCTGAAGCTGGCCGACGTGATGACCGACACGATGCTGAAGCTGCCGGCCGTGCGCTGAGCGCGCGGAGGATGCCGCCGGGGGCGGCCGCTGGGGCCGCCGCGTGAACTGGCAGGTCGCCGTGTTCGCTTGACGATGCGTGGCTTCCGCCTTTTTCTCTTCTCCACGCGTGAGCCCGACTCCCTGCCGAAACGACAATCGCCGACCTACTGCCAGTGCAGCGTGCCGGCAATTTTTCGATCGGCCGTCGCGTTACGCGCTCAGCGCATCGACGCCATCCTGCGCACGCAGTCGCGCCGGTTGCGTGTCGCTGACGATGCGCCCGTTGTCGAGCTTCAGCAGACGGTCGGCGAGATCGAAGTAGCGGTCGTCGTGCGTGATCACGATCACGGCCTTGCCGCGCGCGCGCAGCTCGGGCAGCAATTGCTCGTAGAACACGGCCTTGAACGACGGATCCTGGTCGGCCGCCCATTCGTCGAACAGGTAGAACGGACGATCCTCCAGATACGCGACGACGAGCGCGAGCCGCTTGCGCTGCCCGGTCGACAGCGCGCGCGTCGAGAACGCGCCGTCGACCACCTTCACCTTGTGGTCGAGCGCGAGTTTCGCGACGAGCGCGTTCGCCCGCGCGTCGGCCTGCGCGCGCGACGGATCGTCGGGGTCGACGATGCCGAGCAGCGCATCGAACAGATGGAAATCGTTGAACACCGCGCTGAAGCGCTGCCGGTAGGCCGCGCGCTCGCGCCAGCCGATCGTGCGGCCGTCGACCTCGATCGTGCCTTGCTCGGGCTCGTAGAGCCCCGTCAGCACCTTGGCGAGCGTCGTCTTGCCGCTGCCGTTGCCGCCGACGATGAACACGAGCTCGCCCGGCCTGATCGTCAGGTCGATCGGCCCGATGCTGAACATCCGTTCGTCGCGCTCGTGGAAATACGCGTGCGTGACGCCGCGCAGCGTGACGGCGCCGGCCGGCGGCACGTCGGGTGCGTCGGCCGCGGGCGGCATCGTGCGCAGCGCGCCGAATTCGGCCATCACGCCTTCGATCCGCGTGAGCGACACGCGCGCCGCGTTGACGGTCGGCAGGTTGTTCAGCAGGCCGTCGAGCGGCACGAGCATGAACAGGAACACGACGACGTAGCCGGCGGCCGCGGCCGGGTCGGCATGCACGCCGAGCTGCGGCCAGAACGACGCGACGCCGAGGAACACGTAGAACAGGAAGATGATCCAACCGACCCCGACCGCATACGCGCTGAACGCGCGGCGGCGGTGGTCGCGCACCTCGCCGATCGCGGCGCCGAGCTGGCCGTCGACGAACTGGCGGGCGCGCGCATCGTGCAGCTTCAGCTCCTTCGCGCCGGAGAACAGCGAGCCGAGATAGCCGAACAGGCGGTCCTGCGCGTGGCCCGCGGCTTCGAGCGACGCGATCGCGCGGCGGTCGCCGGTGTGATAGCCGAGCGAGCCGGCGACGATCGCGGCCAGCGCCAGCACGCACACGGGCCAGGACAGCCACGCCAGATAGCCGAGGCAGCCGAACACGATCGAGCCGTGCATGACCAGGTTCGGCAACGCGAAGAACAGCATCGACACGTTGGTCGCGTCGTCGGTCAGCACCGACTGCACGGGGGCGGCGCCGATTCGCTCGATGTCGCGCAATTCGGCCGCGCCGACGCGCCGCGCCAGATGCACGCGCAGCCGCGCCATCGTGTCCTGCGACAGGCGGGCAAACAGCGTGCCCGACACGATCCGCGTGACGAGCGCGATCACCGCGCACAGCGCGAAGCGCCACGCGAGCGATGCATCGGCTGCCGCCGGTTGCGACAGCGCGCGATTCAGCGTCGCGACGAGCAGCACGCTCGCGACGCCGTTCAGCACGCACGCGGTGAGCGCCAGCGCGAGCGACACGCGGCTTTCGCGCAGCAGCGCAAGGATCAGGCGCGCCGCGGGGCGGGCGGGGGAAGCGTCGAGGGACGGCGGGGAAGAAGGCTCGTGGGCGGCTGTCATCGGCAACGTCGGTAAAGGGAAGGCAGGCAATAACGCGAAAACGGCAAATCCGGCGCGAACGCAGCGGGCGGGACCGGCCCCGTTGCGGCGTTCCTCCCTGATAGACGAACGGGCCGCGCAAATATTTAGCCCCATCGTCAAAAAAACGGTCGCGCGCACTTTGCGGGCAAAACGGTAAAAAATCGGCCGCGTCGTTCGTCACACCAGTGAAGCCGCCCCAAGCGGCCCCGAGACTTGGCCGAAGCGGCCGGACCGAAGGACTTCACGCACATGACGAGTTTCCCGACTGCGCTGCATCACCGAATCCGCGCACTGGCGCGCATCGCGCCCGACGCACCCGCGATCGCGGTGCCTTTCCAGAACGACCTGCGCCTGTCGCGCGGTGCGCTCGACGCACGTGCATCGCAACTCGCCCGGCAATTGCGCGCGGCCGGCGTCGGCGCCGAAGTGCGGGTCGGCGTGTGCGTCGAGCGTTCGTGCGAACTGTTCGTCGCGCTGCTGGCCGTGCTCAAGGCAGGCGGCGTGTTCGTGCCGCTCGATCCGCGCCATCCGGCCGCACGCCTCGACTGGATCGTGTGGGACGCGCAACTGCGGCACGGCATCGTCGACGCCGCCGGCCGCGCGGCGCTCGGCGCGCCGTTCGAACACGCGTTCGACGCGACGGCCGACGCATCGGGTGTCGCGCAGGACGATGCGTTCGACGACGACGCGACGACCGTGCACCCGCGTTCGGCCGCGTACATGATCTATACGTCGGGCTCGACCGGCACGCCGAAGGCGGTGGTCGTCGAGCACGGGCCGCTCGCCGCGCATTGCGACGCGCTCGCGGCCGCGCTGCCGATCGAGGCGGGCGACCGTCTGCTGCATTTCGCGTCGGTCAATTTCGACGCCGCGCACGAATGCTGGCTCGCACCGCTCGCGGTCGGCGCCGGCATCGTCGTCGCGCCGCCGCAGCCGTTCTCGCCGGACGCCGCGCATGCGCTGATGGTGCGTGAAGCGGTCAGCGTCGCGGCATTTCCGCCCGCTTACCTGCGCGAATTCGCGGCCGTCGCCGCGCGCGACGGCGTGCCGCCGGCCTTGCGCGTACTCGCGTTCGGCGGCGAAGCGCTGCCGCAGCAGGCGTTCGAATGCGTGCGCCGCACGTTCCCGGCGGTCCGCCTGATCAACGGTTACGGGCCGACCGAGGCCGTGATCTCGCCGATGCTGTGGCCGGTCGAGCCGGGCGAAACGCCGGCGCTGGCCGCGGACGACGCGTATGCGTCGCTGCCGATCGGTCGCCCGATCGGCCCGCGCGTGGCGCGCATCGACGGCGCCGCGGCCGATGGCGTGGGCGAGTTGCTGCTCGGCGGCGTCTGCGTCGCACGCGGTTATCACGGTCGCGCGGCGCTCACGGCCGAACGTTTCATTCCCGATGCGCACGGCGAACCCGGTGCGCGCGTCTATCGCACCGGCGACCTCGCACGCCAGCGCGACGACGGCGCGTTCGACTATCTCGGCCGCCTCGACGATCAGGTTCAGGTGCGCGGCGTGCGCGTGGAGCCGGCGGAAATCGCCGCATGCCTGCGCGCGCACCCGGCCGTGGCCGACGCGGCCGTGGTGGCCGAAATCGCCAATGGGCCGACGCGGCTGATCGCGTGCGTCGCGCTGCGCGCGGCGGCCGACGATGCCGCATTGAAGGCGCACGTGGCCGCGCACTTGCCGGCCGCGTGGCAGCCGCATCGGTTCGTGCGTTGCGATGCGCTGCCGTACACGCTGAACGGCAAGCTCGACCGTGCCGCGCTGCGTGAGCGGATCGCCGCCGCGCGCGACACGGCGCAAGCCGTGGGCGAGGCGCCGCGCACGCCGACCGAGCGGCAGATCGCGAGCCTCTGGCAGACGCTGCTGGGCCTCGACGTCGCGCCGTCGCGCGACGATCGCTTCTTCGCGCTGGGCGCCGATTCGCTCGCCGCGATGCAGTTACAGGCCGCAATCCGCGCCACCGTGCGCGTGAATCTGCGGCTCGATACGCTGTTCGCCGATCCGGCGCTCGCCGAACTGGCCGCAACGCTCGACCGGGCGGAACGCGAGACCGGCGAACCGGTGGCCGCGATTGCCGCGCGCCGTGCGACGGCCGATGCGGCGGCGCCGGGTGCGCAGGGTGCGCCGCACGTCGACCGTGCGGCATCGCTCGCGCAGCAACGTTTCTGGGTGCTCGCGCAAACGCGCGACGCCAGCGCCGCGTATCACATCGCCGCACACTGGACGATCGACGGCGTGCTCGACCGCGACGCGCTGCAGCGTGCGCTCGATCACGTGATCGGCCGTCACGAAGCCTGGCGCACGACGCTCGTCGACAACGACGACGGTGTCGTGATGCAGCGGATTCATGCGCATCTGCCGGTGCCGATCGCCGCGGTCGACCTGCGCGACCAGCCGCCGGTCGCCCGCGACGCGCAAGCCGCCCGACTCGCCGAGCGCGACGCGGCCGAGCCGTTCGACCTCGCGCGCGGCCCGCTGCTGCGCGCGACACTGATCGCGCTCGCCGACGATCGTCACCGCCTGCTGCTGACCGCGCATCACGCGATCACCGATGGCTGGAGTTCGCGCTGCGCGTTCGACGAACTGTCGGCTGCATACCGCGCGTATGCCGAAGGCCGCGAACCGTCGCTGCCCGACTTGCCGATCCAGTACGCCGACTACGCGGCCTGGCAGCGCGACATGCTGGCCGGCGGCGAGGGCGCGCGCCAGCTCGACTACTGGCGCGGCGCGTTGCGCGACGTGCCGGGCCCGCTCGCGCTGCCGGTCGACCGTCAGCCGGGCGCGGCACGCACGCTGCACGGCGCGCGCGTGTCGGTGCGCCTGCCCGACGCGGTCGCGGCCGACGTGCGGCAGCTCGCACGCGACGCACGGGCAACCGTCTTCACGGTGCTGCTGGCCGCGCTCGACGCGTGGCTGTCGCGCCTGACCGGCGAAACGGACGTCGTCGTCGCGGTGCCGGTCGCGCATCGCCAGCGCCCCGAAACGCGTGCGTTGCTGGGGCTTTTCCTGAATACGGTCGCGCTGCGCGTACGCGTGGCGCCGACGCTGCCGTTCCGCGCGCTCGTCGACGCGGCGCGCACCGCGGCGCTCGACGCGGTCGCGCACCAGGACGTGCCGTTCGAGCGCGTCGTCGACGCCGTGAAACCGCCCGTCAAGCGCGGCGACGAATGGCTGCGGGTGAAGTTCGCGCAGCAGTTCGACGCACGGCACGACAGCGTGCTGCCGGGCGCCACGGCGGTCGCGACGCCGGGGCCCGATCTCGCCGCGCGCTTCGACTTCGCGCTGGATTTCACCGACGACGCGAACGGGATCGAACTGGTCGCGGCCTATGCGACCGACTGCATCGATGCCGATACCGCGCGTGCATGGCTCGACAGCTATGCGGCGCTCGTCGGCGCGGCCGCGCGCGATCCGCAGTACACGACCGCCACGCTACCGTGCGACGCATCGGCCGCGACGCGCCAGCCGCGCAACGGCCGTGCGCTGCAAGTCGAGCATGCCGACGTCGTCGCCGCATTCGCCCGGCAGGCGGCCGCGTATCCGCATCGCATCGCGCTTTCCGACGCGTCGGCATCGCTGACGTTCGCCGAGCTCGACGACGCATCGAACCGCATCGCGCGGGCGTTGGCGCAACGCGGCGTGGGCGCCGAAGCGGCCGTCGTCGTCTGCATCGAGCGCTCGGCGCGTTTCGTCGTCGGTCTGCTCGGCGCGCTGAAAGCCGGCGCGCTGGCCGTGCTGCTCGATCCCGCGCAGCCGGCCGCGCGACTCGCCGCGGCGGCGGCCGACTGCGGCGCGCGCTGGGCGCTCGTCGCGGAGCCGGCCGCGTGGCCGGCGGGCCTCGACGCGCAGCCGCTCGACGTCGACGCGCTCGTGCAGGACGCGACGCTCGCCCATGCGGCCGGCGTGCGCGTCGCGCCGCACCCGGAACAGGGCGCGTACCTGATCTATACGTCGGGCTCGACCGGCGCGCCGAAGGGCGTCGTCGTCTCGCACGGCGCGCTGGCCGACTACGTGCAGGGGATGCTCGACGAATTCGCATTCGCACCCGACGCGTCGTTCGCGATGGTGTCGACCGTTGCGGCCGATCTCGGCCACACGACGCTGTTCGGCGCGTTGTGCGCGGGCCGCACGCTGCACCTGCTGCCGGCCGCGTGCGCGTTCGATCCGGATCTGTTCGCCGACGAAATGCGCCGTCGCGACGTCGGCGTGCTGAAGATCGTGCCGAGCCATCTGCAGGCGCTGCTCGATGCGCGCGCGCCGGCCGACGTGCTGCCGCGCCACGCGCTCGTCACGGGCGGCGAAACGCTCACGTGGGCGCTGGTCGCGCGGCTGGCCGCGCTCGCACCGGCCTGCCGCGTGATCAACCATTACGGGCCGACCGAAGCGACGGTCGGCGCGATCGCATGCGACACGGCGTCGATCGCCGCCGGCGCGCGCGATCCCGCGAGCGGCGTACCGCTCGGCGTGCCGCTGCCGAATGCGCGCGCGCTGGTGCTCGACGCGTTCGGCGCGTGCGTGCCGGCCGGCGCGACGGGCGAGCTGTATCTGGGCGGGCCGGGCGTCGCACGCGGCTATCTCGGACGCCCGGCGCAAACCGCCGAACGCTTCGTGCCCGATCCGTTCACGCCCGGCGCGCGGCTGTATCGCACGGGCGACCGCGTGCGGTTGCGCGCGGACGGCCGCCTCGTCTTCCTCGGCCGTATCGACGACCAGGTGAAGATTCGCGGCTACCGCGTCGAGCCGGGCGAGGTGAGTGCGGCCGTGCGCGCGGCCGGCCCGATCGCGCAGGCCGAAACGCTCGCGATCGAGCACGATGGCCGCCTGCGGCTCGCGACGTTCGTCGTGATGCGCGACGGCGCGACATTCGACGAGGCCGCGATGCGCGCCGCGCTCGCCGCGACGCTGCCCGACTACATGGTGCCCGCGCAATTCGTCGCGCTGGCGCGCCTGCCCGTGACGGCGAACGGCAAGATCGATCGCGCGGCATTGCGCGAGCGGGCGGCCGTGCCGGTCGCGGTTGCGTCCGGCGACGCGCCGCAGGGCGCGGTCGAAACGGTGCTCGCCGACGTCTGGCAGGCCGTGCTGAAGGCGCCGAAAGTCGGCCGCGACGACAATTTCTTCGAACTCGGCGGCGATTCGATCCTCGTGCTGCAGGTGATCGCCCGTGCGCGCAAGCGCGGCGTGCGCTTCACGCCGAAGCAGCTGTTCGACGGGCCGACCGTCGCCGAACTCGCACGCATCGCGAAAACGGACGACACGGCCATCGCCGCCCGGCCTGCAAGCGCAGACGCGACTGCCGTCGCGCTGCCGGCTGCCACGTCGATCCTGACGCCCGCGCAACAACGCTTCTTCGCGCTCGATATCCCGCACCGCGGCCACTGGAACCAGGCGGTGTCGTTCGATGTGCGCGGCGCGTTCGACGCGGACGCGTTCGCCCGCGCATTCGACGCGCTGCTCACGCATCACGACGCGTTCCGTCAGCGCTTCGCGCGCGGCGCGGACGGCGCGTGGCACGCGAGCGATGCGGCGAAGCCGTACGACGCGCTGCCGTTCGTCGAAGTCGCCGCGCGCGACGAAGCCGACGCGCTGGCGCGCTTCGACGCGCTGCAACGCCGTCTCGACCTCGGCAGCGGGCCGCTCGCGTGCGCGTGCGCGGCACGGCTGCCGAACGGTTCGACGCGGCTCTATCTCGCGATTCACCATGCGATCGTCGACGGCGTGTCGTGGCGAATCCTGCTCGACGACCTGGACACCGCTTATCGCGCCGCATGCGAGCGCACGCCGATCCGCCTGTCGCAACCGGGCCTGCGCGCGGACGTGTGGGCCGCCCGGCTCGCCCGCGCCGCAACGGAACCGGCGTCGCCGTTCGCCGCCGAAGCCGCCTACTGGGCCGGCATGGCGCAGGGCGACGACATCGTGCCCGATCACCCCGATGCAGCGGCGACGAACGCCGACGCGGCCGTCGTCGTGCAGACGATCGACGCGGCATTGACCCGCGCCGCGCTGACCGACGCGCACGCGGCCTATCGCACGCAGACGATCGAGCTGCTCGGCGCGGCGCTCGCGCTGGCGCTGGCCGGCGCGCGCGGCGCAGCATCGTGCCGGGTCGAACTGGAAGGGCACGGCCGCGAAGCGCTGTTCGACGACGCGGATGCCAGCCGCACGATCGGCTGGCTGACGAGTCATTACCCGGTGACGCTGCCGGTCGAAGCGACGGCCCGCGACACGCTGTGCGCGGTCAAGGACACGCTGCGCGCGGTGCCGCACAAGGGGCTCGGCTTCGGCGTGCTCGCGCACCATCGCGATACGGCGACGCGCGCGACGCTGGCCGCCGTGCCGCGCCCGCGCGTCACGTTCAACTATCTCGGCCAGTTCGACGCGCCGCGCGATGCACTGCTCGTCCCGCGTTTCGGCGGCACCGGCGTCGAGCGCGACCCGCAGGGCCCGCTCGGCAATACGCTCGCGATCCATGCGTACCTCGACGCGGACGGCGACGGCGCGCGCACGCTGAAGGTTCACTGGGTCTACGGTGCGCCGCAATTCGAACGCGCGACGATCGACGCGTTCGCCGAACGTTTCGCGCTCGCGCTGCGCGAACTCGTCGATGCCTGCGCGTCGCGCGTCGCGCATCGCGGCGCCGGCGCGACGCCGGGCGATTTCCCGCTCGCGCAGGCGGCCGGTCTCACGCAGGCCGCGATCGAGCGCGCACCGCTCGACTGGCGCGCGATCGACGACGTGTATCCGCTGTCGCCGATGCAGCAGGGCATCCTGTTCCATGCGCTGTTCGCGCCCGGCCACGCGAGCTACGTGAACCAGCTCGTCGCGACCGCAACGGCGCTCGACGCCGACCGGCTCGCGGCCGCGTTCGACGCATCCGTCGCGCGTCACGACATCCTGCGCACGAGCGTGATGCCCGACGAAGCCGCGCCGCTGCAGTGCGTGCATCGTCACGCGCGCATGCCGGTCGAGCAGCTCGACTGGCGCACGCGCGGCGACACGCTCGACGCCGATTTCGACGCGTGGCTCGCGGCCGATCGCGCACGCGGCTTCGACTGGCGCGAGCCGCCGCTGATGCGGCTCACGCTGATCCGCGTGACGGACGACGCATGGCGCGTCGTATGGACGCGTCACCACGTGCTGCTCGACGGCTGGAGCACCGCGCGGCTGCTCGCCGACGTGCTGCGCGACTACCGCGACCCCGACGCCGTGTCGCCGTTCGCGAGCCGTCCGGCGCTGCGCTATCGCGACTTCATCGCGTGGCTCGGCACGCGCGACCGCGACGCCGACGAGCGCTTCTGGACCGAGCGCCTGGCGCGGCTCGATGCGCCCACGCTGATCGCGGAACGCACGGCCGACCGCGCGGATGCCAAGATGGTCACGTGGCGCGCGACGCTCGACGCCGACACGACGATGCGCGTCGCGCAGACCGCCCGCGCGTTGAAACTGACCGTCAACACGCTGGTGCAGGGCGCATGGGCGCTCGCGCTGCAGCGGATGACGCACCAGCCGGCCGTCGCGTTCGGCGCGACCGTCGCGGGCCGTCCCGATGCGCTCGCGGACGTCGACTCGGTGCTCGGTCTTTTCATCAACACGCTGCCGGTGATCACCGCGCCGGCGCCGCAGCAACGCGCGGCCGACTGGCTGCAAACGCTGCAACGCGAGAACGCGGCCGCCGCCGAACACGCGCACACGCCGCTCGCCGACATCCAGCGCTGGGCGCGCGGGGCGGGCGGCGCACTGTTCGATACGCTCGTCGTATTCGAGAACTATCCGGTGGACGATACCGCGCGCGATACCGATCCGCGCGCGCTGGCGTTGAGCGGCGTACGCAGCATCGAAGCGACCGATTTCGCGCTGACGCTCGTGATCGAAACCGGCGTCGAACTGACGATCGACTACGGCTACGACACCGCGCGCATCGACGCGCGTCAGGTCGAGACCTGGCACCGCGCCTTCGCCTGCGCGCTCGATGCGCTGGCCCGGACGCCCGACGCGCGGCTCGGCACGCTGTCGATCGCCGACGATGCGACCCGCGATGCGCTAACGCGTGCGCAGGACACCGCGCGTACCTGGCCGGTGGAACGACGGCAACCGCTGCACCTGCAATTCGGCGACGCGGCACGGGCGACGCCCGACGCGACCGCGCTCGAATACGCGGACGCTCACGGCCATGTGCAGCGCGCGACCTATCGCGAACTCGACGCCGCGACGTCGCGCATTGCCGCCGCGCTGCGCCGGCGGGGCGTGCAGCCCGATACGCCGGTCGCGTTGTGCGTCGAGCGCTCGTTCGACATGGTGATGGCGCTCGTCGGCGTGCTGAAGGCCGGCGCCGCGTATCTGCCGGTCGATCCCGACTATCCGGCCGAGCGCATTGCGTACCTGCTGCGCGACGCGCGGCCGGCCGTCGCGATCACGCAGGCGCATCTGCGCGAACAGGTCGAGGCCGCGCTGGGCGAGGGCGCCGGGACGCAACTGCTGACGGTCGCGGAACTGCTGGCCGACGAAGCGGGCGATACCGACGATGATGCCGCCGCGATCGACGACGCGCAGCTCGCGTACCTGATCTACACGTCCGGCTCGACCGGCAAGCCGAAGGGCGCCGGCAACACGCACGGCGCGCTCGCGAACCGGATCGCGTGGATGCAGCACGCGTACCGGCTGACGCGCGACGACGTCGTGCTGCACAAGACGCCGTTCGGCTTCGACGTGTCGGTGTGGGAATTCGTGTGGCCGCTCGCGATCGGCGCGAAGCTCGCGATCGCGGCGCCGGGCGACCACCGCGATCCGGCGCGTCTGGCCGCCGCGATCCACGCGCACGGCGTGACGGTGCTGCATTTCGTGCCGTCGATGCTCGCGGCGTTCGCCGCGTATCTCGACGACTTCTCGGCCGCCGCGCAATGCGACAGCGTGCGCCTGATCGTCGCGAGCGGGGAGGCGCTGGCGGCCGAACTCGTCGCGAAGATGGCGCGCCTCTTGCCGAACGCGACGCTCGTGAACCTGTACGGGCCGACCGAAGCCGCGATCGACGTGTCGCACTGGACCTGCGGCCCCGACGACGCGCATGCGGTCGCGGTGCCGATCGGCCATCCGATCGCGAACCTGCAACTGCACGTGCTCGATGCCGCGTGGCAGCCGGTGCCGGCCGGCGCGACCGGCGAACTGTATCTCGCGGGCGCGGGCCTCGCACGCGGCTATCTCGGCCGTCCGGCGCTGACCGCCGAGCGCTTCGTGCCCGACCCGTTCGTGCCGGGGGGCCGCATGTACCGCACCGGCGACCTCGCGCGCCGGCGCGCGGACGGCGCGCTCGACTACCTCGGCCGCGTCGATACGCAGGTGAAGCTGCGCGGCCAGCGAATCGAGCCGGGCGAGATCGAGGCGCTGCTGCGCGCGGCGCCGGGCGTCAACGACGCGGTCGTGATCGTGCGCGACGAGCAGCTGATCGGCTACGTCGCCCGCGGCGACGCGGGTCCGCTCGACCGCGCGGCGTTGCTCGATGCGCTGCGTGCGCAACTGCCGGCGTACATGGTGCCGTCGCAGCTGATCGAACTCGATGCATTGCCCGTCACGCCGAACGGCAAGTGCGATCGCCATGCGCTGCCCGCGCCGGTGCGTGAAGCGACCGAAGCCGTCGAACTCGCGACCGATACCGAGCGTGCGCTCGCGCAAATCTGGCAGCGCGTGCTGCACGTGGACGCGATCGGTCGCGACGGCGATTTCTTCCTGCTCGGCGGCCACTCGCTGCTCGCGACGCAGGCCCACGCGCAGGCCAACCTGCATTGGGGGCTCGCGCTGCCGCTGCGCACGCTGTTCGACACGCGCACGCTGGCGCGCTGCGCGCAAGCGATCGACGCGGCCTGCGCGGCACGCGGCACAACCGACGCGGCAAGCGCGATCGACGCGCTGCTCGGCGAACTGGAAACCCAATAAGGACGACGGATGACGAAGGTTCAACCCGACTGGCTCGCGCTCGCGACGCGTTTCGCGCAACTGCCCGATGCGCAGCGCGCGGTCTTCATCGACAAGCTCGGCGCGGCCGGCATCGACTTCCGCGTGCTGCCGATCCCGCCGCGCACGCCGCGCAGCGACCGCGTGCCGGCGTCGTTCGCGCAGACGCGTCTGTGGCTGCACGCGCGGCTGATCGATGCGCCGGACGCGTACCACATCACCGAGCGCCTGGCGCTGACGGGCCCGCTCGACGTGCATGCGCTGCGTCTCGCCTGCGATGCGCTGATTGCGCGCCACGAGGCGCTGCGCACGACCTTCGACGAAGCGCAGGACGGCGTCGCGCAAACGATCCGCGCGCCGTTGCGCTGCCCGTGGCGCGAAACCGATCTCGACGCGTTGCCGGATGCGCAGCGCGTGCCGCGCGCGCAAGCGCTCGCGACGGCCGACGAAGTCGAGCCGTTCGATCTCGGCACGGCGCCGCTCGTGCGCGCGCATCTGATTCGCTTCGACGCGACGCATCACTGGCTCGCTCTCACCGTGCATCACATCGTGTCGGACGGCTGGTCGTCGGGCGTGATGCTGGACGAACTCGCGGCGTTCTATCGCGCGTATGCGTCGGGCGAGCCGGTGCCGCTCGCGCCGCTGCCGATCCAGTACGCCGACTACGCGCTGTGGCAGCGCCGCTGGCTCGACGCCGGCGAGCGCGACCGTCAGCTCGCGTTCTGGCGCGAGCGGCTCGATCCGCAGCGCGGCGTGCTGACGCTGCCCGGCGCGGCCGCGCGGCCGGCGCGACGCAGTGCGCGCGGCGCGCGTCATGTGTTTTCGCTCGACGCGCGCATCGGCGCGCGGTTGCGCGCGTTCGCCGCCGCGTCCGGCGCGACCCCGTTCGCGGTGCTGCTCGCGGCGCTCGACGCGCTGCTGGCGCGCGCGACCGGCGACGCACGGATCTGCGTCGGCGTGCCGGCCGCGAATCGCGAGCGCGCGGAAGTCGCGAGCCTGATCGGCTTCTTCGTCAACACGCTGGCCATCGACGTCGACGTACCCGCGCACGGCGATTTCTCGTCGCTGGTCGCGCGGACGCAGCGCGCGCTCGTCGATGCGCAGATGCACCAGGACGTGCCGTTCGAGCAGGTGGTCGACGCGCTCGGCGTGCCGCGCAGCGCAAGCCACCATCCGCTGTTCCAGGTGATGGCCGCGTACGGCGAACGCCGCGCGCTGCCGGCATTCGGCGCGGCGTCGGCCGCGTTGCTGCCGTCGGGCACGCCGTCCGCGAAATTCGACCTGACGCTGTCCGTCGAAGCGACGCCGGACGGCACCTTCGACGCCGCCTTCATCTACGCGCTCGACCTGTTCGACGCCGATGCGATCGAACGGCTGGCCGCGCGCTTCGTCACGCTGCTGACCGATGCGCTCGCGCGCCCCGACAGGCCGATCGGCGATCTCGACTGGTTGCCTGCCGACGAACGCACGCAGCTCTTCGCATGGAACGCGCCGGCCGGTGCGACCGCTGCCGAGCCGTTCGTGCCGGTGCATGCGCGCATCGCCGCGCATGCGCACGCGCGGCCCGACGCACGCGGCGTCGCCGATGTCGATCGGGCATTGACCCGCGGCGAAGTCGATGCCCGCGCGGCGCGCCTGGCGCGCCATCTGGTGGCGGCCGGCGTGCGGCCCGAGATGCGCGTGGGCGTCGCGCTGCAGCGCTCGGTCGACCTGCTCGTCGCGCTGATCGCGGTGCTGAAGTCGGGCGCCGCGTTCGTGCCGCTCGATCCGGCTCACCCGCGCGAACGGCTGGCGCAGATCGTCGGCGACGCGAACATCGCGCACGTGCTGACCGACGCCGCGAGCGCCGCGTCGCTGCCCGAACTGCCGGCGCTGCGCGTGTGGCGCGCCGATGCGATCGATGCGCTCGACGAAGCCGCGCACGTCGCGTTGCCGGACGTGCTGCCCGGTCACGCGGCCTATGCGATCTATACGTCGGGCTCGACCGGCAAGCCGAAGGGCGTGATCGTCGACCACGCGTCGTTCGCGCGGCATTGCGCGGCGATCGCCGAGCGTTACGGCGCGGGCGAGAACGACGTGTTCCTGCTGTTTCAGTCGGTCAATTTCGACGGTGCGCACGAAGGCTGGTTTTCGCAATACATGTCGGGCGCCGCCGTGTCGGTGACGGCCGACGTGCTGTGGCCGCCCGCGCAGACCTGCGCGATGATGATCCGCGACGGCGTGACGATGACCTACGTGCCGCCCGGCTGCGCGGCACAGCTCGCCGAATGGGCGCTCGCGCACGGCGCGCCGCCGACGCTGCGCTCGCTGACCGTCGGCGGCGAGGCCACGTCGCGCGAGGCGTTCGCGATGTTGCGCCGTGCGCTGCCGAACGTGCGCGTGGTCAACGGCTACGGCCCGACCGAAACGGTCATCACGCCGACGCTGTGGATGTTCCGTCCCGGCGACGATCTCGCGAAGCTCGGCGACGCCGCGTATCTGCCGATCGGCACGCTGGTCGGCGCGCGCACCGCGCACGTGCTCGACGCGCGGCTGCATCCGCTGCCGGTCGGCGTGATCGGCGAACTGTATCTGGGCGGCGAGGGGATCGGCGTCGCACGCGGCTACCTCGACCGCCCGGCGCTGACGGCCGAGCGTTTCGTGCCGGATCCGTACGGCGCGCCGGGCGCGCGGCTGTACCGGACCGGCGACCTCGTGCGACGCCGCGCGGACGGCGTATTCGATTTCATCGGCCGCGTCGATCACCAGGTGAAGCTGCGCGGCCTGCGCATCGAACTCGGCGAAATCGAAGCGCAGCTCGCCGCGCACGACGCGGTGCGCGAAGCATGCGCGGTCGTGCACGGGCAGGGCGCGCTCGCGCAACTCGTCGCGTACGTCGAACTGACCGCCGACGCGCAGGCAGCCGCGCAGCCGGTCGAAGCCGCGACGCTCGACGCGCACCTGCGCCGCACGCTGCCCGACTACATGGTGCCCGCGCAACTGATCGTGCTCGACGCGCTGCCGCGCAACGCGAACAGCAAGGTCGACCGCGCGAGGTTGCCGGCGCCCGTGCGTGTCGAACGGGCGTACGAGGCGCCGCACGACGGCGACGAAGCCGCGCTCGCGGCGATCTGGTGCGACGTGCTGAATCTGGAGCGCGTCGGCCGCGGCGATCACTTCTTCGATCTCGGCGGTCATTCGCTCGCGGCCGTGCGCGTCGCGACGCGCGTGGCCGAACGGCTCGGCCGCGACGTGCCGGTGCGTGCGCTGTTCGAGGCGCCCGTGCTGGCGCAATACGCGCTGCAGGTGGCCGATGCGCCACGCGCCGGGCATGCGCTCGCCGCGGCGCCGGGCGTCGCGGTGGTCAAACCGGACGCGCACGGCGTATGGCCGCTGTCGCCCGCGCAGGTCGGCCTGTGGTTCCTGTGGCGCGCGCAACCGGACAGCGCCGCGTACAACATTCCGGTCGCGCTGCGCGTGCGCGGCCCGCTCGATGTCGACGCACTGCGCGCGGCGTTCTCGGACGCAGCGGCCGTGCATCCGGCGCTGCGTGCGCGGCTCGTCGTCCGTGACGGCGCGCTGCCGGGCCAGCGGATCGACGCGGACGTCGCCGTCGATCTGCCGGTGATCGACCTGTCGTCCCACGCGGATGCGCGCTCCCGCGCGGCCGCGCTGACCGACGCGGATGCGCTCGCCCCGTTCGACCTCGCGGCCGACGCGCCGCTGTGGCGCGCGCGCGTGCTGCGGCTCGGTGCGGACGATCACGTGCTGTCGGTGACGATTCACCACATCGTGTCGGATGGCGAGTCGATCGAGCTATGGCTCGATGCGGTGCGCGCCCGCTATGTCGCCCGCGTGCGGCGCAGCGCCGAGCCGGCCGCCGAAGCCGTGCGGTCGACCTTGCCGCTCGTGCTGCCCGCGCCGTGCGATCCGGCGCGTGTCGCGTACTGGCGCGATGCGCTCGCCGATCTGCCGTCGCGCGTGCTGCCGCAGCGCGCCGACGCGCCGGCCGTACCGCAATGGCGCGCGGCCCGTATCGCGTTCGAATTCGATGCGCCGCTGATTCGCGCCGCGCGCGACGCCGCGTCGGCCGCGCACGCCACGTTGCCGATGCTGCTGCATGCGGCGCTCAATATCGCACTTTTCCGCGCGACGGGCGCGGCCGACCAGCCGGTCGGCGTGCTCGCGTCGACGCGCGAGCTCACGGGCGACGCGGCCCGCGCGGCGCTCGGCCTGTTCATCAACTCGGTCGTCGTGCGTACGCGGATCGACCCGGCCGCCCGTCGCGCGGACGTGCTCGCGCAGGTGCGCGACACGGCGCTCGCCGCATATGCGCATGCCGACGTGCCGTTCGCCGACGTCGTGGCCGCGCTGCGTGCGCCGCGAGCCGCGCAGGCCAATCCGCTGTTCCAGGTGATGTTCAACTACCTGCGCCCGACGGGGGCGGCCGCGCGCGACTGGGCCGGTCTGTCGCTGACCGAATTCGACGACGTGCGCCATCGCGTCGTATTTACGCTGGAGCTCGACGTCGTCGAGCATCCGGACGGCCGCGTGAGCGCCGCGTTCTCGTATGCGGACGAACTGCTCGCGCGCGATTTCGTCGACGGGCTCGTCGATCTGTATCACGACGAAGTCGCGCGCTTCGCCGGCGCGTCGGAAGCCGCGCTCGGCGCGCCCGATGCGCGCGCGGACACGCATGTCGCGTTCGGCCCACGCGCCGACGGCGCGACACGGCACCACGCGATGGCGTCGCGTGCCGCTGCCGCGCTCGCCGCGCTGTGGTCGGACACGTTCGCGACGGCCGCCCCCGAGCCCGATGCGAACCTGTTCGAAGCCGGCGCGACGTCGTTCGACGTCGTGCGCTTCGTCGACGCCGCAAGCCGTGCCGGTCACGCGCTGACGATCGCCGACGTGTTCGCGGCGCCGACGCTCGCGGCGCTCGGCGCGCGGCTCGATGCGCGAGCGGAAACGGAACAGGAGGCGCGCCATGCTGGCTGAGGTGCGTCCGGACGGATTCACGATGCTCGATACCTACCGCCTCGCGTTCGCGGACGGCCTCTTCGCCGTGCGCGACGGCGTGGAGATCCGCGTCGCGCAGGGCGACGGGATCGGCGCGCAGTTGCTGCGCGCGCAGCTCGGCGACGACGGCGCGCTGCGCCTCGTCGCCTACAACCATCGCGCGGCGCCGGCCGACCAGCGGCGGGCGCTGCTGGCCGCGCTGGCCGCGGCGTTCTCGGACAGCGCGCGCCACGCGGCGATCCGGCTCGACCCGGCCGCCTGGCCGGCGGTCGCGCTCGACGCGCTGCGCGCGAGCGGCGTGCTCGCCGACGGCGGCCGTTGCGTGCGCGACGGCTGGGCGCAACAGGCCGATCTGTGGCGCGTCGGCGCGCTTGTGCCATGCGCGATGCTGCCGACGATGACCGACGGCCGGCGTCACCCGCGGCGGCCGCCCGCGCCGCGCGGCGACGTCTACGCGCGCGACCTGCCGGCGCTCGGCGTGCGCTTCACGCTGCGCGGCTGGCAGCCGGAGGAGGACGCCGAACGGCTCGCGCGCTGGTTCGACGAGCCGCGCGTGCGCGACGGCTGGCCGGGCGCACGGCCCGCGCCATGCGGCGCGGCAGGCCCGCAGGAAGCCGATCCGCACGTCACGCCGCTCGTCGGCTGCTTCGACGGCGAGCCGTTCGCGTATTTCGAGGCGTTCTGGCTGAAGGAGGACGCGCTCGCGCCGCACGTCGCGGCGCGCGACTACGACCGCGGGCTGCGGATGCTGGTCGGCGAGCCGCGCTGGCGCGGCCCGCACCGCGTGGCCGGCTGGCTGCCGTCCGTCGTGCATTACCTGTTTCTCGACGACCTGCGTACCGACGCGGTCGGCTGTGCCGTTCCGGCCGGCCACACGCGGGTTGCCGATCATCTCGCGCGGCACGGCTTCGCGCGGCAGCGCCGTCTCGCGCTGGCCGACGCACAGCCGCTGTGGATGCGCACGCTGCGCGAGACGTTCTTCTCCGGCCGTCACGTCTGACGGGCCGGATTCACCGACAAGGGAGCTGAGACATGCAGAGAGAAACCGTATTCGACCTGATCGGCGTGGGCTTCGGGCCGTCGAATCTGGCGCTGGCCGTGCGCCTCGCGGAGCGCGGCGGCGTGCGCACGCTCGCCCATTGCTTCGTCGAGCGCCAGCCGGAATTCGGCTGGCATCGCGGGATGCTGCTCGACGACTGCCGGATGCAGATCTCGTTTCTGAAGGATCTCGTCACGATGCGCGATCCGAAAAGCCGCTACACGTTCATCAACTACCTGTTCGAACGCGGCCGGCTGAACGAATTCGTCAACCTGAAGAATTTCTACCCGACCCGCGTCGAATTCCACGACTACCTGAGCTGGGTGGCCGACGCGTTCGACGATCGCGTCCATTACAGCGAGACCGTGCTCGGGATCGAACCCGTGCGCGGCGAGGGGGCGAAGATCGACGCACTGCGCGTGCTGTCGCGCGACGCGGCGGGCCACGAGCGCCAGCGCGTCACGCGTGCGCTGTCGATCGGCGTCGGCGGCACGCCGGCGATTCCGGATGCGTTCGCCGCGCTCGGCCGCGACCGCGTGATCCATTCGTCGTCGTACCTGGCCGACATCGACCGGCTCGTCGCGTCGCCCGACGGCGAGCGCCGCCGTGTCGCGGTGATCGGGGCGGGGCAGAGCGCGGCCGAGGTGTTCATCGATCTCGCGCGCCGCTTTGCGCACGTCGACGCGAGCCTCGTGATGCGTGCGGGCGCGCTGAAGCCGGCCGACGACAGCCCGTTCGTCAACGAAATCTTCAGCCCCGAATTCACCGACGTCGTCTATGCGCAGCCGCACGACGCGCGCCGCGCGCTGCTCGAGCGTTATCGCGACACGAACTACGCGGTGGTCGACCGGCCGCTGATCGAGCAGATCTACGAAATGCTGTACCTGCAGCGCATCGACGGCACGCCGCGTCATGCGCTGCTCGCGAACAGCGCGATCGAGGCCGCGGTGCGCGGCGCCGACGGCCGCATCGAATTGACGTTGCGCGACCGGTTGAGCGGCGCCACGCGCGTCGAGCGCTTCGACGCGCTCGTGCTCGCGACCGGCTACCGGCGCGACACGCATTCGGCGCTGCTCGAAGGCCTCGCGCCGCATCTGGGCGATGCGCTCGCGCGCGGCGACGTGACGCGCGACTACCTGCTCGCGACGCCCGAGCACTTCGCGCCGCGCATCTATCTGCAAGGCTGCTGCGAAGACAGCCACGGCCTGTCCGACACGCTGCTGTCGGTACTGGCGCGCCGCGCGGACGAAATCTGCGCGTCGCTCGAAGACGGGATCGCGTCCGCGCATGACGAAGGCGCGGCCCGGGCAACGCATGAAAAACGACCGAACAACGGGGTGAGCGCGGGCCGGATGGCTTTCGCTCTTTGACAAAGGCGCGGTCGGAGACCGCATGAAAAAGTGGAGCAGAAGAAGATGGAGTGGGCAACAGGCACGCGTGTGCGTGCGATCGCAGCCGCGGCAAGCGTGGCGTTCGGTACGGCGGCGGCAGGGCATGCTTACGCCCAGACGGCGCCGGCCGTGAACGCGGGCGCCGCGGCGTCGGCCAGCAGTGCGCAAAACGGCGCGACGGCGAATCCGTCGACGGGCGCGCAAAACGGCACGCTGCCGGCGATCACCGTCAACGCGGCCTCGGCGGGAGACGGCACGGTCGGGCTCGTCGCGAAGCGCAGCACGACCGGCACCAAGACCGACACGCCGCTCGACGAGATCCCGCAGACGATCAACGTCGTCACCGCGCAGCAGATCGAGATGACCGGCGCCACCGACGTGAACGCGGCGCTGCGCTACGTGCCGGGCTTTTCGTCGTACGGGTCGGACAACCGCTCCGACTGGTACGCGGCGCTGCGCGGCTTCACGCCGACCGCCTACGTGAACGGGCTGCAGGTGCCGAACACGATCAACCTCGCGAGCTGGCGCGTCGATCCGTACATGATCGACAGCATCAGCGTGCTGCGCGGACCGACCTCGGTGCTGTACGGCGCGGGCGATCCGGGCGCGATCGTCGACGTGCACACCAAGCTCGCCGACGGCGAACGCGTGCGCGAAGCCGGTGTGCAGATCGGCGACTATGCGCGCAAGCAGTTCATGATCGACGTCGGCGACAAGCTCGATCCGGACGGCAAGTATGCGTACCGGTTCGTCGGCGTCGCGCGCGACGGGAACGCACTGACCGGCCCGAACAACGACCAGCGCGTCGCGCTCGCGCCGTCGTTCCGCTGGCGTCCGGACGCGGATACGTCGCTGACGCTGTCCGCGACCTACCTGCAGGACTGGGGCGACATCTCGTCGAACTTCCTGCCGGCGCAGGGCACGGTGCTGCCGAACCCGAACGGCCAGATCGACAAGGACATCTACGAAGGCGACGGCAACTTCAACTACTACCGCAAGAAGCAGTGGTCGGTCGGTTACCAGTTCGAGCGCAACCTGACGCCGGCCTGGACGTTCCGTCAGAACACGCGCCTGATGCACCTGTCGCTCGACAACGGTTCGGTGTGGGGCAACGGCTTCTCGGACGACACGCTGACCACCGTCAATCGCTGGGCCGGCGTGTTCCAGACGAACTACAGCCGCTTCGACATCGACAACAACCTCGAGGGCCGCTTCGCGACGGGGCCGCTCCAGCACACGCTGCTGCTCGGCTTCCAGTACAACCGCCAGACCGCGACCGACAGCGAATGGCTGGCCGCCGCGCCAACCCTGAACCTGTACAACCCGGTGTATACGCCCGTCACGACGGCCGTGTTCTCGGATCCGAGCACCACGTTCCGCACCAACACGTACACGACGATGAACACGTTCGGCCTGTACGCGCAGGACCAGATCAAGTGGAACCGCTGGACGCTGACGCTCGGCGGTCGCGAGGACTGGGTCAACATGCGAATGGACGACCGCGCGGCCGGCACGTCGACGAAGGCGGACGTCACGGCGTTCACCGGCCGCGTCGGCCTCACGTACCAGGGCGATTACGGGCTGTCGCCGTACGTCAGCTATGCGACGTCGTTCAATCCGCTGATCGGCGTGAACCTGCTCGGCGGTGGGCTGCCGCAGCCGACGCGCGGCAAGCAGATCGAGGCCGGCCTGCGCTGGCAGCCGCCCGGCAAGAATCTGATGCTCAACGCGGCGATCTACCAGATCAACCAGACCAACGTGCTCACGCCGGCGTTGCCGAGCCAGGACGACACCGGCACGAAGTCCGTGCAGACGGGCGAAGTGCGTTCGCGCGGGATCGAGCTGAGCGCGACCGGCAAGCTCACGCGAAACCTCTCGGTGATCGCGTCGTACGTCTATCAGGACGTGAAGAACGTGCAGGCCAACGACGCCTCGCTGAACAACTGGCCGGTCGATATTCCGCGTCCGCGCCAGATGGCGTCGCTGTGGACCGACTGGACGTGGCACACGGGGCCGCTCGCGGGTTTCGGCCTCGGTGGCGGCATTCGTTACCAGAGCGCGTCGGCCGGTGCGGCCGACAACTCGCTGACGGTGTCGAGCGTCACGCTGTTCGACGCGGGCCTGCACTACGACATGCGTAACTGGCGCTTCGCCGTGAACGGGACGAACCTGTTCAACCGCCATTACATCAGCGGTTGCCAGTCGACGAACGTCTGCATTTTCGGGACCGACCGCACGGTGATCGCGACCGCGAAATACAACTGGTGACGTCGCGCGCCGCGGCTCGCCGGCCGGCCTTCGTGGCCGGCGCGGGCCGGCCGCGGCGCCTTCGTCCGCTTTTTTCCACGACGCCTCCATGCCGAAGAAAAATCTCGTCTACATCCAGTCGCTGCGCAACGGCGCGGCCGATCGCGCCGGCCAGCCGGTCGCTTATCGCGGCGGCACGCGCTACATGAAGGCGCCGCTCGAATTCCTCGTCGAGCGCCTGAACGATTCGCCGCTCGGCGAACGCTACACGCTCCAGGGCGTGATCGTCGACGACGACGACGGGTCGCCGTCCGACCGCGCGAAAGTGGCCGATTACGGGTTCGCACGCACGCCGGGCCGCCCGTGGATCCTGCCGGAAGGCTTGACGGTGCAAGGCCGGCCCGTCGACGAACTGTTCTGCACGATCGCATCGACGTACCGGCGGCTGCCGCGCGACGCGCGCGAGCGCGTGGCCGGCAAACAGGCATTCGAGCGCCGCCTGCTCGAGCGCCTGCTCGAACTCGACGCCGACATCGTCGTGCTCGACGGGCTGCTCGTGATTCTCGACGAGCTCGTGCGGCCGGGCGCGCGTTTTCACCGTCGCATCGCGAACATCCACCCGGGCATCACGGCCGACGATTCGCCGTACCAGCGGCGCGGCGCGTGGGCGACGCTCGACGCGCTGCACGGCGCACGCGGCGAACGGGTCGATTGGGCCACCGGTGCGACGTCATCCGTCGAACCCGTGACGATGACGGGCGCGTCGTTCCACTACGTCGACAACGGTATCGATTCCGGCGAGGTGATCTGCGACGTGCTCGACACGCCGATCGCGCCGGACGACACGATTCTCGAACTGCGCTGGAACAACTTCCAGCGCAGCCTGTTTCCGGCGCTCGAACGCGGGCTGCACGTGCTCGCCGATCGCCACGACGCGGGAGCATTGTGATGCAGGACACGCTGACGAAACCGGCCGGCGCGGCCGACGCCGTCGAAGGTGAAGTGGCCGCGGCGCTCGACGGCGCCGCGCACGGGCAGGCGGCGGCCGTCGTCGAGCAGGCGCTCGACGCATGGCGGCCCGACGACGCGCCGGACGCGCTGCTCGCGACCTTCGTCGCACTGTTCAACACCGACACGCGGCACGATGCGGCGACGATCTCGGTGCCGCTCGGCGGCGCCGATGCGGCGGCCGTGGCATCGTACGTCGCGCGTGCGGTGCGCGAAGGCGTGATCGACGGCGCGCAGATCGCGGGCGACACGCTGCGGCTCACCGTGTCGCGCACGACGTTCTGGCAGAATCCGCGGCCGTGGCTGAAGGCGCCCGCGTCGGGCGGGATGCCGCTGCGCTACGCGATCACGAACGGCCATCGGCATCCGGTGCGGCCGCCGTCGCCGGCCGGCGAGATTTATGCCCGCGCCATGCCGCAGGTCGGCATGACGTTCAGCCTGCGCACCGTCGACATCGACGCGCACGCGGACCTGTTCAGCACGTGGATGAACCTCGATCGTGTCGCGCATTTCTGGGACCAGCGCGGCACGCGCGACGAGCATGCGGCGTATCTCGCCGAACGGCTCGCCGACCCGCACATGCACCCGACGATCGGCTATTTCGACGACACGCCGTTCGGCTATTTCGAGTTCTACTGGGCGAAGGAGGACCGCCTCGCGCCGTTCTACGATGCGCACGACTACGATCGCGGGCTGCACCTGCTGATCGGCGACTCGCGTTTCCAGAGCGCCGGCAAGCTGCATGCGTGGTGGAGCGGGGTGCTGCACTACATGTTCGTCGACGAACCGCGTACGCAGCGGCTCGTCGGCGAGCCGCGCGTCGACCATGTGCGGCATATCGCGTACATGCATCGGCTCGGGTTCTACACGCTGAAGGAGTTCGATTTCCCGCACAAGCGCGCGGCGCTCACCGTGATCGAGCGCGATACGTTCTTTGACACTTTCCGATTGCCATGACGGGGGCGGCGCACAGCGTCGGTGCGACGGTGTGCGCGACCTTGCGATGCGCATGCATTGGCCGTCCGGTATATGGACCGCGTGGCCTGCGTCATGAAGAATGGATCGCTCCTCTCATCGACGACAGGCCGGCAGCATGAATCAGACATCCTCGACAGCGTGGGACGCAGTGGCGGATTCGCATTCCGCCAAATTGACATATGCCAGCATATGTCTACAATGGGCGCATCGTACTCCCATGGAGTGGCTCATGCGCACCGTTTCCATTTTCAAGAACGCCCGTAACCAGGCAATCCGCATCCCGAAGGACATGGAGTTCGAGGGGGTCACCGAACTCGAGATCCGCCGCGAGGGCGATACGCTGCTGTTGCGGCCGGTACGCCCCACGTGGCTGTCGTTCGCGAACGAACCGCTGGCCGATGCCGATTTCCTCGCCGAACGCCCGGCCGTCGTCGAAACCGGTCGCTTCGACCTGTCCGGCGACGCCGATGTGCCGACGGAGTCGAACCGGTGACCACGCTCTACATGCTCGATACGAACATCTGTTCGTTCATCATGCGCGAGCGGCCGCCCGCGGTGCTGTCGCGGTTGCAGTCGTGCGTCAACGCGCAGCACCGGATCGTCGTATCGGCCGTTACTTATGCCGAAATGCGGTTCGGTGCAGTCGGCAGAAAGGCATCGCCGAAGCATGCCGACCTCGTGACGAGCTTTGTCGCGCGGCTGGACGGCGTGCTGGCGTGGGATACCGCGGCGATCGATGCAACCGCCGCGATTCGCGCCGACCTCGCCGCCCGTGGCACGCCGATCGGCGCGAACGACGCATCGATCGCCGGCCACGCGATCGCAGCCGGTGCGGTGCTCGTCACGAACAACGGTCGCGAATTCAGTCGTGTCGCGGGGTTGCCGCTCGAAGACTGGGCGGCCTCGGCATGACGCAGCGAATGCACGATGGGATTGCGGTCGCGCGGCAGCCCGTCATGCCCGACGAACGGGCGGATCCGCGAGGAAGCCACCGCGGAACGCATCGAGATACCGGTCGGCGTCGTCATTGAATTCACCCGGCAACAGCGCGAACGCGCGGGCCTGCAGATCCTGCGCGAGCGTCGCGTAAGTCGCGTCGTCGGACAACAGCGCGCGGATCGCGTCGTACGTGTGCGGCGACGCAGCCCGTTTCGCGTCACGCGCGAGCAGCGCCGCTGCCGCCAGCTCCGGCTGAAAGCCATGTCGTTCGAGCAGGTCGGGCGCGACGTCCCAGATGCGCTCGCGATTGCCCGCATCGTGAAAATGCGTGAGCAGGAACAGCAGGTCGTACGCGTCGCTGTTCTGGCGCGCGCGCCGGTCCTTCCACGCCAGCAGCTTCAGCAGCGCGAGCGCCGGCAGGCTCGCCACCGGCACCGTGATGCCGGCGCCGATCGACACGGTCAGCGCGGTATCGACCGCCTCCTGAAAACCCAGCACGTTCAGCACGAAGTCGCCGCCGGGCGGCCATGCGATTTCGCCGGGCGGCGCTTCGAGCGGCCCGAACGGCACCAGGTCGAGTTCCGTGCGAAAACCCTGCATCCCGCTGTCGAACAGCAGTTTTTGCTGATGCTTCGGCGCGCGGGCGAATTGTCCGGTCGCGACGAGCGTATCGACGAGCCGTGCATGAAACGGCCAACTGACCGCGCACACCGCGACGTCGACGTCCCGCGTCGCGCGCACCGGCCGGATGCCGTGGACATGCCACATCAGGATGTCGCGTGCGGTCGCGCCGGCCACGACGAATGCCGCGTCGAGCTGCGCGCAGGCCGCGCCAACCGACTGCAGCAGCGCCACCGCTGCCGGCTCGAGCGGGCGGCTCGCATCGACTTCAAGCGGGCGGGTGGGCGAGGTATCGGTCATGGATGTGTTCGGCTGCGGCAAGATTGCGGCTGTCTCCGGACGAGACGAGATCCGCATAGATCAGAAGCGGCGGCACGAGCGGCACCTCTTGCTCGCGCCAGTCGAGTGCCGGCGAGCGCGGCCAGAACGCTTCGAGGATTTCGACGTCGCCGTGCGCGTCCGGACGCAGGCGGCCCTGCAGCAGCAGGCCGTTCGGCACGGCGCCGTGCGTATAGACGGTGATCGCGGCCGGCTTCAGATCGTGCGTGAGCAGATCGGCCGCCGGCTCGCCGCCGAGTTGTGCATCGAAGGCCGCGAAATCGAAGCCGCGCCACCAGTCGGGCGCGAGGCCGGCAAACCGGCGGCTCGGCAGCTTCGCACGCAAGCGGCTCGGGTACAGTGCGACCCATTCCTGTACGAAGCGCGGCCAGTCGGGAATCAGACGCTCGCCGTTGCGGCGTTGCCCGACGAGGCCGCGCGCGATCAGATCGTCCATCGCGAGATTGACCGTGCCGAGCGCGACGCCCGACGCGGCGGCGATCCCCCGATACGGCTGCGCGACCAGGCCCGGCTGCGTCGCAAGCGCGAACATCACGGCCAGCCCCTTCGGCGTGGTCGCGCGTGACGCCTGCCGGCGCGGCGTGCGCGCAGGTTTGGGCCGGCCCGCGATCATGACGGTCGCTTCCGGCTGGATCAGGCATACGTTGCCGGCGGTGTCGAGAAACGGGATGCCCTGGTCGATCAGGCCCCCGGCCAGTTCGCCGGAAAGGTGGGGCGCGACCAGCATCAGCGGCCGCTCGCCGGACACGTGTGCGGCTCCACCGCGGCGACGCAATTCCGCGAGCGCGCCCGCCAGCGATTCGACACGAAGGCTCACGGCGACCGGCATCTCCACGACCTGTCCGGCCACGTCGAAGCGAATCATCGCGTCGGCGCGCGCGCGGTATGCCGCCGGCACGCGCACGGGCCGCGCGTTGAAGCGCGGGGTGACGCGGCCGAACGCGGCGCACGCTTCGTCGAGCACCTGTTGTTCCGACATCGGGAGGGTGGCGTTCTTGGGCATCAACGAGGATCGCTTGTTCACTTTTTTATCATCGTACACAAAAAATGTACAAGCGTCAAAGAGTGAACGTAATCTCGTAAACCATTGAGGTAAAGGCAGTATTTCAGATGCGCAAATAGCCACGACCACTCCCTCTTGCACGAAAATTCGCGATAGGACACACAGTTTCGCGCGACCGGATCGGCCGCGGCAGTCGTCCGGATGGCCGGTCACCGTGCGTCGTGAGCCGTATTTTTATATAGCAACCATCAGTTGCTACCGCGACGACTTTCCGTCTGCCCGGTTGCTGTCGAATCGACTATCGTTGCCTGCATGTTCCCCATCGCCCATCAGGAGACGACACCGTGACGCACAGCGTGATCCCCGCCGGCCTCGCCGACGAAATGATCGAAATTCGGCACCGCATCCACGCCCATCCCGAACTGGGTTTCGAGGAATTCGCGACGAGCGATCTCGTCGCCGAGCAATTGCAGTCGTGGGGCTACACCGTGCATCGCGGGCTCGGCGGCACCGGCGTCGTCGCCCAGTTGAAAGTGGGCAACGGCAAGCAACGCCTCGGCCTGCGCGCCGACATGGACGCGCTGCCGATCCACGAAGCGACGGGCCTGCCGTACCAGAGCACGATCGCGGGCAAGATGCACGCATGCGGCCACGACGGCCACACGGCGATGCTGCTGGCGGCCGCGAAGCACCTCGCGCGCGAACGCCGCTTCTCGGGCACGCTGAACCTGATTTTCCAGCCGGCCGAGGAAGGGCTCGGCGGCGCGAAGAAGATGCTCGACGAAGGGCTGTTCGAGCAATTCCCCTGTGACGCGATCTTCGCGATGCACAACATGCCGGGCTTCCCGACCGGCAAATTCGGTTTCCTGCCGGGGGCGTTCATGGCGTCGTCGGATACCGTCGTCATTGACGTGCAGGGTCGCGGCGGTCACGGCGCAGTGCCGCACCGGGCGATCGATCCGGTCGTCGTATGCGCGCAGATCGTGCTGGCGCTGCAGACGATCGTGTCGCGCAACGTGTCGCCGCTCGACATGGCGATCGTCACGGTCGGCGCGATCCATGCGGGCGAGGCGCCGAACGTGATTCCCGATCGCGCGCAGATGCGCCTGTCGGTGCGGGCGCTGAAGCCCGAGGTGCGCGACCTGCTCGAAACGCGCATCAACGAGGTCGTGCATGCGCAGGCGGCCGTGTTCGGCGCGACCGCGACGATCGACTACCAGCGCCGCTACCCGGTGCTCGTGAACGATGCGGAGATGACGGCGTTCGCGCGCGGCGTCGCTCGCGAATGGGTCGGCGAAGCCAACTTGATCGATGGGATGGTGCCGCTCACCGGCAGCGAGGATTTCGCGTTCCTGCTCGAGAAACGGCCGGGCTGCTATCTGATCATCGGCAACGGCGACGGGGAGGGCGGCTGCATGGTGCATAACCCCGGCTACGACTTCAACGACGCGGCGCTGCCGACCGGTGCGTCGTACTGGGTCAAGCTGACCGAGGCGTTTCTGGTGTGACGGAGGAGGTGGGGCACGCGGCACCGACCCGGCCATCGGCCCCGCTTCGGCGCGGCGAACGCGAAATGTACCCAAAATTGGTACATGATGGCCGCATCCCAAGGAGATGACTCATGTCGCGAAACACATCCGTTTCCCTTGGCGATCACTTTGCCGAATTTGTCGATGCGCAGGTGCGATCGTCGCAAAGCGGCCCCACCATCCCGATATGACCTGTGCGGCCTCGATCCGAGCGCCGCATCCCACCATCTAGAACGTGCCCCCGCTGAACAACGCCACGACTGCATCCGGATTCGACGGCCAGTACATGTGCATGTACGTCGCGACGATCGCGCTGCTCCGGTAGACGGCTTCGCCGCTGTCCCGCGCGCCGTCGGGGCGCGCGGCGCGCGCGACCGGTTCCAGCGGCGTCGCGAGCCGCGAATAGTGGAACGTATGACCGCGCATCGGCCCGGTGCGCGTATCGAGCTGCTGCATGCCGAGCGCCGCGAACCGGCGCTGCATCGTCGCATGCCCCGGCAGCAGGCCGAGCATCGGCGTCGTCGAGCCATCCGCATCGGTCAGCGATTCGCACAGGTAAACCATTCCCCCGCATTCCGCGACGATCGGCCGGCCGGCTCCCGCATGCGCGCGAATCGTCCGCGCGGTCGCGGCATTCCCGGCAAGCGTCGCCGCATGCAGTTCCGGATAGCCGCCCGGCAAAAACAGCGCATCGCAATCGTCGGGCACGGGTTCGTCGGCGAGCGGCGAGAAGAATCGCAGCGTCGCACCGAGCGCATCCAGCAGCGCGAGATTGGCCGGATAGATGAACGAGAACGCCGCATCGCGCGCCACCGCGATCCGCTTGCCGGCCAGCGCGCGCGGCAGCGGCGCGGCCGCGTCCGGTTCCGCGAACGCGACGGTCGGCGGCAAGTCGGCCAGCGCCGTCTGCGCGAGCACGTCGGCCGCGCGATCGAGCCGCGCGTCGAGATCGTCGATATCGGCCGGCCGATGCAGGCCGAGATGCCGCTCCGGCAGCGCGATGCCCGCATCGGCCGGCACGTGTCCGAGCCAGCGCAACTCGTCGGGCAACGCCTGTTGCAGCAATTGCGCGTGCCGGGCCGAGCCGACGCGATTGGCCAGCACGCCGTGAAACGGCAATCCCGGCCGGAACCGCGCGAGCCCGAAGGCGATCGCCGCGAACGTCTGCGCCATCGCCTTCGCCGAAATCACCGCGACGACCGGCACGCCGAACGCGGCCGCGAGATCGGCACTGCTCGGCGTGCCGTCGAACAGCCCCATCACGCCTTCGATCAGGATCAGGTCCGCGTCGCGCGCGGCCTCGGCGAGCAGGGCGCGGCAGCCGGCCTCGCCGACCATTCCGAGGTCGAGCGCATGCACGCTCGCGCCGCTCGCGCGTTCGAGCAGCATCGGATCGAGAAAATCGGGGCCGGTCTTGAACACGCGCACGCGGCGGCCGAGCCGGCGGTGCAGCCGCGCGAGGCCGGCCGTCACCGACGTCTTGCCCTGGCCCGACGCGGGTGCGCTGACGAACAGCGCGGGGCAGGCCGGCATGCTCAGAACTCCACGCCGCGCTGCGCCTTCACGCCTTGCTCCTTGTACGGATGCTTGACGAGCCGCATTTCGGTGACGAGATCGGCCGCATCGATCAGCGCATCGGGCGCGTGCCGCCCGGTGACGACGACGTGCACCGACGCCGGACGCGCGACGAGCGTCGCGAGCACTTCGTCGAGCGGCAGGTATTCGTACTTCAGCACGGTGTTCAGCTCGTCGAGGATCACCATCCGGTAGTCGCCGCTGTCGATCATCCGGCGCGCCTCGTCCCAGCCCTTGCGCGCGGTCGCGATATCGGCGTCGCGGTTCTGCGTGTTCCACGTATAGCCGTCGCCCATCGTCACGAAATCGCATTGCGCGACCGCGCCGAGGAAGTCGCGCTCGGACGTGTGCAGCGCCCCCTTGATGAACTGCACGACGCCGAGCCGCATGCCGTGGCCGAGCACGCGCACGGCCATCCCGAACGCGGCCGTGCTCTTGCCCTTGCCGTTGCCGGTGTGAACGATCAGCAGGCCCTTTTCCTGCGTGGCGGCGGCCTGCTTCTTCTCGTGGCCGGCGCGGCGGCGTTCGGCCATCCGCTGATGGGATTCGGAATCGGTCTTCATCGGGAATCGTCCTGTCGAAAGCGAAACAACGGGTTCAGAGCGGGCCGGCGAGCGCGACCGTCACGCCGTCCCGGATGGATTTGGGGCCGAGCAGCCGGCCGTGCGGCGCGGCGAGCTGCGCGCACGGCTCGGCCACGCCCGCGATGCCGAAGCGCGCCAGCGCGGCGCCGGACGGGCCGCTCGCGGCCAGTTCCGGACGGCTCGCGAGTTGCGCCGCATCGAATGCGACGAGCGGCCAGCCACGGCGTGCGCACAGCGTGCGCAGCGCCCGGGCGCGTGCCTTGTCGGCGAGCGTCGCGACGAGCGCCGGTTCGGCGGCCGGGTAGCGCGCGAGCGCGGCGCGGATCGCGGCATCGAGTTGCGCGGCCGTGACGCCCGCGCGAAAGCCGATGCCGAGCGCGACGCGCATCATGCGCAACCGCCGAGCGCCGCACGCACCGCCGGATCGTCGGCGAGCGCCGCGACGCGGCCGATCACGACGATCGCCGGCGAACCGATACCGGCCGCACCGACACGCTCGACGAGCGTATCGAGCGTCGCGAGCAGGTGGCGCTGTTCGGGGCGCGTGGCGTTCTCGATCGCCGCGCACGGCGTATCGCCGGGCAGGCCGCCGTCGCGCAGCGCCGCGGCAATTGCGTCGAGGCGACGGATGCCCATGTAGATCACGATCGTCATGCGCGTGGCCGCGAGCGCGCGCCAGTCGGGCTCGTCGGCTCCCGCGCCGTGGCCGGTGACGAAGATCACGCCCTGCGCGTCGCCACGGTGCGTGACCGGGATGCCGAGCGCGGCCGGCGCGGCGATACCCGCGGTGACGCCGTTGACGACTTCCACCGGAAAGCCCGCCGCGCCGAGTGCGACCAGTTCCTCGCCGCCGCGGCCGAACACGAACGGATCGCCGCCCTTGAGCCGCGCGACGCTGCGGCCCGCGCGCAGGTGCGCGAGCAGCGCGGCGACGATCGCCGCCTGCGGCGTCGACGCATGGCCGCCACGCTTGCCGACGTGCTCGATCAGCGCGTCGGCGCGCGCATGGCGCAGCACGTCGGGGTTCACGAGATCGTCGACGAGCAGCACGTCGGCCGCGCCGATCGCGCGCACGGCTCGGAGCGTCAGCAGATCGGCGTCGCCGGGGCCCGCGCCGACGAGCCATGCGCGGCTCATCGCGCGCGGCACGGCGCGCACCGTGTCGACACAGTGGAACAGGGAAGGCGGGCGGCGCATCGGCGGCCGGCGAGCAGGCAGTGCATGACGGATCGGGCGAAACCCGCGCGAACGCGGGTGGAATGCGCACCCCATCCGTCCCCCGCGGACCGGGCGTTCGGCGAGCATCGCGCTCGCCCCTTGCGTCGGCCGGTATCCGGGCTGGCCGCTTGCCAGACCGCAGCCTTCCCGCCCGGTCGAAGGGCAGTGGCATCGCGGGCGGCCTGGGCGCACGTGCGAAAAAAGCGCGTTGCGCGGGCGGCGTACCGTTGCGGGGACAGCACAGGCCGGGCGGACATCCGCCTCCTGTTTCCCGTTTAACTGCATGCGCGGAATGCGCATGCGAGCACCGAACGCGGCGCATACGATAGCACAGGCGTGCCAAGCGCGAGCTGCCCGGCGGACCGGTCGCGCGAGGCGTCGGCGCGGCCCGCGAGGTCAGAACTTGTACGCCGCCGTCAGCGTGAACGTGCGTGGCGAACCGGGCATGATCTGCGCGAGGCCCGTCGCATTCGCGTAATAGTCGCGATCGGTCAGGTTGACGGCCGCCAGCGTCACCTCGAGGTCGCGCGTGCGATATCCGGCCTTGCCGTCCCAGCGGACGTATGCGGGCAGTTCGAGCAGGTTGTCGCGATCGGCGTAACGCGCCCCTTCGTACACCAGCCCGAGTTCGGCGAAAAATCCGCGCAGCGGCGCATGGCCGACGAACAGGCTGCCGTTCGACCCGGACACACCCGCCGACCGCTTGCCCGCGTACTTCGGCTCGGCGTCGACCACCCGTGCGTGTTGCCAGCCGATGCCGCCGCGAACGAACCAGTCGCCCGCGAGCCGGCCGGCGACGCCCAGTTCCAGGCCGCGATTGCGCTCGAGGCCGTTGAGGTCGAAGAACCCGGGCCGAACCGGATCGGCGACGCGGCGGTTGTACAGATCGAGCTGGAACAGTGCGAGCGTCGTGCTCAGTGCGCCATCGCGCCAGTCGCTTTTCACGCCGATCTCGTACTGGCGGTTGTATTGCGGGCCGAGATCGTTGGCGTTGCCGCGCGCGTCCGGCGTGATGCCGATCAGGTCGCCGCCGACCGGCGCGAAGCTCTTGCTGTACGACGCATACACGCTGTGCGCGCCAACCGGCGACCACACGACGCCGAGCCGCGGGCTCCATGCCGTCGTCGTGCGCCGCGCATGCAGCCCGTTCAGCGCGTTGGTCGAATCGACGTCGAAGCGTTCCGCGCGCAGGCCGCCGAGCAGTTTCCACGCTCGCCCGAGGTCGATGCGATCCTGCGCGAAGATCGCGTAGTCGCTGACGCGATGGCGGTTCATCGCATACGGGCGCGGCGCCGCGCCGGCCGGCGCGAGACGATCCGGTCCGGTGATCGGGACCGGCGCCGCATCGGCCTGCCAGAGCGTCGGGCTGCGTTTCTGCCAGCCGTATTCGATGCCGAACAGCAGGTGATGCAAGCCGGGCCCGGTCGCGACTTTGCCGCTCAATTCGACGCCGGTCTGCACGTTGAGATGCGTCATGTCCTGCAGATAGCGCGCACGTTGCACGCGCCGGTAGTCGCGCGGCTTCGTGACGTAGCTTTGCGTGACGTAGGTATTGTCGAAGGTGCTGTGCAAATCCAGCACGCCCAGTGTATGGCGCAGTGTCCAGTCGCCGTCGAGCACGTACGTGACGACCGAGCGCCCGTTCATGTTCTTGTCGCGGACGGTGTCGCGGTCCGCCGCGCCGAAGAAGGTCGCGCGCGGCGCGGACGGCAGCGAGAACGCGATCGGCCTGCCGGCCGCGTCGATCGCGGCGACCGGCGCCGGCATGCCGCGATCGGGCACGCGTTGGTACGTGTCGTATTCGAACTGCAGCAGCCAGCTTCGCCGTGCGTCCTGCCATTTGATCGACGGCGCGACGTACTGGCGCGTGCCGTCGACGTGGTCGCGGAAGCTGCCTGCGTGTTCGCGGCCCGCATTGAGCCGCATGCTCCATGCGCTCGACAGCATCCGGTTGAGATCGACCGATGCGCCGAGCCGTCCGTAACTTCCGGTCGCCGCCGACACATGTCCGAAGTTTTCCGGCAACGGCTGCTTGGTGATCCGGTTGATGACGCCGCCGCCGCTGCCGCGCCCGTACAGCGCCGCGGCCGGTCCCTTCAGCACTTCGACGCGTTCGATATTGCCGAGACTGCGCACGTATTGCGCGTCGTCTCGCATGCCGTCGAGCAGCAGGTCGCCCGCGGCGGAAAAGCCGCGGATGCGGAACGCATCGAAGCGCGTATCCGACGTATTGGAAACACCCGGCACGCCGGCCAGCGCGTCGGCAAGCGTGCGGCCGCCATAGGACAGCGTTTCCTCGACCGGGACGCTGTCGATGGTTTGCGGTACGTCGCGCGGATCGCTCGCGGTGCGGGTCGCCGTGCTCACGCTTTCGGCGCGCGGATCGTTCGGATGGCGTCGGCTGCGCACCTCGAGCGCGGGCAGCTCGTCGTCGAACTCGGCCGCCGGGGCAGGGCAGGGAGCAACGCAGGCGATCGAGCACAGCGACAGGGCCAGCACAGGAAACCGCCGCCCGGATATCTGTCGTTTCGACATGGAAATTTAAGGATGACTGAGTGATTGCCTCACATGGCCGTTGCGTGATGGTTGGCTTCGTTATCGGGCGAAGTTTATCTTACGAAGTTGAAAACGACAATCATTCGCGTTTGCCGCCGACCGCTCGCCTTGACGCTCCCCGCACCGCCGCCTACACTCGCACGCGTTTTGGTGCTCGCGCGCGCCGCTCCGGCGCACGCAGTTAAACGGGAAACAGGAAGCCTGCCTGCGCCGCAGTCGAGCCAACCTGTGCTGCCCCCGCAACGGTAAGCGAACGTGTCGCGCGCAGCGCGATGCAGCGCCGCTTCGCCGCATGCCCCGCGCATGCGGACGACCGCCACTGGATGCCGCGCGTATCCGGGAAGGCGAAGCGGCGTGTTCGTCAGCCCGGATACCGGCCTAAACGTTGGGGTTCAGCGCCGCGGGGAGGCGGCGCATCGTCCACGGCCGCAGCAGGCCCGACGCCCGGTGTTCGACGCTTCCTTCGTCCATCTGCCGCCGCGCGCACGCGAGTGGCCGCCGTGGCGAACGGCAGGCGGCGCGGGGCGGGGCCGGCGGCAGCCGTGTTGACATTCACGATGTCGACCGTTCGCAAGGAAGCACCATGCCCGATTCGTTGTTCCGCCCGTCCTGCGGCTGTCCGGCCGGACCGCGCGGCGATCTTCCCGCGTCCCGTCCCGTGAATGGCCGCGCCGCCACCGACGCGACGCCCCCGGCCTGATTCCATTCCCGTCACAGGACCTACCATGACCCTACGCAAGCTTCCCGTCACGATCGTCACGGGCTTTCTCGGCAGCGGCAAGACGACGCTGATGCGCCATATCCTGCAGCACGCCGAAGGCCGCCGCATCGCGGTGATCGTCAACGAATTCGGCGAGCTCGGCATCGACGGCGAAATCCTCAAGGGCTGCGGCATCGGCTGCGACGATGCTCAGGGCGAGGCATCGGGCCAGTTGTACGAACTCGCGAACGGCTGCCTGTGCTGCACCGTGCAGGAAGAGTTCTATCCGGTGATGGAAGCGCTCGTCGAGCGCCGCGCGGACATCGATCACGTGCTGATCGAGACGTCGGGTCTCGCGCTGCCGAAGCCGCTCGTGCAGGCGTTCAACTGGCCGACGATCCGCAACAGCTTCACGGTCGACGCGGTCGTGACCGTCGTCGACGGGCCGGCCGCCGCGAGCGGCCAGTTCGCGGAAAACCCGCAGGCCGTCGACGCGCAGCGCCGCGCCGATCCGAATCTCGACCACGAATCGCCGCTGCACGAACTGTTCGCCGATCAGCTGTCGTCCGCCGATCTCGTGATCGTGAACAAGGCCGACCTGGTCGGCGACGCCGAGTTCGCGCGGATCGAAACCGCGATCCGCGACGAGATCCCACCGCAGGTGAAGATCGTGCGCGCGACGCGCGGCGAGCTCGACCTCGCGATGCTGCTCGGGTTGGAGTCGGCATCGGAGGACACGATCCACCTGCGTCACGACCATCACGGTGCGGCCGACGACGGCGATCACGATCACCATCACGACGATTTCGATTCGGTGGTGGTGTCGGGCGACGCCGGCACGCGCGAAGCGACGATCGCCGCGCTGCAGCGCGTGGTCGAAGCGCACACGATCTATCGCGCGAAAGGCTTCGCCGCGCTGCCCGGCGCGCCGATGAGGCTCGTGATCCAGGGCGTCGGCCGCCGCTTCGACAGCTATTTCGACCGCCGCTGGCAGGACGGCGAAACGCGCGCGAGCCGCTTCGTGCTGATCGGCGAGGATCTCGACGCAGCCGCGCTGCAACGCGCGTTCGACGCCGCGTGCGCGGCCGAGCCGCAACAGGCGTAACGCACGATGCATCTGCTGCGCACCACGCCGGGCGGCTTCGTCGACGATACGCAGGGCGTCGTCCGGATCGACCAGCAGCCGGCCGACATCGTCATCCTGAGTTCGGCCGACACGACGCTGTCGTTGCTCGCGAGCGTCGTGCCGCACTTGCCGGCCGGGTTCCCGAGCGTGCGGCTCGCGAACGTCACGTTCCTGCGGCAGCCGGCGTCGGTCGATTTCTACGTCGACGACGTGCTGCGTCACGCGAAGACGGTCGTGATCGATCATCTCGGCGGCGAAGCGTACTGGCCGTACGGGATCGAGCAGGCCGTGTCGCTCGCGTCGAAGCGCGGGCAACGGCTCGCGATGTTCTCGGGCGACCTGCAGGAGGACCCGAACCTCGTCGCGAAGAGCACGGTCGGGGCCGAGCTATGCCGGCTGTGGTGGCGCTACCTGCGCGAAGGCGGCGTGCACAACGCCGACGCGCTGCTGCGCAGCATCGCGTTTCACACGTTCGGCTTCGGCGACGAACCCGAACCGCCGCGGCCGCTGCCCGCCGCCGCGCTGTATCACCCGGCGCGCGACCGCGCGAGCGTCGACGACTGGCGGCCGCGCTGGACGCCCGGCGCGCCGGTCGTCGCGATCCTGTTCTATCGCGCGCACTGGCAGGCCGCGAACACGGCGGTGTTCGACGCGCTGGCCGACGCACTGATCGACCAAGGGCTGAATCCGCTGCCGATCGCGGTGACGTCGCTGAAGGACGCGGTGAGCCGCGAGGTCATCACGCAACTCTGCGACACGCACGACGTCGCGCTCGTGCTGAATACCACCGCGTTCGCGGCCGGCGCGATCGACAGCCCCGGGCACGACGTGCTCGCCGGCGACGCGCCGGTGCTGCAGGTGATCCTGTCCGGCGGCAATCGCGACGCGTGGGTGGCCGACAACCAGGGCCTGCACGCACGCGACATCGCGATGCATATCGCGCTGCCCGAAGTCGACGGGCGCATCGTCACGCGCGCGGTGAGCTTCAAGGGGCTCGCGTATCGCTGCCCGCATACCGAGGTCGACGTCGTGCGCTACCAGCCGGATGCCGAGCGGATCGCGTTCGTCGCGGCGCTCGCACGCGGCTGGTGCCGGCTGCGCACGCTGGACAATGGCGACAAGCGCATCGCGCTGATTCTCGCGAACTATCCGCAAAGCGAAGGGCGCATCGGCAACGGCGTCGGGCTCGACACACCGGCCTCCGCGCTGCGCGTGCTCGCGGCGTTGCGCGACGCGGGCTATACGGTGGCCGACCTGCCGGCCGACGGCGACGCGCTGATCGCGCGGCTCACCGAAGGCGTGACCAACGACGCGGCCGTGCACGCGCTGCGACCGGCGTTCCAGAGCTTCCCGCTGGCCGACTACGTCGCGCATTTCGCGCGGCTGCCGGCGGCCGTGCGCGACGCGCTGAACGCGCGCTGGGGGCCGCCTGAAGCCGACCCGACGCTGCGGCAAGGGCGTTTCACGATCGCCGGCTGGCGCGCGGGCAACGTATTCGTCGGCATCCAGCCGTCGCGCTCGCGCGACGAGAACGACTACGCGAGCTATCACGATGCGGAGCTCGTGCCGCCGCATGCGTATCTCGCGTTCTATTTCTGGCTGCGCGATGCGTATCGCGTCGACGCGGTCATCCATCTCGGCAAGCACGGCAATCTCGAATGGCTGCCGGGCAAGAGCGTCGCGCTGTCCGACGCGTGCTGGCCCGACCTGACGCTCGGGCCGCTGCCGCACCTGTATCCGTTCATCGTCAACGATCCGGGCGAGGGCAGCCAGGCGAAGCGGCGCGCACAGGCGGTGATCGTCGATCACCTGATGCCGCCGCTCACGCGCGCGGAAAACTACGGCCCGCTGCAGGATCTCGAACGGCAGGTCGACGAATACTACGAAGCGTTGATGGTCGATGCGCGGCGCGCGAAGCTGTTGCGCAAGACGATTCTCGCGACGATCGCCGAGCATCGGCTGCACGACGAACTGAGCGTGTCGCCGCCGCGCGACGCGGGTGACGAGGATGCACTGCTCACGCGGGTCGACGCATGGCTGTGCGAGTTGAAGGAAGCGCAGATTCGCGACGGGCTGCACGTGTTCGGCGCGTCGCCGCTCGAGCGCCAGCGGCGCGACACGCTGCTCGCGCTCGCGCGCTTTCCGGTCGGCGACGGCAAGGGCGAACGGGCCGGGCTGATCGGCGCGCTCGCGCGCGATCTCGCGCTCGGCGACGCTTTCGATCCGCTCGCGGCCGACTGGGCCGCGCCGTGGACGGGGCCGCGGCCGACCGTCCTGCAGGCGCTCGACGCGTCGCCGTGGCGTCATGCGGGCGATACGCGCGAGCGGCTCGAACGGCTTGCGCAGCATTGGCTCGACACCGTGTGCAGAACCGAATCCGTCGAGGATCCCGGCATCGCGATTCCGCCGCCCGGCGCATGGCCGCATACGCTCGCGGTGATCGAACGCGTGCGCACGATGCTGTTGCCCGCGCTCGACGCCTGCGGCGGCGAGGAAATGCGTCAGCTGCTGCGCGGGCTCGACGGCCGTTTCGTGCCGCCGGGGCCGAGCGGCTCGCCGTCGCGTGGCCGTCCCGACGTGCTGCCGACCGGCCGCAACTTCTACTCGGTCGATACGCGCGCGGTGCCGACGCAGGCCGCGTGGTCGCTCGGCCTGAAATCCGCGCAGCAATTGATCGAGCGCCATCTGCAGGATCACGGCGACTATCCGCGCGCGATCGGGCTGTCGGTGTGGGGGACGGCCACGATGCGCACCGGCGGCGACGACATCGCGCAGGCATTCGCGCTGATCGGCGTGCGGCCGAAATGGGCGCACGGCAGCCACCGCGTGACCGACTTCGAGATCCTGCCGATCGAGATCTTCGACCGGCCGCGCATCGACGTGACGCTGCGCGTGTCGGGTTTCTTCCGCGACGCGTTCCCGAACCTGATGCACCTGTTCGACGCGGCCGTGCAGGCCGTCGCCGCGCTCGACGAGCCCGAGGCGCTGAACCCGATCCGCGCGCGCATCGAGCGCGAACGCGCGGCATGGATCGCGCAGGGCGTGGCGCCCGACGAAGCGCGGCGCCGCGCCGGCTGGCGCGTGTTCGGCGCGCGGCCGGGCAGCTACGGCGCGGGCCTGCAGGACCTGATCGACCAGCGCCGCTGGCAGACCGACGCCGATCTCGCGGACGCCTACCGCCGATGGGGCGGCCACGCGTACGCGCAGAACAGCGCGGGCGACGCGGCGGCCGAAGTGTTCGGAGAACGGCTGGCGACGATCGACGTCGTCGTGCAGAACCAGGACAGTCGCGAGCACGACATCCTCGATTCGAACGACTACTACCAGTTCCAGGGCGGGATGACGGCGGCGGTGCGGCACCTGTCCGGACAGCAGCCGAGCATCTACCACGGTGACCATGCGAACCCGGTCGCGCCGAAGATGCGCACGCTGCGCGAGGAAATCGCGCGCGTGATCCGCTCGCGCGTCGTCAACCCGAAATGGCTCGACGGCGTGAAGCGTCACGGCTACAAGGGCGCGGCCGAGCTGGCCGCGACCGTCGACTATCTGTACGGCTATGACGCGACCGCACGCGTGCTGTCGGATCACCAGTACGCGCTCGTCGCCGACGCGTACCTGTTCGACGACGCCACCCGCGCGTTCCTCGAACGGCACAACCCGAAGGCGCTGCACGGGATCTGCGAACGCTTCGTCGAGGCGATGCAGCGCGGCCTGTGGCAGCAGCCGGGCGACTATCGCGAGCGGATCGAAGCGGTCTGGCTCGCGAGCGAACAACTTCAGGAAGGGGGGCGGCGATGACCGATCCGACGACGCACCGCGCCCGCGCGGTTTTTCCGTTTGCGGCGCTCGTCGCGCAGGACGCGTTGCAGCAGGCACTGCTGCTTGCCGCGATCGACCCGTCGCTCGGCGGCGTGCTCGTGAGCGGGCCGCGCGGCACCGCGAAATCGACGGCCGCGCGCGGCCTCGCGGAGCTGTTGCCGGAAGGGCAGTTCGTCACGCTGCCGTTGTCGGCGAGCGACGAGCAGGTGACGGGCACGCTCGATCTCGCGCATGCGCTGGCCGAAAACGGCGTGCGCTTCCGGCCGGGCCTGCTGGCTCGCGCGCATCTCGGCGTGCTGTATGTCGACGAAGTGAACCTGCTCGCCGACGGGCTCGTCGATACGCTGCTCGACGTCGCCGCGAGCGGCGTGAACATCGTCGAGCGCGATGGCGTGTCGCACGCGCACGACGCGCGTTTCGTGCTGGTCGGCACGATGAATCCCGAGGAGGGCGAGCTGCGCCCGCAGTTGCTCGACCGCTTCGGGCTGATGGTCGAACTGGAGAACTGTTTCGACGCCGCCCAGCGTGAGCGGATCGTGAAGGCGCGACTCGCGTTCGATCTCGATCCGGACGCGTTTCGCGCACGTCACGCATCCGCTCAGCGGGAACTCGCGGACCGGATTCGCGCGGCGCGCGCCCGGCTGCCGGCGCTGGATTTCGACGATGCGGTCCATGCGCGCGTCAGCGCGCTGTGCATCGACGCGGCCGTCGACGGGTTGCGTGCCGATCTCGTGATGCTGCGCGCCGCGCGTGCGCTGGCCGCGCTGGAACGGGCCGCAGCGGTGGCGGTGTCGCACGTGGAGCGCGTGGCCGAGGCCGTGCTGCGGCACCGGCGCCATGCGGGGCCGCCGCCATCGCAGCAGTCTTCTCAGCAGTCGTCGCAGCACGATGGCGAACGCGACGGTCGTGCGCCGCCGGACCCGCGCCGGCGGCCCGACGACCGACCGCGCGAAAGGGGCGACACGGAGGCCGGCGCGTCGGCATCTCAGGGCGACTGGGGCTACCTGCCGCCCGAACCGGCCGGGCTGCGCGACGTGAAAAGCGTGGTGCCGCTGCCGCTAAAAAAACGCTGAGCCATCGAGCCGGCGCCGCCGCGAACGCGATTCGCGGTCCTCGATGGCAGTCAGGCGCCGCCGCGCGCGTGCCGGGCACGGTGCGCGCCGGCACGGCCGTCGCCTGGCCGGCGACGCTTGCCGCGAAACGCGGCGGTCCGCTGCATCGCGATCATCTGCGCTACGGGAAACGCGCGGGCACGCCGCACGCGTTGCATTGCTTCGTGCTCGATTGTTCGGCGTCGATGCTGTCGCACGAACGGCTCGCGCTCGCGAAGGGACTGATCGTCGCGTATTTCGATCAGGCCGCGCGCGCACGTGTCGAAACCGCGCTGGTCTGCTTCGGCGGCAACGGCGCCGCGCGGCGCTTCGGCCCGGCCGTGCCGCGCTGGTGGAATGCGCGCTGGCTCGAGCCGGTCGACGGCGGCGGCGGCACGCCGCTCGCGGACGGCATCGCGGCCGCCGCGCAGTTGCTCGCCCGCGCGGCGCGGCGCGCGCCGGGCAAAGCGCGCTGGCTGTGGGTGCTGTCCGACGGGCGCACGCGCGACACGCCGGCCAGACCCGCGGCGGCCGATCACGTCGTGTTCGTCGACTTCGACGATGCGGCCGTGCGGATCGGGCAGGGTGCGCGGCTCGCCGCGGCCTGGGGCGCGCAGTGGGTGACGGCCGACGCGCTTCGCACCGATCTCGCCGGCCGATAGCCGGCCGGCGGTGCGCTATGATCGCCGCTTCTGCTTCTGCCCACCGGAAACCTCCGCCATGCAAGTACTGGTCGATGCCGACGCGTGTCCCGCCGTCATCAAGGACATGCTGTTTCGCGCCGCGCGTCGCGCCGAGATCTGCGTGACGCTGGTCGCGAACCAGTTTCTGCGCACGCCGCCGTCGCCGTTCATCAAGGCCGTGCAGGTGCCGGCCGGCTTCGACGTGGCCGATGCGCGCATCGTCGAGCTGGCCGAACCCGGCGACCTCGTGATCACGGCCGACATCCCGCTGGCCGCCGCCGTGCTCGACAAGGGCGCGCAGGCGCTCGACCCGCGCGGCAACTGGTTCAGCCGCGAGAACATCGAGGAACGCCTGTCGACGCGCGCGATGATGGACCAGTTGCGCAGCGCGGGCATCGACACGGGCGGGCCGGCGCCGTTCGGCGCGCGCGACGGCAAGGCGTTTGCGTCGCAGCTCGACCGGTTCCTGGCGCGGCACGGCAAGCCGTGACGGCACACGGCGCGCCCGGCCGGGATGCAGGCTTGCGCCGACGCTGCTATCGTGTGACGCGAACCCCAGTACAGGAGCGCGCGCGTGTCACCGACCCAACTTCTCGTTCCGACCTACACCCAGATGCTGCGGGCGCAGTCCGCGTGGCTCGACAAGGCCGTCGCGCACCGGCAGTCCGCCGGCGACGAACCCGACGCGGCGATGACGCTGAGGCTGGCGCCCGACATGTATCCGCTCGCCGCCCAGGTGCGCTTTTCGTGTTTCCAGGCGATGGAGCCGGTCCATCGGCTGCGCGGCGAACCGCTGCCGGCGGCATTGCTCGCGTTGCGCGAGGCGGGCTGGAACGCCGATGCGCAACCCGGTTCGCCGGCCGATGCGCAGGCGATCATCGCCGGCACGCTCGCCTTTCTCGGCGAACTCGCGCCGGATGCGCTCGATGGCGGCGCAGCGCTGCCGATCACGCTCGAGTTGCCGAACGGGATCGCGTTCGACATGACGGGCGAACAGTACGTGCGCGACTGGGCGCTGCCGCAGTTCTACTTCCACGCGATCGCTGCGTACGCGATCCTGCGCCATCACGGCGTCGAGCTCGGCAAGGCCGATTACGTGCCGCACATGCTCGCGTACGTCCGGCCAGGCACGATTCCGCAAGGCTGAGCCGGCCGCTCGGGCGGCCGTGAAGCGACATGACACGGGCACTGTTCATCTGCAGCCGCAACCGGCTACGCAGCCCGACGGCCGAAGCGGTGTTCGCCGCGTGGCCCGGCATCGAAACCGACTCCGCGGGCCTCGCGCCCGACGCGGACGTACGGCTGTCCGTCGAGCAACTCGACTGGGCGGACATCGTGTTCGTGATGGAGCGCGCGCACAACGCGCGACTGTCGGCGCAATTCGGTGCGCATCTGAAGCACCGGAAGATCGTCTGCCTCGACATCCCCGACCGCTACGCGTTCATGCAGCCCGAACTCGTCGCACTGCTCGAACGCAAGGCCGGCCCGTTCCTGCGCGCGTAATCGCCGCGGTCGGCAGCCGAGCCGGCATCGACCTCAGCGAAGCGGCCCGCTCGCGAGCGCAGAGAAACAGTCGAGCCGCAGCAACTCGATGATCTTGCGCGTCGGCACGCTGGCGCGCAGCGTGTCGAGCCGGTCGACGGTGAACCACTTGCAGCGGGCGATCTCGTTGCTCGCGCGCGGCGTCAGGTGCGCCGGCACGTCGGCCACGAACACGTGATGCAGCTTCGTCAGCCCGCCGAACTGCACCGCGTAGTCGAGCGCGAGCCCCTCCAGTCGCGTTTCCTCCGCGAGTTCCCGCAGCGCGGCTTCGAGCGGCGTCTCGCCGCGCCGGATCGTGCCGCCCGGTAGCGACCAGCGCGCCGCGGTGCGCGCGACCAGCAGCACGCTGCTGCGCTGGCGGCACACGATCGTGGCGCGTTCCTTGTTGACGGCGAGGGTATCCGGCCCGGTGCTCATGTTCTGGCAAAACAGGTGCTGAATCGTGGAGGAAAGGCCCGTCGGCTGCGCAGGGTTCGGCAGCAGGCGGCGACGGCATGCAAGCCGCCGCGCCGATGTTACCGGCCGTTCGTGACAGTCGCGTGCACCCCGCGCTCGTGCCACGCACGCCAGTTCACGCGTGCGTGTAGATGCCGCCGCGCGCCGGCTTCACGGGGCGCGAATGGCGGCGCTTGTGCACCGCACGCCGGTGACGAGGCGACGGCGCGGTGACGTGCCGGCGTGCGGGCGCGGGCCGAGCCGCCGGCGCGGCAGCGTGCGGCGCCGCGCCCGGCATGCCGGTTTGTCCTTCGCCGAAGTGGAAAGTCTGGTTTTGCGCGTGCGCGACGCCCAGCGTCGACGCCAGCACGAAGGCCGCCAGCCACAACCGTTTCATGAATGTTCCGCCTTGTTTGGGTAGGGATGAATGTCGCCCGCCAGCTTAGCCAACGGCGGGGTGCGACCGCAACCGGCGCGTTCGGTGTCGTCCCCGCTTGCGCGCGACGATGGGCTCGGCGCGACAGCCGGGTCCATCCGGGCTTGACAACATAATTCGTGAGTGTGAATATAAATTCACATACAAGAATTATTCGTCGAATCCGGAGAAACCGCGCCGCACGCGCCGGGCTGCCGGAACCGGCAGTCCGATCAACCGGAACCAGGAGCGAGACGCATGGCGGAACACGAGCAGCAGGGCGCGCTGGCAGGATTGCGCATCATCGATCTGTCGCGGGTGCTGGGCGGTCCGTACGCGACCCAGATCCTCGCCGATCACGGCGCGGAGGTGATCAAGGTCGAACCGCCGTCCGGCGACGAAACGCGAACGTGGGGCCCGCCGTTCGACGGCGACACCGCGTCGTACTTCCTCGGCGTGAACCGCAACAAGCTCGGCATCGCGCTCGACCTGACGCAGCCGGCCGATCGCGAGCGACTGCTCGGGCTGCTCGAACACGCGGACGCACTGGTCGAGAACTTCAAGATCGGCACGATGGAACGCTGGGGGCTCGGGTTCGACGCGCTGCATGCGCGGTTTCCGCGCCTCGTCCATTGCCGCGTGTCGGGTTTCGGCGCGGACGGCCCGCTCGGCGGGCTGCCGGGCTACGACGCGGCGGTGCAGGCGCTTGCGGGGCTGATGAGCGTCAACGGCGAAGCCGGCGGCGCGCCGCTGCGCGTCGGCGTGCCGATCGTCGATCTCGTCACGGGGCTGAACGCGGCGCTCGGCGTGCTGATGGCGCTGCGCGAGCGCGACGCCAGCGGCCGCGGCCAGTTCGTCGAGTCGACGCTGTTCGACTGCGCGCTGTCGATCCTTCATCCGCATACGCCGAACTTCTTCCATTCCGGCAACGCGCCCGTGCGCACCGGCAACGCGCATCCGAACATCACGCCGTACGACAGCTTTCCGACGGCGGGCGTCGACATCTTCCTCGCGGTCGGCAACAACGGGCAGTTCGCCGCGCTGTGCGACGTGCTCGGCACGCGCGACTGGCTCGACGATCCGCGCTTCGCGGACAACCGCGCGCGCAACCAGCATCGGACCGTGCTGCGCACGCTGCTCGAAACGGCGCTGGCCGCGCACGACGGCGCCGTGCTCGCCGAGCAACTGATGCGTCGCGGCGTGCCGTGCGCGCCCGTGCTCGGGCTCGATGCGGCGCTCGACCACCCGCATGTCGCGCATCGGCGGATGAAGGTCGAACTGGGCCGGCATCGCGGCATCGCGTCGCCGATCAAGCTGGGCCGCACGCCGGCCACGTACCGGCGTCCGCCGCCCGCGCTGAACGAACATGCGGCGCAGGTGTTCGCGGATGGCAACGACAACGACGACGGCCGGAGCTGACCGCCGTCGCGGCCGCCTGCCGTGCCGTGTCGCGGCACACATCATCGTTCGGACATCACGCCGGCCCGCGCGTCGACACGCACCGACAAGCGCACCGGCAGAAGAGGAGACGCATCATGCTCGCATCGATCGGCGCGGTCGCCATCGTCGCGCTGTTCGGCCTGATCATCACGAAGCGGCTGTCGCCGCTCGTCGCGCTGATCGTCGTGCCGGTGGCCGCGTCGCTCGCGGCCGGTTTCGGGCTGCAGACCGGCAAGTTCGTCGTGCACGGCGTACAGAACATCGGCCCGATCGCCGGGATGTTCGTTTTTGCGATTCTTTTTTTCGGTATCCTGACCGATGCGGGGATGCTCGACCCGATCATCGCCGGCGTGCTGCGCGTGATCGGCTGCCATCCGCCGCGCATCGTGATGGGCTCGGCGCTGCTCGCGCTGCTGATCCATCTCGACGGCTCCGGCGCGGTCACGTTCCTCGTCACGCTGCCGGCGATGATGCCGCTCTATACGCGGCTCGGGATGGATCGCCGCATCCTCGCGTGCGTCGCGTCGATGGCGGCCGGCGTCAACTTCCTGCCGTGGGTCGGGCCGATGCTGCGCGCATCGGCGGCGCTGCACATTCCCGGCTCGGCGATTTTCATGCCGATGATTCCGGTGCAGATGGTCGGGCTCGCGTTCGTATTCGGCACCGCCTGGGTGCTCGGCGTGCGCGAGGCGAAGCGGTTGGGGCTCGACCGCGCCGGCGCCGCATCGCTCGCGATCGCGCCGCGCGAGCTGACCGACGCCGAACGCGCGTTGCGCCGGCCGGGACGATTCGGGATCAACGTCGCGCTGACGCTCGTCGTGCTCGTCACGCTCGTGTCGGGCATCGTCGACCCGATGGTGATGTTCATGCTCGGCACGGTCGCCGCGCTCGTGATCAATTACCCGGACGTCCAGGCGCAGCGCGAGCGGATCGACGCGCATGCGAAGGCCGCGCTGATGATGGCGAGCGTGCTGCTCGCGGCCGGCGCGTTCACGGGAATCATGTCCGGCACCGGGATGCTCAAGGCGATGGCCGAGGTCGTCGTCGCGCACGTGCCCATCGAGCATGCGCGCCACATGCCGTTCGTGCTCGGGCTGCTGTCGATGCCGCTCAGCCTGCTGTTCGACCCCGATTCGTTCTACTTCGGCGTGCTGCCCGTGCTCGCGGAAAGCGGCAAGCTGCTCGGCGTGCCGCCGATCCGGATGGCGCAGGCCGCGCTGCTCGGCCAGATGACGACGGGCTTCCCGGTGAGCCCGCTCACGCCCGCGACGTTCCTGATCGTCGGCCTGACCGGCGTCGAGCTCGCCGAGCACCAGAAATTCACGATTCCGTTCCTGTTCGCCGCCACCGTGCTGATGGTATTCGCCGCGGTCGCGACGGGCGTGTTTCCGTTATGACCGTGCGCGTTGCCCCGACGCCACGTGCCGGCCGCCCGAAAGCGTTTTTCGTCGGCGCGACGGCCGGGGCGGCCCGGTGTCGTCGCGAAGGCGGCGCGGCCGTTCACGTTTTCCTGGAGAGCAATCCATGCAGTTCGACCTGACCGACGACCAGCGCGCGATCGAAAGCGCGATCGAGAAAATCTGCGAGCGCTTCGGCGACGACTACTGGCTCGAACGCGATCGCGTGGGCGGGTTCCCGGCCGATTTCCACGCGGCGCTCGCCGACGCCGGCTGGCTCGGCATCGCGATGGATCCGGCCTACGGCGGCGCCGGGCTCGGGATGACCGAAGCCGCGCTGATGATGCGCACGATCAGCGCATCGGGTGCCGGCTTGTCCGGCGCGTCGGCCGTGCACATGAACATCTTCGGGCTGAACCCGGTGCAGGTGTTCGGCAACGACGCGCAGAAGGCGCGCTTCCTGCCGCCGCTGATCGCCGGGCGCGACAAGGCGTGCTTCGCAGTGACCGAGCCCGACGCCGGGCTCGATACCGCGCACCTGAGCACGCAGGCGCGCCGCGACGGCGATCACTACGTGCTGAGCGGGCGCAAGATCTGGATCTCGACCGCGCAGGTGGCGAACAAGATGCTGATCATCGCGCGCACGACGCCGCTCGACCAGGTCGCGAAACCGACCGACGGGCTGAGCCTGTTCTATACCGACCTCGACCGTTCGCGCGTCGAGGTCCGCGAAATCGAGAAGATGGGCCGCAAGGCGGTCGATTCGAACATGCTGTTCATCGACAACCTGCGCGTGTCGCGCGACGACCTGATCGGCCACGAAGGCGACGGCTTCCGCTATCTGCTGCACGGCCTGAACCCCGAACGGATCCTGATCGCCGCCGAGGCGATCGGGCTCGGGCAGGCCGCGCTGCGCCGCGCGACGCAGTATGCGTGCGAGCGCGTCGTGTTCGGCCGGCCGATCGGGCAGAACCAGTCGATCCAGCATCCGCTCGCACAGGCGTGGATGCAGCTCGAAGCCGCTTGGCTGATGGTGATGAAGGCCGCGACGCGCTACGACGCGGGCCAGTCGTGCGGCGCGGAGGCGAACGCGGCGAAATACCTCGGTGCGGAAGCCGCGTTCCAGGCCTGCCAGACGGCGATCGCGACGCACGGCGGGATGGGGTATGCGAAGGAATACCATGTCGAGCGCTACCTGCGCGAGTGTATGATTCCGAGGCTCGCGCCCGTGAGTCCGCAACTGATCCTGTGCTACATCGCGGAGAAGGTGCTCGGGCTGCCGAAGTCGTACTGACCGTACCGACCCGGCGGCTCGCCCGGCGCGCGGTTTCCCGTTCCGAATCAAGCGCTCGTCATGGACGTCAAACTCGTTGCCCGCACGCTCGACCTGTTCGAGCTGTTCGCCGCCGAACGGCGGCCGCTGCCGCTGACCGAACTCGCGCGCCTGCTCAACGTGCCGGCATCGAGCTGTCTGGCGATGGCGCGCACGCTCGTGAGCCGCGGCTACCTGTACGAAGTGCGCAGGCGCGGCGGCTACTATCCGACGCGGCGCCTGCAGACGGTCGCCGCCGCGATCGACGCGACCGATCCGGTCGTCGACGTCGTGCATCCGCACCTCGTCGCGCTGCGCGACGCGAGCCGCGAAACCGCCGTGCTCGGCAAGATCCAGGGCGTGTCGGTCACGTACCTCGACGTCGTCGAATCCGAGCAGGCGATCCGTTATACGCGCCAGCCGGGCGAGTTGCGCCCGCTGCATGCGAACTCGATCGGCAAGGCGATCTTCGCGGAACTCGCGAGCGACGCGCAGCAGGCGCTCGGCGCGCAACTGCCGTTCGAACGCTTTACCGACGCGACGGTGGCCGACCTGCCGGCGCTCGTCGCGCAGACCGCGCGATTCCGCGAGCTCGGCTGGGCGGAGAACTTCGGCGAGAGCGCGCCCGAACTGTCGGCGATCGCGGTCGCGCTGACGCTCGACGGCGACTGGTACGGGCTGTCGGTCGTCGGGCCGACCGAGCGGATTCGCCAGCATCGCGACGCGCATGCGGCGCTGCTCGTCGACGCGAAGGCGCGGCTGCTGGCCGAGCACGCACGCGGGTAGGGCAGCGGCACCCGACGGCGCCGGCAGCGGGCCGTCGCCGGCGTGCGGTCCTGCCATGCCGGACACGGCCCGCCGCGCGTCACGCGCCGGCCCGTCGCACCGTCACGACTTCACCCACACGCCGCCCGCGCTCGGGTTGTCGCCCTGCGTCCACCATTTCGCGCAATACTTCGCGCCCTGGTACGTCACGCACGTGCCGCCCTGGTAGGCGGTCGTCGCCGACCACGCGGGCGTGCCGCCGCCGACCGGCTTCCACACGGCCGCCTGCCCGGGCACGTCGCCCTGCGTCCACCACTGCGCCTGATACGTCGTGCCCTGGTAGGTGACCGTCGCGCCGGCCGTATAGACCTGGCCGGCCGCCCACGGTGCGCCCGGCTGCGGCGTGCCGCCGTTCGTGCCGCCGCCGTAGTTCGGGTCCTGCGTGACGCCCGCGCCCCACTTGCCGTCGAGCTTCTTGAAGATCGTCGCGAACGCGTACGGCTGCTGCGCGACGCCCGAGCAGGTCGGCGACGCATACGTGCCGCCCGACGGACACGCCTGGTCGCGGCCGACCGACCAGTTGCCGAAGAAGCCGTAGCCGTTCGCGACCGCCGCGTTCAGTACGGTCTGCGCATTCGCGAGCGTGAACGTCTCGCCCTGCACGTCGTTGACGCCGATCATCGGCGTGACGCCGACCATCTGCCACAGCTGCGCATTGGTCTTCGGCTGGCCGGCCGACTTGAACGCCGTGTCGAGCTGCGAGTAGAGCGCCTGCGCGGCGCTGATCGCCGCGGCGCCCATGTCGATGTTCGCCGGACCGTAATCCATCGCCATCACGTTGACCGCATCGAACGCGGTCTTGTTCGCGATGGCCGCGTTGACGACGTTCACGCCGTCCTGCGTGAGCCCGGTCGGCATCGTCGGCAGCGTCAGCGTCACGTGCAGCGGCTTGCCCTTCGCCGCGTAGTCGGCCTGCAGTTGCGCGACGGCCTGGAAGTTGCGCGCGATCGCCGCCGTGTCCTGCTGCGACCCGCCCTCGATGTCGAAGTCGACGTGGGTGAGGCCGTACGTGTCGATCACCGTCTGGTACGCGGCTTTCAGCGCGGAGACCGTCGAGCACGCCTGCATCAGCGGCGTGCCGTTCGCGCCGCCGAACGACACGGCGACTTCGCCGCCTTTCGCGCGGTAGCTCGCGATCGACGTGGACAGCGCAGTCAGCAGGTCGCCGCTCGCGCCGTTGCCGATCGGCTGCACGCCGCCCCACGACGGCACGCAGCCGTTGCCCGCGACCACGAACGCGAGCGTGAACTGCTGGATGCCCTGGCGCACGCCGATCTGGTCGACCAGCGGTGTCGGATAGAGCGTCACGTCGACATAGGGCGCATAGACGCCGGCACCGTGCGACACGCTCGCCATCGCGAGCAGACAACCCGCGGCAAACGCACGCGGAACGAAACGCGTCAACGCATTGTTGTTCATTCTGTGTTCTCCAAGTGGAAGAGGGATACGCTGGCCTGCGTATCGCCGCCGATGGGGCGGCACGTGCCCCGCCGGCGGCGTGCCTATCTTGGAGGATTCGCGTCGAATAGGGAATTTAGGTGTTCTTCTTTTTGTTATTCGATTCCCGATACGTAACGAACTTGCCGATTCGGTCGCATTTCGAAACGCAGGGCGGGCACTTTTTCCGACCGATCGCGCGACGCGGTGCGTATGGACCGGTTCCAGCGAACCGGCGACGCACCGGCATGACGACTTCCGGCTCGCGTGCATCCGCATTCACGCGAGCGCCGCCGGAGAGCGCCGCCGGATGCGGGACGCGCGCCGGCTGGAACGCCGCGGCCTTCAGCGATACCAGCGCGGCGTATAGACCCATTCGCGCGCGTTGCCGATCGCGAATCGCCGCGTCGTCGACGAGCCGACGATCACCATCGTGCGCATGTCGACCTGGTCGCCGCGTAGCGCGCCGAGGGTCGTCGTCGAAAGCGTCGCGCCCGGCCGGCCGATGTCGCGGCCGAGCACGACCACCGTGTCGGCCGTGCGATGCGCGCGCACGATATCGAGCGCACGGTCGAGCTGCCACGGCCGCGCGCGCGAAATCGGGTTGTAGAACGCCATCACGAGATCGGCTTGCGCCGCATGCCGCAGGCGCGTCTCGATCACGTCCCACGGCTTCAGGTTGTCCGACAGCGAGATCGCGCAGAAGTCGTGGCCGAGCGGCGCGCCGGCCTGCGCGGCCGTCGCGAGCGACGCCGAGATGCCGGGCTCCACGCGCAGGTCGACTGCGGCCCATCGCGGGTCGCGCGCTGCGTCGAGCGCTTCGAGCACGGCCGCGGCCATCGCGAATACGCCGGGGTCGCCCGACGACACGACCGCGACGCGGCGGCCCTCGGCCGCCAGTTCGAACGCATGGCGCGCGCGCTGCATTTCCTCGCGATTGTCGGTGCCGTGCACGCGCTGGTCGGCCCGGAACGGGCCGGCCATGTTCACGTAGGTCGTATAGCCGAGGATGTCGGTCGCGTCCGCGAGCGCTGCGCGTGCGGCCGGCGTGAGCCACGCGCCGCCGCCCGGGCCGAGACCGAGCACCGTCAGGCGGCCGCGCGCGCGGCCGAGCGTCGCGGGATCGACCGGATGCGACGCGACCGCGCACGCGAGGCCGTTCGATTCTTCACGCAGCGTGTGGGGAACGCGCAATGCGCGAGCGAGCAGCGTGGCGGCGTCGGCGGGCGTATCGCGGTCGCTGTCGCTATCGACGAAGCGCAGCGGCACGTCGAGCGTGCTCGCCGCTGCTTCCAGTGCGGCGTCGCCGATCGCCGATGCGGGCGCGACGATGGCCGCGAGCGCCAGCCGGGCGAGACCCTGTTCGTCGAGCGTGGCTGCGACGCGCGCGGCCAGCGCTTCGTCGGCATGCACGGCATGAGCGGCGACGCCGACCACCACGCTGCGCGGATGAATCACGAGTTCGTCGCGCGCGCCACGCCACGCGTCGGGCGTCACGCGAATCGCGTGCGCGGCTGCGGCATCACGGGGCAGCGCGACGTCGTCGAGCCACGGCGCGGCGCCGTCGACGCGCGTCGACGCGCCCGCGAGCAGGTCGGACACGAAGCGCTTGCCCTGCGCGAGATCGGCGAGCGCATAGCCTTCGGGCGGATTGAGCACGCACGCGCCGAAGCGCAGTTCGCCGCTCGTCGTGATCGCGGGCGCGACGCCGACGCATTCGGCGATTTCGCGCGCGATCGCGTTGACGCCCGTCAGCCCGCCGAGCAGCGGCACGACGGCCGAACCGTCTTCCGCGACCGCGAGCACCGGCGGCTCGACGCCCTTGTCGGCGAGCGCGGGCGCGAGGCAGCGGATCACGATGCCGGCCGCGCACAGCGCGACGATCGGCAAGCCGCGCGCATACAGTTCGCGCAGGTGCGTGCCGAGTTCGTCGAACGGCACGTCGGCGTCGACGCGCGACGCGAGCCCGTGCACACGGGCGCCCGGGTAACGCATCTGGATGCGTTGCGCGGTATCGAGCGCGCTCGCGCCGAGAATCACGATCGCGGGCGCCGTCGTCATCCTTGCCATTTTTCCCCCGGCACGACGAGCAGCGAGAAATACGGCGACGCCATCGGATCGACCTCGTCGAGCGGCACGATGCGCTGGTTCGCCATCGTCGCGCGCTCGACGTACAGCGCGCGCTTCGCGAGCCCGAGTTCGTCGAGCACGCGCCGCACCTTGTCGAAGTTGCGGCCGAGCTTCATCACGACCGCCGCATCGGCGCGCGCGAGCCGCTCGCGCAGCTCGTGCTCGGGCAGCACGCCCGACAGCACCGACAGGCTCTGGTTGCGATAGACGAGCGGCTGGCCGAGCACCGCCGTGCCGCCGAGCATCGCGCACACGCCGGGGATCACCTCGGTGTCGTAACACGGCGCGAGGCGGTCGTGCAGGTACATGTACGAGCCGTAGAAGAACGGGTCGCCCTCGCAGATCACCGCGACGTCGCGGCCCGCATCGAGGTGCGCCGCGACGATCTCGGCCGCGGTGTCGTAGAAATCGGCGATCACCGTCTCGTAGCACAGCGGCGGCGGCAGCGCCTCGGTCGTCACCGGATAGACGAGCGGCAATTGCGTCTGCCCGTCGAGCAGGTGCGCTTCGACGATGCCGTACGCATTGCCTTTCTTGCCTTTCGCGACGAAATACGCGACCACGGGCGCCGCCTGCAGCACGCGCAGCGCCTTGATCGTCATCAGTTCGGGATCGCCGGGGCCGACGCCGACCCCGAACAGCCGTCCGTGCGCGCGCGTCATTCGACCTCCGTCGCCAGCGCATTGACCGCGGCAGCGGCCATCGCGCTGCCGCCGCGCCGGCCGAGCAGCGCGACGTACGGCACGCCGCGGCTGTCGGCATCGAGCATCGCCTTCGATTCGGCCGCGCCGATGAAGCCGACCGGGAAACCGAGGATCAGCGCGGGGCGTGGCGCGCCGGCGTCGATCATGTCGAGCAGGTGGAACAGCGCGGTCGGCGCGTTGCCGATCGCGACGACGCTGCCCGCGAGATGCGGGCGCCACAGTTCGAGCGCGGCGGCCGAACGCGTGTTGCCGAGGTGCCGTGCGAGGTCGGGCACCTCCGGCTCGCCGAGCGTGCAGATCACGCGATTGGCCGCCGGCAGCCGCGCGCGCGTGATGCCTTCGGCGACCATCCTCGCGTCGCACAGGATCGGCGCGCCGGCCGCGAGCGCCGCGCGGCCGGCCGCACCGGCACCGGCCGAGAAGCGCAGGTCGTACACGACGTCGACCATCCCGCACGCGTGGATCACGCGCACCGCGAGTTTCTCGAGATCGGGCGGAACCCGCGACAGGTCGGCCTCGGCGCGGATCGTCGCGAACGACTGGCGGTAGATTTCCTGCCCGTCGCGAATGTAGTCAAGCATCGGTGGTGTCCTGGCTGTGCCGCGCGTCCATGAGTCGGACCGCGGCCTGATCAATCGTCAGATGGCGCGCGAGTGGGGCGCCGAAGCCCGCGGCCGCGTCGCGCCGGTAAAGGTCGTAATGCGCGGGCGCCACCGCGACGAGCGTATGGGTGGCCGGGTGCGGCAGCGCGCAGTGGCGCTCGCAACCGGTCAGATGCACGTCGAGCGGATGGCCGACGCGCGCGGCGAGTGCGCGCGCGTCGTGTTTCGTGTCGGCGCGCGCTTTCGCGCAGCCCGTGCTGCCGGTGCAGGCGACGAGCGCGGCCAGCGGGTCGGACGACGCGCACACGAGGCCGAGCGACGCGAGTGCGTCGCGCATCGCAGCCGCGCGCTCGTTCGGCACGCCGTGCACGAACACGCCTTGCCACGGCGTCATCGACAGCGTGCCGTCGCCGTCGGCTTCGGCCAGTACGGCGAGCCGCTCCAGTTGCGTCGCGTCGAGCCGCCCGAGCGCGAATTGCGCGCCGACGCTGCAACGCGCCGTGTCGCGCGACGGGCGGGCGCCGAAACGCAGCGCTGGGTCGACGCGCGTGCGCCGCCAGCCGGCAAGCGCCGGATCGGCCGCGAGCGGGAAGGGCAGGTAGTGTTGCGCGCGCGCGAGCAGCGTGGGCTCGCCGCACGTCGCAAGCAATGCGCGCATCCGCGTGACGTCGGCCGGCGCGAGATCGAGGAACGCGAGCAGCAGCGCGCGAACCAGTGCCACGCCCTGATCGACGGACACGTCGACCGAAGCGGGCCGATCGCCGTGCGCCACCGGCGGACAGCCGGCCAGCCCCGCCGCCAGGCGTACCGCGCCGTCGCCGCGGCGCCACGCGGCCAGCCAGATGTCGTGCTGATGATCGAGCGCCGCGACCGTTTCGCCGCCGTCGAGCTGAATCGAGAATTTCGGCGACAATTCGCCGCGACGCGGCTCGCTCGCGAGCATGTCGAGCAGCGGCACGGCGAGCGCGTAACTATCGACGAGTGCGGCGGGGTCGTGCCCGGCGAGCGGGCTCAACATCACGTTGCGGACGTCGTCGCTCGCCGCGAGCGCGGCCGCATTGACGATGGTGGCGTCGTCGGCGCTTGCGCGCGGGCCGAGCCCCGCATCGAGCAACGCGCGCGCCAGCGCATCGGCCGCGCCGTCGCGAATGCCGCGCAGCTGGAGATTCGCGCGATTGGTCGCATCGATCGCGCCGGAGCCGTACAGGCGCGCGGCGGCGGCGATCGCGCGCGCCTGGCGCGCGTCGAGCCGGCCGCCCGGCAGCTTGATCCGGCACAGCCCGCCGTCGGCGGCCGCGACCACGCGCACGAGCCCCGGGCAGGCCGACGGGCGCACGACGGACGACGCAGGAATCGAATCGGGAACGGAACTCAACGGGATAGCGCAACAGTGTGGCGCCGCGGCCAACGCATCGGTACACCCCGCCCGACGCCGACTGGCACGCACGCACTTTCTGGCCGGCAGGTCTCCTGGCTGACAGGTCGGCGCCGGCTCCCGGCCTTCCCGGTGAAACCAGTGGCATGAGGGGGGATCGGCTCGCTGTCTACAGTTGCGGGGGCAGCCACAGCGGCGCGCGGTGCGCCCTGTGTTCCCTCTTCGGCCCCGAAGGGCACCGGCGAACGAACGGCCGTAGGATACCCGATTTCGGCCGCGATTCGCGACCGGCTGGCCGTTCGCGGCGGGCGGCGCAGGCAATGCCCGGGGGCGAGCGGGCGGCCGGATGAAACGCGGAGTGGAACACGGTACCATGCCGTTTTTCGCCATGCGGACGGCCGCATCGGCGCTTTCGGGGCCGCGCGGCGACACGATGAAATCGAACGATGGGGAAGGGTGGATGACGGCGTGGCTGACGGTAGTGGGCATCGGCGACGACGGTTACGCGGGGCTCGGACGCCACGCGCGGCGCGCGCTGCTCGACGCGACGCGCGTGGTCGGCGCGAAACGGCATCTCGACATGCTGCCCGCACGGCTGCGCGCGACGCGCGAAGCATGGCCGTCGCCGTTCGACCTGTCGGGGCTGCTCGCACGCCGCGGCGCGCCCGTGTGCGTGCTCGCGAGCGGCGACCCGATGCTGTTCGGCGTCGGCGCGACGCTCGCCCGTGTGCTTTCTCCCGACGAATGGCGCGTGCTGCCCGCGCCGTCGTCGCTGTCGCTCGCGGCCGCGCGCCTCGGCTGGGCGCTGCAGGACGTGGGCGCGGTCTCGCTCGTCGGGCGGCCGCTCGCGACGCTGGCGCGCCATCTGCTGCCGGGCCGGCGCCTGTTCGTGCTGAGCGCCGACGGCCGCACGCCGGCCGCCGTCGCGGCCGAACTCGCCGCCCGCGGTTTCGGGCCGACGCGCGTCAGCGTGTTCGAACACCTCGGCGGCCCGCTCGAGCGACGGATCGATGGCCTCGCGCAAGACTGGAACGTCGACGAAGCCGCCGCGCTCAATCTCGTCGCGCTCGACTGTCAGGCGGGCCCCGACGCACCGCGCCGCGCGCTCACGCCCGGCCTGCCCGACGACGCGTACCGTCACGACGGCCAGCTCACCAAGCGCGACCTGCGCGCGATGACGCTCGGGCGACTCGCGCCCGCGCCCGGCGAACTGCTGTGGGACGTCGGCGCCGGCAGCGGCTCGATCGGCATCGAATGGATGCGCGCGCATCCATCGTGCCAGGCGATCGCGATCGAAGGGCATGCGGAGCGGCAGCGCTTCATCGAACACAACCGCGAGACGCTCGGCGTGCCGGGCCTGCAACTCGTCGCGGGCCGTGCGCCCGCTGCGCTCGCGGGGCTCGCCGCGCCCGACGCGATCTTCATCGGCGGCGGCGCGACGGCGCCCGGCGTGCTCGACGCGTGCTGGGCGTCGCTGAAACCCGGCGGGCGGCTCGTCGCGAACGCGGTCACGCTGCAGGGCGAGATGGCGCTCGCCGCGTGGCGCGACGTGCACGGCGGCACGCTCACGCGCGTGTCGCTCGCGCATGCCGAACCGCTCGGCCGCTTCGACACGTGGCGACAACCGCTGCCGGTCACGCTGTACGACGTGCGCAAGCCCGACGCGGCCGATACGGCCGGCTCGTCGACCCCGTCGAATCCGTCGAACGCAACGGACGCGTGATGCGCGACGAAACGCCCGAACAGCCCGCGCCGCTGCGCTTCGGCTACACGACCGGCAGTTGCGCGACCGCGACGTCGCTCGCGGCCGCGCGACTGCTGCTCGCGGGCCACGCGGACGACGCGGTCGAGATCGTGCTGCCGAAGGGCCAGCGCGTGATGATGCGGCTCGAATTCTGCCGCGCCACGGCCGACGGCGCCGAAGCCGGCACGATCAAGGATGCCGGCGACGATCCGGACGTCACGCACGGCGCGCTGATCTTCGCGCGCGTCGCGCTCGCGGCGGCGTCCGGCGTGCGCTTTCATGCGGGGCCGGGCGTCGGCACGGTCACGCGGGCGGGGCTCACGCTGCCGGTCGGCGAGCCGGCGATCAACCCGGTGCCGCGCCGGATGATGACCACGCACCTGGAAGCGCTCGCCGCCGAGCACGGCTACGCGGGCGGCTTCGACGTGACGATCGGCGTCGACGGCGGCGAGGCGCTCGCGCTGAAGACGATGAACCCGCGCCTGGGCATCGTCGGCGGGCTGTCGATCCTCGGCACGACCGGCATCGTGCGGCCGTTCTCGTGTTCGGCCTATATCGCGTCGATCCATCAGGGCATCGACGTCGCGCGAGCGAACGGCATCGCGCACATCGCCGCCTGCACCGGCAACGCGAGCGAGGACGCGATGCGCGCGCACTACCGTCTGCCCGACATGGCGCTGATCGAGATGGGCGACTTCGCGGGCGCGGTGCTCAAGCACCTGCGGCGCGCGCCGGTCGCGCGTCTGTCGATGTGCGGCGGCTTCGGCAAGCTGAGCAAGCTCGCGGCCGGCCATCTCGACCTGCACAGTCGCCATTCGAGCATCGATCTGCCGCTGCTCGCGCAATGGGCGGCCGAAGCCGGCGCGAGCGATGCGCTGCAGGCCGCGATGCGCGCCGCGAACACGAGCCAGGAAGCGTTGAAACTCGCGCAAACCGATGGCGTGCCGCTCGGCGATCTCGTTTGCGCCCATGCGTTGCAGGTGGCGCGCGACATCGTGCCGCCGTCGGTCGCGGTCGAGATGTTCGCGATCGACCGGCAGGGCCGCTTCGTCGGGGAGGCGCGATGAGCCCGCGCATTCTGCTGCTCGGCGGCACCGGCGATGCGCTGAAAATCGCGCGTGCGCTCGGCCCGCATCATGTTTATAGTCTCGCCGGCCTCGGCAAGACGCCCGACGATCTGCGCTGCGACGTGCGCGTCGGCGGTTTCGGCGGCGCAGCCGGGCTCGCCGCGTATCTTCGCGACGCCGGCATCGGCCTCGTGATCGACGCGACGCATCCGTATGCCGCGCAAATCAGCGCGAACGCCGCGGCGGCGACGCGCGACGCGGGCGTGCCGCTCTGGGCGCTGCGCCGCGCGCCGTGGACGCCGCAACCGGGCGACGACTGGCGGATGGTCGACGACTGGGCCGGCATCGAGGCCGCGCTCGCGCCGTTCAGGCGCCCGCTGTTCACGCTCGGCCGCGAACCGCTCGCGCATCTCGACACGATCCCGCCGCACCAGTTCTGGCTCGTGCGCTGCCTCGACGCGCATCCCGGCAACGCCCGCGCGCAGGTCGTCGCCGCGCGCGGGCCGTTCACGCCCGACGGCGAGCGCGCGCTGTTCGCGCTGGCGGGGATCGACGTCGTCGTCAGCAAGAACAGCGGCGGCGCGGCCACCGAGGCCAAGCTCGACGTCGCACGCGAACGCAGGCTGCCGGTCGTGATGCTGCGCCGGCCGCCGCTGCCCGATGCCGACCGTGCGTTCGACTCGGTCGCGGCGCTCGTCGACGCACTCGATCCGGCCGCGCGCGCCTGACGCGACGCAGCGGTCATCCCACGAATTGACGGAGAAATTTCGATGACGGTGTATTTCATCGGCGCCGGCCCCGGCGACCCGGAGCTGATCACGGTGAAGGGCCAGCGCCTCGTGCGCACGTGCCCGGTGATCCTGTATGCGGGCTCGCTCGTGCCGGCCGCCGTGCTCGACGGTCATCGCGCGGAGCAGGTCGTCAACACGGCCGAACTCGACCTCGATGCGATCGTCGCGCTGCTCGCCGCCGCGCATGCGAAAGGGCAGGACGTCGCGCGCGTGCATTCGGGCGACCCGTCGCTGTATGGTGCGATCGGCGAGCAGATCCGCCGCCTGAAAGCGCTCGGAATTCCGTACGAAATCGTGCCGGGCGTGACGGCCACGGCCGCGTGCGCGGCGGCGCTCGGCGTCGAGCTGACGCTGCCCGGCGTCGCGCAGACGGTGATCCTCACGCGCTTCGCGGGCAAGACGACGATGCCGGAAGGCGAAGCGCTCGGCTCGCTCGCCGCGCACCGCGCGACGCTCGCGATCCATCTCGGCGTGCGCCATCTCGCGCGCATCGTCGACGAAGTGCTGCCGCATTACGGCGCCGATTGCCCGGTGGCGGTGATCTATCGCGCGAGCTGGCCCGACGAGGAGCGCGTGACGGGCACGCTGGCCGACATCGTCGGCAAGGTGCAGGGCACGCAGATCGAGCGCACCGCGCTGATCCTGATTGGCCGCGTGCTCGACGCCGACGGGTTCGCGGATTCGACGCTGTACGCGAGCGCGGGCTGAACGCGCCCGCGCCGTGGAGCCGGGTATCTGGACGGGCCGCGAGGATATTGCCGGTGCGAGCATGCCGGGGACGACACCGGGCATGCAGGCACCCGCGCCGCTGGCCCGCGGCGTCGCTCAGGCCCGCGCGACGTGCCGCACCAGTTTTGGCGCAAACCCGGACGCGAGCACGAACAGCACGACACACAGGCACGCCATCGCGATCCATGCGGGCGTCAGGTCCGCGAGATGCTGGCGCACGATGCCGGCCGCGAATGGAAACAAGCCGGCGATCAAATAGCCGACACCCTGCACGAACCCCGTTAGCGACGCGGCATCAGCCGGCGTCGCCGCATGGTCGACCGTAACGATCAGCGACAGCGGAAACAGTGCGCCGATTCCCGCGCCAAGCAGCAGCGCGGCCGGCAGCGCGAGCGCATCGGGTGCGGCCAGCATCACCAGCAACCCGACGCATAGCGACGCGATCGCCGCATGCAGCGCGGGCCGGCGATCAGGCAGATGGTCGATCGTCGCGGAGATCGTCAGCCCCGCGACGACTTCCGCGAGCGTCACGCCGCCGAGCAGGCTGCCCGCCGCGGTCGGCGACCAGCCGAGCCGCATGTAGTACGGCGGCAGCCATGCGAGCACGAGCGTGTAGGCGCCCGTCGCGATGCCGAAGAACAGCGCGAGTCGCCAGGCGCGCGGCGAACGCGACGGCCGCGCGCCCGATCCGGATACCGGCCCGCCGGCCAACGCGTCGCCGCCACGGCTCGCCAGCGGCCACGCCAATGCGGCGAGCGCCGCCGGCAGCGCCCAGCCGGCGAGCGCGGCAAGCCAGCCCCAGCGCGCCGCCGCGAACGGCGCGACGACGCTCGCGAGCACCGCGCCGCCCATGATCGACGTCGAGTAGACGCCCATCGCACCGCCGATGCGCGTCGCGAAATGCGCCTTCACGAAGCCGGGCAACAGCGCCTGCACCATCGCGATTCCGACGCCCGCGCAGCACGCGCTCGCGAGCAGCAGCCATGCGTGCTGCGCGCCGACGCGCGATGCGCAAGCCAGTCCGATCAACGCGACGCCGAGCCACACGCCGCCCGCGATCCCGGCGATGCGCTGCAGGCGCCGCGCGCCCAGCGCGCCGAACCCCATCAGCAGGATCGGGATCGTCGTCAGCAGGCTCGCCGCGCCGTCGCCGATACCGGTCGTGCGCTGGATCATGTCGAGCAGCGGACCGATCGCGGCGAGCGCCGGCCGCAGGTTCAGCCCGACGAGCACGATCGCGGCGAGCCGCCATCCGGGGGAAGTGAAGCGATTCATCATCAGCTGCTCCGAGAAACCCCGCCATTGATGGCGGGAAAGAAAGGCGTACGGTTGACAGGCAGCTTCTTCCACAGGTTAGGATCACCTGCATGATCCTTGTCTACCGCTACCGGGTGAAGTCGCTCAACGGACTGCTTGGCAAGCAGAGCCGTGCGGTGAACTACGTCTGGAACTTCTGCAATGACACGCAGAAGCACGCGCTCAAGTGGAGCAAGAAGTGGCCGACGGGATTCGATCTGAACGTGCTGACGACCGGCAGCAGCAAGGAACTCGGCATTCACTCCGGCACGATCAACGCGACGTGCGAGCAATATGCGAAATCGCGCAGTCAGCACCGTCGGCCCTACCTGCGCTATCGCGGCAGGAAATCGCTGGGCTGGGTGCCGCTGAAGGGGCGTGACCTGAAGCGCGAGGGCGACGCGTTCCGCTTTGCCGGCAACACGTTTCGCGTGTTCAACAGCCGACCGCTTCCCGAAGGCAAGATCAAGGACGGGACCAACTTTGCGCAGGATGCACGCGGCAACTGGTTTCTCGACATCGTGATCGAGATGCCGGATGTGGAGGCCCGATCGATCCGCTCTGGTGTCGGCATCGATCTCGGCCTGAAAGACTTCGCCACACTTTCGACCGGCGAGAAACTGCCCAACGACCAATTCGGCAGACGCGCGGCGGAAAAGCTGGCGAAAGCCCAGCGAGCGCGAAAGCACAAGCGGCATATCGCGAAGCTGCACGCCAAGGTCGCGAATGCCCGTGCCGATTTCCAGCACAAGCTCGCGCTCGATCTGGTGCGGCGGTTCGATTACATCGCGGTCGGCAACGTATCTGCCGTCAAACTTGCCAGAACCAGGATGGCGAAGAGCGTCTACGACGCATCCTGGTCGTCCTTCCGAAACAAGCTCCGCTACAAAGCGATCGCGCACGGGGCCACGTACAAGGAAGTCGACGAAAGCGATTCGACCCAGTCCTGTTCGTCGTGCGGGTCGAAAGACAGCACGATGCGGCCGAAAGGTATCGCGGGACTGCGAGTAAGAGAATGGGCCTGCAGTGAATGTGGTGTCGTACATGATCGTGATATCAACGCTGCGCTGAACATTCTCCGATGCGGACGTGCATCGCCAGGTGTGGGAATCCCCTCCCTTTAGGGAGAGGAGGGCGTCAATGCAAGCCCTCGATATCGGTGCGCGGCTGCCCGCGAGGCGTCGCGCGTTTTTCAGGTAAAGTATCTCGACATCAAGATAAATGGTGATTTATCTCGACGTCAAGATAACTGGCAAGCCGAGGAGGGTTAATGGATCGAGCCGAGCATGCGCTCGCGCAATGGCGCGCCCAGCGTCCGGATCTCGACGCGACGTCGATGGTCGTGATGGGGCGGCTGCAGGAAGCCGCGCTCGTGATCGCGCGCGACCGTCTCAATCCGCTGTTCGCGCGCTACGGCATGCAGCCGGGCGAATTCGACGTGCTCGCGACGCTGCGGCGCAGCGGTGCGCCGTTCGCGCTGACGCCGACCGCGCTGTACGACGCGCTGATGATGTCGTCGGGCGGGATGACCGCGCGCATCGACCGGCTGCAGAAGGCCGGCTGGGTCGAGCGCCGGCCGAACCCGGCCGACGGGCGCGGCACGCTGGTCGCGCTGACCGACGCCGGGCGTGCGCTGATCGACGAAGCGGTGGTCGCGCACATCGACAACCAGCGCGATCTGCTGGCCGCGTTGTCGGCGGCGGAACAGGCGCAGTTGTCGGAACTGTTGGGCAAGCTGCTGACCGGGCTGGAAAATCCTTCACCGGAAGCGCGCGGCGGAAAGTAGCGCCGCCGGATGCGTGATGCCGGCGCACCGCGCGGGCAAAAAATGCCCGCCGCGCAATGCGGCGGGCCTGGCTCGAGCAGCGCGCAGGCCGCACACGGCGAGCCCGCGCTGCTGCCTGGTCTTAATCGCGCGCCGGGATATTGAGCCCGCGTGCGACGGCCGGCCGCGCAACGAACGCGTCGAGCGCCCGCTTGACGTGCCGGAATTCGCTGAAGCCGACCAGTTCGCCCGCCTCGTAGAAGCCGACCAGGTTGCGCACCCACGGGAAGATCGCGATGTCGGCGATCGTGTAGGAATCGCCCATCACCCACTGGCGGTTCGCGAGATGCGCGTCGAGCACGCCGAGCAGGCGTTTCGATTCGGCGACGTAGCGGTCGCGCGGGCGCTTGTCCTCATAATCGCGGCCGGCGAACTTGTGGAAGAAGCCGACCTGGCCGAACATCGGCCCGATGCCGCCCATCTGGAACATCACCCACTGGATCGTCTCGTAGCGGCCCGCGAGATCCTTCGGGATCAACTGGCCCGTCTTGTCCGCGAGATAGATCAGGATCGCGCCCGATTCGAACAGCGGCAGCGGCTGGCCGTCGGGGCCGTTCGGATCGATGATCGCGGGGATCTTGTTGTTCGGGTTCAGCGACAGGAACTCGGGCGACATCTGGTCGTTCGTGTCGAAGCGCACGAGGTGCGGCTCGTACGGCAGGCCGGTTTCCTCGAGCATGATCGACACCTTGACGCCGTTCGGCGTCGGCAGCGAGTAGAGCTGGAGACGGTCGGGGTGCTGGGCCGGCCACTTGTGCGTGATCGGGAAGGCGGACAGATCGGGCATGAAGGTTCGCTCGTCGAAGTGAATGATCCGCGCCCGCCCGTGCCGCCGCGCTCGCGCACGGTTCGCGGCGCGGCGGCGGGGCGGGGCGCGCCGAAAGCGCCCACTGTAGCCGATCCGGGAAATCGATGCAGGGGCCGGTCGGCCGCCGCCTGTTCGGCGTGATAGCCGCCTCGGTATCGCTCACGATGCCATGAGACACGACGAGCAACGCGTCTCCGTCGGCCGACGGACCGCATACGGCCCCGATACACGTTCGTCCTGCATCGAGATACGACGTCCTAACACGCGGCAGGAGCCGTTCCGCCAACCCGACTCAATCGCGCGGCACGCGATTCGTCGACGAAACGGAAGCTTTTTGTCAGGGAAAGTCCCGCCCCGGATCCCGTGGTTTTTTGTTGACCGACATCGTATAACGCCGTCATGATTTCCTGACAAGAAAGGTCCCATCCACCGACCGAAGTGAGGAGACATGAACACCACCCCGATCGCTCGCCGTGTCCGCCGGATCGCCCTCGCACTGGGCTTCGCGCTGTCGGCCGCCGCAGCCGTTGCCGCCCCCGTATCGCTGAACATCGTCGACGTCGCAGGCAACCTGCAGCTCACGCAGAAGGCCATCGAGGCGTTCAAGGAGAAGAATCCGAATCTCGTCGCGAACGTCACGTTCACGAACGCGCCCGCGCCGCAGTTGCCGGGCAAGATCAAGGCGATGCAGGCGGCGGGGCGCTCGGACATCGACCTCGTGCTGACGGGCACCGACGCGCTGGCCGCCGGCATCGAGCAGAACCTGTGGCAGAAACTTCTGCCCGACAACGCGGCCGCCTTCCCCGGCGTACTCGACAAGTACGCGCCCGGCCCGCGCAAGATGCAGGATCTCGCGCAGGGCTTCGGCCTCGAGGTCACCTACATGCCGGCCGGCCCGCTGCTCGAATACAACCCGGCGAAGGTGAGCGCCCCGCCGAAGACGCCCGATCAACTGCTCGCCTGGTGCAAGGCGCACCCGAACAAGCTGATCTATGCGCGCCCGGCAAACTCGGGCCCCGGCCGCACGTTCCTGATGGGGCTGCCGTACGTGCTCGGCGACAAGAATCCGCAGGACCCGATCAACGGCTGGGACAAGACCTGGGCGTTCCTGAAACAGTTGAACGACTGCGTGCCGTACTACCCGGGCGGCACGTCGGCGGTGATGAAGGAACTCGGCGAAGGCACGCGCGACATGACCGTGACCGTCACCGGCTGGGACCTCAACCCGCGCGCGCTCGGCATCGTGCCGGCCGAATTCAGGATCCAGGCGTTCGACGACATGACGTGGGTCAACGACGCACACTACATGGTGATCCCGAAGGGCGTGCCGAAGGAAAAGCTCGACGTGCTGTTCAAGCTGATGAATTTCCTGCTCGAACCGGCGCAGCAGGCGATGACCTACGACGACGGGTACTTCTATCCGGGGCCGGCGGTGAAGGGCGTGACGCTCGAGATGGCGCCCGCGCACAGCCAGGAAGTCGTGCGCAAGTTCGGCCGTCCCGAATACGCGAAGCTGCTCGCCGATCGCCCGCACGTGCAGCCGCTCAGCGCGCAGGCGATGGTCGCCGCGTTCCAGAAGTGGGACCGCGAGATCGGTTCGCAGAAGTCGAAGTGACGGCTGAACCGGCGGGCGCCGCGGCGCCCGCGTCGATGGAGTTCGTGGAATGAAGCACGGTTTCGAACGGCTGCGGCTCGACGGCGTGTGCCGCAGTTTCATCAATGCGCAAGGCGCACAGGTCGCCGCGCTGAACGGGCTCGACCTCGAGATCCGGCGCGGCGAGTTCATCGCGCTGCTCGGCCCGTCGGGCTGCGGCAAATCGACCGCGCTGAACTGCATCGCCGGCTTGCAGCCGCTCACGCGCGGCGGCATCTGGCTCGACGACACGCGCATCGACGTACTGCCGCCCGAGCGTCGCGGCTTCGGGATGGTGTTCCAGAACTACGCGCTGTTTCCGCACATGTCGGTGCTCGACAACGTCGGCTTCGGCCTCAAGATGCGCGGCGTGCCGAAGCAGGAAATGCGGCGGCGCGCGCAGCAGGCGCTCGAGCTCGTGCAACTCGTCGGCCACGAAGGCAAGCTGCCCGGGCAATTGTCGGGCGGGCAGCAGCAGCGCGTCGCGATCGCGCGCGCGATCGTGATCGAGCCGCCGCTCGTGCTGATGGACGAGCCGCTGTCGAATCTCGACACGAAACTGCGCATCGAGATGCGCGCGGAGATTCGCCGCATCCACACGCAGCTCGAACGCGCGACGATCTACGTCACGCACGATCAGGACGAAGCACTGTCGATGGCCGACCGCATCGTCGTGATGAAGGAGGGCGTCGTGCAGCAGGTCGCGTCGCCGAAGGACGTGTACACGCGCCCGCACAACCTGCATGTCGCGCGCTTCATGGGCTATCGCAACGTGCTGCCGTTTACGCTCGAAGGCATGGCCGGCGATCGCGTGAGCGTCGCGTCGGGCGGCGTGCGCCTCGCGGGCGTGCCGATGGCCGGCTTCGACGCGAAGGACGTCGTGGTCGCGCTGCGCCCCGACGACGTCGAGCGCGCGGAAGAAGGCGCCGACAATGCGTTCGACGCGACCGTCGAGACCGTCGAGTACGGCGGGCGCGACTCGCTGATTCGCGCGATCACGCCGTTCGGCGCGATTTGGGCCCGTATGGCCGGCGAGTTCGCCGAAGGCGAACCGCTGCGGCTGCGCGTGGCGCCGGCCCGGACGCTGGTCTATCCGGGAGACGTGCAATGAACGGGCTGCGCAAAGTAGCATGCACGGCGGCATCTCGAGCGGAGGCCGCATGAGCACGCTCGCGACCGGCAGCGCGCCGCGCGACGCGAAAGCGTGGCTCGTCACGCCGGCGCTCGCGTTCATCGCCGCGCTATTCATCTATCCGTTCGCGTACGGTCTCGTGCTGTCGTTCCAGCCGATGAACGGCGGCGGCGCGCTCGCGAACTACGTGCAGTTCTTCACCGACACCGCCATGTGGCCGACCGTGCTCGTCACGCTGAAGCTCGCGGTGCCGGCGACGCTGCTCAACGTCGGCATCGCGGTGCCCGTCGCGTTCGCGCTGCGCCGCAACTCGCCATACCAGAAGTTCGTCACGACGCTGCTCGTGATTCCCGTCACGCTCGGCACGGTGCTCGTCGCCGACGGAATGCTCACGTATTTCGGGCCGAACGGCTGGTTTCCGCAGGCGCTGCAGGGGCTGCACCTGTACACGGACGAAGTGCGCCTCACGCACAACTACTGGGGCGTGCTGCTGTCGCTGATCGTGTCGGGCTTTCCCTTCGCGTTCCTGCTGATGCTGTCGTACATCAGCGGCATCGACCCGACGCTCGCGCGCGCGGCCGCGACGCTCGGCGCGAACCCGTGGCAGCAGTTCCGGCAGATCTACCTGCCGCTGCTCGTGCCGGGGCTCACGATGGCCGCGTGCCTGTCGTTCGTGCAGGCGTTCTCGGTATTTCCGTCGGCCGTGCTGCTCGGCGCGCCGGCCGGGCCGACACGCGTGATCTCGATCGCGGCGGCCGAAGCCGCGTTCGAGAGCTACGACTATTCGCTCGCGTCGGCGATTGCGATCGTGATGGGCTTCGTGCAGTTGCTGGTGGTCGCGTCGATGCTCGGCGCGCGCCGCTTCTTCTATACGGGCGCGGTGACGGGAGGCAAGGGCTGATGGCGACCGACGATCATGCCGCTCGCACGTGGCCGCCGAAGCACGATGCACCCGACGCGCGCCCCGTCGACACGGGAAAACCGCACAGGATGAGAAGCAATCTCGCCGGCCGCGCATGGAAGGCGCTCGTGTGGGCGCTGATGGCGTTCTTCCTGCTGAACGTGATGCTGCTGATCGCGACCGTCGCGGTGAATTCGGTCGCGACGCGCTGGTTCGGCACGCCGTTGCCGCAGGGCTTCACGCTGCACTGGTATGCGAAGGCGTGGGAAGACTTTCAGCTCGCGAGCGTGCTGTGGGTGACCGTCGAAGTGGTCGGCGCGGTCGTGCTGCTGTCGATCGCGCTCGGCGTGCCGGCCGCGTATGCGCTCGCGCGCGTGCAGTTTCGCGGCAAGCGCTTCGCGCTGCTGGCGTTCCTGCTGCCGCTGATGGTGCCGCCCGTCACCTACGGGATCCCGATGGCGACCGTGATGTACAAGATCGGGCTCGCGGGCACGCTGCCGGGCGTGATCCTCGCGAACCTCGTGCCGGCGCTGCCGTTCGTGATCCTCGTGATGACGCCGTTCATCGAGCAGATCGATCCGAATCTCGAAGCCGCCGCGCGCATCTTCGGCGCGAACACGTGGCGCTATTTCCGTTACGTGCTGCTGCCGCTGCTGGTGCCGGGCATGCTCGCGGCCGGGCTGCTCGTGCTGGTGCGCACGATCGGGATGTTCGAGCTGACGTTCTTCACCGCGGGCCCGAGCACGCAGACGCTCGTCGTCGCGCTGTATTACGCGGTGTTCTCGACCGGCGTGCGCGCGCCGCAGTCGATCGACGCGATGGCGATGATCTACATGGCCATCACGCTCGTGTGGGTCGTGATCGCGCTGCAGTTCGTCAGTCCGACCCAGCTCGTGAGTCGCGTGAAGCAGGAGCGGCAGTAGGCGAGGGCGCCGTACGATCGCATGAAGCTGCCGGCAGCGTGCAATTGGTTACAAATGGATACCGCGCACGACACGCGGACGTTGCAGACTACGCGGCGTTCCCCCGATCGACGGATATCCATGAAGGTTCAAACGCTGCTGACACTCGCCGGCGCCTCGACGCTGCTGGTCGCCTGCAACCTGCTTCACGACGGCCCCGGACCGAGCGACGTCGACGCCGCCGTGCGCCGCGCGCTCGAAGCGGAAAACCACGGCGGCCTGAACGCGCTGTTCGGCCAGCCGCTGCCCGTGTCGGCCGACGTCGTGTCGGCGAAACCCGATGGCGACTGCAAGAAGCTCGGCGATCGCACGTATTCGTGCGACGTCGTGGTCACGTGGCGCAACGCCGATTACGCGCCGTCGCGCGCGAACCTGACCTTCGTGAAGGCGGCAGACGGCTCGTGGCAGACGTCGGGCGTCGACGCGGCGATCGTGACGGGCACCGCGAAGTCGCTGATCGACCGTATCGGCAACGCGTGGCCGAGCAACGCGGCGAGTGGCGCGTCCGCGCCGCAGTAATGCGCGGGCGGCAAGCCTTCGTTCTCTTCCCCGGATAGGCGGCGCGGGCCTTGCCGGCCGCAGCGCCGCGCTTCCCTCGATAAAAAGGGCGCGAGCATCGCGCCCATCTCGTTCGAACGCATCCTCGGTATGCAGGCAGGGTTATAGGGAAAACCCTTATCTCAAGGTATAATTTCGGCCATGAGAGAAAGGTCATACCATGCCTGAACGCTTCCAAACCCTTGAAAAATTTGTGTTTTCCATCGTCGTGATGTCCGCCGTCGTGTGCTCGGCCTTCCTCGCGTACGAGCGTCATCCCGAGATCAAGATCGCGCTGCACGAAGGCGAAGCGCTGATGCGCGAGAGCGCCAGGTACTCGGTGATCTGCTCGCCGTCCAAGGTCGATCCTTGCGTCGAGATGTCCGCTTACTGAGCCGGAGCCGCTTTTCCGCTCGCCGGACTGGCCCGGCATCGCCGCCGGTCGGAGTGCGTTGAAGCAGCGTCCATCCGGTATTCGGAAACCGGCCGCCAGACAGGGCGGATGCACGAACCCGTTACGTGCCGAGTCGCTGGCGTAAGCAGCCCCACATCCGGTCGGCCCCGCTTCGAGCAATCGAGCGGGGCCGTTCCGTTCGTGCGTGTCACACGACATGCCGCGGCTCGCCGCCGACGAACGCGGCGACGTTGTCCACGAGCTGATCGGCCAGCGCCTGCATCGCCTCGTCGCTCGCCCATGCGACATGCGGCGTCAGGATGAACGCCGGGTGCGACAGGATCGCGTGAAACGGATGCGCGTCCGGCAGCGGCTCCTGCGTGACCACGTCGAATCCCGCCCCCGCGATCTGCCCCGACTGCAGCGCATCGACGAGCGCGCGTTCATCCACGAGGCCGCCGCGCGCGGTATTGATCAGCAGCGGCCGGCGCGCCATCCGCGCGAATGCGTGTGCATCGATCAGATGCCGCGTCGCGGGTGTGAGCGGGCAGTGCAGCGTGATCACGTCGCTGACGCGCAGCAGCGTGTCGAGCGGCCCATAACCGTCGCCGGCCGCGTCGCCGTGCGCCGCGAACAGCACGCGCATGTCGAGCGCACGCGCGATGACGGCCACCGCACGCCCGAGCGCACCGTCGCCGACGATCCCGAGCGTCGAGCCGGCCAGGTCGCGAGTCGGATGATCGAAAAAGCAGAACTGCCCGCTGTCGAGCCAGCGCCCCGCGCGCACCGCGTCGCGATAAGCGACGACGCTGCGGCGCAGCGCAAGGATCAGCGCGAACGTGTGCTCGGGCACCGTGCGGACCGCATAGCCACGAATATTGCTCACGACGATCCCGCGTGCCGCGCACGCATCGAGATCGACGATGTCCGTGCCGGTCGCGGCGATCGCGATCATCCGCAACTGCCGCGCGTCGGCGAGGGCCGCCGCGTCGAGGCGCGCCTTGTTGGTCACGACGATGTCGGCGTCGCGGATGCGCGCCGCGACCTCGTGCGCGGCCGTCCGGTCGAATGTCCGCACGACGTGCGGAAACGGAAACGGCTTCAGTACGATTTGCGGCGACAGCGTCGCGCGATCGAGAAACACGATCTTCGCGGGAGAGGAAACGGAAAACATGGCGGGTCTCGCTGACAGGCGCCCGGCGGCGCGGAACGGATCCGATTCTGCCGGCGCCGCGCGCACCGTCGTTTGACCGTTGGGCGAGCGCGCTTTCCCGTCTGGAAAGGCCGGCTACCCACACGCGCCGGCGTCGCGCTCGCGCCGTCGTCCACCTTTTCCGTTTCGGAAAGGCTGGTTGACCATCGATCGATTTTCGCGGTGCGCGAACGCCGTCATGATCGCCGTCATCGACAACACGATTTCATCGGAGACAGTCATGACACGTCCGCTGGACGGCATCCGCGTGCTGGAACTCGGCCAATTGATCGCCGGGCCGTTCGCGGGCCGGATGCTCGCCGAATTCGGCGCGAACGTCATCAAGGTCGAGCCGCCCGGCGTCGGCGATCCGCTGCGCAAATGGCGGCTGCTGCACGACGGCACGTCGGTCTGGTGGGCCGCGCAATCGCGCAACAAGACCTCGGTCACGCTCGACCTGCGCACGCCCGAAGGGCAGGACGTCGTGCGCCGCCTCGTCGCCGAAACCGACGTGCTGATCGAAAACTTCCGGCCCGGCACGCTCGAAGGCTGGGGGCTCGGCTGGGACGCGCTCTCCGCGATCAACCCGGGGCTCGTGATGCTGCGCGTGTCGGGCTTCGGGCAGACAGGCCCGTATCGCGACCGCCCCGGCTTCGGCGTGATCGCCGAGGCGATGGGCGGCCTGCGCCACCTGACCGGCGAGCCCGGCCGGACGCCGGTGCGCGTCGGCATCTCGCTCGGCGATTCGCTGTCGGCGCTCCACGGCGTGATCGGCGTACTGCTCGCGCTGCGGCATCGCGAACGGCAGGGCGGCAGCGGGCAAGTCGTCGACGTCGCGCTGTACGAATCGGTATTCAACATGATGGAGAGCCTGCTGCCCGAATATGCGGCCTTCGGCGCGGTGCGCGAGCCGGCCGGCAGCAGCCTGCCGGGCATCGCACCGACCAACGCATACCGCTGCCGCGACGGCAGGTACGCGCTGATCGCCGGCAACGGCGACAGTATCTTCCGCCGCCTGATGGAACTGATCGGCCGGCCCGATCTCGGCAACGATCCGGCGCTCGCGCACAACGACGGGCGCGTCGCGCAGGTTGCGCGCATCGATGCGGCGATCGGCGAATGGAGCGCCCGCCACGACCTCGACGACGTGCTCGCCGCGCTGCACGACGCGCGCATTCCGTCCGGGCGCATCTACGACGTGGCCGACATCGCGGCCGATCCGCACTACCGCGCGCGCGACATGATCGTCGACGCCGAGCTGCCCGACGGCACGCCCGTGCTCGTGCCGGGTATCGTGCCGAAACTCGACGCCACGCCCGGGCGCATCGAGCGGCCGGCGCCCGCGCTCGGCGCGGATACCGATGCGGTACTCGAATCGCTCGGCATCGATGCGGCGACGCGCGACGACTGGCGCACGCGCGGCGTGATCTGACACAGCCACCGGGACGAACCCATGACCCACCCTACGCAACGCATCCATCTTCACGAAGTCGCGACCCGCGACGGTTTCCAGAACGAAGCGGCGTTCGTCGACACCGACGACAAGATCGCGCTCGTCGACGCGCTGAGCGCGTGCGGCTACGCAAAGATCGAGGTCACGTCGTTCACGTCGCCGAAGGCGATCCCCGCGCTGCGCGACGCGGAGGCCGTGATGCACGGCATCGCGCGCGCGCCGGGCGTCGTCTATACGGCGCTCGTGCCGAACGTGCGCGGCGCCGAGCGCGCGCTGTCGTGCGGCGTCGACGAAGTGAACCTCGTGATGTCGACGAGCGAGAGCCACAATCGCGCGAACCTGCGGATGACGCGCGAGCAGTCGTTCGCGCAGTTGCGCGACGTGATCGACGCGGTGCGCGGCACGGGTGTCGCGATCAACGTGTCGCTGTCGACCGCGATGGGCTGCCCGATGGAGGGCGACGTGCCGGCCGAGGCGGTGCTCGCGTGGATGCAGCGCTTCGCGGATCTCGGCGTGGACGGCTTCACGCTGTGCGACACGACGGGCATGGCGTTTCCGTCGCAGGTGCGCGATTTGTCCGGACGAGCGCGCGCGCGCTTTCGCGCGCTGCAGCTCACGCTGCACTTCCACAACACGCGCGGGATGGCGCTCGCGAACACGCTCGCGGCGCTCGACGCCGGCATCGACCGCTTCGACGCGTCGCTCGGTGGACTCGGCGGCTGCCCCTATGCGCCGGGCGCGACCGGCAACGTCTGCACGGAGGAACTCGTGCACATGCTCGAACTCGACGGCTACGATACGGGCATCGACCTCGCGGCCGTGCTCGTCGTGTCGGCACGGCTGCCCGCGCTGATCGGGCATGACGTGCCGAGCCAGATCCTGAAGGCCGGGCGCCGCTCGGACCTTCATCCGCCGCCGCGCGCCGCCGCCGGCGACATGCCCGCGCAACGCGCTTTCTCGTGAACAGGAACAGGAGCGAATTCCATGGCGCTGATTGACCACCTCGACCATCTGGTGCTGACCTGCGTCGATCCGGAACGGACGAAGCATTTCTACACCGAGGTGCTGCAGATGCAGCTCGAAACCTTCGGCGCGGGCCGGCTCGCGTTCCGTTTCGGCAACCAGAAGATCAACCTGCACGTGCGCGGCGCGGAATTCGAGCCGAAAGCGCACGTGCCGGTACCCGGCGCGCTCGATCTGTGCTTCATCGCGTCGGTCCCGCTCGACGACGTGATCGCGCACCTGCGGCGCGTCGACTGGCCGATCGTCGAAGGGCCGGTCGAACGCACGGGCGCGACGCAGAAGATCCGCTCCGTCTACGTGCGCGATCCCGACCTGAACCTGATCGAAATCTCCGAGCCGATCTGACGCACGCGGTTCGGCCGCCCGCGCGAGCGCCGGCGCACGGCGCCGCAGTACTTCGCCGAAAGCGGACACGCACGCGCCGCGCCCGCCGATTCCGGATAGCCGTGCACGGCCGCGCTGCGGATAATGGCGCAACGGCGTCGGCCCGGCCGCCGCCTTCGCCGCGCGCCGGCCCCCCGCCGCGCGCATCCGCAACCCGCTCCAGGCACTTTCGAATGACGACGCTCTATCGCGGCATGGACCGCACGGCGCTCGACGCCGCGTACCTGAACACGAAGGCTGTTGCCGATTTCCCGGCGTTGCTCGCATCATGCCGGGCGCGCAGCGCGGCGCTGTACGCAGCGACGCCCGGCCGCCGCGACCTGCGTTACGGCGCGCAGCCCGCGCAGCGCTTCGACTGGCTGCCGTGCGGGCAGCCCCACGCGCCGCTGTTCGTGTTCATCCACGGCGGCTACTGGCAGCACTGCGCGAAAGAGGATTTCGCGTATGCGGCGGCTGGGCCGCTCGCGCGCGGCTACGACGTCGTGCTCGCCGAATACACGCTCGCGCCGGTCGCGACGATGACCGATATCGTCGGCGAGATTGGCGCGCTGCTCGACCATCTGGCGGCCGACCCCGCCGGCCTCGGCATCTCGGGAAGGCCGATCCACCTGAGCGGCCATTCGGCGGGCGGCCACCTGACGGCCATGCACCGCGCGCATCCGGCCGTCGTGTCGGCGCTCGCGATCAGTCCGCTCGTCGATCTCGAACCGATCGCGCTGTGCTGCCTGAACGACAAATTGCAGCTCACCGCGCACGAAGTCGACGCATACAGTCCGCTGCATCGCATCGAGCGCGGCGCTCCGACCGTCGTCGCGGTCGGCAACGCCGAACTGCCCGAGCTCATCCGGCAAGCGGACGAATACGCGACGGCGTGCGAAGCCGCCGGCGAGCGCATCGCCCGCGCGTGGCTGCCCGGCATGCAGCACTTCGCGGTGCTCGACGATCTCGCGACGCCGGACGGCGCGATGCTCGCCGCATTGCACGACATCGCGCCGCGCTAGCCGCGCCACGTCGGCCACGACGACCATATCGCACGCGCATCGCGCGGCGTATGATCGGCGTCAGGCCGGCGCGCCGACTGCGTATCCCGCACGGCCTTCCAGGACCCCGACATGGTGAACCCGCTTCATTTCGATCTGCAGTCGCTGCGCGTGTTCGCGCTCGTCGCCGAGCACGGCAGCCTGACGAAGGCGGCCGAACACGGCCAACTCACGCTGTCGGCGGTCAGCAAGCGCATCGCCGAACTCGAAAGCGTGACCGGCAGCGCGCTGTTCGTCCGGCATGCGCGCGGCGTCGAGCTGACGCCCGCGGGCCGCGCGCTGCTCGAGCATGCGGCGAAGGTGATCGAGCAGGTCAACCGGATGGCGCACGAGATGAGCGACTACGTCGCCGGCGTGCGCGGCCACATTCACGTATGGACCAACACGTCGGCGATCGTCCAGTTCCTGCCCGCCGATCTCGCCGCGTTCCTCACCGGCAACCCCGGCATCAAGGTCAGTCTCGAGGAGCGCCTGAGCCACGAGATCGTCGACGCGCTCGCGTCGGGCAAGGCCGATCTCGGCGTATTCGCCGACAACGTGCCGGCGCCCGGCATCGAACGGCGGCTGTACCGGCGCGACGAGCTCGTGCTGCTCGTGCCACGCACGCATCGGTTCGCGGCGCGCGACAGCATCCGCTTCGCGGATACGCTCGACGAGGACTACGTGGGCCTGAGCGACGGCAGTTCGCTGCTCGCGCGCATGACCGACGCCGCGTTCGCGGCCGAGCGCTCGCTGAAGCTGCGGATCCAGGTATCGAATTTCGACGGCGTGAGCCGGATGATCGAAGCCGGCCTCGGCATCGGCGTGCTGCCGCGCGATGCGGTAACCGGCGAGCGGGCGGCGCGGCTCGGTGTCGTGAAGCTCGACGACGCGTGGGCGACGCGCACGCTGTGGGTCGGCGTGAAGGCGGGCACGGTGCTGACGACCGACGTCGCGAAGCTGTTCGAGTTCATGTCGGCGCGGTAACTGCGGCACCACGCGACGTAGGGCGCACGCCTGCGTGCGCGCCGCGCCGGTCGCGGCGTTACACCGGATTGATGTCGTCCTGGCTGCGCCGCGTGGTCACCGGCCCGAGCACGCGCAGCGTGACGGCGACGATGCCGAGCGCGGCCGAAATCACGCCGAACATCGCGCCCGCGCCGTAACTGCCGAGCACCGGCAGCAACACGAACGGCAGCGCGCCGCTGACGATGCGCGACAGCGCATACGTGCTGCCGATCGCCGTCGAGCGCACGCGCGCGGGGAAGATCTCGGCCTGGTACACGTGATACGCGTTACTGAACACGTTCGACGCGCACGTCGTCAGGAATCCGAAGACGACGATCAGCACGGTATTGCCCGAATACGCGAAGCACAGCCCGAACGCCGCGATCGACAGGATCGACACGATCACGAGCGTGCGGCGCTCGATCCAGTTGAGCAGCGGAATCGACAGCAGCGACCCGACTGGATAACCGACGAACGACAACGCGATGAACAGCGTGCTGTCCGTCACGTCGAAACCGCGGCTCTTCACGACCGTGCCGGCCAGCGTGCCGAACCCGTAATAACCGAAACCCTGGAACAGGTGAAAGATCGCCAGCATCAGGTAGCGCGCGCCATACGGTCGGCGGCGCAGCAGCGCGATGCGCTCGCCGAGCCCGAGCGGCCGCTGCGGCTCGACCGGTTCCGCGAAATGTTCGGGCACGTGCACGCCGGCGCTTTCCGCGAAGCGCCGCAGCGCCGCGTGCGCGTCGGCCGTGCGGCCTTGCGCGAGCAGCCAGCGCGGGCTTTCCGGCAGCCGGTGCCGGACGAGCAGGACGTACACGGCGCCGACGCTGCCGATCGCGAGGATGATGCGCCAGCCGGCGACGCCCGCCACCTGCAGCGGGTTCAGCCACAGCGCGAGAAAGCCGACGAGCGGCACCGCGACGTACGAAGTCGTATAGGCCCACGCGGCGAGCCGCCCGCGCTTGTCCTTCGGCAGGATTTCGGACAGGTAGCTGTCGGCGACCGGATAGATCGCGCCGACGCCGATGCCGGTCAGGAACCGGCACGCGACGAGCATGTCGGCGTTCACCGAAAACGCGCCGACCAGCGAGAACGCGCTGTACCACCCGAGCGTGAGCAGGAATGCCTTGCGCCGGCCGATACGGTCGGCCAGGCTGCCGAGGCACATCGCCCCGACGAACATGCCGATGAACGCGGACGCCAGCAACAGCTTGAAATCGGCGCTTTGCCGGCTCAGCCCGTATTCGTGCTGCAACGCGGAGCCGATCGTACTGACGAGAAAGATCTCGTACATGTCGAAGAACAACCCGATGCCGATCACCCAGACGACGAACCGATGCAACCCACCGACCGGCAGATCGTCCATGAAATCGCCGAGCGTGACGCGACGGCCGGGGAGGGCCGCCGCGTCGACGCCGACGCCTGCGCCGGCTGAAGCGGCCGGCGGCCGGGCGGATTCGGGTCCGCCCGCATGGCCGCCGAGGTCGAGGGATTGGCTGTTCATCGTGTCTCCTGATTATCGATATGCGGTGGTGCGGGGCCGAGCCGTTCGCCACCGGCGTAACGCGTCGGCCGCGCGACGCGGCGGCAGGCATCGCCGGGCTCGTGCAAGCGCCGGCCATGCGGGCCGTGCCGATCGTCCGACACATGGTGGGCAAATCGGCCGCGCGTGATAATTGCGGATGTTTCAAGCGTCCTTTCCCGAGCAGAAAGGGTAGGGTGGGCGCGGCAGCCCGACTTCGCGCGACAGGCCGCTGCAGCCTGCGTGGCGCGCGGGCGCGTATCGACGACGATGAGCGCCCGCGCCATCCGGCGGACCGGGAAAACCATGACGCCGGTTGCAGCCGAGGGCGGAATGCTGCGCCGCAATGCGCGGGGCGACACGTCGCCGACGAACCGTGCGTTCGAGCGCGCGCGCCGCGGATTTGCAATGTCCTGTATCTGCGCCGACCGTCGATACAGTGCGATACAACGCCCGCGCGCGGGTTCGCTATAAAGCAGGCATGACCGTTTCGGAGCCCACCATGTCTGCCACCTGGTTCAAAGGGTCCTGCCATTGCGGGGCCGTCAAATTCGAAGTCACGACGGCCATTGCGCCGGCCGTGCGCTGCAACTGCAGCCTGTGCCGCCGGCGCGGCGCGCTGATGAGCCCGATGTTCGCCGCCGCCAACCTGACGATCGTCGAAGGCGAGGGCGTGCTGACGTGCTATCGCTTCAACACGCACACCGCGCGCCACTATTTCTGCAGCCGGTGCGGCGTCTATCCGTTCCATCAGACCCGCAAGGATCCGGCATGCTGGCGCGTCAATCTCGGCTGCCTCGACGGCGTCGATCCGTATGCGCTCGACGCGACGGTCGCCGATGGTGCGAGCCTCTCGGTCGTGGAGGACGCATGAAACGCTGGCTGATGATCCTGCTGTTTGCCGCGGGCGGGCTCGCGACCGAAATCGCGCATCCGGTGCAGTGCACGTTGTTGTCGGTCAGCCGTCAGCCAACTGGCAAGCGCCGCAAGCCGGGCTGAGCGAGCACGATGCGCGTCGGTCGATCGACACCGATTATCATGCTTCCGATAAGATCGCATGCGATATATAATGCGATCGTCTGCGACCCTTCGTGTCGCTGGAGGAAGTCCATGAAACCGACCGAAACCCCGTCGCCCGCCGCGCCGAAGCTGTCCGAGTTCCTGTGCTTTGCGATCTACTCGGCGAACCTCGCGTTCGGCAAGGCATACAAGCCGATCCTCGACGAGCTCGGCCTCACGTATACGCAGTACATCACGATCATTGCGCTGTGGGAGCAGGACAACCAGACCGTCGGCCAGCTCGGCGAGAAGCTGTTCCTCGAATCCAACACGCTGACGCCGATCCTGAAGAAGCTCGAGGCGATGGGCTATCTGGAGCGGCATCGCGATCCGTCCGATGAGCGCCAGGTGCTCGTCAGCCTGACGAAAAGCGGTCGCCGCGTGCGCGAGAAGGGGCTCGACATGAACCTGGTCGAAGCCACCGGCCTGAAGCCGGACGAGTTCGCCAAGGTGCAGAAGGCGATCGTCACGCTGCGCGGCAACCTGATCCGGTCGACCGAAGCATAAAGCCATCCGGACACGGCAAGCGGCCGACGCGAGAATCGCGCCGGCCGCATTGTCACGCGCGTGCGTCGCCCAGCACCAGCAGGCGCATCTCGCGACGGACGGCGAAACCGAGCGCGAGATAGCGTTCGATCGCCACCTGGTTCGTCGTGAGGACGTGCAGGAAAGGCGTTTCCGCACGCGCACCGATCGTCGCGATCAACGACCGAATCAGCCGCGCGGCCAGCCCTTGCCGCCGAAACGCAGCATCCACGCAGACGGCGCTGATCTCGGTATATCCGTCGACCTGCATCCGCTGGCCCGCCATCGCGGCCAGCCGGCCTTCGCGGCGCACGCCGATGTAGTGGCCAAGCTCGCACGTGCGCGGCCCGAACGGGCCCGGCTGCGCGGCGGCGGTCAGCGCGAGCATGTCCGGCACGTCGGCTTCGCCGAGCGGGACAGATTCCGCGTCGTGCGTCGGATCGAACGTCCGTTGCCAGGTCATTTGAAGCAACGTCGCGCGCCGGATCACCGACAAGCCTGCCGGCGGCTCGATCTCGTCCGGCGTGACGAGCGCCGCCGGCCCGTGTGCGGCGATCAGTTCGCGCAGCGCATCGAACGACGCCGGGCTCGTGTCGTCGATCGCGGCAAACGGCGCGATGGCCGCCGGGAACCGCAGCGCGCGGCCCTCGCCGAACGCGAAACGGCGCTGCCTGCCCGCGAGCGCATTCCAGACGACCCGGTCGAGCACGTGCGCATCGCCTGTCGCGTTTCCGATCATGGCGTCCGGCATCGGCGGCTCCTGGGTGGAAGATGGGGTGCCGCACAGAATAATCCCGGATCCGGCGAACAGGTAGCGGCGACGATGCAGTTCGGGACGATACAAATAAAAAAGCGCACGCGATTACATCGCATGCGCTTTATATGATGGGCTTCGGCGGCCGAATTCGCCGTACCGCGCTCAATGGCCGAAATAGATAGACCGCTCGGCGGTACGCACCGTGTTGCGGCTGCCGGACTGCGTGGCACCGCCGGCATCGCTGCCGTAACCGGCTGCCTGCGTATCGGCCGCGACGGCATCGTGATCGCGAATCCGGCTCAGCGCGGCCTGGATATTGTCCGGGTAGTTCGGATCGTTCGGGCGATTCGGCTGGTAGCCGGCTTGCTGCAACGCGGCCAGTTCCGCACGCACCTGCGCACGCGTGACGGTGCTTTCGCCGGCAAAAACCGGTGCGGCGACAGAAGCCGACACGGCAACGAGAAGGGCGGCAATCAGTTGGGTCTTCATCATTCACCTCGACAGGGATTCAGGAATTCAGGGTTTGCGCATCGCACGCCGGCCATCGGCGCCGTTCGCGCGTTCGTTCAATGGCCGAAGTAGATCGAGCGTTCGGCGAGTCGCGTCGCCGGCCGGCTGCCCGACTGCGTCGCGGCGGCGGCATCGCTGCCGTAACCGGATGCCGCAGCATCGGCCGCCACCGCGTTGTCGGCGTGAATGCGCGTCAACGCGGCCTGCAGGTCGTCCGGATAGTGCGGATCGTTCGCGCGGCCAGGCCGATAACCGGCCTGTGCCAGTTGGACGAGTTCGGCGCGGACTTGCGCGCGGGACACGACGGCCTCGTCGGCAAACGCCGGTGCGGCGGCAGAAGCGGAAACAGCGACGAGAAGGGCAGCGATCAATCGGGTTTTCATCGTTCACCTCGACAAAATGGAATCAGGGATAAAGGGAATCAGGGTTCACGTACCGCGCGTGCTCAGTGACCGAAGTACACCGAGCGCTCGGCCACGCTTGCGACGTGCCGGCGGCCGGATTGCGTCGCGGTGTCGCCGTCGCTGCCGTAGCCGGACGCGGCGGCGTTGGCCGCGACGGCATCGTCGGCGTGGATCTGCGTCAGCGCGGCCTGCAGATCGTTCGGGTAGGTGGCGTCGGTCGCGCGGTTCAGCGGATAGCCGACGCGTTGAAGCTGCACGAGTTCGGCGCGCACCTGCGCACGCGTCACGGTGGCTTCATTGGCAAACGCCGGAGCGGCAACGGCAGCCGAAACAGCGACGAACAGGGCAGCGATCAGTTGGACTTTCATGTTTCACCTCGATGGAAAAGGAATCGGGAATTCGGGAGGGCGGCGCTCGGCCGCCCGATGCCACGTTCAGGCGATCCGGATGTCGACGTCGATGTTGCCGCGCGTCGCTTTCGAATACGGGCAGGTCTGGTGCGCGGCGTCGACGATGCGTTGCGCGACGTCGCGCTCGAGCCCCGGCACGCTCACGTTCAGCCGGGCCTGCAGGAAGTACGCGTTGCCCGCCGTGCCGAGATCCACTTCGGCGTCGACCGCGAGATCGGCCGGCAGCGTCACCTTCGCGGCGCGCGCCGCAAGCTGCATCGCGCCGATGAAGCAGGCCGACCAGCCGGCTGCGAACAGCTGCTCCGGGTTGGTGCCGGTGCCGGCGCTGCCCGGCGACGACAACTGGATGTCGAGGCGGCCATCGGAACTGCGCGCGGCGCCGTCGCGGCCGCCGGAAGTCGTATGCGTCTTGCCCGTGTACAGCACTTTGTCGATCTTGCTCATCATTTGCTCCGTCGGTTGGTTTGTCTCAGATGCGATTCGATCGCATGCGACGCAGTTTCCGCTTGATGACCACCTACGTCAAGCGCATTCGATTAAATCGCATGCGATATTTTGTATTTCAATGTATCTGGATCGTGTAGCGCCTTGCTGGACAAGGCTTTTAGGCGATCCGGCGACAATGGCCGGACATCGACGAACGGCGAACGATTCCGGAAAGGCCGCGGGAAAGCGGAGCAGTCGTCCGGTCAACGCTTGCCTAAAGCGAACAGGCGCCTCGTCATTATTTCGCTTTCTACAGCGCACCGTCTCTTCCAGCCTTGCCGGCCCGATCGCGAGCGACCCGCCGACGTCCTGCCGGGTGGTTCGACGAGTACGGATTCGCGGCGTGCGGCGCGTCGATTCTTCTGTCGCGGAACACGCCGTTTGATCACGCAACAGAACCATCCGGATAACTTTTCTTATCACAACGGCACGATAAAGAATCCGAACTCACCATTTCAAAAACGCGCGTGATACCGAACGCGCGCTCGATTCGAAGGGCAGGGAAGCGAAAGCACCGTCACTCCGGCGCCTTCATCCGCGCAAACAGCAACGTCAATACTTCCGCCGTCGCGCGCGCGACATCATGTGCGGCCGTATCGACCAGCGCATGCGCGCATTCGCGATACAGCGGGTCGCGCATCCGGTACAGCGCGGCGAGCGTCTGCTGCGGCTCGCCCGACTGCAGCAGCGGCCGCCGCCGCGTGTCGTCGCGCGTCCGCCGCCACAGCACATCGGGATCCGCATGCAGATAGATCACGCTGCCGCGTTCGCTCAGGCGTGCGCGGGTGCGCGGATTCAGGACCGAGCCGCCGCCGGTCGCGACGACCACGTTCGTGCGCTGCGTCAGCTCGTCGACGATCTGCGTTTCGAGCAGCCGAAAGCCGCCTTCGCCGACCACATCGAACAGCGCGGGGACCGAGCGCCCCGTGCGCCGTTCGATCTCGTCGTCGCTGTCGGCGAACGCCCAGCCGAGCGAAGCCGCGAGCGCGCGGCCAAGCGTCGACTTGCCCGCACCCATCATGCCGACCAGGAACGCGCGCCCGCCAGCCGGCGCGACCACGCCGCTCATAGCCGTCGCGCGAGCGGCCAGCGCGCCCGCGTCGCCAGACAGATCCGTCGCGCGCGCACCGCGTCCGACAACGTGTCGAGCGCCGCGCCGGTCGACGCGTCATCGGCGTCGAGCAGCGCGCCGAGCACCGGCGCGTCGGGATCGCCGGCCACGAGGTGCTCGGCCGCGTCCGCCGCGATGGTCCGCGGCGTGCGTTCAGGCTCCGCGTCGCGCCCCGGCCGCCGCCACCTGCCGTGCAGATCGCGCCACCGCACGACCAGCCCGTAGAGCAGCGCACCGCCGGGCACGGCCGTGTCGTCGGGTGCCGCCGCCGAACCGTCGGGCGTCGTACACCGTGTGACCCAGCTCGCGAATTCGAGCAGCGACGCGTCGTGGGCCACCGTCGCCGCGTCGAGCGCCACGGCTACGCCGGCGTCCCGCAGCCGACCGAGCAGCGGCCGCACGCCGTCGTGCACGCCACCGCACGGCTGCAGCAGCACCTCCAGCTCGTCCTCATGGCGGCATGCGAGCGCGCGGTGCCGCTCGAGCGTCGCCGGCTCGAGCAATGCCTGCGCCGCATGCCTGACGATCACGATCGCGCGATCGTCCCGCCGCTCGACGATCGCGCCGATCCGGCGCCGGGCGCGCGCCACCGTGCAGCTCACGTGCCGCTCCCGAGCAGGCGCGCCCCCATTACAGCGACCCCTGGAATTCGAGCACGCGCGTCTTGAATTCGTCGGGCACGGCCAGCGTCGTGTTGTTCGCGTAATCGAACATCACGTGCGTCGACACGCCGCGCGCGACGATGGTCTGGTCGTCGCGCTCCATCAGGTGTTCGAGATCGAAGCTCTTGCTGCCGAAGCGCACGATGCTCGAGCGAACGGTCAGGTTGTCGCCGAACTGGGCGGGCGCGAGGTATTCGCACTGTGTCTTCACCATGATGTGCGGCAGTTTCTCGCTGCGCGGCAGGCCGAGCAGGTCGAACATGTAGCAGAGATACGAATGCTGCAGATAGTCGTAATAGACGGGACTGCTCACATGCCCCATCGAATCCGTATCGCGATACTTGACGTGAATGGGGGTTTCGTAATGTCGTTTCGACATGATGACTCTCCGCAATGACTGGGTTGATTTATATTTTCGAGCCCGAATGGCCTGTCGGGCATCCGAAAATTAATCGAACGACTATCTGGCCGCCACTATCAGAACGAATAGCGAAGCTTGGTAAAAATGCCGTACGTGCGCGCATTGCCGTGCAACAATCGCATCCGCGTTTTCAAATGAAAACCGAATGAACGCCCCATTCCACGCCCCGATAGCAGCAAATTGCCGGACCCCCGATTATCGAATCCGACGCTTATTCTTCACATTCATAAGGTTATGAATTAGATACTGATAACTATGTTAGTTGCGCGCCGAAAGCACCATTCAATACAGTCGCGCTGTAGTAAAAAATCTCGTTAATTATCGACAGGAGGGCAGTCCCCATGCATGCAAACGCCTGGACGACAAACCGCGACGCCGTGCTGCGCTTGCCGTCCCCCGCGGATCTGGCCGACGCACTGCCGCCGGCGTGGCGCGCGTCGCGCACCGTTCATACGACCCGCCGCGCGATCGTCGACGTGCTCGACGGCACGGACGACCGGCTCGTGGTCATCGCCGGCCCGTGCTCGATACACGATCCGGACGCCGCACGCGACTACGCGGCGCGGCTCGCGCTGCAACGCGCGCGCTTTGCGGACGAACTGGAAATCGTGATGCGGGTGTATTTCGAGAAACCGCGCACGACGGTCGGCTGGAAGGGGTTGATCAACGATCCGCTGCTGGACGGCAGCGACCGGATCGACGTCGGACTGCACACGGCCCGCGCGTTGCTGTGCGACATCAACGGCGCGGAAATGCCGGCCGCGACCGAGTTGCTCGATCCGCTGTCGCCGCGCTACCTGGCCGATCTGGTCGCGTGGGGCGCGATCGGCGCGCGCACCGTGGAATCGCAGGTGCATCGCGAGCTGGCGTCGTCGCTGCCGATCCCGATCGGCTTCAAGAACGGTACCGACGGCAATGTCCAGATCGCCGTCGATGCGATGCGCGCGGCCGCGCACGCGCACCGCTTCCTGTCGATCGATGCGGGCGGCCGGCTATGCGCGGCCGCGTCGTCCGGTAATCCGCATACGCACGTCGTGCTGCGCGGCGGCCGCGAGCCGAATTTCGACGCGGCCGCCGTGAATGCCGCGTGCGAGCGCATGACGGCCGCGCACCTCGCACCGCGCGTGATGATCGACGTCAGTCACGGCAACAGCCGCCGCCAGTACCGGAATCAGCTCGCGGTCGGCGCGGAAGTCGCCGCGCAGGTGGCGGCCGGCGATACGCGCATCGTCGGCGTGCTGATCGAGTCGAACCTGATCGAAGGGCGGCAGGATCTCGTGCCCGGCGTACCGCTGCGCTATGGGCAGAGCATCACGGACGCGTGCCTGTCGTTCGCCGATACCGCACAGCTGTTCGAGACGCTCGCGCACGCCGTCCGTACGCGGCGACGCGGCCACGCGCTGCCGCTCGGCGCCGAGTTCGCTCACGAGCCGCTGCTCGCCTGCTGCGCGTGAACGGCCCGGCGCGACGCGCTCAGATGGCGGCTTCGTCATGGATCCGCGTCGCGTCGCCGGCCCACGCGTCGCGATAGCGGGCCAGCCAGTGTTCGGCCTGGGTCGGCGCGCCGGCGACGATCTCGTCGAGCGGCGCGAGATACATCGATTCATCGCGGCCGGCCGCATCGATGCGCGTCCGCGCGCGCAGGCCGCGACGCGCGATCGCGAGCGCATCGGCCGCGATCGCGCGCAATGACCGGCCGTCGACCGGCGTATCGAGCCCGGTACGCGGCACGTCGCGACGCAGCGTAAGCAAGGTGCCGCGGTCGATCGCGGCAGCCAGCGTCGCGGCGTCCGACAGCGCGGCCGGATCGTACAGCAGGCCGGTCCAGAACGCGGACAGCGCGACCATCATGCCGGGCGAGCCGGCATCGGCGCCGCGCATCTCGAGATAGCGCTTCAGCCGTACCTCGGTGAACACCGTCGTCAGATGGTCCGCGAAATCGCCCAGCGTCGGCGTCTCGCCTTCGAGATGCGGAATGCGCCGCCGCATGAAATCGCGGAACGTGTGCCCGGTCGCATCCGCATAACGATCGCCGCGCCGCACGAAATACATCGGCACGTTGTCGAGCAGCCAGTTCACGTAGCGCTCGAAGCCGAAGCTGCGCGACAGGAACAGCGCGGGCACGCCGCAGCGATCCTCGTCGGTATCGAGCCACGTGTGCGCACGCGTCGACAGCAGGCCCGACGGGCGGCCGTCGCGGAACGGCGAATTCGCGAACAGCGCGGTCGCGACCGGCTGCAACGCGAGCGCGACGCGCATCTTGCGCGCCATGTCGCTTTCCGATGCGAAATCGAGGTTGGCCTGCACGGTGCAGGTGCGCTGCATCATGTCGAGCCCGCGCGTGCCGACGCGCGGCATGTAGCGCCGCATGATCGCGTAGCGCTGTTTCGGCATCCACGGCAGCGCATCGCGCGACAGGTGAGGGTGAAAGCCGAGCGGCACGCAGCGCAGGCCGAGCGGATCGCATGCCGCACGGGCCGCGGCGAGGTGCGCATGCAGTTCGGCATGCGTGTCGTGCAGCGTATCGAGCGGCGCACCCGACAGTTCGAGCTGGCCGGCCGGCTCGAGCGAGATCGCGGCGCCGTCGCGCTGAATCACGCCGACGGTCTGCCCGGCATCGACGATCGGCGTCCCGTCGCCGCGCAGCCGCGCCAGCACCGCGGCGATGCCGGACGGCCCTTCATATCGCGCAGCCGCGTGCGTCGCGCGGGAAACGACGAACTTCTCGTGCTCGGTACCGATCCGGAACTGCGCGGCCGGCTTGCAGCCGGCGGCCAGATGATCGGCGAGCTGCTGCTCGGAGACGATCGGCGTGTTGTCCGATCCGACGGCATTCGACATCGACACCCTCCACAGGTCACATTGGGCGACCGACCGGCCGGTCGCACGGCGACTATAGCGACGTCGATGCGCGCGCAGTACTGGCAGGGGTGATAGGGGCCGTGCGGCATTACGGCTGCTTGCGCTTCGCGAAGTAATGGGCAGGCGAATCGCCGAACGCGCGACGGAACATCGCGATGAAATTGCTCGGCGTCGCATAGCCGAGCGCGTCCGCGATGTTGGCGACGCTGTCGCCGTTCGCCAGACGTTCGAGCGCATGCGTGAGCCGCGCCTGCTGCCGCCACTGCGCGAAGCTCGTGCCGGTTTCCGCGACGAACAGCCGGCTCAGCGTGCGGGCGGACAGCCCGGCCCATTCGGCCCACGCGTCGAGCGTGCGGCCATCGTGCGGCTGCCCGAGGATCGCGTTGGCGATCCGCAGCAACCGCCGGTCGTGCGGCATCGGCAAGTGCAGCGGTTCGTGCGGCGCGCGGCGCATCTCGTCGAGCAGCACGACGCTCATGCGCGCCTGCTCGATGTCGAGCCGATCCTGGTCGGCCCACGACACCGCGCGCCGCACGAGTGCGCGCATCAGTTCGGTGATCGCGATCACGCACGGCTGATCGGGCATCCGGCGGCTCGCGGCCGGTGCGATCACGACGCTCCAGCCGCTCAACGCACCGCTGATGCTGACCTTGTGCTGCTCTCCCGGCGGAATCCAGCCCGCGCGATGCGGCGGCAGCAGCCACGAACCGTGCGGCGTGCGCACGTGCGCGAACCCGCTTTCGACGCAGAACACCTGGCCGCGCAGATGGCTGTGCCAGTCGACCTCTCGCGTGCCGAGCTGGTAGGCGTTGCTGCCGTCGTCCTCGCCCCAGACGGCGATCAGTGACGGGCCGTCCGCGCGTTCGCTCGGATCGGCGTTGGCGCGCTGCACTGCGCGGGCGGGAGAAGCGTCTCGGATGGGCATGGCCGGAATTCATTATTTTTTGTCTAAACAACATTATCAGCTTTGCCCGCGAGCGTCCAACAATGCGAGTCGTGTTCAAACCCAAACGAAGCAGAGGAACGCGATGCATGCAGCACTTGCTCCCTCGCCACGCGATGCCGTCACGCTGCGCACCTTGTCGCGCATGGCCGTCGCCGTGGCGCTCGCCTTGCTAGGCGCCTGCGCGAGCCGCGACGGGCTCGCGCCCGCCGGCACGCTGCGCGGCGCCGATACGCTCGCCGCATCGCGCAGCCTCGCGCATGCGCCGGCCGGCGACTGGCCGGCCGCCGACTGGTGGGTTGCGCTGAACGATGCGCAACTGAATGCGCTGATCGACGAAGCGCTTGCCGGCAATCCCGATCTCGCGACCGCCGATGCGCGTGCGCGCGAGGCGCAGGCGCTCGTGATCGAAGCGCAGGCCGCCCGGCTGCCGCACCTCGTCGGCCGTGCAAGCGCGAAAGGCGAGCGAACGTCCGGCACGCAATTCTCGGCGGGGGAGGGCGGTGGTTTCTTCAGCCACACGCGCGAGATCAATCTCGGCCTGAGCTGGGATCTCGATCTGTGGGGCGGCCGCCGCGCGGCGTGGGAAGCCGCGCTCGGCGAAGCGCGGGCCGCACGGATCGATGCGCGGGCCGCGCGCGTGCTGCTGTCCGTCAACGTCGCGCGGGCCTACGTGAATCTCGCCTATGCGTTCGATCAGCAGGACGTCGCGCAGGCCGAATACGACCGCGCCGGCGAAGCGCTGTCGCTGACGCGGCAGCGTGTCACGAAAGGCATCGACAACGTCGCGCAGCAGCGCCAGGCGGAAAGCGAAGTCGCGACCGCGATGCGCGAACAGGCACGCGCGGCCCAGGCGGTCGACAGCGCGCGCATCGCGCTCGCGATCCTGCTCGGCGCAGGCCCCGATCGCGGCCTCGCGCTCGCGCGGCCTGCGCCGCTGCCCGCCGCCGCGCTCGCGGTGCCGGCCGACTTGCCGGCCGCGCTGCTCGGCCGGCGCGCCGATCTCGTCGCCGCACGCTGGCGGGTGGAGGTCGCGAGCCGCAACGTCGAGGCCGCCCGCGCGGACTTCCTGCCCGACGTGAGTCTCACCGCGCTGATCGGTTTTGCAACGCGCGGCGGCGCATCGCTGTTCCAGGCCGCCTCGCGCACCTACAACGTCAGCCCGGCCGTGAGCCTGCCGATCTTCGACGGCGGCGAACGGCGCGGCGTGCTGCGCAAGCGCGACGCGCAATACGACGTCGCGGTCGCCAGCTACAACAAGACGCTGATCGGCGCGATCGGCGAGGTGGCCGACGATCTGCACCGGTTGCATGCGCTCGCCGTGCAGGCCGATGCGCAACAGCGCGCGTTCGATGCCGCCACCGACGCATGGCGGCTCGCGGACGCGCGCTACCGGGCCGGCGTCGGCAGTTACCTCGACGCGCTCGTCGTGCGCCAGCAGCTCTTGATCGCGAGCCGCGAGGTCGCCGCGTTGCGCGCCCAGCGCGCGGACCAGTCGCTGCAGCTCGTTGCAGCCCTCGGCGGCGGCTTTCGCGCCGAGCCCGACGACGTTGCGCTTGCCGCCACGCCTTCCAACCGTCCTTGATATCGAACCATGAGCAGCGACAACACCCTGCAGACTCCCGCGCGGCCCGCAGCCGCCGATCCCGCCAGTGCCCGCCAGCACCCGTCGGCCGACCACACCGGTGCGCCACGCGCGCCAGGTGGGGCGGACGCCCGCACGCAACCGGCGCCGGGCGGCGCCGCACCGGCCACGCCGCCGCCCGCCAGACGCAAGCATCTCGTACGTGCGCTCGTCGCCGCGTTCGCGGTCGGCATCGCCGGGTGGGGTATCTGGTACGGAATCGTCGGCCGCTGGTACGAGTCCACCGACAACGCGTACGCGCAAGGCAACGTCGTCGATCTGACGCCGCAGGTGACGGGCACCGTCGTGTCGATCGACGCGGACGACGGCGACCTCGTCCGTGCCGGCACGCCGCTCGTCCGTCTCGACGCGAGCGACGCGCAGATCGCGCTCGCGGCCGCGCAGGCCGATCTCGCGGCCACCGTGCGCAAGGTGCGCGGCCTGTACAGCAACGAGCGCGGGCTCGCGAACAGCATCGACGGCGCACGCGCCGACCTGGACGCGCGGCGCACCGCGCTCGACAAGGCAAGGGCCGACTACCGGCGCCGCGAGGATCTCGGCCGCTCCGGCGCGATCTCGCGCGAGGAGCTCGCCCATGCGCTCGACACGCTGACGTCCGCGCAAAGCGCGTACGCCGCCGCGCAAAGCGCGCTCGCGACCTTGAGCGAACAGCACCAGACGAGCAAGGCGCTCGTCGACGACACCGCGGTCGCGTCGCATCCCGACGTGCAAGCCGCGGCGTCGCGGTTGCGCGCCGCCTATCTTGCCCGTGCGCGCACCGACATCGTCGCGCCCGTCACCGGCTACGTCGCCAAGCGCACGGTGCAGGTCGGGCAGCGCGTGTCGCCCGGCGTGCCGCTGCTCGCGGTCGTACCGCTGCGCGAGCTGTGGGTCGACGCGAACTTCACCGAAAAACAGCTCGAGCACATGCGGATCGGGCAACCGGTCGAACTGACGGCCGACCTGTACGGCGACGCCGTGCGGTATACGGGCCGCGTGCAGAGCCTCGGTGTCGGCACCGGCAGCGCGTTCTCGCTGCTGCCCGCGCAGAACGCGACCGGCAACTGGATCAAGATCGTGCAGCGATTGCCGGTGCGCATCGAACTGACGGATCCGTCGCAACTCGACGCGCATCCGCTGCGCATCGGCCTGTCGATGCATGCGCGCGTCGACCAGCACGACCGTAGCGGCGCGATGCTGTCGCGTCGCGAGCAGGATTCGCCGGTGTTTCGGACCGACGTGTACCGCGGCGAGCTCGCGCGCGCCGACAGCCTGATCGCGGACATCGTGCATGCGAACCTGCCGGCGGCGGTGCGTGCGGAGCGTGTGCGATGAGCGGCCCGATGCCGGCCGCGGACGCCGGCTTTCGTCCGTCGAGCGTCGCGCTGACGACGTTCGGCCTCGCGCTCGCGGTGTTCATGCAGGTGCTCGACGGCACCGTCGCGAACGTCTCGCTGCCGACGATCGCCGGCAACTTCGGCGTCAGCACGACGCAGAGCGCATGGGTCGTCACGACGTTCTCGGTCAGCAATGCGATCGCCTTGCCGTTGACCGGGTTTCTCGTCAAGCGCGTCGGACAAGTGCGGTTGTTCGTGTGGGCGACGCTGGCGTTCACGTTCGCGTCGCTGCTGTGCGGCCTCGCGCAGAACCTGCCGCAGCTCGTCGCGTTCCGCGCGCTGCAGGGCCTCGTGGCCGGCCCGATGATCCCGACCACCCAGGCGCTGATGCTGTCGATCTACCCGCCGCAGCGGCGCGGCTTCGCGCTGTCGATGATCGCGATGGTCACCGTCGTCGCGCCGATCGCCGGCCCCGTGTTCGGCGGCTGGGTGACGGAACATTACTCGTGGCGCTGGGCGTTCCTGATCAATCTTCCGATCGGCGTATTCGCCGCGATGTGCGTGTTCGCGCAGATGCGCGCGCGCGTCGAGACGACGGTCGCCGCGCGCGTCGATTATGTCGGTCTCGCCGCGCTCGTCGTCGGCGTCGGCGCGCTGCAGATCGTGCTCGACAAGGGTAACGAGGCCGACTGGTTCAACTCGACGTTCATCGTCGTGATGTCCGTGGTCGCCGCGTTCGGGATCCTGCTGTTCCTGATCTGGGAGCTCAACGAGCCGAACCCGATCGTGAACCTGCGGCTGTTCGCGCATCGCAACTTCGCGGCCGGCACGCTGACGCTCGTGCTCGCGTACTCGGCGTTCTTCGCGGTCAACGTGATCGTGCCGCAGTGGCTGCAGCGCACGCTCGGCTATACGGCGTTCTGGGCCGGGCTGGCCGTCGCGCCGATGGGCGTGATCCCCGTGCTGATGACGCCGTTCATGGGCAAGTACGCGCCGCGCTTCAACATGCGCGTGCTCGTGTGCTGCGCGTTCGCGATCCTCGGTACGTCGTCGTTCCTGCGCGCGGGCTTCGTGCCCGACGTCGACTTCACGCACATCGCGCTGATCCAGTTGCTGCAGGGCCTCGGCCTCGCGCTGTTCATCATGCCGATCAACAGCATCCTGCTGTCCGACCTGAAGCCGGACGAAATCGCCGCGGGCTCCGGCCTGTCGACGTTCCTGCGTACGCTCGGCGCGAGCTTCGCCGTGTCGATCACGTCGTTCCTGTGGGACCGGCGCGCGATCCTGCATCACGCGCAGCTCAGCGAACACGTGAGCAAGTTCGATCCGTCCGTTCGCGCCGAGCTCGCGCAGCTCGGCGGCGGCGATCCGCAACGCGCGGCGGCGCTGCTCGGCAACCTGGTCGATGCGCAGGCGTACCAGATTTCGTTCAACGACGTGTCGTTCGCGCTCGGTTGCGTGTATCTCGCCGTGATCGCGGTGGTGTGGCTCGCCCGCCCGCCGTTCGGCCCCGGCGCCGCCGCCAAACGATGAAGCGAGTGCTGCGCGGCCCGTTCCGACCCATGCTGTTCAATTCGATGGAGATTGACCCGATGCCTACCCACCACGCCGGAAATACGCCGCCCGCACTGGCGACGCTCGCCGTATTCGACGTCGCGGAATTTCCGCTCGTCGTCGTGCGCAACGATGCAATCGCATCCCGCGGCTACGCACAACGCTGGCTCGACGACATGCACGCGCTGATGCGGCACGGCGAGCCGTTTGTCATGATCTTTCCGCCGGCCCGCCCCGACGAGCCGCACGACGACCGCAAGGAGCGCGGCATGTGGCTCAAGCAAAACCGCGCCGCGCTCGCCGCGGTCTGCCGCGCGCTCGTGTCGGTCGAACCGGACCCGAACGAGCGTGAAGCGGCCATCGCCAACGCGTCCGGCATCGAAAAGGCGTTCGGGATTCCGTTCGACGTCGCGGCTTCGCTGGATGACGCGAAGCAGGCGGGTCGGCGACGACTGACCGAGGCGGTCTAGCGCGGCCCGTTCGCGCGCAACGCCTCGAACCGGTTGCGCAAGTCCGCCTGATTGAAGATTTCAACGAATAAACGGGGTGGCTTGTATGAAAGGACTGGATTGTCTGAAATGGTTGGTACCCGGCGACACGGACGCGTCATGGCAGCGGATGACCGACGCGGCCGCCGGCATGGGATTCGACAAGGTCGTACTGATCGTGTTGCCGTTTACCGGCGCATCGTTCGATCTCGCGCGCAAGTGGAGCAGCGGCGTGCCGGGCTGGACGGCGCTGTACCGGCAGCGGCAGTTCGACCGCATCGACCCGATGCTGCAGCATTGCTTTCGTTCGGCGCTGCCGCTCGTCTGGGACGACGCGCTGTTCGGATTGCCCGGGCAACGGCCGTGCTACGAAGCGGCGGCCGCGTACGGCATGCGCAGCGGCGTCGTGCTGCCCGTGCGCGGCCCGAAGGGGGAGGTCGGCATGCTGTCGTGCGCAAGCGCGGACGATCTCGCCGCCACGCGCGAGCGCTGCGACCGGCATCTGGCCGCGCTTACGTTGTTGCGCGACATCGCATGCGAAGCGATCGCCGGCACGCGCTGCCACGCACCGCCCGACAGCGTGCCGCGCCTCAGCCGGCGGGAGGTCGAGTGCCTGCGCTGGCATGCGGCCGGCAAGACCTCATGGGAAATCGGCCACATCCTGAACGTGACCGAGTCGTGCATCAACTTCCACTTCATGAACATTCGCCGCAAGTTCAACGTGTCACGTCGGCACGAAGCCGTGCTGCGCGCGGTCGAGTGGGGGCTGATCAGCATCTCCGACGTGACGGTGCCGACCTGATGCCGGCGTCTCGTCGAGCCAACGGTCGAGAAACGCGCTGAGCCACGCGGCCGTCGAGCGGTCGTGGCGGCAGCCTTCGCTCGCCTGCGTCGCGAGATCCTGCGCGCCGGGCGCCGCGAGCTTGTGCGCGGCGGCCGTGCTCCAGCGCCGCATCATCGGATAGCTCACTTCCGGATGGAACTGGACACCGTACGCGCACGACCCGTAACGGACGGCCTGGTTCTCGAAATGCTCGCCCGTCGCGAGAATCTCGAGCCCGGCAACGCGCTCGAAGCCCTCGCGATGCCACTGGTACACGTGCGACGGCCATGAACCGAGCCGCCGGCCGGCCGGCGTCGCGGCGATCGGCCAGTAGCCGATTTCCGCGCGTCCGTCCCGATGCGCGCTCACGCGACCGCCCAGATGGCGGATCATCATCTGCGCGCCGAGGCAGACGCCGAGAAACGGCGCCGCCTCGCGCAGCGGCACGCCGATCCAGTCGATCTCGTCGCGGATCCAGCGATCGCCGTCATTGGCGCTCATCGGGCCGCCGAACACCACGGCGCCGGCATGGTCGGCGAGCGTCGTCGGCAACGGATCGCCGAGCGGCGGACGGCGGATGTCGAGCGGATGGCCGCGCGCGGCGAGCAGCCGGCCGATCCGGCCGGGGCTCGACTGTTCGCGATGCAGCACGATCAGGATCGGACGAAGTGCGGAGTGCGTCATGTCGTGTGGTCGGTAGAAGAGTCGGTAGAAGATCAGCCCGGCTGGCCGCGCAACGCGTCGAACGACACCATCACCTGTTCGCGGTAGGCGGGCCGTCGGCACAGGCGGGCGTACCAGGCCTCGACGTGCGGCAGCGGCGGCCGCTCGACGTCGAGCGAGAAATAGCGGAACAGCGTCGCGCCGGCCGGAATGTCGGCCAAGCCCGGCGTCGCGCCGCCGAGAAACGGCTGGGTCGACAGCAGCCGGTCGAGCAGCCGGTAATGCATGGCGCTGCGCGCGGCCTTGTCGCGCACGATCGCATCGTCGCGCCGCTCCGGTGGCGTTCGCACGAGTGCCCAGAACAATCCGGTCATCACGTCGGGTTCGAGCGCGGTCTGCGACCAGTCCATCCAGCGCTCCGCGCGCGAACGTGCGAACGTGTCGCGACACCAAAACGGATTGTTCGGCACCCGCGCGGCCAGATAGCGCAGGATCGTGTGCGACTCCCATACGACGTCGCCGTCCCAGTCGATCACTGGAATCCGGCAGGTCGGATTCAGCGCCGCGAACGCGGGCGTCTGCAGCGAGCCGTGCTCGCCGCCGACCGGAATATGCCGGTAGGGCAGGCCGAGCTCGCCGATCAGCCACAACACCTTCTGCACGTTGAACGACGTGCGGCGGCCCCAGACGGTCAGCATCGCGACGCATCCTCGCAGGCGGCGATCGACGCGCATGCCGCGTAGCGATCGAGGCCAGCCGCCAGGTCGGCGATCAGGTCGTCCGGATCCTCGAGCCCGATGTGCAGGCGCACGCCGCGGCTGCCGGACGGCCAGCGCGCCGCGAGGCCGTGCGCATCCAGCTCGAACGGCAGCGCGAGACTCTCGTAGCCGCCCCACGAATAGCCGAGCCCGAACAGCGTCAGGTGATCGAGCAACGCGTCGATCGCGTGCGCGGGAGCCGGCTGCAGCACGACCGAGAACAGCCCCGACGCGCCACGGAAATCGCGGCGCCACAGCGCGTGCCCGTCGTCGCCCGGCAAGGCCGGATACAGCACGCGCTGCACCTCGGGACGCCCGTCGAGCCAGCTCGCGACCGCGAGCGCGTTGCGCTGGTGCTGCCGTAACCGCACGCCGAGGGTGCGCAACCCGCGCAGCGCGAGATACACGTCGTCGGGGCCCGCGCACAGCCCGAGATCGCCATGCAGTTGCTTCAACGCGGGCCACGCGCGCGCGCTGGCCGACACCGTGCCGAGCATCGCATCCGAGTGCCCGACCAGATACTTGGTGGCGGCCTGGATCGACAGGTCGATCCCGAACGCATGCGGCTGAAAGAACAGCGGCGTGGCCCAGCTGTTGTCCGCGATGACCTGGGCGCCGTGTGCGTGCGCGAGCCGCACGAGGGCAGGGATGTCGTGCATGTCGAACGTGTAGGACCCGGGCACTTCGACGTACAGCGCGCGCGTGTTCGGACGAAACGCGGCTGCGACGGACGTGCTGCCGCCGTACCACGTCGTCTCGACGCCGAGCCGCGCAAGCACGCCTTCGCATGCGTGACGCACCGGGCCGTAGACCGATGCGGTCATCAGCAGATGGTCGCCAGGCTTCAGGCACGACAGCAGCGCGAGCGTGCACGCGGACAGGCCCGACGGGCACAGCACCGCGCCGGCTCCCCCCTCGAGGCTCGTCACCGCGCGCTCGAGCGCTTCCGTCGTCGGCGTGCCGCGACGGCCGTAGATATACGGCTGCGTGCGGTTCAGCAAATCCGACACCGTCGGGCTGAGCACGGTCGACGCATGGTAGACGGGCGGATTGACGAAGCCGTGCCACGCGGCGCTGTCGCGGCCCGCGTGCGCGAGCCGCGTGTCGTCGTGCAGGCGGTCATGCATGCCGTCGCGCGGCAGCGACGGCGGTTCGGCGGACATCACGGCCATAGCGCACACCGTTCCCAGCGCGCGCCGGCGCGACGGTAAGCCTGCCGCGCGAAACGGCGCGAACTGTCGGCCCGCCAGAACTCGACTTCGTCGGGCGCCAGCGCATACAGGTGCCAGTCCTCCGACACGAGCGCGGGATCGGCGGCCAGACGCTCGAGCTGCGCGTCGATCGCACGCGTCAGGTCGGCGGGATCGTCGAGCCGTTCGCTTTGCCGTCCGGCCAGAATGCTCGCGCGCGACCGCTCGGGGCGACCCGCGAAATCGGCATGGCCTTCGGCGGCCGGCAACCGCTCGACCGGGCCGCTCAGCCGGATCTGGCTCGCGATCACCGGCCAGTAGAAAGTCAGCGCCGCGAACGGCCGGTTCGCGAGCTGGCGCCCCTTGGGACTGCGCGCGTTCGCCGCGAAATGCCAGCCGCGAGCGTCCACATTCAGCAGCACGACGGACCGCGCATCGGGCCGTCCGTCCGGGTGGACCGTCGACAGCGTCGTTACTTGCGGTTCCAGTGCGCCGGCGGTCACGGCCTCGTCGAGCCAGCGTTCGAACTGCGCGTGCGGCGTGCCGGCCCAGTTGTCGGTCGCCACGTGCGGCGCAGCGTGGGCGAGCGTTTTCAGCGCCTTCAGGCGCGTTGCGATCGTATCCATGGCGACACTCATGCGATGCCGAATTGCGTCGCGCGGGCGATCAACCGATGCGCGGCGAGATAGTCGGGGACTTCCGCGAGGAAGCCGTCGACGACGGCGGCGGCAACGCGACGGCCGCCGGAGGCGCGCCGCGCGTGGTCGAACGCGTCGATCACGCGGCGGGCGAGGGCGACTTCGTCGGCCGTCGGCGTCAGTACGCGATTGACGACCGGCACGAACTGCGCGTTGACGATCGCTTTCGCCTGATAGCCGAGGCCACGCGACACGCGCATGTCGAGTTCAGCACCTTCGTTGTCGGCATAGCTGTACGGGCAGTCGATCGCGGTCACGCCGACCGCCGCGCATTCGACGCGAAAGCGCGAGCGCACGTAGTCGAGCTCGCGACCCGCACGGGTGCGCTCGGCGCCCATGTCGGCCACCATGTCCTCGGTCGCGACGAGCACGGCCGATACACGCGGGCTCGAGCGCGCGATCGCCATCGTGTTCACGAGACCGAGCGTCGTCTCGACGTTCGGCACGAGCTCGGTCGAGCCCGGCGCGATGCCGTACTCGCGCTCGAAACGTGTGACGGCTTCGTCGAGCGCGACGACCTGCTCGGGCGTCGCGACGTACGACATCATCACGATGTCCGGGCGCCCGCGCATCGCGGCGCGCAGGTCGTCGATGCCGCCCGCGTCGAGCGGATTCACGCGCACGGACGCCAGCACGCCGGCATCGCGCCAGCCCGCGAGCACCCGCTCGCTCAGTTCGCGCGCGGCCGGGCGCCGGTCGGGAGGAGTAAAGGTTTCCAGTTCCTGGATCAGGACGTCCGCACCGCTCGCGGTGCCGTCAACGAGCGCATCGTGATCGGCGCCGGCGAGAAACAGCCAGGAGCGGCGCAGGCGGGAAGGGCGTCGGTTCGTCGGTGTCATGCGTGGTTTCCTGTAGGGCGCGTGGTACGCGTGGCGATGGCGCGGGCGATCAGCCAGCGCGCATCATCTGGTTGAAGATGTTCTTGCGATGCATTTCCTCGGTGCCGCCGACGCTCATGAAGCCCAGCGCGTCCGAGGCGAACGCGGCCACCGGCCCGGCCTGGTAGCCGAGGCTGCCGTACAGCCGCACGAGGCCGAGCGCGCTGTCGACGAGATCCTGAGCGCCGACCAGCTTCGCGATCGAGCACGTCATCAACGCTTGCGGATGGTCCGTCAGCAACTGCGCGAGCGCGCCGCGCGCGAGCCACGTGCCGCGCTCGATACCGATCTGCAGGTCCACGAGGCGGCGCTGCACGTACTGATGCGTGTCGATCGTGCTGTCGAAGCTGCGTCGCTCGCGGCAATAGCCGATCGCATCGCGCAGATAGGGCGCCGTCACCTGGGCGGCGACGAGGCCGTAATAGAGACGGCCGAGCGAGATGATGTCGATCAGGTTGCCGAGCCCGGCACCCGGTTCGCCGAGCAGTTGGCCGCGCATGATCGGACAGTCGTCGAAATGCAGCGCGCCGGTGGGCAGGTCGTCGAGGCCGAGCTTGCGGTCGGGCGCGGCCACCGTCATGCCCGGCTGGTCGCGATCGACGATCACGAGCGCGGTGTTGCGCCGACCCGGCGTTTCGATGCGCGTGACGACGAGGATGAAACGCGCAAGCGGTGCATGCGCGATATTGAATTTGCTGCCGGTCAGCCGATAGCCGTCGCCGTGCTCGACGAGCGTCGTCGCGATACTGCGCACGTCGGTGCCGGTGCCCGGCTCGGCAATCGCGGTCGCGCTCAGTTCGCCGCGCAGGATCGCGCCGAAATAGCGGTCCTGCTGCGCCGCCGTGCCATGTCGCTCGAGCGCGCGCACCATGCCGGCCTGCGCGATCACCGACAGCAGCAGCGCCGGACGGCGGATCGACGATGCAAGCCCTTCCAGCGCCGCGGAAAAATGCCACCAGCCGTGACCGTCGCCTCCATACGTCTCCGGCACGATCATGTCCCACAATCCTTCGTGCCCGAGCCGCGTCCAGCCGGCTTCGTCGAATCGGGCGGGCGCGTTGCCGTCATGTGCGACGGCGGCGGCGATCCCCGCGCCGATATGGCGAAACCGCGTACGCGTCGCGTGCTGCTCCTGCGTCCAGTCAAATGGCATCTTTCGTGTCCCCGGTCGAAGCGGCGCGGCCTTCGACGGCGCGCCAGTGGTGACGACAAGATTAAGGGGCCACGGACAGCGCAGGTACTGGCAGTAGTGGTAGTTGCAGGGTGAATGGACGGTTCAGGGGGATCTCGACGGCCCGGGATACGAGGCCGATCGATTCACCGACGCTGGACATCCGGCGTATCGGTGCGGCGAAGGGTGCGGCGGCCGCCTGCGTGCGTGCGGTCGAGCGCGACGCGATCGCGCAGAGGATGGTCGACACTGAAACAATTTGGACTACGATTCAACTCCGTGTTTCGCATCGCCTGAATCCGGGTTTGACAACGCGTGTCATACCAGGATTCAGATGTCCGCCTGCCGGCTATTTAAAAGTGATTTCAGCCAGACGGTCAACTGATAAACCTTCAGCGGATGCTGTCGACGTGGAATCCACAAGCCCGCGTCCGTCATCAGCCTCCTGACCGTCTCCTTGGCCAGCCGAATGCCGTGGCACTCCCAGAGCTTCTCGCACGCCAGCGTCGGCCCGAAATCAGCGTAGCGCTCGCGAATAACGGTCAGGGCACGTAACGCCAGCCCGGCGTCGAGCTTGCGGTTGCCCGGCCGGCCGCGACGGCCCGAAGCTACGCCGCTGGCTCCTTGCTCTCGATATCGGATGATCAGCCGTTCCACCTGGCGCACGCTCAGGCCCAGCCGTTCAGCCGCACGCCCAGGCTTCAAGCCCGTGTCCACCACGGCCTGGATTACCTTGAGTCGATCAAGCTCTCGCATCGTCAGTGTCACCAATCCGGCTGGCTGCATGGTCGGCTCCCGGGCTTACTCAACGAGCCGTCCAGCATGCCAGCAGTCAAAAACACGACATCTGTAAATAGCCAGAACACGACATTAGGATATGGCTGCTACAACCAAAACCGACGATAATGTTGATTATGTCAAATTGAATCGCTAGCAAACTTCATCTTCGACAGCGTCGGCATGACCATTTGAGCGTGATGCTCGTCGGCGAAGATCGACCACGCGTCGCGCATCAACGTCATGTTGTCGGACGTGCTGACGCCCATCGTGTTCATGGCGCGAACGTACTTTTCAGCGTCTTTGGTCGCGTGGCCGCCGAGCCCGAACGCCGTGATGCGCGCGCTCGTTCTGCATTTTCTTCGCTTCGTCGAGCGTGCCGACCAGATCGCCGAGGTTAGCGGCTCCCACGAAAAAGAGGCCGGCATTTGTCGCCGTGTATAGCGCCCGTTTTGGCCAAACCAACCATCGCGATTGAACATCTTTGGTCATATTTCGGACCTCGATCAAACGTGTGCGGCGCGTTCTAACACTTCGCGCGCAGCGCGCCCGAGCACCTCTTCCGACCACTGATTTACGCTCTTGCCTGCAACGGCCGCCGCGACACCGACGGCCGCGTGCGTTTCCGGATTGATGCGCAACATCAGCTTTCCCGACGCCGGCTTTTGCGGCGCTCGGCCCGTGCGTGCGCACTCGTCGAGGTAATGGTCGACGGCCGCGTGAAAGTCGTCCGTCAGTTCGGCGACCGTCTCGCCGTGAAAGCTGATCTTGTCATCGACGCCGAGCACATGCCCGACAAAAATATTGTCGCGGCCGTCGAAGTCGACGCGGGCGTAATAGCCCTTGTACGTCATTGCGTTGGTCATGGCTTTATCCCCATTTCATTGAACCACTCGCGCACATCCGCTACCTGATAGCGCTTCGCCTCTTTGCCCGGATGCGGGCGGTGCAGGTATCGGCGCGTCCCGTTCAGCTCGAAGGCAATGCGCGACCCGGCGCCTTCGTGAATGCTGCCGCCCAACGCGACAACCAATGCTTCGATATCCGCGAACACGATGCCGCCCAGGGTCGGCTTCGTGTAGATCGCGCTCAGCGTGCGGGCGTGTTTCGTCTTCATAGACTCGTGATAGCACAATTTGATATCACTTGATATCGAATGATAGCAAATTGTGCTATCGCCGTTTGATTCCCACCGACGCGATCGCGGGCCGCTAGCCCTGTCTGACGCGTCGAGGCACGCAGGATTACGATGGCGCTGCCAGCCCGCCAGAGGGCTGAAATCGCGCGAATGACTCGGGTTTGCCAGCGGGGCCGACTCACGAACACCCGACCCCGCACCCGGAAAATCGCATCCCCCTCCCCGCGCTTCGCTAAATGGATCGTTTTTGATGCACCGGCCGGGATCGGCGTAAACGCCCGCTGGCGCGGGGTTTCGGCGATTTCATATGGTGAGAAAATGATGCGGTTTGGCGCGTAAACCCGACGAAACAACGCGTCGGCATATGACCCGGCCGGCGCGACCGGATTTATGCGCCCCGGCGGCTCGATCGCGCCTCGAAATCGTCGATCAGCCACGACGCGCCGAGCGCCAGCGCGGCATTCCGTGACACGGCACGCTGGCCGCGAAACCTTACATCTCCGCACTTGAGGCTGGCTGCCAGTCCGGAAGGAAGACCACGAAGACGCCTACGAGGTGCGCCTCAAGCGCGGATCGAACCTGCATCTCGACCACTGTATTTCTGCGCGATGTAGCCGATCCGGTCCGTGCCCATCCTTCGTCGTCCCGGCGCGCGCCGCGCGCCGGGACCGGTTGCCGCCTGGCGGCTTCCTCGCCGTCAGAACCGGTACGTCGCGCCGACCTGGAAGAAACGGCCAAGGTCCGTGTAGAGCGACTGGTCATAGCCCGTGATGTCGGGCACGGCTTGCCACTCGACGTCGAACGGCGGCTTCTTGTCGAAGAGGTTCGTGATACCGCCGTAAATCGTCCAATGCTTGAAGCCGCGGTAGTTGAACATCAGGTTGAACTGGCTGTACGACGCCACCGAGCCCGTGCCGCCGTCGCCGAATTCGGCGGCCACGGCGTTCGTATAGGGCCCCGTGTATTGCCAGGTCAGCGTGGTGGTCAGTTGCCGGTAGTCCCAGCTCAGGCTCGTATTGCCCTTCCAGCGCGGGTTGCTCGCGCCGAACGGCTGCAGCAGCGCAAGGTTGTTGCCGGCGAAGTCCTGCGGCGCGGTTCCGGGGCTGTGCAGCTTGAAGTGCCACACATAGGCCCAGTCGCCCGAGAGCGTGAACGTGCCGTACTTGGTGCGCAGCGCCTTGCGGAAGTTCAGATCGAAACCATCGGTGTCGAGCGCGCCGAGGTTCACGAAATGCTGAACGAGGTAACGCACCGACCCGTCGGCGTTGCGCACGACGCGGGAGGGATCGTTGGCGACGAGCACCGCGTTCGGATCGTCGGTGCCGATGACGCCGTCGATGCGGACCTTGTAGAACGCCGCGCCGATATCGGTCATCGCGTCGGGCGAAAGCTGGAAGCCGATGTTGTAGTTCTTCGTGTGCTCGGGCTGAAGATTCGGATTGCCCGCGACTTGCTCCGTCGTGAAGTGCTTCGTCGGCACACCGCTCGGATCGTTCGGATCGACGAGGTTCTGGTGAGAGAGATAAACGGCCTGCGAGTTTTCGACGAGGGTCGGCGCGCGGAAGCCGCGACTATACGATGCATACGTCGTCAGCATTTGCACGGGCTGGAAACGCAGCGCAAAGCTCGGCGAAAACGCCCCGCCGAAGTCGCTGTAGTGATCGTAGCGGCCCGCCTGCGTGAACGTCAGGTTGCGCAGGATCGGAATGTCGACCTGGTAGAACGCGGCGGCGACGTTGCGCGAACCTTCCACCGTCTGCACGTTCGCGGGCGCGGATACGCCTTGCGACGCGAGCGTCTGCGGGTTGATCGTCGACGATTCGTGGCGGAACTCGGTGCCCAGGCCCAGACCGACGGGTCCCCCGGGCAGCGTGAACAGATTCGACGTCGAAGCCTTGGCCGTCACGCTGTCGACCTTCGAGATGGCCTGCTGATCGTCGTCCGTGAAAACACCCTTCAGGCCGTTCGGCGTGGAGCCCGGGTTCGAGAAGTTGTAGGTGCCGTTGGCGAGCATGTTCTCGAGGCCCGCGACGTTGATCCGGTTGCTGTACGTCGTATCGACCGTGCTCTGCGAGTGGCCGTAATCGGCCGACCAGTCCCACGCGCCGAACCTGCCCGCGTCGAACGAGCCTTTGACGCCGGTATTCGCCATCCAGAACGTCGATATCGTATCCGCCCCCACGACGTTGGCCGGGAAGGTCAGGTTGATCGCCGTCGGCACGCCGAACGGGTTATAGGGGTTGCTCACCGGTACGGTGCGCGGCAACGGCGAAACGGATCCGGTCGACGGGTTGTAGACGTTCGTCGTGCTAGAGATCGAGGCCGGCCCCTGCGACTGGACGGTTTCATCGCGGCTCACCCAGAAGCCCGCATAGGCCTGCGTGTTGTCGTCGATCTTGAAGGTGGCGCGCACCTTCGCGTTCAGGCGCGTCGTGGACGGAACGAGCGATGTCGAGGCGGCCGGGTTGTACGTGCAATTGGTCGCGCTCGTCTTGCTGCCCGGCGGGCACGGCGAAAGCGGCACCTTCGAGCCATCCGCCAGCGACCAGTACGACTGCTGGTTCGGCCCGAGCGGCGCGGCCAGGCCGCCGGGATATTGCGTGAAGTCTTGCGCCGACGTCATGTCGCGATCGCCGAGCGTCGAGCCCGAATCGCGGTAATAGCTGGCGGCCGCGGTGACGTTGAAGCGATCCGAATTCAGATCGCCGAAGCCGGCCAGTACGCTGAAGTTGCCCTGCCCGTCGCCCGGATGCTGAGCCTTGCCGAGTTGGCCGTCGATCTGCAGGCCCTGAAAGTTCTTCTTCGTGATGATGTTGACGACGCCCGCGATCGCGTCCGACCCGTAGACGGACACCGCGCCGGTCTTGACGATCTCGACGCGCTCCACCATGTTCAGCGGAATCGCGTTGACGTCGAAGAACGTGTCGGTGAAGTTCACCGACTGCGCATAGTTCGCGACGCGCTGGCCATCGACGAGCACGAGCGTGTATTTCTCGCTGAGCCCGCGCAACGCCATGCCGGCGCCGCCGGGGGCCGAGCTGTTCATCGTCGTCTGGCCCCAGCTGCTGGCGGAATTGGCCGAGGTCGAACGCAGGAAATCGGCGACCGTCGTGTATCCGCTTTGCTGGATTTCCTTCGCGGTGATGACCTGCACTTCGGTGTGGCCGACCTTGTCGGACGTACGGATCAGCGAGCCCGTCACCTCGAACTTGTCGAGCTTTTTCACGGTCTGCCCGCCCGCGGCGGCGCCCGATGCCGGCGCGGGCGCCTCAGCGGCAGTGCTGCCGGTTTGCCCGGCGGCGACGCCCCCGTCGACAGGCGTCGTCTGCGCGTAAGCGGAGGTACCCAAAGCCGCCGTCAACGCGACTTCAGCCCATGCGATGCTGCGTATTGCCGATCCCAAAGCCGTTGGTTTCATAACACCCCTCTGTCGTCGCAAGGCCTGACCTTTTTGTATGAACGGAGATTCGCCGGCCTTTAAATAGCGTTGCCCCGCATTCCTGATTCGTCATCTTGTGCTCACAACCATTCCGTCCGACCGCCCGCTTCTTTCAACTTTATTTCTTGTGTTTACAACAACAATTAAACCTAATTAAAAGAAACGACATTCATATAAAATTAGCATCGCTAATTATACAAATCGATATATCCATGCATCGAACGGCCGCATGCAAGCCGCACCGCAAACGGCACTTGGCACATTCGCACCATGGCGCTTCATCAACCAGAGCGTATGCGCTGCCAGGAAAGGCAGTCGTCCGCTGAAGGACTGCTTTACGTATTCGCTTTGAAAGTCTTAATGCACGGAATCCCCATTACCGTTCACTACCAATCTTTACGTGGACGCGAACATAGCAGGACAGAATCGACGCGTCAAAAAATATTTGATGACACATAACTTTGTTTAGGTGCAGTGGATGCACTCGGTTGGTGCCGAATAAAAACCGATATGGTTCATCAACTGCAACCGCCGCCTTTCTTCCTTGTTCGTCTGCTTTTTCACGCGCTCTCGAATGCGCCGCAATGGAGCACACTGCAGGCGCTCGCCGGTCCAAACTATTTTGTTTAGCTGAGACGGGCACCCCTCGAGAATGGGATTTCCCGGTCGGCCCTGGACGGTGTGCTTCGATAAACAGATAGGATTCCTGATATAGAGACCCTTCGAGCACGTGCGTAGCGTCGCGCACATCAGTCGACCTCCAGATTCCCGGCCGTTTCCATGCGCTTCGTCACCGCCGCATGTCGCCCGCGCCGGCTGATGGACACGACGACCCGAAACGCCACCGGCGCGAACACCAGCCCGAACATCGTCGCCGCCAGCACGCCCCCGAACGCGCCGGTCCCGATCGAACGCCGGCTTTCCGCGCCCGCACCGGTCGCCAGCACCAACGGCACGACGCCGAGCAGAAACGCCATCGACGTCATCACGATTGGCCGAAACCGCGCGGCCGCCGCCTCCACCACCGCCAGCCGCAGCGGCACGCCGCGCGCGACGAGTTCGCGTGCGAACTGCACGATCAGAATCGCATTCTTCGCCGACAACCCGATCACCGTGATCATCCCGACCTTGAAGTACACGTCGTTCGGCATCCCGCGCGCGAGCGCCGCCGCCAACGCGCCCACGACGCCGAGCGGCACGATCGTCAGCACCGACAGTGGAATCGTCCAGCTTTCGTACAGCGCGGCGAGCGCCATGAATACCGCGAGCACCGACAACCCGACCAGCAGCGGCGTCTGCCGCTCGGCGATCCGCTCCTCGCGCGCCGCGTTGACCCAGTCGTAACCGATCCCGGCCGGCAGCATGGCGGCCAGCCGCTCCATCTCCGCCATCGCCGCGCCCGAACTGGTGTGGGTCGCCGCCCGGCCGCTGACGTCGAGCGACGGGTAGCCGTCGTAGCGATTCAGCATCACGGGCCCGACCGTCCAGTGCGGCGCGGCAATAGCCGACAGCGGCACCATGTCCCCCGTCCGGTTCGGCACCGTCAGCGCCATCAGTTGCGCGTCGGTCGCGCGCGCGCCCGGATCGGCCTCGATGATCACGCGGCGCATCCGGCCCGACGCCGGAAAATCGTTGACGTAGTTCGAGCCGAACGTGCCGCCGAGCAGCCCCGCGATGCGCTCGAACGGCACGCCAAGCGCATACGCCTTCGCGCGATCGACGTCGAGCTCGATGCGCGGCGCATCCGGCAAGTCCTCGAAATGCACGGACGCGAGTGCCGGGTCCGCCTTCGCGCGCGCGGCCAGTTGCTCGCGAGCGGCCTTCAGCGCGTCGAGCCCGACCCCGCCACGATCCTCGAGACGGAACGTGAAGCCGTCCGCGTGACCGAGGCCGGGCACGGACGGCGGCAGCGTCGCCTGTACGTCGCCGTCGAGAATCGCGTCGAAACGCCGGTTGAGCCGATCGCGCAACGTCATCGCATCGACGTCGCGCTGCGACCAGTCCTTCAGCTCGACGAATGCCATCCCGACGTTCTGCCCGCTCCCCGCGAAACTCCAGCCGATCACGCTCGTCACGTTCGCGACGGCCGCCTCCGCCCGCAGGATCGCCTCGACGCGCTGGACGACCGCGGCCGTGCGCGCCTGCGTGGCGCCAGCCGGCAACTGGATCATCACCTGCAGTTGCCCTTGGTCCTCGGTCGGCAGAAAACCGCCCGGCATCATCCAGGACAGCAGCCCGCACACGGCCACGAGTGCGACGTAGATGCCCGCGACCGCGCCCGTGCGGCGTACCGCGGCCACGGTCAGGCGCCGATAGCCGGCCTCCGCGCGCGCGAATCCGACACCGAAGCGGTCGGCCAGGCGCGCGCCGAGGTTGCGTCGCGGCACGCGGCCGCCGCCTTCGTGACGGCCGACCGGTTTCAGCAGGTTCGCGCACAGCGCCGGCGTGAGCGACAGTGCCATGAACGACGACACGAGCATCGACGCGATCATCGACACCGCAAACTGCCGGTAGATGCCGCCGACGCTGCCCGGGAAGAACGCCATCGGCACGAACACGGCGGTCAGCACTGCCGTCACGCCGACGATCGCCCCACCGATCCGCTTCATCGCGCGGCGCGTCGCATCGCGCGGCGACACCCCCTCCTCCATCACGCGATGCACGCTCTCGACCACGACGATCGCATCGTCGACGAGGATGCCGATCGCCAGCACGAGGCCGAACATCGTGAACACGTTGATCGACAGCCCGAACGCCCACATCGCGACGAACGCGCCCATCAGCGTGACGGGAATCACCACCGTCGGCACGAGCGTGTAGCGCAGCTCGCGCAGGAACAGCCACATCACGCAGAACACCAGCACGACGGCCTCGGCGAGCGTCAGCACGACTTCGCGGATGGCGATCTTGACGAAATGCGCGCCGTCGAACGGAATCTCGACCGCGACGCCCGGCGGCAGCGTCTTCGACAGCTCGGCAAGCCGCGCGCGGATCGCGTCGGACGTTTCGAGCGCGTTGCCGCGCGGGCCGAGCTGGATGCCGACGGTGGCCGCCGGACGGCCGTTCAGCCGCGAATAGAACGAATAGTCGTCGCGGCCGATTTCGACGCGGGCGACGTCGGCGACGCGCACCACCGAACCGTCCTGCTTCGACTTCAGCACGATCCGACCGAACTCCTCCGGCGACGTCAACTGCCCCTTGACGACGATCGTCGCGGTGAGCTGCTGGCCGTGCACGAACGGCGCATCGCCGATCGCGCCGGCCGTCACCGTCGCGTTCTGCACGCCGATCGCCGCGATCACGTCGTCGGCGCCGAGGTCGTATTCGCGCAACTTGTTCGGATCGAGCCAGACCCGCAGCGCCTCGTCGGCGTCCCATAGCTCGGCCGCGCCGACGCCCGGCGCACGTTTCAGTTCGCGCAGCACGTAGCGGTTCAGATAGTCGCCGAGCTGCGCGGAGTCGCGCGTGCCGTCGGTCGACGTCAGCGTGACGAGCATCAGGAACGTGTTGGCGGCCTTGAACACGCCGATGCCCTGCTGCACGACCTGTTGCGGCAGCCGCGGCTCGACCTGCTTCAGCCGGTTGTTGACGTCGACGAGCGCGATGTCCGGATTGGTGCCGGGCGCGAACGTCACGTCGATCTCGAGGTTGCCGTGACCGTCGCTGCTCGTCTCGTAGTACTGCAGCCCGTCGGCGCCGTCGAGGCTTTCCTCGATGATGCTGCCGACGTCGCCGTCGACGGTCTCGGTCGACGCGCCGGGATAGGTCGCGGTGATCACGACGCGCGGTGGCGCAAGACGCGGATACTGCGCGATCGGCAATTGCGGAATGGCGAGCATGCCCGCGACGACGATCGCGAGCGCGACGATCCACGCGAACACCGGGCGGTCGATGAAGAACGACGGCATCGCGGCGCCTCAGCGAACGGCACGGGCGCCCCGCGCCCGCTTCACGTCAATCATCCGCGCCCCCTTCCCTCTGCTGCGGCCCCGGTTCCGGCGCGAGCATCGACGACGCGAGCAGCGCCTGCGTATACGGGTGGGACGGCGCGTGCAACACGTCGAGCGTATCGCCCTCCTCGACCACGCGTCCCGCCTTCATCACGATGACCCGGTGAGCCATCGCGCGCATCACCGCGAGATCGTGCGTGATGAACAGGTAGCTCAGTGCGTACTTCTTTTGCAGATTCGTCAGCAGATTCAGGACCTGCTTCTGAATCGACACGTCGAGCGCGCTCGTCGGCTCGTCCAGCACCAGCAGTTCCGGCTCGACCGCCAGCGCGCGTGCGATCGCGATGCGCTGGCGCTGGCCGCCGGAAAATTCGTGCGGATAGCGCAGCATCGCTTCGGCCGGCAGGCCGACCTCCTGCAGCAGGGCCGCGATCCGCGCGCGCCGCGCGGCGCCGGCCGCCGTCGGCCGGTGCACGGCAAGCCCCTCGCCGACGATCTGCTCGACCGTCATGCGCGGCGACAGCGAGCCGAACGGATCCTGGAACACGACCTGCATGCGGCCGTACAGCGCGCGCCGGCCGCGGGTCGTGCGCAGCAACGCCAGCGGCATGCCGTCGATCTCGATGTCGCCCGACGCCGGCCGCTGCAGGCCGAGCACGGCCGCCGCCAGCGTCGATTTCCCCGATCCCGATTCGCCGACGATGCCGAGCGTCTCGCCGCGCCGCAGGCTCAGCTTCACGTCGTGCACGGCCCGGAACGCCGTCTTGCCGAACACCGCGCGCCAGCCCTTCGCAGCGATGCGGTAATCGACGGCGAGTTGCTGCACGTCGAGGATCGTCTGCGCGCCAGCCGCGACCGGCTGCACGGCGCGTTGCGGCGCGCTGTCCAGCAGCCGGCGCGTGTACGCGTGCTGCGGCGCGGCGAATAGTGCGGCGGTCGTGTTCGTCTCGACGAGCACGCCCTGCTCCATCACGGCCACGCGCTGCGCGAAGCGCCGCACGAGATTCAGGTCGTGCGTGATCAGCAGCACGGCCATTCCGCGCGCGGCCGCCTCCTGCTCCTGCAGTTCGATCAGCAGGTCGACGATCTGCTGGCGTACCGTCACGTCGAGCGCCGTCGTCGGCTCGTCGGCGAGCAACAGCCGCGGCCGGCACGCGAGCGCCATCGCGATCATCGCGCGTTGCCGCTGGCCACCCGACAACTGGTGCGGGAAGCTGTCGATGCGCCGTTCCGGCTCGGGAATCCCGGTGCGCCGCAGCAGCGCGATGCCGCGCTCGCGCGCCTCGCCCGCCCGCAGCCCCTCGTGCAACCGCAGACTCTCGGCGATCTGCTTGCCGATCGTATACAGCGGATTGAGCGCCGTCATCGGCTCCTGGAACACCATCGCGATATCGGCGCCGCGGATGCCGCGCATCTGCTGCTCGGTCTTGGCGAGCAGATCCTCGCCGTCGAACAGCATCTGTCCCGACAGCGTCGCCTGCTGCGCGAGCCGCAGGATCGACAGTGCCGTCACGCTCTTGCCCGAGCCCGATTCGCCGACGAGCGCGACGCGCTCGCCGCGTCCGACCGAGAGGCTCAGATCCTGCACGGCGGCTTTCGCGCCGAAGTGCGCGGAGAACCGCCGGATGTCCAGCAAGGGGGCCGTCATCGTTGCTCCCCGCCGAAGGCCGAGCCGCGCGCGCGCATGTCGAGTGCGTTGCGCAGCGCGTCGCCCATGAACGTGAGCAGCAGCAGCGTGACGACCAGCGCCGAGAACGCGGAGATCGAGATCCACCACGCGTCGAGGTAGTTCTTGCCTTCCTGCAGCAGTTCGCCGAGGCTCGGCGTCGGCGGCTGCACGCCGAGGCCGAGGAAGTCGAGGCTCGTCAGCGACAGGATCGCCGCGCTCATCCGGAACGGCAGGAACGTGATCACCGGCGTCAGGCTGTTCGGCAGCACATGTCGCCACATGATCTGCCAGTTCGACAACCCCATCGTGCGCGCGGCCTTCACGTAGTCGAGCGCACGGTTGCGCAGGAACTCCGCACGCACGTAGTCGGACAGCACGAGCCAGCCGAACATCGACAGCAGGACGAACAGCAGCCACAGCGACGGCTCGAAGATCGACGCGAAGATGATCAGCAGGTACAGGTCGGGCAGCGCGCTCCAGACCTCGATCAGGCGCTGCCCGACGAGATCGGTGCGCCCGCCGTAGAAGCCCTGCAGCGCCCCCGTCAGCACGCCGAGCGCGACGCCCGACACCGTCAGCGCCAACGCCATCAGCACCGACAGCCGAAAACCGTACAGCAACCGCGCGAGCACGTCGCGGCCGAACTGGTCGGTGCCGAGCCAGTTGCTCGCGGACGGCGGCGCCGGATACGGCCGCGACGCGAAGTAGTCGATCGTGTCGTAGCGGTAGCGGTTCGGCGGATAGATCGCGAAGTTGCCATGCGACTCGAGTTTCGCGCGGATGTATGGATCGAGATAGTTGGTCTTCGCCGGAAAATCACCGCCGAACTGCGTTTCCGGATAATCATTCAGGATCGGAAAATAATAGTGTCCGTCGTAGCGCACGAGCAGCGGCCGGTCGTTCGACAATCCGTCGGCCAGCAGGCTGAGTGCGAACAGCGTGGCAAAGATCACGAGGCTCCAGTAGCCAAGCCGCTGCGCGCGAAACCGCAGCCACGTGCGTCGCCACGGCGACGGCGACGCCGTGCACGCGACGGCGGCCGGATCAGTGGTCCAGGCGGCTGAACTGGATACGGGGGTCGACGAGGACATAGCAGATATCCGCGATAAGCTTGGTCAGCAGACCGATCAGGGTGAACAGGAACAGCGAGCCGAGCACGACCGGGTAGTCGCGGCGGATCACCGAGTCGTACGACAGTTGCCCCATCCCGTCGAGCGAGAACAGCGTCTCGATCAACAGGTTGCCGTTCAGGAATGCGCCGACGAACGCGGCCGGCAACCCGGTGAGCAGCGGAATCGCAGCGTTGCGCAGCACGTGCTTCCACAGCACGTCGCGCTCCGGCGCGCCCTTCGCGCGCGCGGTCAGCACGTATTGCCGGCCGATTTCGTCGAGGAACGTGTTCTTCGTGAGGATCGTGACGATTGCGAAATTGCCGACCACCGAGGCCGTCACCGGCAACGCGACATGCCACAGATAGTCGAGGGTCTTGCCGACCAGCGTCAGCTCGTCGAAGTTGTCCGACGTGAGCCCGCGCATCGGAAAGACCTGCCAGAACGTGCCGCCGCCGAACAGCATCAGCAGCAGCACGCCGAGCACGAAGCCCGGCACCGCGTAGCCGGTCAGCACCAGCACGCTCGTCGCGGTGTCGAACCGCGAGCCGTTGCGCACCGCCTTCGCGATGCCGAGCGGCACCGACACCAGATACGTGAGGATCACCGTCCACAGCCCGAGCGTGATCGACACCGGCAGCTTGGAGCGGATGACCGCCCACACGCTGCGGTGCGCGAAGTAGGACTGGCCGAGGTCGAACGTCGCATAGCTTTTCAGCATCAGCAGATAGCGCTCCAGTGGCGGCTTGTCGAAACCGAACTGCTTGCGGATCTGCTCGATCTGCTGCGGGTCGACGCCCTGGCTGCCGTGGTAGCCGCCCCCGCCTCCGCCCGCCTCGCCGCCCCGCGCGCTGCCGTGGCGCAACTGCGCGAGCACTTGCTCCACCGGGCCACCCGGCACGAACTGCGTGACCGCGAACGTGATCGTCACCACGCCGATCAGCGTCGGAATCATCAGCAGCAGCCGCCTCAATATGTATGCCAGCATCGTTGCTCCCCGTCAGGCCGCCGGAGCGGGTTGCGCTCGTGCGGCCGGCCGCTTCACGTACCAGTAGTCGATGATCCAGTCCTCGTACTGATAGGAAGCCGGCACGACCGCCGGATGGCCGAGCGTCGTCTTGTACGCGATCCGCGCGTTCGGCATGTAGTACTGCGGGACCAGCACGTACAGGTTGATCAGCACGCGGTCGAGGGCGTGCGTGGCCGTCTCGAGATCCTCGAGCGTATTGGCCGCGAGCGCCGCGCGGATCAGTGCGTCGACGGCCTTCGACTTCACGCCCGGATAGTTCTCCGAGCCGGGCTGCGACGCGGCCGCGCTGCCGAAACGGCGTGTCAGCTCCGCGCCGGGGATCGTCACGGGCGAGTAGATATATGTCGTCATGTCGTACTCGAAATTGTCGAGCCGCTTCTGGTAGAGCGCGCTGTCGATCTCGTGCAGGTACGCATGGATGCCGAGCGTCGCAAGCGCCTGCGTGTACGGCAGGATCAGGCGATCCATGCCGGGCTGGTCGTCGATGATCTCGATCGTCATCGGCGTGCCGCTCGCGTCGCGCAACGCGCCGTCGCGGTAGTGCCAGCCGGCCTGCGCGAGCAGGTCGCGCGCTTGCCTGAGATTCGCGCGCAGCGAGCCCGGCGGCAGCGTCGACGGCTGCTTGATCATCGGGCCGAACACCTCCGGCGGCAGCGTTGGCCGGTACGGGTCGAGCAGCGCGAGCTCCTTCGCGCTCGGCATGCCGGACGCGGCGAACGGGCTCGCGTCCCAGAAACTGTTGGTGCGGCGGTACTGCCCGTAGAACATCATCCGGCTCATCCAGTCGAAGTCGAATGCCAGCGCGAGCGCATGTCGCACACGTACGTCCTGGAACATCGGCTTGCGCAGGTTCATCAGGAAACCCTGCATCTGTGCGGGGCCGTCCGGGAATTCGCCCTTCGTCAGCAGTCCGTTGCGAAAATTCTTGCCGACGTACTTGCGCGCCCACTGCGTCGAGCTGTATTCCATCCGCGCGTCCACGTCGCCGGCCTTCAGCGCCTCGAGCGCCGTGTACTGGTCGAGGTACAGCTTGAACGACACGCGTGCGAAACGGAACATCCCGCGCCGCGACGGCAGGTTCGCGGCCCAGTAGTGCGGGTTGCGCACGTACACGATCTGCTTGTCGTTCCTGCGCTGCTCGATCAGGTACGCGCCGCTCGCGATCGGCGGCACGTTCGCGATCTGGTCGAACGGCGGTCGCGTACCGTCCGCGCGCTGCCCCCACTTCGGCGAGAACACCGGCAGGTCGCCTGCGATCAGCGGGGCGTCGCGCTCCGCATGCTTGAAGTCGAAGCGGATCGTGTGACCGTCGACGACTACCGCACGCCGGATGATCGAGAACTGCGCGTTGTACAGCGGCGACGCCTGCGGGCTCGTCAGCGTATCGAACGAATACTTGACGTCGGCCGCGGTGATCGCGTCGCCGTTCGAGAAGCGCGCGGCCGCATTGATGTGGAACGTCGCCGACAGCCCGTCCGGCGCCACCTCGACGTCGTCGGCGATCAACGCGTATTCGGACGCGAGTTCGTCCCAGCTGCGCTGCATCAGCGTGTCGAACATCAGGTTCTTGATGTCCGGCGCGGGCGAGCCGCGCACGAGGAACGGGTTCAGCGAGTCGTAGCTCTGCGCTTCGTCGTAGTTTTCGAAATTGAGCGCGCCGGTGTCGGGCGCCTGCGGATCCGCGTAATCGAAATGCGTAAAGCCCGGCGGGTATTTCGGCTGGTCGTATTGCGCGATGGCCGGCACCGCGTGCGCGACCGGCGGCATGACCGCGGCCAGCGCCACGCACGCGATCAGCGCGGGCATCCGCCGCCATTTCAACAGTCTCATGTTCAGTCAACCCGGTAGCATGCCGGCCCGATGCCCGCACGCGGTCAATGCCTGTCGATTCATACGTCGTCGATGCCGGTCGGACTCGGCCGTACCGTCATCGCGCCCGGTAAAAAAAAGGCCGCTCCGAATTAGGGGTAGTGGACGTGGAGCGGCCCGTCCAAGCTGGTCGGTCTTGCGCGTATCGCCGTCAGAACTTGTACGTCGCGCCGACTTGCGCGAAGCGGCCGATGTACGAATACACCGACGTGTCGTACCCGCTCTGGCTCAGCGTGCCGTTCGCGAAGATCGGATCGTACGGCGGCGTGCGGTTGAAGATGTTGTCGATGCCGCCGTAGATCGTCCAGTTCTTGAAGCCCGTATACGTCACCATCAGGTTGAACTGGCTGTACGAGCCGACCTTCGCCGGCTCCGGCATCAGGTTCTGCGCGTACGGGCCCGTGAACTGCCACGTCAGCGCCGCGTCGAACTTGCGATAGTTCCAGTCCAGCGTCGTGTTGCCGCGCCAGCGCGGGAAGCTGCCGCCGAACGGCTGCGTGATCGTGAAGTTGTTGCCTGCGCCGTTCACCGGTGCGCTGCCCGGGAAGCCGATCTTGTAGCTGTTGACGTACGCCCAGTCGCCCGACAGCGTGAGCATGCCCCAGCCCTTGAGCGGCAGCCCCTGGCGGAACGTACCTTCGAAGCCGTTCGTGTCGAGGTAGCCGAGGTTCTGGTACGGAATCACCTTGTACAGCAACTGGCCCGTCGTCGGGTCCGTCACGACCTGCGACGGCTTGCCCTGCCCGATCACGTTGTCGATGCGGATCTTGTACCAGTCGAAGCCGAGATCCGTGTAGCGGGCCGGCGAGACCTGGAAGCCGATGTTGAAGTTGCGCGTGCGTTCCGGTGCGAGGTTCGGGTTGCCGACCGTGATCGACGTGTAGTTCTGGCCGGTGGCCGGGTCGACCTGGATGCCGAGCGTCTGGGACTTGCTGTCTTCGACGAAGGTCGGCGCACGGAACCCTCGGTTGTACGACGTATACAGCGTGAGCGCCTTGATCGGCTGATAGCGCAGTGCGAAGCGCGGCGAGAACGCACCACCCACGTCCGTGTAGTGGTCGTAGCGGCCTGCCTGGCTGAACGTCAGGTTCTCCAGGATCGGTACGTTGACCTGGTAATAGACGGCCGCGACGTTGCGCGCGCCGTTCACCGTCTGCAGATCGGGCGTGATCACCGCGCCGCTCAAGTACTCGGAACCCGGCGTCAGCGTTTCGCTCTGGTGCGTGAACTGCGCGCCGAAGCCGATGCCGACGTCGCCGGTCGGCAGGTGGAACAGGTCCGGCGTCGACAGCGTCGCGTCGATCGTATCGAGCTTCGAGATGCCGAGATTGTTCGCTTCCTGGTACAGGCCGTTGAATGCGTTCGGCGTCGCGGCCGGGTTCGCGAAATTCAGCGTGCCGTTCTGGTAGATGTTGTTCAGCGCGTTCACGTTCAGCTGATTCGTGAACACGTTCGACACCGTGCTCTGCGAATGGCTGACCGACGTCGCCCAGTCCCAGTCGCCGTACGGCAGCGTGAACGAACCCTTGATGCCGGCCGCCGCGCGCCAGTAGTTCGCCCAGGTCTTCTGCGCGACCGTGTTCGGGAACGCGTAGGTCAACGGCGTCGCCGCGCCTGTCGTGTTGTACGGGTTGGTCACCGGCACGACCGTGTTGAACGGCGACAACAATTGCGTCTGCGGATTCCAGACGAGCGCCGGGCTCTGCGGGTTGCCGATCACGTTGTTCCACAGGCCGTCGTTGGTCGTGGTCGTGTTGTAGCTTTCCAGGAAGTCCGCGAACGCCGTCGTCGTGTCGTTGATCTTGAAGTCGCCATGCAGCTTCGCGTTCAGGCGTTCGGTCATCGGCAGGATCGACGTGCTTTCCGCCGTGTTGAACGCGCAGATCGTGCCCGGCAGGCCGGCCGACAGCGAATTCGGCGCGGCCGGGCGAACCGCCCCGCCGAACGGGCAGCCGTTCAACGCCTGCGCACTGCCGTCGGGCATGTTCCAGTAGGACGGTGCGAGCAGCGAAAAGCCGCCCGGCTTGCCCGTGAAGTCCTGGTTACGCGTCGAATCGCGATCGGCGAGCGTGAAACCGTTCGACTTGTAGTAGCTGAGCGCCGCCGTCACGTTGAAGCGGTCGGCGTTCAGGTCGCCAAAGCCGCCGAGTACGCCGAACTTCGTCGTGCCGTCGCCGTTGCCGCCGTTGATCGCGCTGCCGATGCTGCCGTCGAGCTGTAGCCCGCGGAAATCGTGTTTCGTGATGATGTTGACGACGCCGCCGATCGCGTCCGACCCGTATTGCGACACCGCGCCCGTCTTCACGATTTCGATGCGCTCGATGTCGTTGAGCGGCAGCGTGTTGAGGTCGAAGAACGAATCGACGCTGTTCGAGAAGAACGCATACGGCGCCACGCGCTGGCCGTCGACCAGCACGAGCGTGTATTTCTCGGACAGGCCGCGCAGCGCGATGCCGGCCGCGCCGGCCGCGAAGTTGCCCGACTGCCCCTCGCCCCAGCTGTTCGCCGAGTTGGCCGTCGCATTGCGCAGGAAGTCGGTCACCGTCACCGCGCCGCTGGCCTGGATCTCCTTCGGCGTGATCGTCTGGACCTGCTGAAAGCCGGTCTTGTCGGATTGCCGGATCAGCGAGCCTGTCACCTCGAAACGCTTGATCTGCGCGACCTTGCCCTGCCCATTCGCGGCCGGGGCGGCGGGCACCGTGTCGCCCGTCGCGGCCGCACCGGGTGCCGCGTCGGGTGCGGCCGCCCCCGTTGCGGCGGGCGTGCTCGCGGTGCCGCCGGCCTGTGCGACGGTCGTGGCCGCAGGCGCGTTGGCCGCGACCGCATCCGCCACGGCGACGGCGCCGGGGCCCGGCTGGCTCTGTGCGAAAGCCGGCACAGCCAGCGTCGCGGTAAGCGCCAGTTCTGCCCAGACCATTCGTTTGATGGCCAACGCTAGTGCTCTTTGCTTCATCGTGTTTCCTCTCGCTCGTCAGTACGACCCCACCCACTGCGCGTCCGAATCTCGTGAATTCCGCCGCGCGCTCCGGGCACCCGTGTGCCGGAGTCCGCCATTTCCGACCTGCCAACCACCGCGACCCGAACGAATCGGCCGTGCAGTTCGAACGCCGCACGATCCTTTCGTATCGTTTAATTCGTAATACTGATTTACTTACACTGAGCGCGCTGCTTGCCTTCCGTTTCGAATGATCCTGGCCCGACGGGCTAGAACAGCCGCGGCGTACCGACCCAGACGATCACCGCTTCTTCATCGGCCGTGTTGTGCCACGCGTGCGGCAGCGTCGACTCGTAGTGCGCGGTGTCGCCGGGGCTCAACACGAACGTGCAATCCTCCAGCGTGAGCGCGACCCTTCCGCGCATCACATAGAGGAACTCCTCGCCTGCATGCGTCGTCACTTCCGACGGCGACTGCCCCGCCGGTATCCTGACGAGAATCGCGTCGAGCTTGCGACCGTCCACGAGATTCGTCAGCCGGGCAAAGGAACTCGCCGAGTTCGTGAACTGGAAATACCGCAGGGCGTCGCCGCGGCACACCGAGCGCGCCTCGGTCGGCGTGTCGATGAAGTACTGCATCGTCACGCCGAGCGCCTTCGCAATCCGGACCAGCGACGTGATCGACGGCGTCGCGCGCCCACGCTCGACCTGCGACAGGAATGGCTTCGAGATCCCTGCCGTCGTGGCCGCTTCGTCGAGCGTGAGTTTCAGCCGCTGCCGAAGCGCGCGGATCTTGTTGCCGAGCGAAACCGCGACGAGCACCGATTCATCGGGAGGCAAGACCATGGAAGAACGGACCCTCTCAATCGCAATCGATTTGATGTCGGCAGGCCTTGCCCGATGCCATGAAGCCGCCGCCACGGCGCGAGGCTCCGCTGCCCGTCGCCGCCGCGCGCACGTCCCGCGCGAAGCGAAACGGGAGTCCCGCTTCGCGATCGCACGCTTTGTGCTCATTTCATTCGGTTTACTAATCAACACGGCTGCCCCTTTTTTCCTCGCCCCGTCGGACTTCTCCGCCTTCAGGTGTCCGCAATGGCACGTGCATGCGGTACGGCGCCCATCCCGCATTCGGCCGCTGCGTCCCCCAAGCGTCGCCTTACCGCGACGCGACGACCGTCCACAGCTTCGCCAGATCCCCCGATCCGTCGTTACCCTTGACCGTGCGCAGCACCTGGACCGCATGCGCCTTCTGGCCCGCCACGTAGTACGCCTCGCCGAGCCGCAGCCGCGCCGCATCGGGATGCTCGAGCCCGCCCTTCGCGATTGCCTGCTCCATCATCGACAGCCCCTGCGCCGTGTGGCCCGCGAACACCAGATTCATGCCGGCGTCGATCGGCGCCACCGGATCGGCCGCGTCCGCGCCCGACTGTGCGCGCCTCGCGGCCAGCGCCTGCAGCCGTTTCTCGCGGTCCGCCTGCGCATCCTTGCCGAGCACGCCGGACGCGAAACCCTGGTCGATCACCTGCCGGCCCTCGGCCGGCGTGCCGGCCACCAGCGCGAGCTGCGTCATCTCCATATAGGCGTCGGCCGTCGTCAGCGAGCCCGTCGCCCTGCGCAGCCGGTAGATGTCGAGGTCGAGCGACGACAGGTAACCGGGGCTGCCGCGAATCGCCGAGATCATTTCCTCCCAGTACGCGGGGCTCGGATGATAAGCCACCAGCATGCCGAGCGCGCCGCGATACGCAGCGGCATCCTTGCTCTTTTGCGCGCAGGCCGCCAGCATCTGCAACTGCCCTTCGTCCGGCGCGTGGCCGGCCTTCACCTGTGCGTCCGCGCTCGCCTTCAGCTGGCTCACGACCTGGCCGCAATCGTTCGACAGGTAATACGCCTGCGTGAGCAGCGCGTGCATTTCCGGATCCGTACCACCCGCCTTCAAGTAGCGCTGCGCGACGCGAATCGCCTGCGGATAGTTCTTCTGCTGGAAGTAGATCCCCGCGAGCGCCGCCGTCGTCCTCTGCTCGTCCTCGCCCGACAGGCGCCCCGAGTTCAGGACGGTTTCGTAGGCCTGCGCGGCCACGCCGGTATCGCCGGCCGCCATCGCCGCCGCGCCGCGCGTCGCTTCCACCATGTAGGTTTCATACGGCGTGCGGTTGGGCACGGCGGCTGCCTGCGCGATCTTGCCGAGCGCGTCGCGATACTTGTGCGCGCGATACAGGTCCTGCGCGGCCGCCAGCGGCTTCGCCACGTCCGGCCGCAATGCGTCGGCCGGCCACGCCGGCCGGCCGAGCGCGCAGGCCGCACCCAGCGCCGTCAGCGCCATCATTCGTTTCCATCGTCGCTGGCTCATCGGTTGGCCTGTCCCGTCATTGCATGAACTGCTCGTTGCCGATCAGGCCGATCTTCGTCGCGCCCACGCGCTGCGCGGACGCCAGTACGGCCGCCACGTCCTTGTACGGCGCCAGCTTGTTCGCCCGCAGATGGATCTCCGCCTGCACGGGCTCGTGCGCGACCGCCGTCAGCTTCGCCTCGAGTGCCGCGCGATCCGGCACCGGCGCGCCGTTCCACGTCGTCGTCCCGTCGAAGTCGATATCGATCTGCACGACCTCCGGCGGTGTGGCGGGCGGCGGCGGGTTGCCCACCGGCAGGTCCATCTTCACCGAATGCATCTGGATCGGGATCGTGATGATCAGCATGATCAACAACACCAGCATCACGTCGATCAGCGGCGTGGTGTTGATGTCGACCATCACGTCCGGCTCGGCGCCGCCTCCGCCCGAAGGCATGTTCATTCCCATCGTCTGCTCCTGTCGATGCTTGCTCTGATCCCATGCGTCGCCGTCAATCGGAATCGGCGCGCATGCCGTTCCCGTGCAAGGCTAGCCACCCCGCGCCGGCGGTTCCGTAATGAACGACACCTTCGCGATACCTGCCCGCTCGCACATCGTGACGACGCGGCCGATGAACTCGTAGCGCGTGTTCTGGTCGCCGCGCACGTGCACGCTCGGCTGCGGCTGCTGCTGCGACACGCCCTTCAGCTTCGCGAGCAACGTCGACGCATCCACCCGTTGTTCACCCCAGAAGAAATCGCCGTCGCGATTCACCGCGATCTCGACGCTCTTCGGTGTGGTCTGCAGCGGCTGCACGACCTCCTTCGGCAACTGCAGCTGGATCGTGTGCGTGACGACCGGAATCGTGATCAGGAAAATGATCAGCAGCACCAGCATCACGTCAACGAGCGGCGTCGTGTTGATGTTCGCGATCACCTCGTCGCTTTCGTCCTGCCCGACGTTCATGCCCATCGCGCGCCTCCGTCAGCCGGTCAGTTCACGAGCGACGCAGCCGGCGACGGCGCGCGAGCGGCACGCTTGCTGCCGGCCAGCAGCACGGTATGCAGCTGGGCGCCGAAGTTGCGGACCCGCTCCATCACCGACTTGTTGCGCCGGACGAGGAAGTTGTAGCCGAGTACGGCAGGCACCGCGACCGCCAGGCCGATCGCCGTCATGATCAGCGCCTCGCCCACCGGGCCCGCGACCTTGTCGATCGACGCCTGGCCCGCGATCCCGATCGCCGTCAGCGCGTGATAGATCCCCCAGACCGTGCCGAACAGCCCGACGAACGGCGCGGTCGATCCGACCGTCGCCAGGAACGCGAGCCCGTCCTGCATGCGGTTCGACACGTTCGTGATCGAGCGCTCGACGGACACGTCGATCCACGTGTTTCGGTCCACGGCTTCGAGCAATGCCTCGTCGTGATGCTCGCCCGCCTCGATCGCCGTTTCGGCGATGAAGCGGAACGGCGATGCCTCGTCGAGCAGCTTCGCGCCTTCGGCCAGCGACGGCGCGCTCCAGAGTTGCGCGTCCGCAAGCTTCGCGCGGCGGTTCGCCCGCAACTGCTCGACGAACTTCGTGACCATGATGTACCAGCTGCCCATCGACATGATCACGAGCAGGATCAGCACGAAGCGCGCGACGAAGTCGCCGTTCTTCCAGAGCGCCCCCAGCCCGTACGGATTCTCGACCGCTTCGGTCGCGGCCGGCGCCGGCGGCGGGGCCGAGTCGGCGGCGGACGGCGCCGGCGCCGCGGCCTGTGCCGACGCGTCGGATGCCGCCGTGGATCCGCTCGCTTGCGCGTAAGCGAATTGCGGTGCAACGAGCCCGTCGATTGCAGCGACGGACATCAACAGGCTTGCCGCCAGTGCGGCCAGAGAACGCTTGGTCATACCCCACTCCGATTCTTTCGTTGAACTTACGATTGAAGTTCAAGACGGTTTTCCCCGGTCCGGCGCTTGCCGGACCGCCCACTGCATCAATTCAGGTTGAACGAGAACGGCACCTGCACCCTTACGGCCTGGCCTTGCGCCACGCATTTGAACCGCTTCACGGTGTTGTAGGCCGCACGATCGAGCACGGGGTCGGCCGACTGGGCCACGCGTTCGTTCGTGATGTTCCCGTCCGCGTCCACGACGAACTCGATCGTCACCTCACCCGTGATGTTGTTTTCCTGCGCTTCCTTCGGGTACTGCATCGACGCGCGAATCGTGTCCGAATTCGGGCAGACGACACCCACCTCGTGGCTGACCGGCTTCGCGGGCGCGGGCGCGGGCGGTGCGATGACGGGCGCCTGCACGGCCGGCGCGGACGGCACCGGCGCCACCTGGTGCGTGATCGGCGCTTGCGGCGGCGCCTGCACCGGCACTTCGGGCGGCGGCACGAACGGCGGCGGCGGGGGCGCGAATTTTGGTGGCGGAAGCTTGACGACCGGCAGCGGCGGGGGCGGCGGCGGCTTCACCGGCTCGATGATGCGGGTTTCGATCGGATGCTGGATCACCTGCACGACTTTCGTCGCGAGGCCGTTGAGCAATGCGTAGATCAGCACTGCGTGCAACAGGAGGACGACTGCGATGCCGCCGAAACGGCGCACCGGGTTCTGCTGCTTCTTGCCGAATTCCCGCGGACGCCCAAGCGTGGCCAGTCCGCTGTTCGAAGCAACCAGATGCTCTTCGACTTTCATGCCCACTATCCATCCCCCAAGCGAATCGCCCAGTTTCGCGATGATGGCCGGCCCAGGAACCGGGTCGGTTCCGTCTCCGCCTCACCCCGAAATTTCATTTTTGATGCAATTAGCCATCCGAATCGAAAGCATCGATTTCGGATTCCGATTTATTCAATTTCAAGGAATCGTTTCAACCGCAACGGGATAGCCACCCTATCCGGCGTCTACCCCGAACCAGCGCGTTCAGGCAATTGTCAGCTGCGTCGACACAGGCACTTTTCTCGCGTGACGATTGGCTCTTCGTTACGCACTGATGTCAGCCGAGTCGTTCGTCTTGGGTGCAGAAGATAGCAAGGAAAAAATTTGAGCGTCAAACTTTATTTGATACCCGAATACAAAGTTTGGAGAGTTTGCTCGAATAATGATTTAGTAAACTTGGCCGACCATTTTCCATTGATTTAGTAATTGATTTGTATGGCAATCGCACCAATCAAGTGCCTCTCTAAAATAATCACCAATTTAGTGCCAAGCACCGAATTGGCGCGTCGGTAATGAGCATCTCCGGATGCGTTTCTTCGTCACATCGCACGGATGAAATCCGATTGACCATCGTCATGCGGCGCCGGGGCTTGTTCATGCGATGTTCGGATGGGAACTCGCCTCTTGTTTATAAGGAATCCACATCAAAATAACCGCGCCTTCTCCACCGATCGGATCCATACGATGATCTGCATACCGAATCTGTTTTTTTGATGCCAGAACCCGCTGCGTCAGCGTGAATTCGTTGCCCGCTACTTTGCGCGCACCGGCACATTCGCTTCACCGAGACCGGCGAGACAAATGCCCGCGCATGCTTCGTCGACGCACGACCGGCATCGCTCAGGACAGCATCATCCCCTGCATCCGGTGCGAGAAATGCGCGCGCTCGGCGGTCTCCATCAGCATCAGGAATTCGTCCTGCATCATGTGTATCAGCGCTTCGTGATCGCCGGCCTCAAAATAGACTTCCGGCTGCTGCGCGAGGCGTTCCTCGAGGAACGTCTTCATCCCGTACGCCATGCAGACCGGCGGCAGCGCGCCCATGTCGCAATCCTTGAACAACTCGCGCAACTCGACCTCCCGGGCGAGCACGAGATGGCGTCCCGTCTTCACCCAGAGATCCGACAGGCGCACGGCGTGCGTCGTCGGCAATACGGCGGCGACGTAGCCCTCGGCGTCCTCGAGGAGCACCGTTTTCGCGAGCCGGTCGCCGGGAATATGCGCGGCGGCGGCCGTTCCCATGCTCGTATGGCTATAGGGGTGGTACACGATTTCGTACCGCGATGACTTCTGGCGCAGGCAATCCTGCAGGGTGGCTGAGACCGGCATGGCACACCTCGTCTGGTTGAATCGGGCGAACGGCGTTCGCTCCGGATTCGTTCAGCATAGGTCGCATTCCGGCCCAAGGGAAACGCCCTCGCGCGACGCCGCTCCAGATGCCCCGGCAGCCCGCCCCGGTCATTTTTCATCCGCGCGCCTGCCCTCGCCGGCATGCGAAATCGAGACCCAGAACGGGGCCTGGAAAGCCCCTCGTCCCTGTAGACGAATTCCAGGTGACGTAGACGCGAACGGGTCGGTAATTTGTTGATGTCGGGAAACTAGACTGTTAGTTGCATTTTCCGAAGAACAATGAGATACCGCCGAGGATGCGCCGTTCAAAAAACGCACCCGCGAATGCGCGCCGTCATGCCGGCAAGCCACGTCGCCCACAGCTTTCCCGGTGTCCTATACTGAGCCGGCCGCCCCCTTCCTCCGGGCGGAAACCGACTCCTGGAGCGATCATGCATTACCAGTTGATCTACGAACTCGTCGACGATTACCTGTCGCGGCGCGACGCGTTCCGTGCCGAGCATCTCGCGCTCGCGCAGGCCGCGACCCAGCGCGGCGAACTCGTGCTCGCGGGCGCGCTGGCGGATCCGGCCGACCAGGCCGTGCTCGTGTTCGAAGGCGATTCGCCGGAAGCGGCCGAATCGTTCGCGCGCGCCGATCCGTACGTGCAGAACGGCCTCGTGAAATCGTGGCGCGTGCGGCCGTGGCGCGTCGTGGTCGGCAAGCACGCGCCGCGTCCCGCGTGAAATCGGGCTACAACCATCCTGCCCGCTTGAAGCGCCACCACAACGCGAGATCGGCGACGGCCATCACCGCGATACAGCCGTAGAACCCGTATTTCAGGTGCAGCTCGGGCATGTTCGCGAAGTTCATCCCGTAGATGCCGGCGATCATCGTCGGTATCGCGAACAGCGCGGCGAACGAGCCGAGCCGCTTGGTCACCTCGTTCTCCGCGAGCGAAATCATCCCGAGGTTGACCTGGATCGCGGTGACGACCATCTCGCGGCGCCCTTCGATCGTCTTCACGATTCGCTGCAGATGGTCGTACACGTCGCGGAAGTAGGCCGACATCCCGCTGCAGACTTCCGGAATGCGCCCGCCGGTGAGCTTCGCGAGCGGCTCCATCAGCGGCGCCGTGTGTTGGTACAGCAGCACGAGCCGGCGTTTCAGCGAATAGAGATCTTCGATGATCGCGCGCGACGACGCGGGCGTCGCCTTCGCGAAGATGCGATCCTCGAGTTCCTCGAGCTCGGTGCCGAGCGTTTCGAGGATCGGGAAATACCGGTCGACGACCTGGTCCATCAACGCGTAGAACACGAACGCCGACCCCTCGCGCAGCAGATGCGGTTCGCGCTCGCAGCGCTTGCGCACGTCGCGGAAATCCTGCTCGGTGTGATTGCGGATCGACAGCACGTAATTCGGGCCGACGAACACGTTCAGTTCGCCGACCTTGAATTCGTCGTCCTCATCGAGTTCGACCGTATGCAGCACCGCGAACAGCGAATCGCCGTATTCCTCGATCTTCGGTCGCTGATGACCCTTGCGGGCATCCTCCAGCGCCAGCTCGTGCAATCCGAACTCCTCGCCCATCAGATCGATTTCCTCGGGCGTCGGATCCTTCAGCGCGACCCACACGAAGCATTCGGGCTTCGACACGTAATCGCTGATGGCGGCGATGTCGATATCGGCCAGCTTGCGGCCGTCCTGGTAAGCAGCACAGTTGATCAGCATGTTGTCCCACGATGTTGCGGTTTGCCCATCAGTTTACCGGTTTGCCGCACGGACGGCCCGGCTTGCGCGGCACGCCGATATTGGTCATGATCGGGCTGCGTGCGCCGCAGCACGCGCATCGCGGCACATCGACAGGCCCGCCGGGCCTGCGTTGCGCGATGCACAACGGCCGCGCGGCCCCACCGTCAAGGAGACAGACCTATGTGGTATTTCTCGTGGATACTCGGCATCGGCGTGGCACTCGGCTTCGGCATCATCAACGCGATGTGGCTGGAAGCGGAAGTGTTCTCGCGCGGCGAAGAGCGCGGCGACACGTCGCGCCGGAAAGCGGGGAGCCGGTATTCGTGACGCATCTCGTGTTCTTCTGCGGTCACGCCGGCACCGGCAAGACCACGCTCGCGAAGCGGCTCATCGGGCCGCTGATGCGCGCGACCGGCGAGGCGTTCTGCCTGCTCGACAAGGATACGCTGTACGGCCGCTACAGCGCGGCCGCGATGGGCGCGCTCACGGACGATCCGAACGACCGCGACAGCCCGCTCTACCTCAAACATCTTCGCGATCCCGAATACCAGGGCCTGCTCGACACGGCCCGTGAAAATCTCGCGCTCGGCATCGGTGCGCTCGTCGTCGGCCCGCTGTCGCGCGAGGTGCGCGACCGGCGCATCCTCGATCGCACGTGGCTCGGCATCGCGCCCGAGGTCGCGCTGACGGTCGTCTGGGTTCACACGTCGGAAGACGTCGCGCATCAGCGGATCGTCGCGCGCGCCAATCCGAACGACGCGTACAAGCTCGCGCACTGGGACGAATACCGGCAGCGCCGCTTCGTGCCGACCGGCCACGAATGCGACGGCATCGTGATGTTCGACAACACCGCGCCGTCCGACGCGGACATCGACGCGCTGCTGTACCGCATCGTGCCGCCGCCGCAACCGGCGACGATCGTCCCGCCGCTGCCCGCCTGATCGGCGCCGCCAGGCGCCCTTCCTGCTTCCTCAAAAAACAACGCCGAAAGCGCTGCTGCGCTCCCGGCGTCGTACGGCCCTCGTGCCAGAGTCAGACGCTGGCGAATGGTCCGGCAACCGCGGTCAGGCGACCGCGTGCACGCGCTCCATCGTGCCGCCGTCGTACAGCTTGCCGAAGCGGTTCGACAGGAACGCCTTCAGCGACACCTTTTCCTGCGGGATGAAACCGCTCTGCGGCAGCTTCTTTTCGCGGAACAGATCCAGCACCGCGCACATCGCGCCGGCCGTCGTGATCTGGATCGCGCTCATGTGCATCCCGCACACGTCCTTCGCGAAGATCTTGCGCGTGAACACGTCCTGCACCAGCTGGCCGTCCTTCACGCCCGTCACCGTGACGAACACGAGCACGACGTCCTGCTTCGTCGACGGCACCGCGCGGCGCATGATCGACTTCAGCGTGTCGCGGTCGGTCGACAGGCGCAGGTCTTCCAGCAGGAACTGCACGAGCTCGCGGTGGCCCGGATAGCGCACCGACTTGTAGTCGAGCGTCTCGACCTTGCCCGACAGCGTTTCGCACAGCGTGCCGAGGCCGCCCGACGTGTTGAACGCTTCGTATTCGGTGCCGTCGAGCGAGAAGTGTTCGAGGCCTTCGAGCGGCTGCACCCATTGCTTGCGGCCGTCGCGGATCGCTTCGCACGGCTGACAGTATTCGTTGATCAGACCATCGACGCTCCACGTGAGGTTGTACTTCAGCGCGTTGGTCGGATATTCGGGCAGCGCGCCGACGCGCATCTTCACGTCGCGCACTTCGCTGAAACCGTTCACGAGCTCGTGCGCGGCGATGCCGATGAAGCCCGGCGCGAGGCCGCACTGCGGCATGAACGCGCGATCGGAGCCGTCGGCCAGTTCGCGGATCGCGTGCGTGGCGCGCACGTCCTCGGTCAGATCGAAGTAGTGAACGCCGGCAGCCTTCGCGGCGGCGGCCACGTTGACCGCGAGATAGTACGGCAGCGCGTTGACGAGCGCATCGAAGCCCTTCACTGCTTCGCGAATCGCATTCGCATCGGCCGAATCGACCCGCTGCGTCGCAATGCCTTCGCGCGACAGCTTCGCGAGCGCATCCGCGTCGCGGTCGAACGCGACGACTTCGTAGTCGCCCGTTTCACGCAGCATGTGAGCAATGGTGTGGCCGATCAGACCTGCGCCGACGATGGCGATTTTCATGCGCTTATCTCCTGATGATGGGTGTGGTGTTGTGGACGGCGTCGAGCCATGCACACAGTGTAGGGACGCTCAAAATCAGTTCCAAGACGAAGAATGATGCGAAACGACCGATAATTTCGACGTTATGACGATACGTTTCGCCTAAATGACATGCCCATCTAAAAATCGCGTAAACGGGCTGTCGCAAACCGGTCGTTGGTGGTCGCGCATGGCAACGACGAAGACGAGGACGCACGGCGCGGCGCGGCACACGAACCGCCCATGCGCGGGATGAGGCACGCCGGTCGAAGCGGCATACGAAAGGAGATTCGGAGAGACGCGCGACGTGCGCGAAAGGAGGATGTCGACGACGGCGGATACCCCGCGCCGATCACGACGTATAGCGAAAGCCATGACGAATGCGCGCGAGCATGCACCCGACGTCGCGCCTGGCGCCCGCGACGCCACGCCATCCGCACCACGCTCGCGCGGTCATGCGCGGCGCGGCATGCGACCGGTCAGCCGCCGATCGTGCCGCGATCGATCTTGCGCGACAGGATGATCGACGTCGTCGTGCGCTCGACGCCTTCGAGCGTGCCGATCTGGTCGAGCAGATCGTTGAGCCGTTCGGGCGAATCGGCGCGCAGCCACGCGACGTAGTCGTACTCGCCGCTCACCGCGCACAGCAGCTGGACTTCCGGCATCCGGTCGAGCTTGCGCAATACGTCCTTGCCGAACTTCGGCGTAAGGATGATGCCGACGTACGCATAGATGCTGGCGTCGAGCACGTCCTGCCCCAGTCGCACGCTGTATCCGGCGATCACGTTGGTGCGTTCGAGACGCGCGATGCGTGCGACGACCGTCGTGCGCGCCACGTCGAGCTGACGCGCGAGATCCGCGACGCTGGCGCGCGCATCGGCTTGCAGCAGCGCGACGAGTTGCCGGTCGAGATCGTCAAGTTGATCGAGGCGGGGTGGGCGCATGACGCTGGGCCGGTACGCAGATGCCGGCGGAGTGGAAAGTGACGCGATGATAGCGCCGAACGCCGGCGCGCCCAACCGGCATGACCGGATTCGAATCTTTCGATTTCGATTCGTATCGGATGTAAGCAAGTGTCGCATTCGCTGCCGCACTGCATGCAACGTGCTACTAATAGCGGGCGACGCGAGATGCGCGCCGGCGGCGTTGGCCGCCGCGCCCGCTCGCCAGACACCACCCCGGAGAGCCAACCATGAAGAAAATCTCGCTCACCCTCGCTACGCTCGTCGTTGCAGCCAGCGCGTTCGCGCAAACCCCAGCGCAGCCGCAAGCGCCCGCCCAGGCGCCGGCCACGACGGCCGCGGCGTCGGCCCCGAGCGCCGAACAGCGCGCGGCACGCCACGAAGCGCGCATCGAGCAGCGCATCAAGTACCTGCACGACCAGTTGAAGATCACGTCGGCGCAGGAGCCGCAATGGAAGACGTTCGCCGATACGATGCGCGACAACGGCGCAACGATGGGCCGTCTCTACGGCGAACGGATCGCCAAGCACGACGTGTCCGCGCTCGACGACATGAAGCAGTACGCGGAACTGTCGCAGGCGAACGCCGACGGCGCGAAGAAGCTCGCCGACGCCTTCGCGCCGCTCTACGAGAGCTTCCCGGCCGAGCAGAAGGCGCTGGCCGACACGACCTTCCGCAACTGGCTGCACCACGGCGGCGAGCACCGCGGCAAGGGCAGGACGAAGGGCAAGGAAGGCAACGCGGCCGCCGCGCCGGCCGCGAGCGCTCCCGCGCAGCCCTGACGCCCTCCCCGCCGGCGCCGTGCCGCCCGTCCGGGCCGAACGGCGCCGCGCCGCTGGCGGCATCGGCGCGCCACACGGCGCGCCGAATTCGGGATAAGCTCCCGGCTTTTCCCGCTTTCCCGCCCCTCTCCGCCATGCTCGAACTCAAGCAACTCGATCTGCGTACCGATCCGCAGGCCCGTCGCGTCGTCAAGGACGAAACCGTCGCCGTGTCGTTCGCGCAGGCCGACGGCGAACTGATGAGCCTCGAAGGCCCGAACCGTTATGCTGTGGGCGACGCACTGATCACCGGCTCGACCGGCGACCGCTGGGTCGTGTCGCGCGCGCGCTTCGACGCCAAATACCTGCCCGCCGATCCGGCGCTCGCGCACGGTGCGCCGGGCGCTTACCGCAACCGGCCGGCCGTCGTGCTCGCACGCCGGATGGACGAGCCGTTCACGATCGCCCGCTCGGAGAACGGCGACACGCTGCGCGGCGTCGCCGGCGACTGGGTGATGCAATACGCGCCGGGCGACTACGGCGTCGTGCAGGCGCAGCGCTTCGCGCAGGTCTATCGCGACGCGTAATTCACCCGCGTAATGCACCGCGTCGGCCCAAGGCCGGCGCCACTGCTCACGCAAAGTCTTCGTCGAGTTCGAGTTCCGCGTCGCGCTCGACGGCCTCGCCGGCCGCGTGTCGCTCTTCGAGCGATCCGAGCATCGCTTCCGTATACGCATGCAGCACCGCATGGCTGCGCGCGCGCTGCATCGGCTTGAGCGCCAGGTAGCGCGCGAGCGCGGCCGGCACGATCCGGATGTCGAGCGTCATCCGCTTCGGCGTCGCGCCGAAACGCATCGCCAGCCAGTGCACGGACAGGAAGCGCCCGCGCGCATCGCTGCTTTCGGCGAAGCGCGTCTGCTCCGGAAACAGATCGCAGATCACGCGTGCGAGCGCGTCGAATTCGGCGCTCGGGCATTCGATCAGATAGTCGTCCATGCCGTCTCTCCCGTCAGGCCGCCGCACGCGACGGCCGGCACGCCTTCGCCAGCACGACCGCCAGGATCGCGGCCAGCACGAAATACGCGGCCTCGACCCATGCGGCCGGCAGCACGCGCACCTGGTACAGCAGCGTCGGCGTCGCCGCGAGCGCATGCAGCACGATCGCGAGCGGCAACACGGCCATCCGGCCGGCCCGCACGCCGCGCCACACCAGCACCGACAGCGCCAGTTGCACCGCGAACGCCGCGCAGCGTTCGAGCAGCAACAGCAGGATCGACTGGACCGACAGCGTCGCGAGCATCATGTGCAGCCGCACGACGGTGTCGACCGGCAGGTCGGACAACTGCGTCTCGAGCTGGCCGCGGCTCGCGAGCCACGCGAGATACGACCACTGGCCCCACACCAGCACGCCGACGAACCACGCTTCGGCGCCGCCGTGACCGATCCCGTAGCCGATGCCGCGAGCGTCGCCGGCCGATGCGCCATAGCGACGGTTCAGCACGCGCATCCCGAGATAGCGGCCGACTTCCTCGAATACGGCGGTCGCAAGCGCGCCGTACGCGACGAACGCGAGCGGCTGCGTGAGCCAGCCGTCCTCGGGCGTGTGGCTCAGCACGAGCCCGTGGAACGCGCGCTCGAGGATCATGGCAAACAGCGTGAAGACGGCGACGCCGACGATCGTGTCACGGCGATTGAGCGCAAGCGGCTTGCGCAGGATGCGGTAGAGGACGAGCGGCAGCAGCGCGATGATCAGCGTGGCGGCGATCAGCGCCGCCAGCGTGACGGGAGCGACAGTCATGTATTTCCTTGGTTCGAGGCAGCGCACCCGATGCGCCGCGTGCCCCGAATGATACTCAGCTTGCGGTCGACGCGCGCGCAATCAGCTCGCCGGGCAGCATCGCGACGCGCACGTCGCCCGCCGCGCCGTCGATCCGCTCGTGCACGAATTCGACGGCCTTGTAGCCGATTTCGTAGGTGGGCTGACGGATCGTCGTGATGCCGATCAACTCGGCCCATTCCGGATCGTCGATCGACAGCAGCGCCGCCTGCTGCTGCCACGCGGCGCCGAAGCGCGCGCGCAGGTGGCGCGCGATCGCCAGCGCGACCGGCGCATTCGCGGCGAACAGCGCCGCGCGCACGCCGCGCCGGGCCGCGTGATCGATGCGCGCATCGACGTCGGCGAGCGCCGCCGCGGCCGCGTCGGGCGCGTTCAGGTCGAGCACGACCGTCGACGGCACCGCCAGCCCGCGCGCGGCCAGCGCCGCGCGGAACGCGGCCTCGCGCACGCGCCGCGAGCTGACGCGCTCGAACGGCTGCACGACGAAATGGATCGCGTCGAAACCGTGTTCGACCAGGTGCGCGAGCGCGGTCTCGATCGCGTCGTCGTTGTCGAGGCCGATCAGGTCGGCCTCGAAGCCCTCGACCGTGCGGTCGACGAGCACGGCCGGAATGCCCGCGCCGCGCAACGGGCGCAGCACGTCTTCGTCGGCGCCGAGCGCGTTGACGATCAGCCCTTCGACGCGGTAGGTCGTGAGCAGTTGCAGGAAACGGCGCTCCATCTCGACTTCGTTCGCTGCGTGACAGATGAGCGGCATGTAGCCGAGCGCATGGCACGCGGCCTCGACGCCCTGCAGCACTTCGACGGTGTAAGGATTGGTCAGGTCGGCCGCGAGCATGCCGAGCAGCCGGTTGCGGCCGCGCTTGAGCCCGCGCGCCATCTGGTTCGGCCGGTAGTTGAGCCGCGCGATGGCCGCTTCGATCCGCTGGCGCAGATCGACGGACAGCACGTGCGTCTCGCCGTTCAGGTAGCGCGAAACGCTGGTCTTACCCGTACCGGCCTCGCGCGCGACGTCGCTGATCGTCGCCGGACGCGTCGTGGAAGGTTGCGAATCGGTCACTGTCGTGCCTCGCGACGTACGATCCGCGCCGCTTCGTGAGCAGACGGACCATTGTTGTTGGAAACGTAAGCCAATCGGCGGCCTCCCCTGTCCTGGCGCGTCGGCGCCTGCGCCGGCCCGGTGCTTCGCGCTCGCGCAGCGCCCGCCGGTCGCGTGCTACGGCAGTCGGCCGCACCGGAGCTGGCGCGGATGCCCGTCGCCCGATGCGGCCGGCCGCGCGGCCGACCGTCGATGCGACGAGAGCGGGCGATCATAACGCAGCCGGCCCGCCGGCACCAAGATCATCGACTCTAACGGCGCCGGCGCCGCGCCAGCCGGTTGCCGGAGGCGGCTCAGGCGTGCGCCAGCGCATCCGGATTGACGAGATTCGTGCGCAGCGTGCCGGCCAGCGCGCCGACCAGGTTTTCCGCGGCGCAGCGCGCCATCGCATGGCGCGTCTCGTGCGTCGCCGAGCCGATATGCGGCAGCGCGACGACGTTCTTCATCTGCAGCAGCGGCGAATCCGCCGGCAGCGGCTCCTTCTCGAACACGTCGAGCCCCGCGCCCCGGATCGTGCCCGCGCGCAGCGCGTCGACCAGCGCGGCTTCGTCGACGACGGGCCCGCGCGACGCGTTGATCAGGATCGCACTGCGCTTCATCTTCGCGAATTCGGGTGCGCCGATCAGGTGGCGCGTGTCGGGCGATAACGGCACCTGCAAGCACACGAAATCCGACTGCGCGAGCAGCGCGTCGAGCGTCACGCGCCGGGCGCCGTACTGCGTCTCGGCCTCGGCATGCGCGGACCGGTTCGCGTACAGCACCTGCATCCGGAAGCCGAGCGCCGCGCGCCGCGCGACCGCGCCGCCGATCCGCCCGAGCCCGACGATGCCGAGCGTCTTGCCCTGCACGTCGGTGCCGTACAGGTCCGGGCCGATGCTGCGATGCCAGTGGCCGGCCTTCACCCATTCGGCCAGTTCGACCACGCGCCGTGCGGAGGCCAGGATCAGCGAAAACACCGTGTCGGCCGTCGACTCGGTCAGCACGTCCGGCGTATGCGCGAGCACGATGCCGCGCCGCGTGAGATCGGCGACGTCGAAGTTGTCGTAGCCGACCGAGATCGTCGACCACGCCTTCAGCCGCGGCGCGCGGTCGAGCATCTGCGGCGTGACCTTCAGGCTCGCGCCGATCGCGCCGTCCGCGTCGCCGAGCGCAGCGGCAAGCGCGTCGGCGCCGTCGGCCTGCACCACCTCCGCATGCTCGCGCAGGTACGCGAGAACGTCATCGGGCAGCGGCTTGTACGCGACGATACGGGGCTTCATCGTTTCATTTTCCTTGCAGCGGCGCCGCGAGCGGATGCGCATCGCGCGCCTGGGGTTTGACGGACAGCGTGAGGATCACCGCGGCGACGAGCGCGGCGCTCATGAAGGCGTACGACGCGACGGGCGACCCGGTCGCGCCGTTCAGGTAGCCGACGAAATACGAGCCGACGAACGAACCGAGCGCGCCCATGCTGTTGATCAGCGCCATCGCGCCGCCGGCGACGTTCTTCGGCAGCAGTTCCGGCACGATCGCGAAGAACGGGCCGTACGGTGCGTACATCGCGGCGCCCGCGACGACCAGCAGCGCATACGAGATCCAGAAATGCGACGAGCCGAGCGCGTACGACGCGGCGAACGCGGCCGCGCCGACCAGCAGGAACGGCCAAACGAAGCCGCGGCGCGAACCGACCTTGTCGGACGCCCACGACGCGGCGAGCATCGCGATCGTCGCCGCGAGGTACGGCAGCGCGGACAGCCAGCCGGTCGCGACCATCCCGAGATCGGAACCGTTCTTCACGATCGACGGCAGCCACAGCACGAAGCCGTACACGCCGATGCTCCAGCAGAAATACTGCGCGCACAGCTTGATCACGGCCGGCGAGCGGAATGCCTCGCCATAGTTGCGGACCGGCTTGATCGCCGCCTGCTCGGCCGCGAGCGCGGCGTCGAGGTCGCGCTTTTCCTGCGCGCTGAGCCACGGCGAATCGGCCGGCTTGTCCTGCACGAGGCACCACCAGCACACGGCCCAGATGACGGCCGGGACGCCTTCGGCGATGAACATGTGGCGCCAGCCGAATTCATGCACGAGATAACCGGACACGATCGACATCCACAGCACGGTGACCGGATTGCCGAGGATCAGAAACGTATTCGCGCGCGAGCGCTCGTTCTTCGTGAACCAGTTGCTGATGTAGATCAGCATCGCCGGCATCACGGCCGCCTCGACGACGCCCAGCACGAAGCGGATCGCCATCAGCGACGGGATGTTGCTGACCACGCCGGTCAGGGCCGCGCAGCCGCCCCACAGCACGAGACTGACGAACACGAGCTTCTTCACGCTGCGGCGTTCCGCGTAGATCGCGCCGGGGATCTGGAAGAAGAAGTAGCCGAGGAAGAACAGCGCGCCGATCAGCGACGACAGGCCCTTGCTGATCCCGAGGTCCTGGTTGATGCCGGCCGCTGCCGCGAACCCGTAGTTCGCGCGATCGAGGTAAGCGAGGCTGTACGTGATGAAGACGATCGGCATGATCGTCCACCACCGACGGGCTGCGAGATTGGCTGCCATGAGAGTGTCTCCGTATAGGGACCGCAGTGGGCGCCAGCGCCCGCCCGGCCTCGAACAAAACTACCGTGCGTCGCGCACGAAATGGATCCGCGGATTGTGCCGTGTCCGGCCTCTCATTGCGCGGTGACGGTTTCCTCTAAGCGATCGGCGCGATTGTCGACACTTTCGAGACGGTCGAGCGCATCGCGCGTCGGCAACCCTTCCGAATCGCCGATCACCTGGATCGCGAGCGCACCGATCCGGTTGCCGCGCGCGACCGCCTGCTCGACGCTCCGGCCTTCGAGCAGCGCGCTGACCACACCGACCGCGAAGCCGTCGCCGGCGCCGACCGTGTCGACCACACGCTCGACGCGCTCGCCGGCGACCGTGCCTTCGCGGCCGTCGGCCGTGCGGAAATACGCGCCTTGCTCGCCGAGCTTGATCACGACGCCGCGCGCGCCCCGCGCGAGATAGAAGCCCGCGATGTCGGCCGGCGTCTCGTGCCCGGTCAATTGCCGACCTTCGGCCAGGCCCGGCAGCACCCAGTCGGCGAGCGTCGCGAGGGCATTCAGCGTCTTCGCCATCACGTCGGCGGACGGCCACAGCGTCGGGCGCAGGTTCGGGTCGAACGAGATCGTCTTGCCGGCCGCGCGCATCTCGCGCGCGAGCCGGAATGCGAGTTCGCACGACGTCGCCGAAATCGCCGGCGCGACGCCCGTCAGGTGCAGATGGCGCGCGCCGAGCACGTAGTCGGCCACGTAGTCGTCGCACGACAGGTGGCTCGCCGCCGAGCCCTTGCGGAAATATTCGACGGTCGGATCGCTGCCGTCGTCGTTGCGCGACTTCAGCTGGAAGCCGGTCGGGTAGCGCGGATCGACGGTTACGCACGACGCGTCGATTCCCTCGCGCGCCAGCGTGTCGAGCACGTAGCGGCCGAACGAATCGCGGCCGACCCGGCTCATCCAGCCGACCCGGAAGCCGAGCCGCGACAGGCCGATCGCGACGTTGAGATCGGCGCCCGCGATCCGCTTCGCGAATTGCCCGGCGTGCGCGAGATGGCCCGGCTCCGTCGCGACGAACATCGCCATCGCTTCGCCGTAGGTCACGACATCGAGTGCTGTTTTCATGACTGAACTCCTCTGGATCCTTCCGCCGTCACGCGGTCGCAAGCCATGCGACGCGCCGGCAGGCATCGCCGGCCAGATCGGCCGCGTCGAACGGGAACTCGATGCCGCGCGGCGCGTGCTGCGGCAGCGCGGCGAGTACGCCGGTCACGAGCGGGTCGTTCGGCGCCGGCGCGGCGGCGAAACGACGCGCGCCCTCGCCTTCGATGGTCTTGCAGTGAATGTATTCCACATGCGGCGCGAGCACCTGCGCGCAGTCGAGCGGCGCTTCGCCGCGCCACTGCCAGTTGCCGATGTCGAACGTCATGCCGAGCGCATCGGGCATGCCGGCGTCCGACAGCGCGTCGAACAGCCCGCGGAACTGCGCGAACGCGCCGCCGACCTCGAGCTGGCCGTTCTCGACCACCACGCGCGCCCGCGCGCCGCGCGACAGCGCGACGATCTCGGCCGCGTGCGCGTCGCCGGCAAAGCCGCCGAGCTGGAATTTCACGAAGCGCGCGCCGAGCGCGTCGGCTTGCGCGAGCGCATCGCGCAAGGCGTCGGCATCGAGCGCCCCCGTTTCCGTGTACAGCGAGTCCGGGGTCGAATAGACCGACCACAGCCCGTGGCCGGCGATCTGCGCACCGAGCGCGGCCAGCGCGCCGGGCGCCGTGTCGTGGTCCGACGCGAACAACTCGCGCCGCACCTCGAAACCGGCCGCCCCGGATGCCGCCACGGTGGCGATGAATGCACTGTGGCCCTCCTGGCGCACCCGGTCCATCCCGAATGCGCTCGCCACGATCACGATGTCTGCCATGTTGCCCTTTTTCAACCGGAATGGAACCGGTTCCATTTGCTTGAGACGGATGGTGCGCCTCGCGTCGGACCCACGCCATAGAGGAAATCCCTAAGGCCGTGTCGTCGCACGAATACGCGCGCAACCGTATGCAACGCATGTTCCCGGCGCGGCGGCGAGCGCCTACGCGAGGTCCTGCGCGAGGCTCATTTCGAGGAATTGCGCGGCGACCCGCGATGGTGCGCCGCCATGCGGCACGAGAATGGAGAAATGCCGCGTGAGCGGCGCGGGCGCCAGCGAGCGCGGCACGAGCGCGGCATCCTCGTGACGCAGCGACATCGCGGACACGAACCCGACGCCCATTCCTGCGCGCACGGCCTCCTTCACCGCCTCGACCCCCGCGATCTCGAACGCGACGCGCATCGGCGCGCCGCCCTGCGCGAACGCGCGCTCGACGAGTTGCCGCACGGCGGAACCCGCCTCGCGCAGCACGAGCGGATGGGCGGCGAGCGCGTCGAGCGTCACGCCCGCGTCGTGGCCGGGCGCCGCGAGCGGATGGCCGGCCGGCACGATCGCGACGATCTCGTCCTCGTGCCACGCGTGCACGGCCGTGCCCGGCGGCAACGTCTCGCCGGGCGGCCCTTCGATCAGCGCGATGTCGAGCGACGGCAGCGCCGCGACCACGTCGGCCGTATTGCCGCTCATCGTCTGGATCGACACACGCGGCGCGCGCGGCTGGAACGCCGCGATCAGGTACGGCAGCAGATAGCTCGCGGGCGTCGTGCTCGCGCCGATGCGCAGCGTGCCGGCCTCCAGCCCGCGTATCGCGTCTCGAAACGCACGCGCCTGCGCGAACGTGTCGCGCTGCGCCCTCGCGTATTGCGCAAGTTGCTCGCCGACCGGTGTCAGGCGGATGCCGCGGCCGTCGCGCTGGTACAGCGGCTCGCCGAACTCGTCCTGCAGCAGCCGCAACTGGCCCGACACGGCCGGCTGCGACAGATGCAGCGCCACGGCGGCGCGGCTGATGTTCAGATGCTCGGCGACGGCGGCGAACGTTATCAGTTGATCCGGGGTCATGACGATGAATTATCGGCTTCCCGGATAGTTTACGTCACAAATCACAATTTTTCATATCGATATAACGAAATTAGGATTACACCATCGCCACACGCTCCATTACGGTGCCTCCATGTCCACTGCCCCGACTCCCCCTCTCAGCCATGCCGCGCCGTCGGTGCGCGGCCAGTTGAACGGCGTGCTGTTCGTCGCGCTGTTCGCCGCCGCCGTCACGAGCCTCGCCGAGCTTCCCGCGATCGAGGGGCTCGGCCTGTCGCCGCTGATCGTCGGCATCGTCGCCGGGGCGGCGTACGGCAACGGGCTGCGCGACGGCATGCCGGCCAGCTGGGCGGCCGGTGTCGATTTCTCCGCGCGCAAGCTGCTGCGCATCGCGGTCGCGTTCTTCGGGTTGCGCGTGAGCCTGCAGGAAATCGCGCAGGTCGGGCTGCCGGGCCTCGCGGTGTCGGTGCTGATCGTCGTCAGCACGCTCGCGATCGGCACCTGGGTCGGCATGAAGCTGATGAAGCTCGATCGCGACGCCGCGCTGCTGACCGCCGCCGGCAGCGCGATCTGCGGTGCGGCCGCCGTGCTCGCGTTCGAGTCGACGCTGCAGTCGAAGCCGCACCAGAGCGCGATGGCCGTGGGTAGCGTCGTGCTGTTCGGCACGCTGTCGATGTTCCTGTACCCGGTCGCCTATCACGCCGGGTGGCTGAACCTCGATCCGGCCGGCCTTGGCCTGTTCTTCGGCGGCACGATCCACGAAGTCGCGCAGGTGGTCGGCGCGGCGAGCGACATCAGCCCGCAGGTCGCGCACGTCGCGACGATCGTGAAGATGACGCGCGTGATGCTGCTGGTGCCGGTGCTGCTCGCGCTCGGCTGGTGGCTCGCCCGTTCGGCGCGCTCGGCTCGCCACGCGGCCGGCGGCGCGCAAGCCCGGCGCAAGGTGGCGGTTCCCTGGTTCGCGCTCGGCTTCCTCGGCTTCGTGATCGTCAATTCGCTGAACGTGCTGCCTGCGGACGTCACGCATACGCTGAACGTGCTCGACACCTTCGCGCTGACGATGGCCATGACCGCACTCGGCATCGAGACGCGTGTCGCGCAGATCCGCGCAGCCGGCCCGCGTGCGCTGATGACCGGCCTGATCCTGTACGTGTGGCTGATCGCCGGCGGCTACGGGATCACCTGGGCCGTGCAGCACTGGCTTGGCTGAGCCGCACGTCCGTGACGGTTCGCGCGCCGCGCCCGACGGGAAGATCCCGCGGGCGCGGCGCAGTGCTATGCTTCGCGTCGTTTTCCATCGTCCCCTTTCAGCCGTGCTCTCGTTTCTGCTGAAGCTGCGCACTCGCGCCCAAACGCTGTTCCGCCTGTCGGACGCCCATACGATGCTGATCTGGTCGGCCATCGTCGGCGTCGGCGGCGCCTTTGCCACGATGGCGTTCCGCGAAGGCATCGACCTGATGCAGCACCTGATCTCGGGGCAGAGCGGCAGCTTCGTGCAGATGGCGAAGCGCCTGCCGTGGTACGTGCGGTTCTGGATGCCGGCCGCGGGCGGCTTCCTCGCCGGCTGCGTGCTGCTGCTCGCGACGCGCGGCGACCGTCAGGCCGCCAACACCGACTACATGGAATCGGTCGCGCTCGGCAACGGCGTCGTACCGGTACGGCAGAGCCTGTGGCGCAGCGTGTCGTCGCTGCTGACGATCGGCAGCGGCGGCTCGATCGGCCGCGAAGGCCCGATGGTGCAGCTCGCCGCGCTCGCGGCGTCGCTCGTCGGCCGCTTCGCGCACTTCGACCCGCCGCGCCTGCGCCTGCTGGTCGCTTGCGGCGCGGCGGCCGGCATCACGTCCGCTTACAACGCGCCGATCGCCGGCGCCTTTTTCGTATCGGAGATCGTGCTCGGCACGATCGCGATGGAGAGCTTCGGGCCGATGGTCGTCGCGTCGGTCGTCGCGAACATCGTGATGCGCGAATTCGCCGGCTACCGGCCGCCGTACGAGATGCCGGTGTTTCCGGCCGTGACGGGCCCCGAGGTGCTGCTGTTCGTCGTGCTCGGCACGCTGTGCGGCGTGCTGGCGCCGCAGTTCCTGCACCTGCTCGACGCGTCGAAGACGCAGTTCAAGCGGCTGCCCGTGCCGCTGCCCGTGCGGCTCGCGCTCGGCGGCCTCGTCGTCGGCGTGATCTCGGTGTGGATTCCGGACGTGTGGGGCAACGGCTACAGCGTCGTGAACCACATCCTCCATTCGCCGTGGACCTGGCAGGCGCTCGTCGCGGTCCTCGTGTTCAAGGTGATCGCGACCGCCGCGACGGCCGGCTCGGGCGCGATCGGCGGCGTGTTCACGCCGACGCTGTTCGTCGGCGCCGTGTTCGGCTCGCTGTTCGGGCTTGCGATGGACGCGCTGTGGCCGGGCCATACGTCCGCGTATTTCGCGTACGCGATCGTCGGGATGGGCGCGTTCATGGCGGGCGCCACGCAAGCGCCGCTGATGGCGATCCTGATGATCTTCGAGATGACGCTGAGCTATCAGGTCGTGCTGCCGCTGCTGGTGTCGTGCGTGTTCGCGTATTTCGTCGCACGCGCGACGGGCACGACGTCGATGTACGAGATCACGCTGCACCACTACCAGGACGCGCAGGAGCGGCAGCGCCTGCGCACCACGCAGATGCGCGAGCTGATCCAGCCCGCGCAGACAGTCGTGCCGCTCACCGCGAGCGTCGCCGACATGACGCGCGTGTTTCTCGAATATCCGGTGAAGTATCTGTACGTGACCGACGACGCCGGGCGCTTTCGCGGCGCGGTCGCGCTGAAGGACATCACGTCGGACCTGCTCGACAAGCGCGACACGACCGACAAGACGGCCGCGCACTACGCGCATACGCCGTTTCCGCTGCTCACGCCCGACATGCCGCTCGCGACCGCGCTCGAGCGCTTCATGGCGTTCCAGGGCGAACGGCTGCCGGTGATCGAGAGCGAAGCCGAGCCGACGCTCGCGGGCGTCGTCTACAAGACGTCGCTGCTCGACGCATACCGGCGGATGACCGGCGAACGCTGACCGGAGGCCGCGCGTGCCGTACACCGCCGCGCGCTGACCGCCGGATGCCGCGCATAGCGCGCTCCGGCAACGGACGTGCGGCCGTCAGTCCGGCGCGCGCCCCAGCACGACCCGCGCGAAGAACCCTGCGAGCACCGCTTCCGCCGCGTCGACCGACACGTGCTGCGGATCGGCCGTGTAGTACGACTGCACGCCGTCGCACAGGCACATCAGCCCGAACGCGAGCGTGTCGGCCGGCAGCAGCAGCGGCGTGCCCGACCGCTCGGCGAAGCGCTGGATGAATTCGGCCATCTGCACGCGCTTGCCGTGCAGGAACTGGTTGAAGCGCACGCGGAACTTCGCGTCGCGCGCGGCCTGCAGTTTCGCCTCGCCCCACAGCAGCGAGTATTCGTCGTCGCGAAACAGCGTCCGGTAATACGCGAGCGCCATCGATTCCATCTGCTCGCGCGTGCCGCCCCCTTCGAAAATCGCCTCGAAGTCGGCGCGCACCTCGTCGTGATTACGCTCCAGCAATTCCAGCAACAGGTCGGACTTGCTGCGGAAATTCGAGTAGAACGCACCGCGCGTATAGCCGGCCGCCGCCGCGATGTCCTCGACGCTCGCGGCCACATAGCCTTTCTTCAGAAAAATTCGATGCGCGGCTTTCAGCAGACGTTCGCGCGTCTGGTCCCTGCTCTGCTCGCGAGTTAAGCGCTGTGGTTTCATGACGCGCAGTCTAGCATCTCCTCCCTTTCAGATTCATCTTTGCATTCAAATACAGGTGTGTATTAGAATTCGCCACAGTTTCCGAAGATGTCGTTCGTCTGTCCGCGTGCGCCGGTGCCGGCGCCGCTCGGGGCAAGCGCCCGCCGCGCTTGCCGGCTTCGTACCGCTCCACCTCACCTGGGGGTTTCGTGAATCGCTCCGGTTCCCGCGCCGCGCTGCTGATCGGCGCCGCGCTCGTCCTTGCCGCCTGTCATCCGAAAGAATCCGCACCGCCCGCCCCGCGCCCCGTCGTCGCGCTGCCCGCACGGGCCGACACCCTCGCGGCCGCGCGCACGCTGCCCGGCGACATCCAGCCGCGCTACGCCACCCCACTGTCGTTCCGCATCGCCGGCAAGATCATCGAGCGCCGGGTGCGGCTCGGCGATACGGTGAAGGTCGGCCAGGTCGTTGCGCTGCTCGATCCGTCCGACGTCGAGAAGAACGCCGCAAGCGCGCAGGCGCAACTCGATGCCGCGACGCACACCCTCGCGTTCGCGAAGCAGCAGCTCGATCGCGATCGCGCGCAGGCCCGCGAAAACCTGATCGCGACCGCGCAGCTCGAACAGACCCAGAACAGCTACACGTCGGCGCTCGCGCAACGCGACCAGGCGCAGCAGCAGCTCGCGCTCGCGAAGAACCAGCTGCGCTACGCGACGCTCGTCGCCGATCATGCGGGCGCCATCACCGCCGAACAGGCCGATACCGGCCAGAACGTGTCGGCCGGCCAGCCGGTCTACCAGCTCGCGTGGTCGGGCGACGTCGACGTGGTCAGCGACGTGCCCGAGGCCGCGCTCGCGTCGCTCGCGCCCGGTCACGCGGCCACCGTCACGCTGCCGGCGCTGCCGGGTCGCCGGTTCGCCGCGAAAGTCCGCGAAATCGCGCCGGCCGCCGATCCGCAAAGCCGCACCTATCGCGTGAAACTCACGCTCGGCGCGCCCGATCCGGCGATCCGGCTCGGGATGACCGCGGACGTCGCGTTCGACGGCGCACCGGCCGCCGCCGATACGCAGCCAATCACGCTGCCTGCGACCGCGCTGTTCCACGACGGCGCGCATCCGGCCGTCTGGGTCGTGCGCGCGAAGGACGACACGCTCGAGTTGCGCCGCGTCGACGTCGCGCGCTTCAACGAGCGCACCGTCACCGTGTCGCACGGGCTGCAACCGGGCGAGCGCGTCGTGCTGCAGGGCGTGCATACGGTCAGCGCGGGCGAGAAGGTGCGCGCGATCGCGCCGCTGCATCCGGAGGACTTCGCATCGTGAGCGTCTCCCACGAAGAAGGCCGGTTCAACCTGTCCGCATGGGCGCTGCGCCACCAGGCGCTGGTCGTCTACCTGATCGCGCTCGCGACGCTCGCGGGCATCCTCGCGTACACGCGGCTCGCGCAATCCGAAGACCCGCCGTTCACGTTCCGCGTGATGGTGATCCGCACGTTCTGGCCTGGCGCGAGCGCGCGGCAGGTACAGGAACAGGTGACCGACCGGATCGGCCGCAAGCTGCAGGAAACGCCGGCCATCGACTTCCTGCGCAGCTATTCGCGCCCCGGCGAATCGCTGATCTTCTTCACGATGAAGGATTCGGCGCCGGTGAAGGACGTGCCCGAGACCTGGTACCAGATCCGCAAGAAAGTGGGCGACATCGGCTATACGTTGCCGCCCGGCGTGCAGGGCCCGTTCTTCAACGACGAATTCGGCGACGTCTACACCAACATCTGGACGCTCGAGGGCGACGGCTTCACGCCCGCGCAACTGCACGACTACGCGGACCAGTTGCGCACCGTGCTGCTGCGCGTGCCAGGCGTCGGCAAGGTCGACTATTTCGGCGACCCCGACCAGCGGATCTTCATCGAGGTGAACAACGCGCAGCTCACGCGCCTCGGCATCTCGCCGCAGCAGCTCGGGCAGGCGATCAACGCGCAGAACGACGTGTCGTCGGCCGGCGTGCTGACGACCGCCGACGATCGCGTGTTCGTGCGGCCGAGCGGCCAGTTCGACAACGTCGGCGCGATCGCCGATACGCTGATCCGCATCAACGGCCGCACGTTCCGGCTCGGCGATCTCGCCACGGTCCGGCGCGGCTACGACGATCCGACCGTCACGCAGATGCGCAGCAACGGCAAGGCCGTGCTCGGCATCGGCGTCACGATGCAGCCGGGCGGCGACGTGATCCGGCTCGGCAAGGCGCTCGACGCCGAATCGAAGCAGTTGCAGGCGCAACTGCCTGCGGGGCTGAAGCTCGTCGAGGTGTCGAGCATGCCGCACGCGGTCTCGCATTCGGTCGACGACTTCCTCGAAGCCGTCGCCGAAGCGGTCGCGATCGTGCTGGTCGTGAGCCTCGTGTCGCTCGGGCTGCGCACCGGGATGGTCGTCGTGATCTCGATCCCGGTCGTGCTCGCCGTCACCGCGCTGTTCATGTACCTGTTCGACATCGGGCTGCACAAGGTGTCGCTCGGCACGCTCGTGCTCGCGCTCGGGCTGCTCGTCGACGACGCGATCATCGCGGTCGAGATGATGGCCGTGAAGCTCGAACAGGGCTACAGCCGCGCGCGCGCCGCCGCGTTCGCGTACACCAGCACCGCGTTCCCGATGCTGACGGGCACGCTCGTCACGGTATCGGGCTTCCTGCCGATCGCGCTCGCGAAATCGAGCACCGGCGAATACACGCGCTCGATCTTCGAGGTGTCGGCGATCGCGCTGATCGCGTCGTGGTTCGCGGCCGTCGTGCTGATCCCGCTGCTGGGCTTCCACATGCTGCCCGAGCGCAAGCGGCACGCGCACGAGGCGCACCTGCCCGACGATCACGAGCACGACATCTACGACACCCGCTTCTACCGGCGGCTGCGCGGCTGGATCGACTGGTGCATCGAGCGGCGCTTCGTCGTGCTGCTGATCACGGGCGCCCTCTTCGTCGTGGCGATGATGGGCTTCTCGCTGGTGCCGCAGCAGTTCTTCCCGAGCTCCGACCGGCCCGAGCTGCTGGTCGACCTGCGGCTGCCCGAAGGCGCGTCGTTCGCGGCGACGCTGCGCGAGACCGAGCGTCTCGAGAAAGTGCTCGACAAGCGCCCCGAGATCGATCATTCGGTGAACTTCGTCGGCAGCGGCGCGCCGCGCTTCTACCTGCCGCTCGACCAGCAACTGCAACTGCCGAACTTCGCGCAGTTCGTGATCACCGCGAAATCGGTCGAGGATCGCGAGAAGCTCGCGACCTGGCTCGAAACCACGCTGCGCGACCGCTTCCCGGCCGTGCGCTGGCGGCTGTCGCGGCTCGAGAACGGGCCGCCGGTCGGCTATCCGGTGCAGTTCCGCGTGAGCGGCGACAGCATCGCGACGGTCCGCTCGATCGCCGAGAAGGTCGCGGCGACGATGCGCGGCGATGCGCGCACGGTCAACGTGCAGTTCGACTGGGACGAGCCGGCCGAACGCTCGGTACGCTTCGAGCTCGACCAGAAGAAGGCGCGCGAGCTGAACGTCACGTCGCAGGACGTGTCGAGCTTCCTCGCGATGACGCTGTCCGGCACGACCGTCACGCAGTATCGCGAGCGCGACAAGCTGATCGCCGTCGACCTGCGCGCGCCGCAGGCCGATCGCGTCGATCCGGCAAAACTCGCGGGCCTCGCGCTGCCGACGCCGAACGGCCCCGTGCCGCTCGGCTCGCTCGGCCGCTTCACGCCGACGCTCGAATACGGCGTCGTGTGGGAGCGCGACCGCCAGCCGACCATCACCGTGCAGTCGGACGTGCGCGCCGGCGCACAGGGCATCGACGTCACGCACGCGGTCGACGCGAAGCTGAACGCGCTGCGCGCGCAGTTGCCGGTCGGCTATCGGGTCGACATCGGCGGTTCGGTCGAGGAAAGCGCGAAGGCGCAGACGTCGATCAACGCGCAGATGCCGCTGATGGCGATCGCCGTGTTCACGCTGCTGATGATCCAGCTGCAGAGCTTCTCGCGCATGCTGATGGTCGTGCTGACCGCGCCGCTCGGGCTGATCGGCGTGGTCGCGACGCTGCTGCTGTTCGGCCAGCCGTTCGGCTTCGTCGCGATGCTCGGCGTGATCGCGATGTTCGGGATCATCATGCGCAACTCGGTGATCCTCGTCGATCAGATCGAGCAGGACATCGCGGTCGGTCACGGCCGCGTCGACGCGATCATCGGCGCGACCGTGCGGCGTTTCCGGCCGATCACGCTGACGGCCGCGGCCGCCGTGCTCGCGCTGATTCCGCTGTTGCGCTCGAACTTCTTCGGGCCGATGGCGACCGCGCTGATGGGCGGCATCACGAGCGCGACCGTGCTGACGCTGTTCTACCTGCCCGCGCTGTACGCGACGTGGTTCCGCGTGAAGCGCGACGAACGCGACCCGCACGACGGCCCGCCGCCAAGCGGCAGCACGCCGGCCGCGCCGTCGGGAGCCTGACCATGGATCGATCGATGACCCTGAAAACCAAAGCCGTGCGGGCGCTCGCGCTGGCGAGCGTCGCCGGCCCGCTCGCGGGCTGCGCGTGGTTCGCGCCGAGCGGCGAGCCGCCCGCGATGCCGTCGCCCGCGCACTACGGCGCGGCGCCGCAAGTCGAGCAGACCGTGTCCGCGCACGGTGTCGCGCAGCAGTTCGAGGTCGGCGCGCGGCCGGTGCCGGACTGGTGGAAGCAGTACCGTTCCGATGCGCTGAACGCGCTCGTCGACGAAGGGCTGCGCAACAACCCGACGCTGAGTGCGGCGTCGCATTCGCTGGATGCCGCGCGCGAACAGTTGCGCGGGCAGATCGGCAGTTCGATGCTGCCGTCGATCGACGCGGTCGGCCAGGCCGCGCGCCAGCGCGCGCTCGGCGTACCGATTCCCGCGCTCGGCGCGCCGACGCTGTTGTACGACACGTTCGTCGGGCAACTGCAGGCGAGCTATACGGTCGACCTGTTCGGCGTGTCGCGCTTCGCGAACCGCGCGCTCGCGAAACGCGTCGACGTCAGCGCGTTCCAGCTCGAATCCGCGCGGCGCGCGCTGGCCGCGAACATCGTGACCGCGTCGATCACCGTGGCGGTGCTCGATGCACAGATCGAGACGACCGAACGGCTCGTCGCGCTCGCGAACGACCAGGCGCACGACGCCGAGCGCCGCCATGCGCTCGGTTCGGCATCGCGCAGCGACGCGCTGACGGCCCGGCAAAGCGCCGACACGTTCGCGGCGAGCCTGCCCGCGCTGCGCCAGCAGCGCGACTCGGCGCGCCATGCGCTCGCGGTGCTGGTCGGCCGCACGCCCGACCGGCCGCCGGCCGATCTCGCGCTCGCCGATCTGCACCTGCCCGAGCAGGTGCCCGTCGTCGTGCCGTCGGACCTGCTGCAAAGCCGCCCGGACATCCAGGCCGCGGACGCGGGGCTGAAGGCCGCCGCCGCCGAAGTGGGCCTCGCGACCGCGCAGATGTTTCCGCAACTGTCGCTGTCGGCGGCGATGGGCAAAGGCGGCTTCAGCTGGCCGACGATGCTGTCGGGCGCCGGCGCGATCTGGAACGTCGGCGCATCGCTGAGCCAGCCGATCTTCCACGGCGGCGCGCTGCTCGCCCAGCGTCGCGCAGCGAAGGCGACCTACGAGGCCGCGGTCGACCAGTACAAGCAGGCGGTGCTCGGCGCGTTCCAGAACGTCGCCGATTCGCTCGCGGCGCTCGAGCACGACGCGCAGGCGCTCGATGCGTCGTCGCGCGCCGCGCTGTCCGCGCGGGGCGCCTACGACGACGCGGCCGCCCGCGTGCGGCTCGGCGCGCTGCCGCCATCGGCCGCGCGCGCGAGCGAGTTGCAGTACCGCAATGCGCGGCTCGACGAGATTCGCGCGACCGGCGCACGGTTCGCGGATACCGCGCGGCTCTACCAGGCGATGGGCACGCCGCCGGCGGGCAACGGCGACGGGTCCCGTAAAACCGCCGGCGCAGCCGGCAGGGACGCGCGCGCCGCCGCCACGCCCGACGGTGCATCCTCGACCCAGTAGCGCATTCCTTCGATCGGACGGGCGTGCGACGCCCCGCCACGTCCGTCCGATCGCCGATCTTCCGCTTGACCCTCACGTAGCGTAACGTTCGAGACTCCAGTGTGCGCACCAACGGAGGAACGAATGCGGCTGAAAGTGGGAGAACTGGCGAAACGCACCGGGCTGACCGTCCGCACGCTTCATCACTATCACGCAATCGGTCTGCTGACGCCTTCGGCGCGCGCCGACAACGGCTACCGGCTGTACGACCGCGACGACATCGCCCGGCTCCACCAGATCCAGGCCCTGCGTCGCTTCGGACTGTCGCTCGCCGAAATCGGCGATTACCTGAACCGGCCCGGCACCCCGCTCGTCGATCTCGTCGCCAAGCAGATCGCGTCGCTCGACCGCCAGCTCGCGCAAACCGCGCAGCTGCGCGAGCGGCTCGCGAGCCTGCATGCGCAGCTCGCGGCGGGCGCCGAGCCGGAACTGGCCGATTGGCTCACCACACTGGAGTTGATGACCGTGTACGACAAATATTTCTCCGAGGAAGAACTCGCTCGCCTGCCGATGTACCAGAAGAGCCAGGCCGGCGACGCCGAATGGATCGCGCTCGTTGCCGAAGTGCGAGCGCTGCACGATGCGGGCGTGCCCGCCGAGGACGAGCGCGTGCGCGCGCTCGCCGCGCGCTGGATGGCGCTGCTGGTACGCGACACGAACAACGATCCGCGCTTGCTCGCGAAGCTGAACCTGATGCACGAGCAGGAACCGTCGATGCAGTCGAAGATCGGCATTTCGACCGCATTGCGCGACTACGTGCTGCGTGCCTCGTCGGAAACGAAGATGCGCCTCTTCGAGAAGTACCTCGCGCCGGACGAGATCCGCTTCATGCGGGCGCACTATCGCGAACGCGCGACGGAATGGCCACAACTGATGGCCGACGTGCGCGACGCGGTCGAATCGGGCGTGCCACCCGATTCGCCGCAAGGCCGTGCGCTCGCGCAGCGCTGGCTCGAACTGTTCTGCAGCTACGCGGGCCACGATCCGGCCACGCACGCGAAATTCCGCGCGGCGCTGGCGAACGAGCCGGCGCTGACGAAGGATTCGTGGGCCGACGACACGCTGATCGGTTTCGTGCGCGAAGCGATGGCGCAGCTGGCGCCGGTGCGCTGATCGCATGATGCGCGGGCGGCAAGCGGGTTTCCTGCTCGTCGCCCGTTTCACCATCGGCAGCCGGCATCGCGTGCTGTGCGACGTACCCGGCGCATCCGGAGACGAACGCGCCATGATCGGCAAAGCCGCGTGCCGCCGCCGGCCGCGCTGCAGGCCCGTTCAGCGCTCGCGGGCGCCGAGGCCGAGCGCCTTCATCCGCCGGTACAGCGTCCGCTCGCTCAATCCGAGCTGCGCGGCGAGCGCCTTGCGCGTGCCGTCGAACGCACGCGCGATACGGACCAGCTCCGCATCGGACACGCCGCGCGTGTCCGCCGCCTGCGCGTGCGGCGCCGCCGCTGCCGCGACGAGCTCGGCCGGCAGATGTTCGACGCGAATCGTCCCGTCGTCCGCGAACAGGCACGCGCGCTCGAGCACGTTGCGCAGCTCGCGGATGTTGCCGGGCCACGCATACGCGTCGAGGCACGCCCGCGCGCGCTCGGTCAGCACGAACGGTCGGGCCGTGAACGGTCGCGCATTCGTGTCGCTCGCATTGCCGCGCGCGTTCGCGATCCGCCGCAAGATCGATTCGGCCAGCAGCGCGATGTCGGCGCGCCGTTCGCGCAGCGCCGGCAGCGGAATCGGAAACGCGTTGATCCGGTAGTAGAGGTCCTGCCGGAACCGGCCATCGTCGATCATCTCGCGCAGCGGCTTGTGCGTGGCCGCGACGAGCCGGAAATCGGCGCGCAGCGCCTCGACGCCGCCGACGCGCCGGAACGTGCCCGATTCGATCAGCCGCAGCAGCTTCACCTGCATCGGCAGCGGCACGTCGCCGATCTCGTCGAGAAACAGCGTGCCGCCCTGCGCGGTTTCGACGAGGCCCGGCTTGCGCTGGTTCGCGCCCGTGAACGCGCCCTTCTCGTAGCCGAACAGTTCGCTCTCGAACAGCGTCTCGGCGATCCCCGAGCAATCGACGACGACGAACGGCCCCATCGCGCGATCGCTCGCCTCGTGCAGCGCGCGGGCGAACAGCTCCTTGCCGGTGCCCGATTCGCCGAGCAGCAGCACCGGCAGCGTCGACGGCGCAACGCGCTGCAGCGCGCCGAGCGCCGCGTTGAACGCGTCGGCGCCGCCGACGAGCCCTTCCGCGCTCGGCTGCGCGGACGCGCTGCGCACCGTCGTCAGCCGCTCGACATACGCGATCACGTTGCCGTCCGCGTCGAAGATCGGCCGCAGCTCGACGTCGACATGCTCGGGGCCGCGCGGCGTGTGGTGGATGTGCAGCACGCGGTTCAGCCCGCGCGATTCGAGCGCCTGCTTCATCGGGCAGTGCTCGCCGGCCTGGTCGCACGGCACGTCGTAGCGATGCGACACCTGGAAACAGTGCCGGCCCACATGCTCGACGCCGGCCACGCCGAACTGGCGCCGGTACGCATCGTTCGCCGCGAGGATGCGGTAGGCGGGATCGACCACGATCATCGGCTGCGGGTCCTGCTCGAGATACGCGACGAGCGCGCGGACATCCGGCATCGCGTCGCGGCGCGGGGCAGGAACGATCGGAATGGTGTCGTGCGGATTCATGCGCAGGCTCGCTCGGCGGAGAGGCGCCCGGACGGACTGCCAGGCTGACTGCCAATTCTGCCACGACACTGCCAGTTGTGGCAGTCCCTGTCAGCCACCGGCTGTCGTTGTCGCCCTCGCGGCGACGCCGGCGCACCGAAAACCCGAGCCGAATCAAGTCCCTGGCGCATCGGCCGGTGCCGCGCCGCCCGCTGGCACGCTTCTTGAAATGAAGATCGCGATTGCAGATGCAGAACCCGATCGAGGACACCCCGTGAGCAACGCCCCCGCCCTGTCGGTCGAAGGCTTTTTCGACCCGGCGACCCACACCGTCAGCTATCTGCTGCTCGATACGGCGAGCCGCGCGTGCGCGCTGATCGACAGCGTGCTCGACTACGACCCGAAATCCGGCCGCACCCGCACCGTCAGCGCCGACCGGCTGATCGCGCGTGTCGCCGAGCTCGGCGCGACCGTGCACTGGCTGCTGGAGACGCACGTGCACGCCGACCACCTGTCGGCCGCGCCGTACCTGAAAACGCAGGTCGGCGGCCAGATCGCGATCGGCTCGCACGTGCGCCGCGTGCAGCACGTGTTCGGCACGCTGTTCAACGCGGGCCCCGGCTTCGCGGCGGACGGCCGTCAGTTCGATCGGCTCGTCGACGACGGCGACACGCTCGCGCTCGGCGCGTTGACGATCCGCGCGCTGCACACGCCGGGCCACACGCCCGCGTGCATGACCTACTGCGTGGCCGACGCGACGCAGCGCGCGGCGTTCGTCGGCGACACGCTGTTCATGCCCGACTACGGCACGGCCCGCTGCGACTTCCCGGGCGGCGACGCGCGCACGCTGTACCGCTCGATCGCGCGCGTACTCGCGCTGCCGCCCGACACGCGCCTGTACCTGTGCCACGACTACCAGCCGGGCGGCCGCGACGTGCAGTTCGTGACGACCGTCGCCGAGCAGCGCCGCACGAACGTGCACGTGAAGGACGGCGTGACCGAGGACGATTTCGTCGCGATGCGCACCGCGCGCGACGCGACGCTCGACATGCCCGTGCTGATGCTGCCGTCCGTGCAGGTCAACATGCGCGCCGGCCACCTGCCCGAGCCCGAAAACAACGGCGTGCGCTACCTGAAGATCCCGCTCGACGCGATCTGAGCCGCGCGCCCCGCCCCCTCCGGAGAACCCCGACATGACCATTCGCAAGCTGACCGACGCGCAGTCGGTCCCGCCGCAGATCGCGGCGGCCGACCTGCCCGCGCTTCACGCGGCGGGCATCCGCCAGGCGGCGCCGGCCGCGGACGCGCGGCACGACATCGTGATCGTCGGCGCCGGCGCGGCCGGCATCGCGGTCGCGTCGAGCCTGCGCGCGCGCGACGCGTCGCTCGACATCGCGGTAATCGATCCCGCCGACGTTCACTATTACCAGCCCGGCTGGACGATGGTCGGCGCGGGCGTGTTCCGGCCCGGCGCCACCGCGCGGCCGATGACCGACGTGCTGCCGCGCGGCGTGCAGCGGATCCGGGCCGCCGTCGCGGGCTTCGAGCCCGACGCGCACGCGGTCGTGCTCGACGGCGGCCGACGCATCGGTTATCGCAGGCTCGTCGTGTGCCCGGGGCTCAAGCTCGACTGGCACGCGATCGACGGCCTCGCCGACACGCTCGGCCGCAACGGCGTCACGTCGAACTACCGCTACGAACTCGCGCCGTACACGTGGGAGCTCGTGCGCGCGTTCCGCGGCGGCAATGCGCTGTTCACGCAACCGCCGATGCCGATCAAGTGTGCGGGCGCACCGCAAAAGGCGATGTACCTGTCGTGCGACCACTGGCGACGCACCGGGCGCCTCGACGCCGCGAACGTCGAATTCCTGAATGCGGGCGGCGCGCTGTTCGGCGTCGCCGATTACGTGCCCGCGCTGATGGAGTACGTGAAAAGCTACGACATCGCACTGTCGTTCGGCCATGACCTCGTCGCGATCGACGGGCCTGCGCGCCGTGCGACGTTCTCGCGCGCGCTGCCGGACGGCGGCAAGGAAACGGTCGAGCGTTCGTTCGACATGATTCACGTCGTGCCGCCGCAGAAGGCGCCCGACTTCGTGCGCGCGAGCCCGCTCGCCGATGCGGCCGGCTGGATCGACGTCGATCCGGCGACGCTGCGGCACACACGGTTTCCGGACATCTACGCCCTCGGCGACGTCACCAACACGACCAACGCGAAAACCGCCGCAGCCGCCCGCAAGCAGGCGCCCGTCGTCGCGCACAACCTGCTCGCGTCGCTCGGCCTCGCATGGGGCGACGCCGCGTACGACGGCTACGGCTCGTGCCCGCTCACCGTCGAGCGCGGCAAGATCGTGCTCGCCGAATTCCTGTACGGCGGCAAGGTCGCCCCGACCTTTCCCGCATGGCTGATCGACGGCAAGCGGCCGTCGCGGCTCGCGTGGCTGCTCAAGGAGCGCGTGCTGCCGCCGCTCTACTGGAAGGCGATGCTCAAGGGCCGCGAATGGCTCGCGAAGCCCGCGATCGCACGTTGACCGGAGCGCGATGACGTCATGCTGATTTCCCTCGTACTGGGCGGCTTCGTCGGCGCCGTGCTCGGCCTGACCGGCGCCGGCGGCGGCATTCTCGCAGTGCCCGCGCTCGTCGTCGGGATGAGCTGGCCGATGCAGCAGGCCACCCCCGTCGCACTCGTCGCGGTCGCGGGCAGTGCCGCGCTCGGCACGCTCGAAGGCTTCCGCCGCGGGCTCGTGCGCTATCGCGCGGCGCTGCTGATGGCCGTGGCCGGCGTGCCGCTGACCACGCTCGGCGTCCGGCTCGCGCACGTGCTGCCGCAGCGCCTGCTGCTCACGCTGTTCGCGCTGACGATGCTCGTCGTCGCCGGCCGCCTGCTGCGACAGGCACTACGGCCGCAGCCGGCCGATGCCGACGCGTCGCCGCTGTGCGTCGGCCGCGTGAATCCCGATACGGGCCGACTCGTGTGGTCGTGGCCCGTGGGTATCGCGCTGGCGTCGACCGGCGCAGTCACGGGCTTGATGACCGGGTTGCTCGGCGTCGGTGGCGGCTTCGTGATCGTGCCGATGCTGCGCAAGTTCACGAACGTGTCGATGCATGGGGTGGTCGCGACGTCGCTGATGGTGATCGCGCTGGTCGGCACCGGCGGCGTGCTCGCGACGCTCGCGTCGGGCACGCGCGCGCCGCTCGACGTGACGCTGTGGTTTACCGTCGCCACCGCGCTCGGCATGGCCGCCGGCCGCGGCGCGTCGCGCCGCCTCGCCGCGCGGCACGTGCAGGCCGGCTTCGCGGCCGTGCTCGTGTGCGTCGCGGTGGGGTTGCTGGCGAAGGCGGCATTCGGCGCATGAACGCCGACGACGGGCCGGCGATCACGCGCCGCCAACGAAACGCCCGGTCCGACTCGTCGTCGGCACCGGGCGTTTTTCACGGCGGCAACCGCCGGCGCGTCAGGCCGCGAACCCCGCCATCCGCTTGCGTTCCTGACGCAGCATCACGAAGTTCGCGATCACGACGCCGGCCGTCACGGCGATGATGAACAGCGTCGCGAGCGCGTTCATCTCCGGGTTCAAGCCGAGGCGCACGCGCGAGAACACGACGAGCGGCAGCGTCGTCGAGCCGGGGCCCGACAGGAACGCCGACAGCACGAGGTCGTCGATCGACAGCGTGAACGACAGCAGCCAGCCCGCGATCAGCGCCTGCGAGATCAGCGGCAGCGTGATCGTGAAGAACACCTTCAGCGGCGTCGCGCCGAGATCGAGCGCGGCTTCTTCCAGCGACGGATTCAGCTCGCGCACGCGCGACTGCACGATGATCGCGACGTACGAGATGCACAGCATCACGTGGCCGAGCCAGATCGTGAACACGCCGCGCTCGGCCGGCCAGCCGATCCACTTCGCGAGCTCGATGAACAGCAGCAGCAGCGAGATCCCCTGGATCACCTCGGGAATCACGAGCGGCGCGTTGATCATCCCGCTGAACAGCGCGAAGCCGCGAAAACGCCCCATCCGCGCGAGCACGAAGCCGGCCCACGTGCCGATGAACACCGACGCGAACGCGGTCAGCACGCCGATCTTCAGCGACAGCCATGCGGCCGCCAGCAGCTCGTCGTCCTCGACGAGCGCCGCGTACCAGCGGAACGAGAAGCCCGACCACACGGTGACGAGCTTCGACTCGTTGAACGAATAGACGATCAGGCTGATGATCGGGATGTACAGGAACGCGAAACCGACGAACAGCGCCGTGAACTGCAGGTAACGATTCGGCTTCATCGACGGCCTCCCTGTTCCTTCGCCTGGAAGTGCTGGAACATCGCCATCGGCACGAGCAGCAGCAACACCATCGCGCAAGTCACGGCCGACGCCATCGGCCAGTCCGCGTTGTTGAAGAACTCGTTCCACATCACACGGCCGATCATCAGCGTATTCGCGCCGCCGAGCAGCTCCGGAATCACGTACTCGCCGACCGCCGGAATGAACACCAGCAGGCAGCCCGCGATGATCCCGTTCTTCGACAGCGGCAGCGTGATCTGCACGAATGCCTTCCACGGCTTTGCGCCGAGGTCGTACGCGGCTTCGAGCAGGCGCAGGTCCATCTTCACGAGGTGCGCGTAGAGCGGCATCACGAGGAACGGCAGGTACGAATACACCATCCCGATGTACACCGCGTAGTTCGTGCGGTACAGCTCGATCGGCGTATGGGTGAGCCCGATCCACATCAGGAAGTTGTTCAAAAGCCCGTTGTTCTTCAGGATCCCGATCCATGCGTACACGCGGATCAGGAACGACGTCCAGAACGGCAGCATCACGCCCATCATCAGCAGGTTGCGGGTGGCCGGGTTCGACCGCGCGATGTAGTACGCCATCGGATAGCCGAGCAGCAGACACAGCAGCGTCGTGATCGCGGCGACCCACACCGAGTTCACGTAGGTCGCGAAATACAGGCTGTCCGTGAGCAGGAACGCGTAGTGCGACAGGTTCAGCGCGATGTGCACGACGCCGTCCGCGTACGACGCGAGCTCCGTATACGGCGGGATGCCGAGCTGCAGCTCCGCGAAACTGATCTTCACGACCAGCACGAACGGCACGAGGAAGAACAGCACGAGCCACGTGAACGGCCCGGCGACGACCGCCGTGGCACCCGTCAGGTTGAAGCGCCGCACCGGCCACGCGAGCAGGGACTTGAACGCGCTCATGACGTCAACACCACGCCGGCGGTCGCGCTCCAGCGCACGTAGATCTCGTCGCCGAGCGCCGGCGTGTCGAGTTCGGAAATCGCGAGGCTCGACACGTTCGCGACCACCGTCTTGCCCGCGTCGAGCTTCACGTGATACAGCGAATAGCCGCCCATGTACGCGACGTTGCTGATCCGGCCGCGCGCCCAGTTGAACGCGCCTTCGGGCGGCTTGCGCGTGAGCGCGATCCGCTCGGGGCGCACCGACACCGTGACCGGCATGCCGAGCGGGCCCGAGATCCCGTGGCTCACGTACAGCCGGCTCGGCAGCTCCGGCGATTCGATGTACACGTGATCGGGTTCGTCCTCGACCGTCACGCCGTCGAACAGGTTCGTCGAGCCGATGAATTCGGCCGAGAAGCGGCTGTTCGGGTATTCGTACACTTCGTTCGGCGAGCCGATCTGCACGATCTGGCCTTCGCTCATCACGGCGAGGCGGTTCGCCATCGTCATCGCCTCTTCCTGGTCGTGCGTGACCATGATGCAGGTGACGCCGACCTTGTTCAGAATGTTGACGAGCTCGATCTGCGTGCGCTGGCGAATCTGCTTGTCGAGCGCGGACATCGGCTCGTCGAGCAGCAGCAGTTTCGGACGCTTGACGAGCGAACGCGCGAGCGCGACGCGCTGCTGCTGGCCGCCCGACAGCTGGTGCGGCTTGCGCTTCGCGTACTTGCCCATCTGCACGAGTTCGAGCGCCGCGGCAACGCGCTCCTTGATCTCGGCCTTCGGCGTGCCTTCCTGCTTCAACCCGAACGCGACGTTCGACTCGACCGACATGTGCGGGAACAGCGCATACGACTGGAACATCATGTTCACGGGCCGCTTGTACGGCGGCATCTGCGCGAGGTCCTCGCCGTCGATCAGGATCTTGCCCGACGTGACCGTCTCGAGGCCCGCCAGCATCCGCAGCAACGTCGACTTGCCGCAGCCCGAGCTGCCGAGCAGCGCGAACAGCTCGCCCTGGCGCACGGTCAGGTTGACGCTGCGCACGGCTTCGGTGTCGCCGAATTTCTTGACGACGTCGACGATCTGGACAAAGTTCTCGGCGCGCGCATCGGCGCCGGAGGAAGGAACGGAGAACGGCGCGCCCGCGACCGGCGCGCCCGACTGGCTATTCATGATGTGCTGCTTCTCTCCTGCGTTAGACGAACAAAGCCCCCGGGGGCACCAGGGGCTTCATGACTGCGGGTTCACTTCGGCTCGCGTCAGCGGCCCGACTTCAGCTCGGTCCACAGACGCGTCTGCAGACGCTGGATTTCAGGCGGCAGCGGCTTGAGCAGGAACAGCGTCTTCACGACGTCGGCCGGCGGGTAGACCGCCGGATCGTTTGCGACGTCGGGGCGCACGTACTTGCGTGCCTCGGCGTTGGCGCTCGGGTAGTACACCGCGTTGGTGATCGCCGCGTGCACCTTCGGATCCTCGATGTAGTTGATCCACTGCAGCGCGGCTTCCTTGTTCTTCGCATCCTTCGGGATCGCCATCACGTCGAACCACACCGGCGCACCGCCCTTCGGAATGTAGTACTCGATTTTGTACGGCTTCTTCGCCTCGATCGCGCGATGCTTCGCGATCACGACGTCGCCCGACCAGCCGAACGCGAAGCAGATGTCGCCGCCGACCAGATCGTTGATGTAACCCGACGAGTTGAATTGCGTGATGTACGGACGGATCTTCTTCAGCACGTCCATCGCGGCCTTGTAGTCGGCCGGGTTCGTGCTCATCGGATCCTTGCCGATGTAGTGCAGCGCCGCCGCGAACATCTGGTCGGGCGCGTCGAGCACCGACACGCCGCAGGTCTTCAGCTTCGACAGGTTTTCCGGCTTGAACAGGATGTCCCAGTTGTCGAGCGGCACCTTGCCGAGCGCCTGCTGCGCCTTCGTCAGGTTGTACGCGAGACCGGTCGTGCCGTATGCCCAGGGCACCGAGTACTTGTTGCCCGGGTCCGCGCCGGCGACGAGCGCCATCAGTTGCGGATCGAGGTACTTGAGGTTCGGCAGCTTCGACTTGTCGAGCGGCGCGAAGATGCCGGCGGCGATCTGCTTGCCCGCGTAGTTGCTGGTCGGCACGACGATGTCGTAGCCCGAGCTGCCCGTCAGCAGCTTCGCCTGCAGCGTGTCGTCGCTGTCGTAGTTGTCGTAGCGGACCTTGACGCCCGCCTGCTTCTCGAAGTTCGGGATCGTGTCCTTCGCAATGTAGTCCGACCAGTTATAGACATTGAGCTGCGTATCCTTCGCCGCTGCCGCCGATGCCCCCACGCACAGCGCGAGCGCCGCGAACCGGCCCACTACCTTTGCTTTCATCCCGTTCTCCCTCCGGCCGGACGCGTTGCCCGGCTGCCGTCTGCCTCGTCATGGCGGCGCATTCTGGCGCGCCGCCCCTCGAAAACCCCGAAAACTACCATCATTCGCGCCCCGTCACAAAAAAATCATGCCGGTGTCGCGCAAACGGAACAGATTCCCGCTGCCGGCCGTTCGGCCTGCCCGTGCGGCGGGGCGTTCCGGGGGAATTCTATCGGGTAATCGGCGGCTGTCCACCGGGAAAAGCGGACGGCGACGAACCTGCGCTCGCATGGCAGGTACGACCGCCCGGCGAACGCGGCCGACGCCCGGCCGGACCGTCCCGCCGCCGCGCCGAGCGACCCGCCGGCGTCGGCGGCCGGGCGGGCCGCCGCGATGCATTAAAATGGCGGCTGACGATTCAACGGCGCGAACCTCCCGATGGCATCCAATCTTCACGACCTCCCCGACAGCCCCTGCATCGGCGTGTGCTCGACGCTCTTCGACGAAGTCTGCAAGGGCTGCGGCCGCACGGCCGCCGAAGTCTCGAACTGGGTGTTCCTGAGCGACGACGAAAAGCGCGCGGTGTGGGAGCGCATCACGCGCGAAGGCACCGCGATGCGCTTCCAGTACGACAAGCTGTAAATCCGCCGCGCAAAAAAAGAGCGGCATGCCGACCGCCATGCCGCCAACCCCAACTCTGTTCTTGTTCCGTCGCGTCTAGAACTTCATCCCGACGCCCACGCCGACGATCAGCGGATCGATGTGCAGCGTGCCGATGCCCTTGTCGCCGAGCGTCGCATCGGTGCTCATCCAGATCTTCTTCACGTCGACGTTCATGAACACCTTCTTCGTCAGCTGCACGTCCACGCCGAACTGCAGCGCGGGGCCGAAGCTGCTCTTGTTGATCGACACGCCCTCTCCGCCGACGTTGAGCCCGTTGTTGTAGAAGTACGTGTAGTTCAACCCGGCGCCGACGTACGGCCGCACCTTGCCCGCATGGTTGAAGTGATACTGCAGCAGCAGCGTCGGCGGCAGCACGCCCACGCCGCCGAGATTGCCGAGGCTCGACGTCAGTTGGTGCCGCGACGTGCCGAGGATCAGCTCGACGCCGAGGTAGTCGCGGATCATGTACGTGAAGTCGAGCTCGGGCACGATCGCGTTGTTCACGCCCGTGTTGATCGCGCCGAGCGTATCGCTCGCGCGCTCGTTCGGCTGGATGCTGATCGCGCGCAGCCGGACCAGTACGTCGCCCTGGTTGATGCCGTCGCCCGGCGACGCCGCGTGCGACAGCGACGGCATCGCGACGACGCCGGCCGTGACGGCGGCTGCGGTGATACAAGTTCGAATCGTTTTATGCATGGTACGGACCCCCAAAGAATGGTTACCATTCTCCCTATAGGGTCTTTTCGCCATCTTGATATTGGTCAAGCCAGCGTAAACGTGGGACGGTTTGCCGCAGGCTCGGTCGCGCTGCCCGTCAGCAGCAGGTCGAGCAGATCGCGCACGCTGCGGATCGCGCGGCCGAACGGCAACGCTTCGCGGCCGCGGAAGAACAGCCCGTTCGCGACGTCGCCGCGCAGCGCGGCCGCGAGCCGCGTATCGATGCAGAAGTGGCCGAACTTCTCGATGCCGTCGCGCAGCCCGCATACGCTCAGGCATTCGAGCGCGGTCGGACAGCGCTGCTTCAACGCGCCGAGCTTGTCGCGAATGCGCGTCTCGTTGCGCAGGTAACGATCGAGCCACGGCGTCTTCACCGCGCGCGCCGGCAGCCCCGTCACGCTGACGAATTCGACGATGTCGTCGGGCGTCGCATCGGCGAGCACGCGCTTGAATTGCGGATGCGCGTCACCTTCTTCCGTCACCGCGAACGGCGTCCCGACCTGCACGCCGTTCGCGCCGGCCGCGAACGCCGCGCGCACCGCGTCGTGACCGTTGATCCCGCCGGCCACGATCAGCGGGATCGTGTCGCGGGCGAGACCGAGCGACGCCATCACCAGTGCGGTTTCGTCGAGCACGCGCGCGAAATCGAAACGGCCGTCGTGCATGTCGTCGATCTGCGTGACGCCGAGGTGCCCGCCCGCGTGTGCCGGATGCTCGATCACGATCGCATCGGGCAGGCGCCCCTTCTTCATCCATTTCTTCAGCACCAGCGCGATCCCGCGGCTGTCCGACAGGATCGGAATCAGCGCGATGTCGCGCCCTTGCGTGAGGTCGGGCAGATCGAGCGGCAGGCCCGCGCCCATCACGATCGCGTCCGCGCCCTCGTCGCACGCGACCCGCACGTAGTCCGCATGCGCGCTCACCGCCTTCATCACGTTGACCGCGATCATCCCGCGCCCTTCGCCGTAGGTCTTCGCGAGACGGATCTCGCGCGCGAGCGCGTCGAGGTTCGCCGCTTCGAGCGTCGCGCGATCGGGTTGCGCGCGGCAACGCGCGAGCAGATCCGCATGATGGTGCCGCAGGTCGATGCTCGCGATCGTGCCGACCGCGCCTTCGCGCGCGACGCTGCCCGCCAGCCGGTGCGCGGAGATGCCGACGCCCATGCCGCCCTGCACGACGGGCAGCAAGGGGCGGCCGCGAATCGTCAGCGGCGGAAAGGAAGTGCGTACGGTCATCTGAAACCTCATCGGAACGTCGGAATCGCGATGATCGACGATCCGCCGCCGCGCACCTTGACGGCCGTCAATAAAAAAACGGCACGCGAACGTGCCGTTTCCGGTTCGGGCCGCGAGCGGCGTTCAGGCCGGCTTCGCCGGCTTCAACTGCATCGACTTGTATTCGAGATACTCTTCGAGCCCGTACACGCCGTTCTCGCGGCCGTGCCCCGACTGCTTGAAGCCGCCGAACGGCGCGGCGCCGTTCCACGTGCCGCCGTTGATGTCCACCTGCCCCGTGCGGATGCGGCGCGCGACGCGCATCGCGCGTTCGTCGCTGCCGGCCCACACCGCGCCGCCGAGCCCGTACGGCGAATCGTTCGCGATCCGCACGGCCTCGTCTTCATCGCGATACGTGATGATCGACAGCACCGGCCCGAAGATCTCTTCCTGCGCGATCGTCGATTTCGGATCGACGCGGCCGAACACGGTCGGCTTCACGAAGAAGCCCTTCGCGAGCCCTTCCGGTAAACCGGTGCCGCCCGTCACGAGTTCCGCGCCTTCGTCGATCCCGCGCTGGATGTACGCCTGCACGCGCTGCTGCTGCGCGGCCGACGCCAGCGCGCCGAGGCGCGTCGTCTCCTGCCGCGGGTCGCCCGCGACGTACGTTTCGGCCGCGGCCTTCGCGATCTCGCGCGCTTCGTCGTAGCGGGCTTCCGGCACCAGCATCCGCGTATGCGCGGAGCAGGTCTGGCCGGCGTTCAGGTAGCACGCGTTGACCGTGCCCTTCACCGCCGTCGCGAAATCGGCATCGTCGAGGATCACCGACGCCGACTTGCCGCCCAGCTCCAGCGCGACGCGCTTGACACCCGCGGCCGCCAGCTCGGCCACGCGCTTGCCCGCACGCGTCGAGCCGGTGAACGACACCATGTCGACGTCCGGATCGGTGGCCAGCACCTCGCCGACGACCGGGCCGTACCCGCACACGAGGTTGAACACGCCGGCCGGCAGCCCGGCCGCGTGGATCGCTTCGGCGAGCATGAACGCGTTGAGCGGCGCGACTTCGGATGGCTTCAGCACGACCGTGCAGCCGGCCGCGAGCGCCGGCGCAACCTTCAGCGTGATCTGGTTGAGCGGGTAGTTCCACGGCGTGATCGCCGCGACGACGCCGACCGGCTCGCGCACCACCAGCGAATTGCCGACCTGCGCCTCGAATTCGAACGATTCGGCGAGCTTCGCGTACGCCTTCCAGTTGTAGATCGGGCCGCCGACCTGGATCGCGCGCGACAGCTTGATCGGCATGCCGACTTCGCCGGTGATCGACTGCGCGAGTTCCTCGCTGCGCGCCTGCAGATGCTCGACGATCTTGCGCAGATAACCCGCGCGCGTCGCGGCCGGCGTGGCCGCCCATGCGTCGAAGGCCGCGCGCGCCGCGCGGATCGCGTCCTGCGCGTCGGACGCGATGCCCTCGGGAATCCGGCCGATCACGGCTTCGGTGCCCGAATCGATCACGTCGATCGTGCCGGTGCCAGCCGGTTTGCGCCATGCGCCGTCGATGTAGAACTGGTCGTAGATGTTCATCGTGTTCCGCCTCCAGGGAAGCCGACATTCTAGCGAGCGTTCCGGTGGCTGGTGTGACGAATGACAGCCATTCGAAAGGACCGAGCGCCGTCGCGTCGGTGCGCCGTCGCGTCGGTACGCCGTCGCCCGCCGCGCGTGGCTGGCCACGCATTCGTCGGGCCGCCGCCACGCCGGCATCCGCCAGGATGCGCGGCCGGGCCTGCATCGTGCTATGTTTTTATTATCGGCATCGGCCCGTTGCGGCCGGCGCCGCCCGGAATCGACGCACTTCGTGAGCGCTGCCATGTCCGACGCATCCCATACCCTCGGCTCGCAAGACCGCCTGGAGCTGCTTTGCTGGCTCACCTGCGGCAACCTCGGCGCGTTTTACCTCAACGAATCATGGCCGGACGCCGCGTTCCAGGTCCAGGCCGCACACCGCTGGCTCGACCGCCATCACCGCCAGGCCGACTGGCTCGCGGTCGCCCGGCTCGCAGCGCTCGCGCAGGACATCGCGAAGCGGCATGCGGGATTCGTCGACGCGTCGTGGGCGCGCGACGCGGTCGAGGAAATCGTCGATACCGACGATCTCGACTATCGGGCCAAACTCGTGCAATGGGTGTACGAGGACTGCTGCAAGGCGCTCGCGGACAAGCGGCTGGCCGATTGAGCCGCACGAGGGCCGCCCATGCGACGGGGTGCGGCATCGCCGAGCGCGACGCGCTTGTCGCCGCGACGAACGTAGCGGCCGGAATGATCGCCGGGGGACGGTGCATGCGCACCGCCCCCCCGGCATCGGCACGCGCGATGCGTGCCGATACGTTTACAGCAGCGACTTGGCCTGCGTCAGCACCTTGTCGCACACCTGCTTGGTCACCTGCTGCTTCAGGCCGCCGCCGCTCAGGTCGAGCTTGCTGCCGTTGCCTGCGTCGAGGATCCCGCTCGCGCCGCTCGTATAGCCGCTGTCGGACGACGCGTTGCCGCCGAGCTTGCCCATCAGCGCGTCCTTCACCGACGCCGCGCCGCCGCCGGTTGCGCCGCCGAGATAGTTGTTCTGGATGCAGAACTGCAGCAGGCCCGCGACGTTGCCGGTGCTGCCCGGCATCAGCGACGTACCGCCGCCGCCCGTCAGCGCGCCGCCGAGTCCGCCGAGGTTGCCCAGCGCCCCGCCCGCGCTGCCGCCCGAATCGCCGCCACCGCCGACCTGCTTCAGGACATCGCCCAGTTGCGCATGCGCGACCGAAAACGGCGCGAGCAATCCGATCAGCGCGCCGGCGACGGTCGCGCGGTAAAGACGTGCATTCATGTGAAGCCTCCCGGTTGTGACTGCGTGAGTACCGCGATTCGCATCCAAGGATACTCAATCGACCGCGGCATGACAGCCTCCGGCACCGCATGAAACGTCAGGCATCGTGATATCGCGGCGATTTGACAATGCTTGACGCGAAATCGCGCGCGGCCTCGCCGGCTCGACAGGCGGGCGACCGCCATTCCGTCTCGCCGGCCCGCGCGAAGCGTCATAAAATCGTCGTCGCCGGCCGGTCGGCCGTCGCGACCCGACATCGATCTCGGACAGGAAGGATCACTCGCGTGGCGTTTGCCCATCGACTTCTGCTGATCGCCGACGCATCGACCGCGCTGACGGCCGGCGCGCGTCCGGTCGGCACGTGCCCGCCGGCCATCGACCCGGTTCAGTGAGCGGCCCCGCCAACCCATGACCTCCATTCACCTCAGTTTCGACGACGGCCCCGGCCCCTCTACGCCCGCGTTGCTCGACGTGCTGCGCGACGCATCGTGCGCGGCGACCTTCTTCGTGCTCGGCAAGCACCTGGCGGGCGTGCTCGACGTCGCGACGAGAATCGCGCGCGAAGGCCATCGGCTCGGCAATCACACCCATTCGCATGCGCGGCCGGGAGCGCTCGCGGACGCCGCACTGATCGACGAAATCCACACGACCGACATGCTGATTCGTGACGTCTACCGCCGCGCCGGCCTCGCCGCGCCGGACGCGATCCCGCTGCGTCTTCCGTACGGATTGCTGCCGCAGGACGATCGCGCCGCCGTGCTCGCGCGCCTGCAACGCGAACACACGGGCTGGACCGCGATACTGGACGACTGGCAGCGGCCGGCGCCATCGCCGCAGGCGCTGTTCGACGCGATGTGCGCGCACGTCGACGCCTGCGCAGCCCAGCATCGCGACGTACTGTTCTGCCTGCACGACGGATCGCGGCACGGCGACGCGCGGCCCAACACGGTCGAAGCCGTACGGTTGTTCCTGAACCGGCAGCGCTGACGCGATGGCCGGCTAATCCGCGAGCCGCTCCCCGTCGAGCAACTGACGCCAGCCGCCGAGGAACCCGATGCCCGGCCCCGGCATCCACAGGCCGCGCTGCGCGGCTTCGAGATGGATCAGCGTCTGGTCCGCGCAGAACAGCGCCATCAACGGCTCGCGGTTGTCGCGCAGCCATTCGGGCGCCGCGTCGGCCCGCGTCGCCGCATAAACCTGCAGGCAGGCCGCCCAGCGCGCACGGTCGAACACGAAGCAGTCGTCGCGGTCCGCATCGCGCGACAGCGCGAACGACGCAAAGGCCGCCTCGAGCCATTGCGCCCCTTGCCCCACATCGTCGAAATCCAGCACGCCGTTCACCGCGTTGCCGACATACAGCAGGTTGCCTGCGTGATAGTCGCCGTGCAGCCAATGCACCTGCCCCGTGAGCCACGACGATGCTGCGTCGAGCTGCACGCCGATCCGCCGGATCACCGTGTCGTAAGCATCGCGCAGGTCGCTCGGCAGCGACGGCATCGCGCGCGCCGCCACACGCGCATGACGTGCGCGCAACCACGCCAGCGGCGTCGCTTCGCTCGCGGGTATCGCGGCCAGTGCCGCATGCAGATGCGCGAGCGTGCGCATCGCATCGGTCGCCCCCGCGTGCGGGTCGTCCGGCAAGCCGGGACGGCCGTCGATATGCTCGAACAGATGCAGCCAGCTCCCGTCGGGCATCTGCACGCCGGTTCGCGCATCGACGGTCGGCCGTAGCCGAGGCAGCGCGGGCAGCTTCGACGCCATGCGCGCATCGCCGAGACGGCCGAGTATCGACGCCTCGCGCCGCAACTGCCCGACCGGCTTGCCGGCCCACGACACGCGCAGCACCGTGCGCCCCCCATCGCACTCGACGAGATACGTTTTGTTAGTATGGCCGGACGCCAGCGCCCGCAGGCGCGCCGGCGCGATGTTCCAGTACCGCTGTAGCCACGATTCCAGCGTTTTCACGTCACTCCCACTCGTTGCATCGACCATGTCAGAGCGTCCTTCGGCCCGCATGCGGGACATCAACGTCGAATGGCTGACGCGCGCCGCCGAATTCGGCCATCTGTTCCAGACCCGCTGGCTCGGCGAGCGCTTCTTCCATCTGCCCGGCGACATGCTCGCGCTGCAGGAACTGATCTGGCGCGAGCGCCCCGACTGCATCGTCCAGACCGGCATCGCCGCGGGCGGCGGCGTGGTGTTCACCGCGTCGATGCTCGAACTGGCGGGCAACCCGGGCCGCGTCGTCGCGATCGAACCGCGCCTGCGCGACGAGGTCAGGCAGCGCCTGCACGCACACCGACTCGCCCACCGCATGGTGCTGATCGAAGGCGAATCGTGCGCGGCCGACACGCTCGCCTCGGTACGCGCGCAGATCGGCGACGGCGCGCGCGTGATGGCGATCCTCGATCTCACGCATACGCATGCGCACGTGCTGCGCGAACTCGAATGCTATGCGCCGTTCGTGACGCCCGGCAGCTACGCGATCGTGATGGACACCATCATGGAATACCTGCCCGAGTCGATGTTCGACGGCAAGCCGTACGGCCGAGGCAACAACCCGGCCACGGCCACGCGCGAATTTCTCGCCCGCGACGACCGGTTCGACGTCGATCGCGACATCGAGGACCGCGTACTCATGACGCTGTCGCCAGGCGGCTTCCTGAAGCGAGTGCGCTGATCAGGCGGGCGGCCTGCGCGGAGCCGTCGCGCGCGGCATAGCTGTCGCGGATCCGCGCCGCTTGCTCGCGCAACGATCCCGGGCGCAACAGGCGTTCGAGCGCGCCGGCGATTTCCGCGACGCCGGCCTGCTGCAGATCGAGCACGCAGCCCGCGCCGGCCCGCTCGACGAAGTGCGCCGAATGGAACTGGTCGTTGCAGAACGGCGACAGCAGCATCGGCACGCCGCACGCGAGCGACTCCATCACCGAATTCGCGCCGCCGTGGCTGACGAACGCGTGCGTGCGTCGCAGCAGCGCCAGTTGCGGCGCGTAACGTACCGCGATCACGCGTTCGTCGCCGGCCGGCAGCAGATCCGAATCGACCAGCTCGCCGACCGACAGCACCAGTTGCGCGGACGTCGCGCGCGTCGCCTCGATCACCTTCGCGAACAGCGCCGGATGGTAGTAAAGCTGGCTGCCGAGCGACATATAGACGAGCGGGCGATCCGCATCGACGCGTTCCCACGGGAACGCCGTCTCGTCGCCGCGCGGGCCCGACGGCATCGCGGGGCCGACCAGTTCGACGCCGGGCGGCGGCGCGCCGACCAGCGCGTCGGTCGTGAACGCGAGCGTCAGGTGCGGCGACAGCACGTCGCAACCGCGAAAGCGCGCGTCGAGGCCGTAGCGGGCGAACAGCCGCGTGCGTTCCGGTTCCAGCCATCGCACCGTGCGCAGCAGTTCCGAATCCAGATCGTCCGGCAGCACCGGATTCAGCGAATTGGACATCGAGACCCACGGCAGCCCTTCCAGTTCGGCGGCAATCGCCGCGGCATAGAGCAGCGGATCGATCACGACCACGTCGGGCTGCCATTCGCGCAGCACCGCGCGGATGCCGTCCACCTGCGCGGGCGCGAGGTCGATCAGCAGCGTGCGGATCCAGTGCCGCAGCCAGTCCGCGTCGCGAATGTTCGCGGCGAAGCTCGCGCCGCGCGACAGGTCGTGGCGCTCGGGCGTCTCGCGCGGCCCGACGAACGCGAAGTCGCCGGCGCCGTCGAGCTGTTCGCTGATGTCGGCCGGCGCATAGAAGGCGACGTCGCAACCGGCCGCGCGCAGATGCTGGGCCGGGCCGATGCAGGGATTGACGTGGCCCTTCTCGGGCACGACGCAGAACAGGATGCGTTTCATGAGCGGCTCAGGTCGGGCGATGCGCGGCATCGGGATGAAGGCGATCGAGATGATCGAGAATCAGTGTCAGCGTCGTCCACAACACGCGCTCGGTATCCGTCTGCAACGCGGGCGCGGGCAAGCCGAGCGTGTCGGCCAGCGCATGCGTGCGGCCGCGATCGAGCAGCGTCGCGAGATCCATCGCCGGCGCGAGCCGCCCGCGCTTGGGGCCGTGCACGAGACGGTCCGGCAGCTTCAGGCGCGCGCCGAGATCGCGCAGGCACTGCTTGTTCGGGTCGGGCGCGACGCTCGTCAGATGCGCGACGACGGCGGGGTCGACGAACGGCGGATGCAGGTCGACCGACGCGGCGTCGAACAACGCGTGGCACAGCGGCAGATAGTTGGCCGACCGGTCGCGGCGCAATACCTGATCCGCGCCGTCGCCGGTAATCGCCACCTCGACGCCGTCCGCCGCCATCGCATCGGCCAGCAGCAGCTTCGCGACCGGATGCAGGTTGAACATCGGCTCCTCGACCGCATGGGTCGTTCTCGGCAGCGCCGCGACGAAATCGGCCTCGTTCGCGCGCACGATCTTCACGTTCGCCTGCATCCGCGCGGCGAGTTCGAGCGCCGCATCGCGTTCGCAGTAATCGGGCATGCCGGTTGCGAGGATGTAGGCCGTCACATGCCCCAACGCGCCGAGCTCGCGCAGTAACGCGAGCAGCAGCGCCGAATCGAGCCCGCCGCTCAGCGCCAGTGCGACGCGCTTGCCGCTGTCGAGCGCGCGCTGCAGCGACGCGCGCAGCACGGTGTCGAGATCGGCATGCTGCGGCCGCTCGGGCGCCGGCTGCACCGTCAGCCCTTGCGGCGACCGGATCAGTGCATGGCCGGGCGGCACCGCGAGCACGTCGCGCAGCACGGTCCGGCCGACGAGACGCTCGCCGCTCAGGTAACCCGCGATGGCGGCCGCATCCGGCGCGCCGGCCGGTTGCCCCGACGCCCGCAATACGGCGCGGATGCCGGACGCCGACACGCCGCTGCGCGGATGGTAGTGCAGACGATCGAAACCGAACGGGTCGCGCGTGCCGACGATCATGGATAACGAGCCTTCAAGGTGTCCACTTCAATGCGTTTGAGGATGCGATGCGGCGCCACCGGCGCGCTGCCGCCCTGACAATGCAGGCACGCTTCGAGCGGCGTCTCGCGTTGCAGATAGGCCAGCATCGCGTCGAGCATGCCCGCATCGTCGCGCAACGGCAGGCCGTCGGCCTGGAAATCCTTCTCGCCCTTGTACAGCGTATGGAAATGCGCGGGACGCGTGCACGTGTAGAACATGCCGTCGCGAATCATATGGCAGCGCTCGCGGATCCAGCAATCGCGATAAAGACGCCGGGCTTCGTCGCGGTCCGTGCCGGGCTGGGCGCGGTTCATCGTCGTGAACACGTCCTGCACCTTCCAGTTCAGACGCACGTCGAAGCGCGCGGCCTGATGCTCGACGTGCGCGACCAGATCGGCGGAGAGCGCCGGCTTCGGATAGCGCGAGATCGTCAGCGCGTCCACCGCTTGCCAGAATGCGTCGGGCATCTCGCCGAGCCTCAGGCCGTTCGTCGTGACCGAGATCACGGGCGCGATGCCCGTGCCGCGCACGCGTTCGACGAGTTCGACGAGCGCCGGATGCAACAACGGTTCGCCGCCGACCAGCTTGAACATCCTCGGGCGCAGCACCTTCGCGGCCTTGCGCAGATCGGCTTCGATCGATTCGGGCCGTGCATACCATTCGGGCAAAAGCGGCGACAGCGAACAGCATTCCGCGCAGGTCAGGTTGCAGTGATCGACGATATGCGCTTCCAGCGAGCGCGTCTGGACGCGCCCGTCCTCGACGCGGTAATCGCGATCCAGCGGCGGCGGAAACACGTGCTGGCGCTCGCCGGCTCGCGGCGGATTCGGGATCGTGTTCGGATTCGCACTCACATCAGCTTCCTGCTTCCACGCATCGGAAAAAGAAATCGACCAGATGGTCGCGCGCGTCCACCAACGCCGCCCCCATCGTCACCGCGCCGTTCAGGTGCGACGCGAAGCGCGACGGATCGTCGAGCCAGCCTTGCACGATCCACAGCTTGAGCGCGTGCTGCAAGCATGCGGCGTCGACCGCCCATCCGAGGTTGGCCAGGTTCGGCGGCCGCACGCGCCGATAGGCACGCACGAACGCTGCCGCGAGGTGCGGCGCTTCCAGCGGCAAGTGATTCAGGCATCGCACAAGCTCGTATTCGCGAGGCGCGCCGATCGACGCCTCCCAATCGAGGATCAGCGGCGGCAGCTTGCCCGTGAACAGATAGTTGAACTGGTTGTAGTCGTTGTGGATCGGGTGCTGCGGATCGTCGACCGGAAACGCATCGATGCTGCCCGGATAGTAGCGATCGAGCATGCGCAGCGCGAGATCGACATAGCGGCGCAGGTTCGCGGCGGAATGGACGTTCGCATCGGCTCGACCGAGCGCATCCAGCAGACTGCCGCGTACCGCGTCCGCGTCGATCGCGGTCAGCCGCGCACGGATCGTATCGCGCGACGGCAGATGCAGCGATTCGAGGCTCAGGTGCAACGCGGCCAGACTCGCGCCGAGCGCCTCCCATTCGGTTCGCGAGAACGTATCGTAGGTTTTGAATTGTCCGGCTTCCCAGCGCGTCAGCATCGCGTGCGAATGCTGCCCCGACCACAGCGATGCGCCGGACGTCGTACGCTCCAGCGTCTGCACATGGAAACGCGTATCGCCATGCGTTTCCAGATGCGCGAGGACGGCGGTTTCCTTGACGGCGCGTGCGTGGTGTTCGAGCGCATGGAGCTTGACTGCCACGCCTGCGCCGCCGTCGGTCGGCAGATGCCACACCCGCTCGCTGACCTGCGTCGGCGGGCCGCCGCGACCGAGCCCGTAGGCGTCGCGAATCTGGTCGAAGGTGGCGGCGAGCGAATCCATTCAGATGTGCTCGGCCGGCCCGTGCCGATACGGATGACCGGTCAGGAACGTGTTGTGTCCCACGTAGCGCAGCTTGTACATCGCCGGCCGGAACAACACCGACGGATCGTTGTTCGCGATGCCGAGCAGCGGGTACAGGTCATGCCGCACGAAGAACGCGTTGTTGCCCATGTCGTCGCAGCAGACGAGTTCATAGCCCTTCTGCCTGCCGAGATGAACGAGCGATTCGAGGCTCGCGCCGTAATAGGTCGATCCGTCCCATTCGTGGTCGGGATTGAAGCACATGACCCAGCGCTCGGGCGGCGTGTAGTACGGGTTGTATTCGATCACGACGATGCGCGGCCGGAACGATTGCAGGCCGCGCCACACCCAGTAATCGTTGCCGTCGATGTCGATCGACAGCAGGTCGAAGTCGGTCGGTACGTTCGCGTCGGCGAGCAGTCGGTCAACCGTGTCGGGCTGCACGCGATCGTGATGCAGGCGCACGCGCGCCACGCCCGCGTAGTGCGCGGCAAGCTTGCCGAACCGGTATGCGCTGCCTTCCACGAGTACGCCGGACCAATCCTGCTCGCGCAGCAAGCGCGCGGTATTGCTGTTGCGCAGGCCGTCGCTCGCGCCGATATCGACGCAGAAGCGGTTGGTCGGCGCGATCCGCTCCATCAGACGCGACAGGATGCCCTCCTCGGTGCCCTGCGCGTAGAGGCTGGGCGCAAGGCCGGACAGGTCGAGCGGGAGAGGATGGTCCTGCATCGAGAGCGGCTCCGGGGCGAAATGGGGAATGATGGGCGGTGCTGGATGGGTAATTTACCCGAAGTCGATTGAGCAGAGGAAACCGGAATGCGCGGCGTGGCAGGTTTTGCCGCAGCGGATATGAAAAAGCCCGCATCGACATTGCTGTCGATGCGGGCCTGTCGCGCTGCTGGCGGTTCGCCGGTGCGGTGATTCCTGACCTGGCCCCACGACCGGACGAAACCTCAGGACACTTACTCCTGCCCCTGACTCGCCAGGAACTCCTCGTAATTCCCGCCGAAGTCGAACAGCGTGCCGTCCGTACGCACTTCGATGATCCGGTTCGCCAGCCCGCTCACGAATTCGCGGTCGTGCGATACGAAAATCAGCGTGCCTTCGAACTGCTCGAGCGCGATCTGCAGCGACTCGATCGATTCCATGTCCATGTGGTTGGTCGGCTCGTCCATCAACAGCACGTTGTGGCGGCCGAGCATCAGCTTGCCCCAGATCATGCGGCCCTTCTCGCCGCCCGACAGTACCTTCACCGACTTCTTGATGTCGTCCGACGAGAACAGCAGGCGGCCCAGCGTGCCGCGCACCATCGTTTCGTCGTCGCCGTCCTTGCGGTACTGGTCGATCCAGTCCATCAGCGTGATGTCGTCCGGGAATTCCTCGTACGTGTCCTGCGGCATGTAGCCGACGTTCGCGTTCTCGGCCCACTTCACCGTGCCGTGATCGAGCGGCAGGTTGCCGAGCAGCGCACGCAGCAGCGTCGTCTTGCCCGCGCCGTTCTCGCCGATGATCGCGATGCGCTCGCCCGGCTGCACCGACAGGTTGAAATTCTGGAAGATCGTGCGCTCGTACTTCTTCGTGATCTCTTCGGCGACCACCGCGACGTTGTGCAGCTTCTTCTCGAACTCGAAGCGGATGAACGGGTTCTGCCGCGACGACGGCTTGAATTCCTCGATCTTGATCTTGTCGATCTGCTTCGCGCGGCTGGTGGCCTGGCGCGCCTTCGACTTGTTCGCCGAGAAGCGGCGCACGAAATCCTGCAGTTCGGCCACGCGCTCCTTCGCACGTGCGTTCGCCGCGGCCTGACGCTCGCGCGCCTGGGCCGATGCGAGCATGTAGTCGTCGTAGTTGCCCGGCCAGACCTTCAGCGTGCCGTAGTCCATGTCGGCCATGTGCGTGCACACCGAGTTCAGGAAGTGACGATCGTGCGAAATGATGATCATCGTCGAGTTGTACTCGTTGAGCGTGTGCTCGAGCCAACGGATCGAGTTGATGTCGAGGTTGTTGGTCGGTTCGTCGAGCAGCAGCACGTCCGGCTTCGAAAACAGCGCCTGCGCGAGCAGCACGCGCAGCTTCCAGCCCGGCGCGACGTCGGCCATCGTGCCGTTGTGGAACTTCTCCTCGATACCGATGCCGAGCAGCAGCGCGCCCGCGCGCGCCTCGGCGTCGTAGCCGCCGTATTCGGCGAACTTGCCTTCGAGCTCCGCCGCGTGCATGTAGTCGTCGTCGGTGGCTTCCGGGTTCGCGTAGATCGCGTCGCGCTCGGTCATCGCGGCCCACATCTCGGTGTGGCCCATCATCACGACGTCGAGCACGCGCACGTTTTCGTACGCGAACTGGTCCTGGCGCAGCTTGCCCAGGCGGACGTTCGGCTCCAGCGCGACGTTGCCGGCGCTCGGCTCGAGGTCGCCGCCGAGGATCTTCATGAAGGTCGACTTGCCGCAGCCGTTCGCGCCGATCAGACCGTAGCGGTTGCCCTCGCCGAATTTGACCGAGATATTCTCGAACAAGGGCTTCGGCCCGAATTGCATCGTGATGTTGGCAGTAGAAAGCACGGCAGGTCCCGTTAAGAGAGAAATCGACGGAAAACCGTGTATTTTAGCAGGTGTCGGCGAAACTGCCGACCGCACCGCCCGGCAGCCCATTCCAGGCCCTCCGCCTCGCCGCCCGGCGGCCCATCAACACGACGGCACGCGCCCCACCGCCGTCCTGCCGGAATCCCGCATGCTCGCCAGCCAGCTTCGCGAACGTCTCGTAGGCGCATGGCGCCTCGTCTCCTACGAAATCCGCCCGTGCGACGGCAGCGCGGTCGCCTATCCGCTCGGCCGCGACGTACGCGGCTGGATCCTCTATACACCGGACGGCTACATGTCGGCCCAGCTCATGGCCGCCGGCCGGCCGCGCTACGCCAACGGCGATCTTCAGGGCGGCACCGACGACGAATGCGCGGCCGCCGCGCGCGGCTATATCGCCTACTCCGGCCCCTTTCAGGTCGCCGACGACGGCACGCTGACCCACGCGATGGACGTCAGCCTGTTCCCGAACTGGATCGGCGACGTCCAGCAGCGGGCCGTCATGCTCGACGGCGATCGTCTGCAGCTCGGCACCGTCGCGCCGGTGCGGATCGACGGCCGCGAGGTCGACGCCGTGCTGCTGTGGGCGCGCGCGGGCCGCTGACGCGCATCACTTGCCGGCCTTGCCGGCAGCCTTCTGCGCCGCCTGCGCCTTCATCTGCCCGAACAGTTCCGAGCATGGCACGTCGCGGTTGTTGCTCGGCGCGATCAGCGGAATCAGCGCCGCGAACGGGTTGATCAGCCCGAGCCCGATCATCGCGCCGGCGCGCAGCGCGAGCGCGCCCGCATCGACGCCGACCTTCGGGTTCTTGAACGTGCCCTTCGCATACAACGGCGAGCGCAGCGAGAAGATCCGGAAGCCCTTCGTATGCGGATGGATCTTCAGGTCGAGCGATTCGTCGCGCAGGTTGATCGGGCCGTCGACGTTGATCAGCGCATCGTCGGTATCGAGCGCGAAGACCTTCGGGTCGAGCATGCCGTCGGTCGCCACGAAATCGATCGCCGCGCAATTGATGTTGACGTCGCGGTTGCCGAACAGCTTCTCGTAGACGACGTTCGCGACGTTCAACCCCGCCGCCTCCATCAGCAAGCGGCTGATGCGGCCGTTGGTGATCAGCGCCTTCACTTCGCCGGTCGACGTCGCCGCGAGCGCGGCCGGCGAATTGCCGGTTGCCGACAGCGACGCGTCGCCGTTGATTTCGCCGAGTGCCGTCTGCATCACCTTCTGCGTCGGGAACAGCTGCTTGAGCTTCAGATGCCGTGCGACCAGCTTGAAGCGGCCCTTGAGCGGTGTGCGACTGCCGTCGAGATGCGCGTTCGTCTCGAGCGTGCCGCCCGCGACGCCGAACTGCAGCGGCTCGAACGACAGCACGCCGTCCTGCATCAGAATGTGCGTGTACAGGTTGGTGATCGGCAACTGCGGGCTCTTGATCAGCTTGCGGCCGGTGAACTTCACGTCCGCGTCGATCGCGCTCCAGCGTTCGGTGCGGAACGTCTCCACCGGCAGCACGCGATCGGGCGGCTGGCGCGTCGTGTCGCCGCGCTTGGCCTTGCTCGCGGCCGTATCCGCGCCGATCACCGGCGCGAGATCGGAGAACTGCAGCAGGTTCGACACGAGTTCGCCCGACAGCTTCGGCCGCGGCGCGCGCTGCGCCCAGACGAGCGTGCCGCCGAGGTCGCTGCCGCCGACGCGGCCGTTGAAGTTCTCGTAGCGGAAGGTGCTCGCGTGCGGCTTGAAGTTGCCGATCAAGCGCCCTTCGGTCGCATAAGGCGGCGTATCGGGCAGCGTGATGCCGGTGAGCTGATAAAGGTGCGACATCGACGTGCCCTGCAGCCACAGCCGCAGGTCGAGCGCCGCGAGATGCATCGGGTCGGTCAGCGTGCCGACGATCGCGAGCCGCGTATCGCCGGCCTTCACGTCGGCCTGCAGCGGGAACGGCCGCGACGCATCCTGGATCGCGAGCACGCCGCCGACCTTGCCGGTGCCGCTGATCGGCACGTTCTTGTAACGGCCGTCGACCTTCAGCCCGAAGGCATAGGTCGGGCCGGACGGCTTCGCGGGCGCCGCCGCGCCGCTGGCGCCGGACGCGGCAGCGGCCGCCGACGCGGAAGGCGTGGCAGGCGCGGACGCAGCGGGCAACCCCGACGAACCGGAAGCGGCCGACGCAACGACACTCGCGGCCGACGCGCCCGAGGCCGCGGCCGCGCTCGCCCCCGACGCGGCTTGCGCATCGGCCTTCGCGCCCAGTTGCGCGGCGCCATGCTTGCCCACGCGCTGCGCCGACGCCGCACGCGACGTCTGCTCCTGTTCCTTCAGCACGTCGCCGAGGGGGATCGGCTGGCCGAGCGTATCGATCGCGACGGTCAGATCGGCCTTCGTGATCGCGTCGCGATACGTGACGGTGCCCTTCGCGAACCCGAAGCTGTCGAGCCGCACCTTCCACCGCGAAGGCTGCGACGATTGCTTGAACTGGAAGGTCCACGTATTGCTGCCGTCCGCGCGCCGCTCGAGATCGACGGCCGGATTCACGACGTCGATCGACGGGATGACGATTTCATGCGCAAGCAGCGGCAGGATCGCGAGATCGAAGTGCGCGGCATCGAGCGTAACGAACTTGGGCGCCTTCGCCCAGTCGGGATTGCCGATTTCGAGTTGCGTGGCGGAGAAGCTCGGCCAGGGCACCCATGCGCGCCAGCCGGTTTCGCCATCGGGGCGACGCCAGCCGACCTTGAGGTCGCCGTTGATCGCGAACGGGCGGCCGAGTGCAGCGCTCACCTGTTCGTTGACCCACGGTTTCGCGCGGTTCCAGTCGAACGTGAAGAGAAAGACGCCGGCCGCCGCGATGAGCACCGCGACGATGCCGACGACCCATGCAGCCGATTTGCCGATGGCTCGGGTTAGCGTCATGGCGGTTCCGTTGTTGTTCTGAAGTGTTGCCGCACCGTGCCGGGCCGCTTGCGTGGACGAACGGCGCACGACAACTGCGGCTTTTCGATCGGTATTATGACGCACGACATGACGGCCTTTCGGCGCCATTAACGCTTTTTTTCATTTGTGACATGACCTCCCCCACCGGCCTCATCGACGCGCAGCACATCACGCGGCGCGACGCCAGCAGCGGCAAGACGCTGCTCGCCCCGACCGATTTCAGCCTCGCCGCGGGGTCGCGAATCGCTGTCACCGGCCCCTCCGGGTCGGGCAAGAGCGTGCTGCTGCGCGCTCTCGCGCTACTCGATCCGCTCGACGGCGGCCGCCTCCTGTGGCGCGGCAGCCGGATCCGGCGCAGCGCGATTCCGCGCTACCGGCGCAGTGTCGCCTATGTCCGCCAGCGCCCCGCGCAAATGGACGGCACCGTCGAATCGCAGTTGCGCTATCCGTATTCGCTCGCGATCTATCGCGACGTCGTGTTCGATCGCGCACGCGCCGAAACACTCGCCGCACAGGCCGGCCGCGGCGCCGACTTTCTCGACAAGCGCGCGAGCGACCTGTCCGGCGGCGAGGCGCAGATCGCCGCGCTGCTGCGCGTGCTGCAGCTCGATCCCGACGTGCTGCTGCTCGACGAGCCAACCTCCGCGCTCGATCCCGAATCGGCACGCGCGATCGAAGCGCTCGTCGGCGCGTGGTTCGACGCCGCGCCCGATGTACGCGCATACATGTGGATCTCGCACGATCCGGCCCAGGCCGCGCGGATCGGCACGACACGGCTCGTGATGCAGGCCGGCGTATTGCACGCGGCCAACCCGACGGAGATTGCGCGATGAGCCCGGCACTGCAGGACCTGAGTCTGGTCGACGTCGGCATCGCCGCCGCGCTCGTCGCCGTCAACGGCGCGATCTCGGCGGCGCTGTCGCTCGGCCTCGGCCGCAAGCTCGCGCTCGCGGCGATGCGCACCGTCGTGCAGTTGCTCGCGATCGGCTACGTGCTCGGCTGGGTGTTCGGCCATCCGCACTGGTACGTCGTGCTGCCGCTCACCGCGTTGATGACGCTGATCGCCGGTTTCGCCGGCGCGGGGCGCGGCAAGCGCACGTACCGCGGCCAACGCATCGACAGCATCGCGTCGATCTGGTTCAGCAGCTGGTTCGTCGCGGCGGTCGGCCTGTTCGTCGTGATCCGCATCCATCCGTGGTTCGCGCCGCAATACGCGATCCCGATCCTCGGGATGATTCTCGGCAATACGCTGACGGGCGTCTCGCTCGGCGTCGAGCGGATGATGGAGGAACTCACCGCGCGCCGCGATCGCGTCGAAACCGCGCTCGCGCTGGGTGCGACGCGCTGGGAAGCCGCGCAGGACGCCGCGCGCCAGGCCGTGCGCGCGGGCATGCTGCCGACGCTGAACCAGATGGCGGTGGTCGGCGTCGTGAGCCTGCCGGGGATGATGACGGGCCAGGTGCTGGCCGGCCAGTCGCCGCTACAGGCCGTGCGCTACCAGATCGTGATCATGTTCCTGATCGCCGCCGCGTCCGCGCTCGGCACCGTCGGCGCGGTGCTGATGACCTATCGCCGGCTGTTCTCGGCCGATCACCGCTTTCTCGCGTCCCGGCTCGAAGAGCGCACGCACTGACGCGCGGCGGCAGCCTGCGCATGCGAAGTTTCACCGAAATGTCATGACCGGACGGACAGGATGCGCGCGAGCATGACGTGACATCCGCATCACGTCACACGTCGCCGTTGCACGGTCGCGGCGCCGCGCCGCGAAGCCGGCAACGGATGCATCGCGACGGCGGCACGGCAGACCTGCTCGCGTGCTGGCTGGCTCGTTCCGCCTATCGAACCGGTTGCGCGCGCACCGGACCGGACGAAACGCCGGCCCGCGCGCGTCGCTCAACGCTTGATCGACACCGTCACCTTGGTGCCGTCGCTCATCGTCACGGACTTCGACCCGCCGTTGGTCGGAATCGACACCCACTTCACCTGGCTCACCGACGCGACGTCCGGACACTGCAGCGACTTGCCGCCGGCCGTCACGCTGCGCGTGCCCTTCGGCGCGGCCGCCTGGAAGCTCAACTGCACGTTGGCGACGCCCTTTGCGTCGACCGACGGCGCGAGCCGCACCTGGGTCTGCCGCACCATCGCGCCGTTCGCGTCGCGCGGCAGGTTGTCGGCGTTCGGGCAGCCGTCCGGCATCGCCACGGCACCGCTCGGCGGCACCGACTTCCAGTTGAAATCGTCCGTCTCGCCCGAGCGGATCTTGCGGGTCTCCTGCGTATTGCCGAAGGTCTTCGAGTCGACCTTGACGGTGTATTCGAGCTGTCCCGTACCGCCGCCCTTCAGGCTGCCCTTGACCGGCGGCGCCGCGAATACGCTCGCGCTGACGCACGCCGCCGCGAACACGACCGACCACGATGCGGCGACCGACAAGCTGCGTTGGCTCATGCTGACCTCCTTGTAATGCGGCGGCACGCGCGTGCCGCGCGGTTTTCGATGCATGATGCGCTGCCAGTCTACCGCCAAGCGGGATGCAATGCGCCGCAAACGCATCGGGTGTTACCCCGCTTGCGTTCGCGGCGCCGCAACCTTACGCGTACCGCCGGCTCAGAACCCGCTCAACACGAGCTTGCCGATCGCGCGCCCGCCCTCGAGCATCCGGTGCGCGCGCCGCACGTTCTCGGCATTGATCGTGCCGAGCTGTTCGCCGAGCGTCGTGCGCAGCGTGCCGCCGTCGACGAGCCGCGCCACCTCGCTCAGGATCTTGTGCTGCTCGATCATGTCCGGCGTCTCGAACATCGCACGCGTGAACATGAATTCCCAGTGAAACGCGGCGCTCTTCGCCTTCAGCAATTCGACCGGCACCGGCTTCGCGTTCTCGACGATCGTGCAAATACCGCCCTGCGGCCGGATGACTTCCGCAGCGGCCGGGAAATGATGGTCGGTATCGTTGAAGATCAGCGCGTAGTCGACGCTCGGATGGCCGATCTCGCGCAATTGCGCCGGCAGATCGCCGAAATGGTCGACCACCGCATCCGCGCCCAGCGCGCGCACCCAGTCGGCCGACGCCGGCCGCGACGCAGTCGCGATCACGTGCAGCTTGCCGAGCGTCTTCGCGAGCTGGATTGCAATCGAGCCCACGCCGCCCGCGCCGCCGATGATCAGCACCGACTTGCCCGCGTCCGCGCCCTGCGGCGACACGCGCAACCGGTCGAACAGCGCTTCCCATGCGGTCAGCGCGGTGAGCGGCAGCGCGGCCGCCGCCGCGAAGTCGAGCGTGCGCGGCTTCAGCGCGGCGATCCGCTCGTCGACCGCGTGGAATTCGCTGTTCGCGCCGGGCCGCGTGATGCTGCCCGCGTAGAACACTTCGTCGCCGGGCCGGAACAGCGTGACGTCGGCGCCGACCGCGACGACCGTGCCGGCCGCATCCCAGCCGAGCACGCGCGGCGTCTCCTCGATCTGCGGCTTCGGCGCACGCACCTTGGTGTCGACCGGGTTCACGGAAATCGCCTCGACCTTCACGAGCACATCCCGCGGGCCCGGCACGGGCTGCGGCAGTTCGACGTCGAGCAACGCTTGCGGGTCGTCGATCGGCAGATAACGGGTCAATCCAACGGCTTTCATCTCGATACTCCTTTCAGGAAATCCGGCAGGCTGCGGCGCAACCTCCATGCGTGCCATCGTAGGCAACCCGATCATTCGAGAAAACCGCTATATTTCCTGAAACATTTTCAGGAATTTCAGAATAATGACGTCCGCTCCTGTTTCGGCGCCCGACAAGCCGCTCGACCTGCTCGACGTCGCGCTGTTCGTGCGCGCGGCACTGCTCGCGAACGTCAGCGCGGCCGGGCGCGAATTCGGCGTGTCGGCAGCGGTCGCGAGCGCACGCATCGCGCAGCTCGAACGCCAGCTCGGCGCGCGGTTGCTGCATCGCACCACGCGCCGCATCAGCCTCACGCAGGACGGCGAAATCTTCATGGCGCGCGCCGACGCGCTGCTCGCGGCCGCCGACGCCGCCCGCGCGTCGGTCGGCCGCGGTCGCAGCGAGCCGTACGGGCGGCTGAAGGTGTCGATGTCGTCGTCGTTCGGCCGCCAGCACGTCGCGCCGGTGATTCCGGCGTTCCTGCGCCGCTATCCGTCCGTGTCGCTCGATCTGCGGCTGTCCGACGAGATCGTCGATCTGGTCGACGACGGCTACGACGTCGCGATCCGCCTCGGTGCGCTGAAGGATTCGACGCTCGTCGCCCGCAAGCTCGCCGTCAACCGCCGCGTGCTGTGCTGCTCGCCCGCCTATCTCGCCGAACACGGCACGCCGCGCCATCCGGCCGACCTGACGCAGCACGAATGCGTGATCCTCGGCGACCAGCGCGACTGGTCGTTCGCGACGCCGCAAGGCCCGCTCACGGTGCGGGTCGGCGGCCGGCTCGTCGCGAGCAACGGCGAGGCGATCCGCGAAGCGCTCGTCGACGGCTTCGGCATCGCGATCAAGTCGACCTGGGACGTCGGCCCGCTGCTCGCGAGCGGCGCGCTCGTCACCGTGCTCGACGACTATCCGTTCGCGGAGGACGTCGCGATCTGGGCCGTCTACCCGAGCCGCGCGCACGTGCCGCTGAAAACCCTCGCGTTCATCGCGTTCCTGGCCGAGCATTTCGGCGATCCGCCGTACTGGGATCGCGCAAACTGATGACCGCCGCCGCACCGCGCACGGTTTCGCTCCGGCGCCGGCCGCCATGCACGGCCAAACGGCTACAATGGCGCGTTCGCGACGCAATGGCCTGCAGCCGCACGAGGCCCGCGTCCGCAGGCGGCCGCCCGTGGGCCGCGCACGTCATTCATTCGTCTTTCCAACCACTCGTCATGACCCACAATCTCGTCATCCAGAGTCTTGCGCCGCTGTCGGACGCCCATCACAAACCGCTGCTCGCGCTCTCGCGCGGCACCCGCATCGTGCAGACCGACGATCACGCGTTGCGCGTCGAAAACGCGAGCCCGGCGCAGCGCCTCGACATCGACGCGTACTGCGGCACGCATGCGCTCGACTTCGGGTTCGTCGAGGCCGGCCTCACGCTCGGCGATTTCGGGCTCGCGGTGATGGACATGGATTCGACGCTGATCACGATCGAATGCATCGACGAGATCGCCGATTTCTGCGGGCTGAAGACGCAGGTCGCGGAGATCACCGAAGCGTCGATGCGCGGCGAGATCCGCGATTTCAACGAAAGCCTCACGCGCCGCGTCGCGCTGCTGGCCGGGCTCGACGCGCACGCACTCGAGCGCGTGTACGAAGAACGGCTGCAACTGTCGCCTGGCGCCGAGACGATGCTGGCCGGCGTGAAGGCCGCCGGCATGAAGACGCTGCTCGTGTCGGGCGGCTTCACGTTCTTCACCGAGCGGCTGAAGGCGCGCCTCGGCATCGACTACGCGCATGCGAACACACTCGAGATCGTCGACGGCAAGCTCACCGGCAAGGTGCTCGGCGAGATCGTCAACGCCGACGTGAAGGCGCGCCTGCTGCGCGAGACGTGCGCGTCGCTCGGCCTCGAGCCGCGCCGCGCGATCGCGATGGGCGACGGCTCGAACGATCTGAAGATGATGGCCGAAGCCGGGCTGTCGGTCGCGTTCCACGCGAAGCCCGTCGTGCGCGACGCGGCGACGGTCGCGTTCGACCATGTCGGCCTCGACGGGCTGCTGCGACTGTTCTGATCCAGCCGCACCGTCAATGAAAAACGCCGGCGCGACAGGGTATCGCGCCGGCGTTTCGTTTGTGTGCCGGACGTTGCCGGCCGGCGATCAGCCGAGCGCGGCCTGCATCGCGCGCTCGATGTCCGCGCGCAAATCGGCTTCGTCTTCCAGACCGACGTAGAAACGCACCAGCGTGCCGCGATGCGGCCAGTCCGGACGCATCGACGCGACGTCGTAAGGCATCGCGAGGCTGCACGCGCCGCCCCAGCTCCAGCCGATCGCGAACAGCTCGAGCGACTCGACGAAACGGTCGACCTGCTCCGCACTGTAGCGTGCGTCGAACACCACCGAGAACAGCCCGCCCGCGCCGGTGAAATCGCGCATGAACGACGCGTGCCCCGGGCAGTCGGCGATCTGCGGATGCAGCACCGCCGCAATCTCCGGCCGCGCCTTCAGCCATTGCGCGAGCGCGAGCGCGCTCTTGCCGTGCGCGTCGAAGCGCAGCTGCATGCTCGGCAGGCTGCGCAGCACGAGCGAGCAATCGTCGACCGACACGCCGATCCCGCAGCGCATCCGCGCGAGCTTCAGCTTCGCATGCAGTTCCGCGTTCGCGGTGATCGTCGCGCCCATCAGCACGTCGCTGCCGCCCGACTGGTACTTGGTCAGCGCCTGCACCGAGATGTCGACGCCGTGCGCGAACGGCTTGAACGCGAGGCCCGCGGAAAAGGTGTTGTCGATCGCGGTGACGATGCCGCGCGCCTTCGCGGCCGCCGTGATCGCCTGCACGTCGGGCACTTCCATCGTCACCGAGCCGGGCGCCTCGATCCAGATCAGCCGCGTGTTCGGCTGGATCAGCGCCGCGATGCCGGCGCCGATCAACGGATCGTAAAAACGCGCGGTGATGCCGAAATCGTTCGCCAGCCACTTGCCGAAATCGGCGTTCGGGCCGTACACGTTGTGCGGAATCAGCACGTCGTCGCCCGCTTTCACGATCCCGAAGTAGACGTTCATGATCGCCGCGAGACCCGACGGCTGCAGCAGCGCGTGCGTGCCGCCCTCGATCTCGGCCAGCCGCTGCGCGAGCGCGAGCGACGTCGGCGTCGCGTGCAGCCCGTAGCGCCACTGGTTGTCGTCGTGCCAGACCAGCGCGCGCATCGTCGCGAGATCGGGGAACACGACCGTCGACGCGCGCGCGACCGGCGGCACGAACGAACGGAAGCCTTCCGGAATGGCGTCGTCGGGTTGAACGATGCGGGTTTGCAGCGCGCGCTTGGGAGTGGATGCGGTCATGACTGGAGGCCGGGCACGAGGCCGTTCGGTTGCGGAATATGTCGCTAGAGTAGCCAAAATCGGCGCACTTGGCCCGGTACAGTGCGCGCCGCGCACGCCGAGCCAGCGCCCGTTCAGTCGTCGGTTCGCAGGTTGACGACGCCGCCCACCGTCTCGATTTCGCGCACGCGGCCGTCGCGCACCTGCAGCGCCGCGCGCTTGCCCGGCGCCAAACGCAGCACGACCGGCTGCGGATCCGATTCGTCCGAATTCATCCGGTCCGCCTTCAGGTCGCCCGCCGCGTCGAAACGGCCGATCCACACGCCGGTGATGTTCGTGCCGTCGTTCGACTCCTCGATCTCGAGCGTATCGCCGTCGCGGTCGCCCGCGAGCAGCACGACCTCGCCCGTGTCGGCGAACTGGTATTCGCCGTGCACGCCTTCCTCGTCCGTCTTGGGGCCGAGATGCACGACGATCGGCCGGTCGCCGAGCGTGCCTTCGTAGCGCGGCAGGCGGGCGAACTCGGGATTCGGCTTCAGCGGCCGCGCCGGCGCCGGTTCATCCTGCTGCACGCCGGGTGCAACCGCCTGCGCTTCGACCGCCGCCGGCATCGCGATGCCCGCTGCCAGCGCACCCGCGACGACGAGCGCCCGTTGCCATTCCGAATATCGACCCACCTCGTGTTGCTCCTTGCTTCAGATTCGCCCGTCGATCGCGGGACCGTGCCGGGTCGAAACCCGGCTCTTGCGTCGCCGCGCCAGCCTGCGCCGCGACTGCGTCGGCGTGCGCGTTTCGCGTCAGCCCTGCATCAGGCTTTCCACCGCAGCGCGGTGCGGAATCGGCGCGACCGCGCCGTAGCCGGTCGTCGACAGCGCCGCCGCCGCGTTCGCATAACGCGCGGCCGCGAACGGATCGTCGCCCGCGACGATCCGCGCGACGAACGCGCCGCCGAAGCAGTCGCCCGCGCCGGTCGCGTCGACGGCCTCGACCGCGAAGCCCGGCACGACGCGCCGCTCATGCGGCGTCGCGACATACGCGCCTTCCTTGCCGAGCTTCAGCGCGACGACCTGCGGCCCGTGCTCGAGCATCGCGTCGACGATCGCGTCGCGATCGTTCGCGCCCGTGAGCGCCGTCACGTCGTCCCAGCTCGGCAGACAGATGTCCGTCTGGCGCAGCGCCTCGCGCATCACCGCACGGGCACGCGGCAGCGGCCACAGCTTCAGGCGCAGGTTCGTGTCGAAGCTGACCTTCGCGCCGTGGCGACGCGCATGGTCGATCGCCGCGAATGCCGCATCGCACGGGGCCGTGCCGATCGCAAGACTGATGCCCGACAAGTGCACGGCCTTCGCGGCCGCGAGCGCGTCGAGCGGCAGGTCGCCCGTCGCATAGCGGCTCGCAGCCGACCCCGCGCGCAGATAGTCGAACTGATGGCCGTCGATGCCGTGCGTGACGAAATACACGCCGGTCGGCGCCGTGCGGTCGATGCGCACGTACGTCGTGTCGACCTGCTCCGCCGCCCACATGTCGGCCAGCAGCCGGCCGAACGGATCGTCGCCGATCGCCGACACGAAGCCCGTCGACGCGCCCTGGCGCGCCGCCGCGATGCAGAAGTTCGACGTGTCGCCGCCGAAGCCCTGCAGGAATTCGGGACGCCCCGGCTGCGACTGGTTGAATTCGATCATCGCCTCGCCGAGCGCGAGGATCTCCGGAAACGCAGCGGCCATCGCTTACACCTCGCCCCACAGATCGTGGCCGTCGGCGCCCGTGATCTTCACGGACACGAAATCGCCGACCTTGTAGCGCTTCGATGCCTTCGCCGCCGGCTCGACATAGACGACGCCGTCGATTTCCGGCGCATCGGCCGCCGTACGGCCGATGCCGCCTTCTTCGCCGACTTCGTCGATCAGCACCTTGAGCGTCTTGCCGACCTTGCGCTGCATGCGGTTCGCCGATACTTCCTCGGCCACTTCCATGAAGCGCGCGCGACGCTCCTCCCGGACCTCGTCCGGCAACGCGCCGTCCAGGTCGTTCGCGGTCGCGCCTTCGACCGGCGAATACGCGAAACAGCCGACGCGATCGAGTTCCGCTTCGCGCACGAAGTCGAGCAGCGTTTCGAACTGCTCTTCCGTCTCGCCGGGGAAGCCCGCGATGAACGTGCTGCGGATCGTCAGGTCCGGGCAGATCTCGCGCCACTTCTGCACGCGCTCGAGCACCTTCTCGGCGTTCGCCGGACGCTTCATGCGCTTCAGCACTTCCGGGTGCGCGTGCTGGAACGGCACGTCGAGATACGGCAGCACGTGGCCCTTGAACGGACCTTCGGCCATCAGCGGAATCACTTCGTCGACGCTCGGATACGGATATACGTAGTGCAGGCGCACCCACGCGCCGTACTGCGCGGCGAGTTCGCCGAGCGCGGCGACCAGGTCGGTCATGCGCGTCTTGATCGGCTTGCCGTTCCAGAAGCCCGTGCGGTACTTCACGTCGACGCCGTAAGCGCTCGTGTCCTGCGAGATCACGAGCAGTTCCTTCACGCCCGACTTGAACAGGTTCTCGGCTTCCAGCATCACTTCGGCGACCGGGCGCGACACGAGGTCGCCGCGCATCGACGGGATGATGCAGAACGTGCAACGGTGGTTGCAGCCTTCGGAGATCTTCAGGTATGCATAGTGACGCGGCGTGAGCTTGATGCCGGCCGCGGGTACGAGATCGACGAACGGGTCGTGCGGCTTCGGCAGGTGCGAATGCACGGCCTGCATCACTTCGCCCACCGCGTGCGGGCCGGTGACGGCGAGCACCTTCGGGTGGACTTCCTCGATCAGGTTCGAGCCGCTGGCGCTCGACTTCGCGCCGAGGCAGCCGGTGACGATCACCTTGCCGTTCTCGGTCAGCGCTTCGCCGATCGCGTCGAGGCTTTCCTGCACGGCTTCGTCGATGAAGCCGCAGGTGTTCACGACGACGAGGTCGGCGCCGTCGTAGGTGCCGGAGATTTCATAACCTTCGGCGCGCAGTTGCGTGATGATTTGTTCGGAATCGACGAGCGCTTTCGGGCACCCGAGGGATACGAACCCTACTTTGGGGGATTGGGACATCTGGAATGTGGGGGCGTGGCGGCAAAAGCGTGAGTTTACAGCGATTTAGGGGCGGCGAGCCAAAATGAGCGACCGGCGGTAGCGTTGATCGACAGCTCGGGTACGCTGCCCGGTGGGCGGCCGACAACCAGATGGGGCTTGATGCGTCCCTATCACACGATCTCTGGAACGGCCTCAACGCCGCGCATGGCTATGACTGGGACACGAACCCGTGGGTATGGGTCGTCGAATTTAAACGAGTGGGAGGGACGTCGGAATGACGAAGAAACAATCGAAACAAGAAAGCCCGACGGCCGACACGCAGATTGCAGCAGCGATCGCGAGCACGATCAGCGCCGTCAGCTCTCAAGGGCTCAGCATCGTGACGCCGGACGGAAATCCCGCAACCCTCGCCGTCATCGATCAGAATGGCAAGATCATCGGGGCCAGCCCGAGCGTGATGCGCGCGGTACGGGACGTCGCAACCCGTTCGTCTCGCAATTTCCTGATCGGCGACGGTCACCTTCGCGTCCTGACGCAGCCGCCCAGCACGAGGGGCAAATAAAAACGGCGCCTCGTGGCGCCGTTGTAGTGCTACAGGTCGAGAAACGTTCGAACCGCGTATCTGATCGCTTCCATTTCTTCGTCAGTTGCTCGCTCGCCCTCGAACTGAAACTCGCGTGCTTTGAACGACAGATTCACGATCTGATCGACGAGCGCAACGCCAGGCCGTGCGAGACTCGAAATCGGAACCTCCGATTCCCATCCCCGTACAGTCGAGGTGATCGGCAAGCCGACAAACCTCCCCGTCAACTCATTGATATCGACCGGCGTGATGACGACCACGGCACGATACCCGTCCTGCTCGTTGCCCTTGCTCGGCCCGATATACAGCCTAACGACATCCCCTGCTTCCGGAACTCCGTTGTGCATCTTGTTCCCGTCCTTCTGGTTCCGCGTCAGGCCTGCTCGTCCGGTCCCCCGAACTCACTGCCCTGCGGTTCGCCGAAGTCGATGATCGGATGCGGCTCGAGCTTCGCCTCGCGAAGCTGCTGCAAATAGCGTTCGCGAGAAAAGCGCTTGATTGCACTGTGGGGACGAATCTCCACCTTGCCATCGACCACACGAATATCCACTTCTTGCCCCTCGGCGAACGCCACCTCTTGCGCGACGTTTGCCGGGATACGCACCGCAAGGCTATTCCCCCAACGCTTGAGCGTTTGAATAGCCATACATCCATCCCCTCAAAGGGTCAGAGGCGGAGAAGGTTTTCGTGCCACTCTTGCGGCATCCGAACTGCTTTCCGCCCCCTCGCGTGCAATACCATCAGTGTTATGTATCAACAATGTCGATACGCACTCAGAATAGTCGTTCCCTGCGCACGTGTCAACATTGTTGATACATCAAGAACGCTATAGATTCACCATCCTTTGGGCACTCAAGGGATACGAACCTATTACGTCGGACTGGGAGCGCGTAACGTGTTCCCGCGTGCTCCTGCGCGCGACCGGGTCAGTCGGCGTCAACCGACTCCGCGCGGGTTGCCGAAGGGCTCGACGGATCGAGCCGAGTCGAGCCACTGCGGGCTCAAGCGCGACTCGCTCGGATCCCGAACACCCGATCGCGCTGCCGGGAAAGAAACGCCCGCGCACCCGAGAACCGACGCCACTGCCCCGCCCCTTCGAGCAAGAATCGCCCCGAATTAGAGCAGCCGCTATGCGAAAATGCGGCATCCGCTCTCTCCAATCGACCCAACGGGGCCCGCATGACCACCCACATCACGATCGAATTCACCGAGCACGCCGCAGAAGCCATCGGCGAGCAGACCAGCACCAGCTTTTCCTACGATCAAGGCGCGCACGTGCCGCAACCGGGCGATTTCGTCGAACTCGATAACTCGCGCCAGACGTTTCTCGTGATCGGTCGCGTGTTTTCGCTCAAAGCGAACTACAGTGCCGTCAAGCTCGTGCTCGACCTTCCTCCGTCGGACGACGATCAGGATTTCGGTTCGGCACACTGAGCAACGACGGAACGCGCCGCGGTCATCCGTACCGATGACCCTGCGCGCCGGTCCACGGCGCCGCAGCACCCAGCCCGTCGATTCGCTTGGCGGGCCGTGCTCGAACTCGGAACGCCGCGCGTCAGTGCGCATCCGGAAACACCGGCGCCTTCAGACACCGATCGAACCACGCGGCATCGCCGCCCTCCCCGAGCGGCCACAATTCGGCGTCGAGCTGCGGCAGGCCGGCCACCGGCGCCGGCGTACGGTTCTCGCCACCGGACGCCGCGGCCCGCACCCACCCCGCCTGCGCGCTGCCGCTGTCGCATGCATGCGTGCCCTGCGCTTCGCAGAACGCCACCGGATGCACCTTCCCGCCGTCGGCCGCGCTCACCAGGCGGTACTGATAGACCGCACCGGTCGCCCAGTCCTCGCTCTGACTGCACACCCGCGCATGATGTTGCACATGAATCGCGCCGAAACACGCATAGGAAACATGCGCGCCGCTCGCATCGTCGGGGATGAAATCGCAATTGGCATCGAAGCCGGCCAGCGGGCCGCCGCTGTATTTCGCGAGCCACTGCCGCTCGGCCAGTGCGCGCGCGATCAGCCCTTCACCCGACCGGTCGGCCAGCACGGCGGTGCGCCGATCGAAGGCCTTGCGCACTTCGTCGGCTGCCAGTCGATGGCCGTCGTAATCGGTATCGAGTCGTTTGTTGCGCGCGTCGAGCCAGCGGCGCTGGCTGCGCACCAGCATGTCGCGGACGGCGGTGTCCGGCGCGGCCTGTAGCGCGCCCGCATAGGCCGCATTCATCCGCGCATCGGCCGCGCGCAACGCGGGGCTCGCGCAAATGCGCTTCTCGATCGGCTGGGCGGCTTTCGCGCAATCCATCGCAAAGCCCGGCACGGCCAGGCCGACACCCATCATGAACATCGCAGCAAGACCGGCCAGCCTGCCGGTCGATGCCGTTCGAATCCCTCGCATGCTCTCTCTCAGTCGGTTTGTTTTTCTCGGCCGCCCGCATGATGCGGCATCGGGCCTCTCGCCATGCGCGGGAACCGCTAGCGCATTTCGCGCATCGCTGTGCAGCGGCCGCTTATGGTACGCCAGGCAAGCGTTCGCGCGGGCACGGTGCGACCCGGCTTTCGTTCGTATGGACGGGATCTCGATCGACTGGACGACGACGATGTCCGCGCCTGCCGGGCACGGGCATTCGGTGCCGACGATCCTGGACGACCGTCGGCGCTCTCTTCCGGCAAGCGGCAACCGCGCATCGCCGTACCCGAATGCACGACAGCGACCGGCCGCCCCGCTTCGCGGCGCCGACGCCCGACGGCTCGCGCCGCCCCGGGCCGGCTTGCCGCGATGCCGTTACTTCTTTTCGGGCTCCGATGCGCCGGGCTGCTTGAACGGAAACGTGCTGAACATCGACTTCGCCTGGTTCTGCATCTGCTCCTGCATCTGCACGAACATGTTCTTCGACTGCTCGATGTAGCTCGTCATCATCCCTTGCATCATCGGCGCCTGCATGTTCATGAACTGCGACCAGACTTCCGGATTCATCGCGTTACCTTCGTAGAGGTTCTTCGATTGATCCGCGAGCTTGTTCTGGATGTCGATGAATGCCTGGATGTTCTTTTCCAGGTACGTGCCCATCATGCCCTGCATCGCATGACCGTAGAAACGGATGATCTGCGACAGCATCGACGACGAGAACATCGGTACGCCACCGCTCTCCTCCTCGAGGATGATCTGCAGGAGGATGCTGCGCGTCAGGTCTTCGTTGGATTTCGCGTCGACGACCTTGAAATCCTCCTGCTCGAGCACGAGCTGCTTCACGTCCGTGAGCGTAATGTACGTGCTTGTCTCGGTATCGTAGAGCCGGCGGTTCGGGTACTTCTTGATGAGCCGTTCGGCCGTCTTCTTTGTAGTAGTCATGTAACGCCTTTGAGTGCAGCGTAGCGCAAGTGACGAATCCCCGCCGCCCGAATCCGGGAGGCGGGGGCCTTCGGAAAACGCCCGGCTGCGCAGCCATCCTGCCCGCGCAGCCCGGACGCTCAGCCCATGTGCAGGCCGCCGTTCAGCGAGAAATCGGCGCCCGTCGCGAAACCCGAATCGTTCGATGCGAGCCACGCGACGATCGAGCCGATTTCCTCGGGCGCGCCGAGACGCCGCACCGGAATCGTCGCGACGATCTTCTCGAGCACGTCCGGACGGATCGCCTTTACCATGTCGGTGCCGATGTAGCCGGGCGACACGGTATTGACCGTCACGCCCTTCGTCGCGACTTCCTGTGCGAGCGCCATCGTGAAGCCGTGAATGCCGGCCTTCGCGGTCGAGTAGTTGGTCTGGCCGAATTGCCCTTTCTGGCCGTTCACCGACGAAATGTTGATGATACGGCCCCAGCCACGTTCGACCATCCCGTCGATCACCTGCTTCGTCACGTTGAACAGGCTCGTCAGGTTGGTGTCGATCACGGCCGTCCAGTCTTCATGCGTCATCTTGCGGAACACGACGTCGCGCGTGATGCCCGCGTTGTTGACCAGCACGTCGATCTCGCCGACTTCCGCCTTGACCTTGTCGAACGCTTCCTTGGTCGAGTCCCAGTCGCCGACGTTGCCTTCCGACGCGATGAAGTCGTACCCGAGCGCCTTCTGGTCCTCGAGCCATTTCACCCGGCGCGGCGAGTTCGGGCCACACCCTGCGACCACCTTGAAGCCGTCTTTCGACAGGCGCTGGCAGATGCTGGTGCCGATGCCGCCCATCCCGCCCGTTACGTACGCAATTCGCTGAGACATAAATCTCACTCCATTTTTTGGTTTCGAGAGCTGCCGGAGGCCCCCTCTGACTTCACGTGACGCCGGCCGAAGCTGCAATCAGCCGGCGCACGGATCCGGTTCGCCGATGGCGAACGGCCGGTTACGAACGACCGATCACGGACGCTCGACCGCGAGCGCAACGCCCATCCCGCCGCCGATGCACAGCGACGCCAGCCCGCGCTTCGCATCGCGCTTGACCATCTCGTGCAGCAGCGTCACCAGGATCCGGCAGCCCGACGCACCGATCGGGTGGCCGATCGCGATCGCGCCGCCGTTCACGTTCACCTTCGACGTGTCCCAGCCCATCTGCTTGTGCACCGCCAGCGCCTGCGCCGCGAACGCTTCGTTGATCTCCATCAGGTCCAGGTCGCCCGGCGTCCAGCCCGCGCGCTCCAGCGCACGGCGCGACGCCGGCACCGGGCCCATGCCCATCACGCTCGGATCCACGCCCGCGTTCGCGTACGCCTTGATCCGCGCGAGCGGCGTCAGGCCCAGCGCCGCCGCCTTCTGCGCCGACATCACCAGCACCGCCGCCGCGCCGTCGTTCAGCCCCGACGCGTTCGCCGCCGTCACCGTGCCGTCCTTCGAGAACGCCGGCTTCAGCCCGGCCAGCGACTCCGCCGTCACGCCGTGACGCACGAACTCGTCGGTCGCGAACTGCAGCGGCTCGCCCTTGCGTTGCGGAATCGACACCGGCACGATCTCGTCGTCGAAGCGACCGGCCTTCTGCGCGGCTTCCGCCTTGTTCTGCGACAGCGCCGCGAACGCGTCCTGCGCTTCGCGCGTGATCCCGTATTCCTTCGCGACGTTCTCCGCCGTGATGCCCATGTGGTACTGGTTGTACACGTCCCACAGCCCGTCGACGATCATCGTGTCGACCAGCTTCGCGTCGCCCATCCGGAACCCGTCGCGCGAGCCCGGCAGCACGTGCGGCGCCGCGCTCATGTTCTCCTGGCCGCCCGCGACCACGATGTCCGCGTCGCCCGCGACGATCGCGTTCGCCGCCAGCATCACGGCCTTCAGGCCCGAGCCGCACACCTTGTTGATCGTCATCCCCGGCACGGCGCTCGGCAGCCCCGCCTTGATCAGCGACTGCCGCGCCGGGTTCTGCCCGGAGCCGGCCGTCAGCACCTGGCCCATGATCACTTCGCTGACCTGCTCGGGCTTCACGCCCGCACGCTCCAGCACTGCGCGGATCACCGTCGCGCCCAATTCCGGCGCCGCAATCTTCGCCAGCGAGCCGCCGAATTTGCCGACCGCGGTCCGCGCGGCCGATACGATCACTACATCCGTCATTTCCCTTTCCTCCAGGCCCGCACGACACGGCGCGTCGTTACCGGCCCCGTTAAAAAAACTGTGGTGCGCCGGACAGCGTGCGCCGCTGTCCGGCTTTCGTCAATCGCGCTGCAACACGTAGCGCCCGGGCGCCGGCTCGATCGCCGGGAATTGTGCGGAACCCGGCTGGGCCGGCGGCGCGACCTTGCGGCCGCCGTACGCGTCGAGCCACTCGACCCATGTCGTCCACCAGCTTCCGGGCTGCTCGGTCGCCGCGGCGAACCAGTCGTCCGCGGATTCGGGCAAGTCGTCGTTGATCCAGTAGCTGCGCTTCTTCTTCGCCGGCGGGTTGATCACGCCCGCGATGTGCCCCGACGCGCCGAGCACGAACTTCAGCGGGCCCGACAGGATCGACGTCGATGCGTAGGCCGTCTGCCACGGCACGATGTGATCCTCGCGCGAACCGTAGATGAAGGTCGGCACGTCGATCAGCGACAGGTCGACCGGTTCGCCGCATACGGTCAGCGCACCCGGCTCGCGCAGCTTGTTTTCGAGATAGGTATGGCGCAGGTACCACGCGTACATCGGCCCCGGCAGGCTCGTCGAATCGCTGTTCCAGTACAGCAGGTCGAACGGCGCGGGCGTGCGGCCCTTCAGATAGTTGTCGACGACGTAGTTCCACACGAGATCGTTCGGCCGCAGGAACGAGAACGTATTTGCGAACTCGACGCCGCGCATCAGCCCCGGTTGCGTACCGTTCTTGCCGCCGATGGTCTGCTCGCGCATCTGCACATGCGCCTCGTCGACGAACACGTCGAGGATGCCCGTATCGGTGAAGTCGAGCATCGCGGTGAGCAGCGTCATCGACGCGGCCGGATGTTCGCCGCGCGCGGCGAGCACCGCGAGCGCGGTCGCGAGCATCGTGCCGCCGACGCAGAAGCCGAGCGTGTTGATCTGCTCGCGGCCGCTGATCTGCTGCACGGCGTCGATCGCCGCGAGCAGCCCTTCGTTCATGTAGTCGTCCCACGTCTTGTGCGCGACCGATGCATCCGCATTGCGCCACGACACGAGGAATACCTGATGACCGTTCGACAGCGCGTGCGCGACGAGCGAATTCTCGGGTTGCAGGTCGAGGATGTAGAACTTGTTGATGCACGGCGGGACGATCAGCAGCGGCCGCTCGAACACCTTGTCCGTCTTCGGCGTGTACTGGATCAGCTGGATCAGGTCGTTCTCGTACACGACCGCGCCCTCGGTGCACCCGAGGTTCTTGCCGACCACGAACTGCGATTCGTCGGTCTGCGAAATCTTGCCGCGCTGCAGGTCGCCGAGCAGGTTCATCATCCCCTGCCGCAGGCTTTCGCCATGCGTTTCGAGGATCGATTTCTGGGCGTCGGGATTGAGTGCGAGGAAGTTGCTCGGCGCGGCGGCGGCCGTCCATTGCTGAACCGTGAAGCGGATGCGCTCGCGCGTCTTCGGATCGGTCTGAAGCGCGTCGGCCAGCTCCTGCAGATAGCGCGCGTTGAGCAGATACCACGCGGCCGCGAACGCATGCGCGGGCGATGCCTTCCACGCGTCGCCGCTGAAGCGGCGGTCTTTCAACTCCGGCGACTCGAGCTTCGCGGCGGCCGCCTGCTGCATCAACGTCATGCAGTCGCGCGCGTAGTCGGCCTGCAAGGCCTGGAGCCGTTCGGGCGGAATCGCGGCAACCGGCAGTTTCAGGCCCGCGAACGGCGACGCCATCGCGCCGAGATCGGGCATCGACGGCATCTGGAACGGAAACGACGTCGGGAACTGGAATGTCGCGAACGGGTTGACGGAGGCCGATGCCGTCGCGGCGCGCGCCGGATCGGCAAAACTACGCCACGCGTTCAACCACGACTCGAACATCTGCTGCATCGGCTGAGCGGCCGGATCGAACCCGGTACTGCCCGCGGAAGTGCCCGCATGAGCGGACGTCGACGAATTTTTCGATGCTGTCATTACCTGCCTTACCGGTGATTCGTGAGCGTCAATCGTGAAATCCTGCTCGCGCGCGGCGTGCCGGCTGCGAGCCGGGCCGTCATGCTCTGGAGAGGCGTCTCCAGATTCTGCCGCAGTGCGGTATTTTTATCATTATCGTTTTCCCCATGTGAAGCGCCCGGTCAAACCACTGAACATTTCGATACGGAGATAATCCGCGCACGACAGACGGGACAAGGGTTCCGGCGAAACATAAAATATTTTGCTTGACTTGACGTCGGGATTTTTCATTCAGTCGCGCATGCAACGCCGCATTGCCGCCTCAATATCGAGATAACCCGATTTCGCGACGCAACAAAACCGGCGCGCATGCACATGCGATCAATCGGCCAGCCAGATTGCCGCGGCCATGCGGCCCGTCACGCGGTCGCGCCGATACGAATAGAAGCGCGCGCGCTCGGCGACCGTGCAAGCCGTCCCGCCGCTCACGTGCACCACGCCCGCACGCACGAGCCGCAGGCGCGCGAGCGCGTAGAGATCGGCAAGGAACTTGCCGGGCGCGCCGTCCACCGCGACGAACGCACGACGGGTTTCATCATGCTCCGACTGCGGAGCCGTGTCGAGAAACGCGTCGCGCACGTCGGCGCCGACCTCGAACGCCTGCGGACCGATCGCCGGCCCGAGATAGGCATGCAGCGTGTCCGCCGCGCCGCCCGCGAGCGCCGCGACGCGCGCAGCCGTCTGCTCGACGATGCCGGCCGCGAGCCCGCGCCAGCCCGCATGCGCGGCGCCGACCGCGCGGCCCTGCGCGTCGCACAGCAGCACGGGCAGGCAATCGGCCACCATCACCACGCAGACGGCGCCGGCCCGATCCGTGACGCTCGCGTCGGCCTGCACCGGCGCCGTGGCGGCGGCCGCCGCGGCGATCACCTCGTCCGCCCGCACGATCTGCGCGCCGTGAACCTGCTCGAGCCATGCGGCGCCCGACTGGCCCGCGAGGGCGAGCACGCGCGCGCGATTGATGGCGACATGATCGGGATCGTCACCCGTATGCAGGCCGAGATTCATCCCGCCCGCCAATGCCGCCCCATCCTGCCAGCGCCCGTACGGGCCTTCGCTCACGCCGCCGTCGCGCGTCGTGATCAGCGCGCGCACGCGCGGCGACACGCGCCAGTCGGGCTGCACGCAGTCCTGCCACGTCAACGGCGCCAGATTCGTCATCGGCACTCACTCCTCCTCATCGTCCAGGTACGGCTCGTCGTCGTGATACTCGCCGCCGAAATCGTCATCGTCGTAGAGATTGTCGTCGTCGTCGAATTCCTCGTCGCCCTGCCCGAAGCCGAGCGCCGCGACCAGTGCGTTCATGTCGTCCGGCAACGGGCAGCGCCACTGCATCGCCTTGCCCGTGACCGGATGCACGAGACCGAGCCGCCACGCATGCAGCGCCTGTCGTGCGAACCCGTCCGGCAGCGGCGCGACCGAGCGCTTGCCGCGCGCACGCCCGTAGACCGGATCGCCGAGCAGCGGATGGCCGGCGTGCGCGCAGTGCACACGGATCTGATGCGTGCGGCCGGTTTCGAGATCGCATTGAATCGCCGACACCGGCTGACGTTGCCACAGGCATGTGTCAACCGTACGGAAATGCGTGCGCGCGGGCTTGCCCGACGCGCCGGTAACCACGGCCATGCGCGTGCGCTCGCGCGGGTCGCGGCCGATCGGCGCGTCGATCGTGCCTTCCTCCGGCATCGTGCCCCACACCAGCGCGAAATAGCGGCGCTTCACTGTGCGGGCCTGCAACTGGCGCACGAGGTCCGTCTGCGCGGCCAGCGTGCGGGCGACCACCATCAGGCCGGACGTTTCCTTGTCGAGCCGGTGGACGATCCCCGCGCGCGGCAGGCCGGCCGCCGCGTCGCCGTAGCGATGCAGCAGACCGTTGAGGATCGTGCCGCTCCAGTTGCCGGCGGCCGGATGGACGACGAGACCGGCCGGCTTGTTGATGACGACGAGCGCGTCGTCCTCGTAGATCACGTCGAGCAGCACGGGCTCCGGCGTGAACGCGAGCTGCTCGGGCAGCAGATCGGGCACGAGCTCGATCTTCGCGCCCAGCGGCACCGGCTGGCGGATCTTCGCCGGCGCGCCGTCGACAAGCACGCGCTGCGCCTCGATCCAGCTCTGCAGGCGGCTGCGCGAGAATTCGGGGAACAGTTGGGCGAGCGCCTTGTCGAGACGTTCGCCCGCGAGCGACAGCGGCACTTCGACGATGCGCGGCGCGTCGTCGCGCGCCGCGGACGGCACCACGGGCGCCTGCATCGCGTCGCCGGCCAGATCGTCATCGAGGGAATCCCCCGACGCGGCGTCGGCGGGCCGATCGCTTGGGCTATAATCTTCGCGATTTGGTGTGCCCGGCTGGGCATTCTGCGAACTTGAACGGGTCATTTAGACTGGGTCACCGAGACTTGAAGCTAGGACATGCGAGCATGATGAATTCGACCAAACGCACGGCCAGAACCGTCGCCGCCCGGGCTGCGGCGGTAGCGGCCGCGGCCCTCATCGCCGGCTGCCACGGCTTGCCGCAGAAGCAGGACGAGACGGCTACCTGGTCGAACAACAAATTATACTCAGAGGCCCAGGACGCACTGTCCGGCGGCGACTGGGGCAAGTGCGCGAAATATTTCGAATCGCTGCAAGGCCGCGATCCGTTCGGCCATTTCGCGCAACAGGCGCAGATCAACGTTGCATACTGCAACTGGAAGGACAACGAAGCGGCGGCCGCCGACCAGGCCGTCGATCGCTTCATCCAGCTCCACCCCGATCATCCGGATATCCCGTACGCGTACTACCTGAAGGGGATGATCCACTTCAACGACGATCTCGGCCTGTTCGGGCGCTTCTCCGGCCAGGACATGAGCGAACGCGATCCGCAGGCGCTGCGCGAATCGTACGATGCGTTCAAGGTCGTCGTCGACCGCTTCCCGAAAAGCAAGTACGCACCCGATGCGGCCGCGCGGATGCGCTACATCGTCAACGCGCTCGCATCGCACGAAGTGCACGCGGCCGACTACTACTATCGCCGCGGCGCGTATGTCGCGGCGATCAACCGCGCCCAGCTCGCGATCAAGGACTACAAGGGCGCGCCGGCGATCGAAGACGCGCTGCACATCATGATCCTGTCGTACGGCAAGCTGAACCAGCCGGAACTCGCCGAGGACACCAAGCGCGTGCTCGCGGGCACGTTCCCCGACAGCCCGTACGTGACGGGCCATGCGCGCCCCGGTGCGAAGAAGTCGTGGTGGCAGTTCTGACGCACGGCGCGCTGCAACACCCGTTGCGCATACGAAAAACCCGGCCATCGAGCCGGGTTTTTTATTGGCGCCGCATTCGGTCGACGCCAGGGCGTTCGCGCGGCAAGCGCCGCGCGTGCGCTCACGCGCGCTTGTCCGCGCGGTGCTCGTCGAAGAAATCCTGCACGACCGCGATCTCGCGCGTGCGCTTGAACGGCGGCAAGCTTTGCCAGATCCGGCGCCCGTAAGGCTTGTCGACGAGCCGCGTATCGCAGATCATCAGCACGCCGCGATCCGTCTCCGCGCGAATCAACCGGCCCGCGCCCTGCTTCAGCGTGATCACGGCCTGCGGCAGTTGATGCACGGCGAACGGGCTCAGCCCCTTCTTCGTCAACGCGTCGAGCCGCGCTGCCAGCACCGGATCGTCCGGCGGCGCGAACGGCAGCTTGTCGATCACGACCAGCGACAACGCATCGCCGCGCACGTCCACGCCTTCCCAGAAACTCTGGCTGCCGACCAGGATCGCATTGCCGTACGCGCGGAAACGGTCGAGCAGCTCGGTGCGGCTTGCGTCGCCCTGCACGAGCAGCGGCATGTTCCAGCCGCGCGATTCGATCGCGTCGCGCAGCTTCGACGCGATCCGGTCGACCGCGCGCAGCGTCGTGCACAGCATGAACACGCCGCCGCCGGACGCCTCGATCGCCGGCAGCGCGGCATCGAAGACGGCGTCGGTAAATGCCGGCGACGACGGCTGCGGCAGATTGCGCGGCACGTACAGCAGCCCCTGCGACTGGTAATCGAACGGGCTGGCGAGCGTCATCGAACGACGCGAGCTGAGGCCCATCTGCGCCGCGTAGTGCGTGAAATCGCCGCGCACCGACAACGTCGCCGACGTGAACACCCATGCACGCGGTACGCCCGCACGCTGTTTCGCGAAAATCGGCGCCACCGACAGCGGCGTTTCATGGAGCTGGACGGTATGCGCGAACACCTCGACCCAGCGCACCTTCTCGTTCGGATCGCCGTCGGCGGCCGCGTTGTCGCCGGCCGCCGCATCGGCCTTCGCTGCCGCTTGCGCCGCGCCGGGCGCGACCCAGCCCGCCAGCAGGTCCTGCAGCTCGCGGGCGCGCCGCAGGCATGCGCCGAGCGATTCCGCGCGCTCGGCCTGGCTCGCGAGCGCCGTTGCGAGCGCATCGAGCGCAACGTCGAGCGCGTCGAGCGCACCGAACATCGGGTGATCGTCGCCGAGCTGTGCGAGCGACATGCGCACGATCTGGTCGTTCGCGAACGCGAGACGCAAGTCGCGCGCCGCGCGCTCGAGATCGCCGCCGAGCTTCACCCACTCCACCGCATCGCGCGCATGGCTCAGGCCCTCGGCGACCGTGTCGCGCGCGAGCTCGAGGATCTGCGTCGTCGACAGCGTCTCGCCGAAGAACAGCGTCGCCGTTTCCGGCAACTGGTGCGCTTCGTCGAAGATGATCGTGTTCGCGTTCGGCAGCAGTTCGGCCATCCCCGTGTCGCGCAGCATGATGTCCGCGAAGAACAGGTGATGGTTGACGACGACGACGTCGGCCTGCTGGGCCTCGCGCCGCGCCTGCATCACGAAGCATTCCTTGTAGTGCGGGCACTCCTGGCCGAGGCAATTGTCGCGCGTGGACGTGACCATCGACCACACGGGCGCCGTTTCCGGCACGCTCGCGAGTTCGGCCTTGTCGCCGCTCTTCGTGATTTTCGCGAAGCGGACGATTTCCTGCAGATACGCGGTGTCCTGCCGCGACGGCAGCCGGCCGTTGTCGGCGGTGCGTTGCAGGTAGTAATGGCAGAGGTAGTTCGAGCGTCCCTTGAGCATCGCGACCGTCACCGGCACCGCGAGCGCGTTGCGCACGGTCGGGATGTCGCGCTGGAACAACTGGTCCTGCAGGTGCTTCGTGCCGGTCGACACGATCACCTTGCCGCCCCACAACATGGCGGGCACGAGATACGCGTAGGTCTTGCCGGTACCCGTGCCGGCCTCGACGATCAGCGTGTTGTCGCCTGCGTCGTTGTCGGATTCGGCTGGCGCGGCGGCGTCCCCGGCCGCCTCGGCCGCCTGGCCGCCGTCGCCGAGGCGGCGCGCCGGCCGCTTGCGGGTTTCGAAGATCTCGGGCTCGGGCATCCGGCGTGCGGACGCTTCCATCGCGGACGCGACCGCGCGCGCCATCTCGATCTGCGACGTACGCGGTCGATAGCCGTCGAGCGCGCGCGCCAGCAACCCGCCTTCGCCGAAGATCGTGTCGAGTTCGTCGACGCGCTTGCGGCTCAGCTCGAAAGTGCCTTCGGGCGCACGAACGCGCCCGGCGGACGTCGTGTCACGCCGGGCATCGGGGGTGGCTTCAAGCGGTGAATTCAAGGCAAGCGTTCCTGTGTCCAGCGCCCGAGCGGCGCCGGCGCTTGCCAGGCCGCGCTCAGGCGCGCTTATCCGGTTCGAGCTGCGATTGCAGCAAAATGATTTTGTCCTTGGCGGCCAGCTTTTCCTTCTTCAGCCGGTGCAGCGTGATGTCGTCGATGTCGGAGTGTCCTTCCTTCAGCTCGATCTCCCGAGCGAGCTGCTGGTGCTGCTCCTGCAATGCAGCCAAACGGTTGTGCAATTCCTGCTGCTGTTCCGTGTGACGGTTTTGCATACCTGCCTCCTCATCGAAGCAGCGCGACGGCTGGCGTGCCGACGCGCCCGAGACTGAGCCCGATCAATTCAACACGTTACTGCCCCTGCTGTTGCTGCTTGGCCTTCTCGGCCGCTTCCTGCTGACGCCGCTCGACATCGGCCTTGTGCTGCGCGGCTGCCTTCTGCTTCTGCTCGTAGCGCGTGGCGTTGTCCGCCCGCTCCTGCGCCTTCTGCGCCGCCTGCTGGTGCGCCTGGTCGAGCTTGCGCTGGAAATCCGCCTGCTTCTGGTCGTATGCCTGCTTGTTCGCCGCGCGTTGCGGGGCTTCCGCGCCGCGCTGCGCCTGCTTCAGTGCATTCTGCTCCTGCTTGTCGCGGAATGCAGCCGCGTTCGCCGCGTCGTTCGCCGCCCGCTGCGGCGCTTCCGCCGCGTCCCGGGCCTGCTTCAGCGCCTGCTGCTGGTCGCGCTGCTGCGCCCGCACCGCGCGCTGCTCGTCGTTGAGCGCGAGTTGCTCCTGGCGAATGCTCGCCCGCTCCTCGCGCATCCGATCGCGCGCCTTGCCGAGACAATGGTTGACGAAGAACTTGCTGTAACAATCGTGCTCCGCCACCGCATAACGATAATCGTTTTCCGCGGAACGTTGATTGAGCACTTTTTGACGGGCGTCGAAATCCGGCGCGGCGGAGGCTGCGACGGGCGCGGAAGCGGCGGCGTCCGGCGCGCTGGCGCCCGAGGCCTGCGCGAATGCGCCGGAAGGCCCGGCAGACAAAGCGGCGGCGAGCGCTGCGCCGAGCGCGACGAGAGAAATACGGGAAGTTGGCAACGTCGTAGGAAAGCTGCGGGACATGTGTCAAATTCTATCACCCCCGGCTGGACGCTCCGCCATTTATGGCAAAATGCCCCGCTTCATTCACCCGCGGCCTCTGGCCCGGCGGGCCGGCCGGGCAGCCCGCCGCTCCGGGCCTGCCGGCCCGCGCCGCGATTTCAGCAGGCAGACAGACCATCCACGACATGACGGAAACCGTAGCACTCAAGATCGTACAGCGCATCGCCACCGAACTGTCCGTCCAGCCGCGCCAGGTCGCGGCGGCCGTGCAACTTCTCGACGAAGGCTCGACCGTTCCGTTCATTGCCCGGTACCGCAAGGAAGTGACCGGCAACCTGGACGACACGCAGTTGCGCCAGCTCGAGGAACGCCTCCTGTACCTGCGCGAACTCGAGGATCGCCGCGCCGCGATCCTGTCGAGCATCGACGAACAGGGCAAGCTGACCGACGAACTGCGTGCCGCGATCGACGCGGCCGACAGCAAGCAGGTGCTCGAGGACCTTTATCTGCCGTACAAGCCGAAGCGCCGCACGCGTGCGCAGATCGCCCGCGAGGCAGGCCTCGAGCCGCTCGCACAGGCGCTGCTCGCGAATCCGCTGCTCGACCCGCAGACCGAGGCGGCCGCGTATGTCGACGCCGACAAGGGCGTCGCCGACGTGAAGGCCGCGCTCGACGGCGCGCGCGACATCCTGTCCGAACAGTTCGGCGAGACGGCGGAGCTGCTCGGCAAGCTGCGTGACTACCTGCACAACCAGGGCGTCGTGTCGTCGGCGGTCGTGGAGGGCAAGGAAAACGAGGAAGGCGAGAAATTCCGCGACTATTACGACTACGCGGAAACGATCAAGACGGTGCCGTCGCACCGCGCGCTCGCGCTGTTCCGCGGCCGCAACGCGGGCGTGCTGACGATCAAGCTCGGCCTCGGCGAAGAGCTCGACGCGCAGGTGCCGCATCCCGGCGAGGCGATGATCGCGCGCCATTTCGGCATCGCGAACCAGAATCGCCCGGCCGACAAATGGCTGTCCGACGTCTGCCGCTGGTGCTGGCGCGTGAAGGTGCAGCCGCATATCGAAAACGAACTGCTCACGCAACTGCGCGAAACGGCCGAAACCGAAGCGATCCGCGTGTTCGCGCGCAACCTGAACGACCTGCTGCTGGCCGCCCCGGCCGGCCCGAAGGCCGTAATCGGCCTCGACCCCGGCCTGCGCACCGGCGTGAAGGTCGCGGTCGTCGATCGCACCGGCAAGGTGCTCGCGACCGACACGATCTACCCGCACGAACCGCGCCGCGACTGGGACGGCTCGATCGCGAAACTCGCGCGCCTCGCCGCGCAGACGCAGGCCGAACTGATCAGCATCGGCAACGGCACCGCGTCGCGCGAAACCGACAAGCTCGCGAGCGAACTGATCGCGAAACACCCGGAGCTGCGGCTGCAGAAGATCGTCGTGTCGGAAGCCGGCGCGTCGGTCTACTCGGCGTCCGAGCTCGCCGCGAAGGAATTCCCGGAGCTCGACGTGTCGCTGCGCGGCGCCGTGTCGATCGCCCGTCGCCTGCAGGACCCGCTCGCCGAGCTCGTGAAGATCGAGCCGAAGGCGATCGGCGTCGGCCAGTATCAGCACGACGTGAACCAGCGCGAACTCGCCCGCTCGCTCGACGCGGTCGTCGAGGATTGCGTGAACGCGGTCGGCGTCGACGCGAACACGGCGTCGGCCCCGCTGCTCGCCCGCGTGTCGGGCCTGAACGCGACGCTCGCGCGCAACATCGTCGACTATCGCGACGCGAACGGCCCGTTCCCGTCGCGCGAGCACCTGCGCAAGGTGCCGCGCCTCGGCGACAAGACCTTCGAACAGGCCGCCGGCTTCCTGCGCATCAACGGCGGCGAGAATCCGCTCGATCGCTCGTCGGTGCACCCGGAAGCGTATCCGGTCGTCGAACGGATGCTCGCGAAGATCAACAAGCGCATCGACGACGTGCTCGGCAACCGCGAAGCGCTAGCGGGCCTGTCGCCGATGGAATTCGTTGACGAACGTTTCGGCCTGCCGACCGTGCGCGACATCCTGGCCGAGCTGGAAAAGCCGGGCCGCGATCCACGCCCGGAATTCAAGACGGCCACGTTCCGCGAAGGCGTCGAGAAGGTCTCGGATCTCGTGCCGGGCATGACGCTCGAAGGCGTCGTGACGAACGTCGCCGCATTCGGCGCGTTCGTGGATATCGGCGTGCACCAGGACGGCCTCGTCCACGTGTCCGCGATGTCGACGAAGTTCATCAAGGATCCGCACGAAGTCGTGAAGGCCGGCCAGGTCGTCAAGGTGAAGGTGATCGACGTCGACGTGAAGCGCCAGCGCATTCCGCTGACGATGCGCCTCGACGACGACGCGGCAGCCCCCGGCACGTCGTCGCGCGGCGGCCAGGATCGCGGCAACGCGGGGCGCGGCGCCGCCCGCCCGCAGCGGACGCGCGAGCCGGAACCGGCCGGCGCGATGGCCGCGGCATTCGCGAAGCTGAAACGCTGAGTCGAAGGCGCCGAAGCAATAAAAAACCCGCCGAAAGGCGGGTTTTTTATTGCTTCGGCGGCGCGCAGCCCGATTCGGCATGGGCCGCATACGCAGCCCGCTCGCGCCCGTCAGATCTCGATCTTCGTCCCGAGCTCGACGACGCGATTCGCCGGAATCGAGAAGAAATCGGTCGGCTTCGCCGCGTTCTGATGCATCCACGCGAACACGCGCTCGCGCCAGATCGACATGCCGGGCAGATGCGTCGGCACGACCGTTTCGCGCGCGAGGAAGAACGACGTGTCCATCAGCTCGAACGTCATGTCGTGCGTGCGGCCGAATTCCTCGAGCACGGCCTTCACGTCCGGCGTCTCGTTGAAGCCGTACTCGGCCTTGACGATGTACAGTCCGCCGCCCGCATCACGCGAGCTCAGGCGCCTGTCGTCGCGCACGTACGGAATGTCGCGCGTGACGAACGTCAGGAAAATGGTCCGCTCGTGCAGCACCTTGTTGTGCTTCAGGTTGTGCAGCAGGCTGACGGGCACGAGCTTGTCGTTGCCGGTCAGGTAGATCGCGGTGCCCGACACGCGATGCGGCGGATGCGCGAGCAGCCCCTGCAGGAACGGCTCGAGCGGAATACCGTCGGCCGCCGTGCGCTCCTTGACGATGTGACGCCCCTTGTACCAGGTCATCAGCAGGAAGAACAGCAGCGCACCGATGCCGAGCGGCAACCAGCCGCCCTGCGCGACCTTCAGCAGGTTCGCGCCGAAAAAGCCGAGGTCGATCGCGAGGAACACCGCGATGATCGCGCCGACCAGCAGCCGGTTCCAGTTCCACACCTTCACCATCACGACGCACGCGAGCACGGTCGTGATCACCATCGTCGCCGTCACCGCGATACCGTACGCGGCCGCGAGGTTGTCCGAACTCTTGAAACCGACGACGATACAGAGGATCACGAACAGCAGCAGCCAGTTCACGACCGGCACGTAGATCTGGCCGATCGCAAGCTCGGACGTATGCAGCACCTTCATGCGCGGCACGTAGCCGAGCTGGATCGCCTGCGACGTCAGCGAATACGCACCGGAGATCACGGCCTGCGACGCGATCACGGTCGCGACCGTCGACAGCACGACGAGCGGCAGCAGCCCCCATTCGGGCGCGAGCAGGAAGAACGGGTTTTCGATCGCTTTCGGATTCTGGATCAGCAGCGCGCCCTGACCGAAGTAGTTCAGCACGAGCGACGGCATCACGAGCCCGTACGCGGCCAACCGGATCGGCTTTGCACCGAAATGGCCCATGTCCGCGTAGAGCGCTTCCGCACCGGTCAGCACCAGCACGACCGAGCCGAGCACGACGTACGCCTGCAGCAGGTGATCGGCCATGAACGACGCCGCGTAATACGGATTGATTGCCGCGATGATGCCCGGCACGCGAACGATGTGGTATACGCCGAGCGCCGCGATCACGACGAACCACAGCACCATGATCGGGCCGAACAGCTTGCCGACCAGCGCGGTGCCGTGCCGCTGGATCCAGAACAGCGCGATCAGGATCACGATCGTGATCGGCAGCACGAGATGGGACAGGTGCGGCGTCGCGATCTCGAGGCCTTCGACGGCCGACATCACCGAGATCGCCGGCGTGATCACCGCGTCCCCGTAGAACATGCACGCGCCGAATATCCCGAGCGCCATCAGCGCACCCGCGACCCGCGTTTTCGAGTCGAGCGGCCGCAGCGACAGCGCCATCAGCGCGAGCACGCCGCCTTCGCCGTTGTTGTCCGCCCGCATCACGAACAGCAGGTACTTGACGCCGACCACCAGCACGATGGCCCAGAACAGCAGCGAGATCACGCCGAGAATCGACCCTTCGGTCAGCGGAATGCCGTGCGCGGGGCTGAACGCCTCCTTGAGCGAATACAGCGGGCTGGTGCCGATGTCGCCGAACACGACGCCGATGGCTGCTATCGCTAGCGCCCGCATCGAGTGTTGTTGCGTCGAATGCGGCGCGTGTGCGGCGTCGGTCGCGTGAGTCGTGTCGTTCATATGAAACGTAATAATCGGGTCCGGGTCGGACAAAACGAGCGCTATTCTACTCGCGCCCCCGTGAAACACCGCCCTGCCGTGTTGCCGTGAAGCCACGTGATCCACGCTGCGCATGCAATCCGGCGCGACCTGTGGCAGGGCTGCCATCATAGCCGGCGCCGCGCCGCCTGCCTATCGGGTGCACAGCGCGGCCCGCGCTGCGCCCCGGCGCGCCAATGAAAAACGGCGCCGCAAGCGGCGCCGTACAAGGCTTTCCTTCGATCCGGCCGGCCGCTTACGCGCCCGAACCGTCGCGCTGTGCGCGACCGCGCTTGATCCACGCCTCGAGGTTGTGCGGCCGGACCGTATCCCACTCCTCGAACGGCTGATGAATCCACGGATTCGTCGGCAGGAACTGCGTGTGATAGTCGGGCTTGACCTTCGAGCAGCCCTTGTACCAGAGCACGGCCGAACGCACGGCCGTCACGGACGGATAGCGCTCCTTCAGGTGCTCCTGCACGCGCGCGAGCGTGACGCCCGAATCGACGAGATCGTCGACCAGCAGCACGTTGCCCGCCAGGTTGCCGCGCGTCATCGTGATGTACTGCGCGATGTCGAGCTCGCCCTGCTCGGTGCCGGCCGCTTCCCGGTACGAACTCGTCGCGAGAATCGCGAGCGGCACGTCGTAGATGCGCGACAGTTGGTCGCCGACGCGCAGGCCGCCGCGCGCGAGGCACAGGATCTGGTCGAACTTCCAGCCCGAGGCATGCACCTGGAGCGCAAGCAGCTCGATCAGCCGGTGATACTCGTCCCAGCCTACCCACAGGTTCTTGTCGTCGTTGCGCGGATCGGTCATCAAGTCTGCCGCCGTCATCGTGATTTGCTGCGTCATCTGGGAATTACACCTTGAACGGATGGCGGAGCAGGATCGTTTCGTCGCGATCCGGGCCCGTCGACACCATGTCGACCGGCACGCCGGCCACTTCCTGGACGCGGGCGAGGTATGCCCGCGCGTTCGCCGGCAGCGCGTCCCACGTATTGATCCCGACGGTGCTTTCCTTCCAGCCGGCGAACGTCTCGTACACCGGTTCGCAACGCGCGACATCGACCGCGCCGCGCGGCAGGATGTCCACGTCCTTGCCGTCGACCTGGTAGCCGACGCACAGCTTGACTTCGTCAAGGCCGTCGAGCACGTCGAGCTTCGTCATGCACAGGCCCGACACGCCGTTGATCTGGATCGAGCGGCGCAGCGCGGCCGCATCGAGCCAGCCGGTGCGGCGCGGACGGCCGGTGACCGAACCGAATTCCTTGCCGACGTTCGCGAGCGTGACGCCGATCTGGTCCTGACGCTGCGGGTTGTCCGCATCGTACAGTTCGCTCGGGAACGGGCCCGAACCGACGCGCGTGCAATACGCCTTCGTGATGCCGAGGATGTAGTTGAGCTTCTGCGGACCGACGCCCGCGCCGGCCGACGCCGCACCTGCGACGCAGTTGCTCGACGTGACGAACGGATAGGTGCCGTGGTCGATGTCGAGCAGCGTGCCTTGCGCGCCTTCGAACAGCAGGTTCTGGCCCGCATTGTTCGCGTCGTACAGGCGGCGCGACACGTCGGCCACCATCGGCTTCAGGCGGTCGGCATAGCCGAGCATCGTGTCGAGCGTGGCCTGGAAATCGACGGCCGCGCCGCCCAGATACTGGGTCAGCACGAAATTGTGGAAATCGAGATTTTCGCGCAGGCGATCGGCGAAGGTCTTCGCATCGAACAGGTCCTGCACGCGCAGCGCGCGGCGGCCGACCTTGTCTTCGTACGCGGGGCCGATGCCGCGGCCGGTCGTACCGATCTTGCCTGCGCCCTTGCGCGCTTCGCGCGCCTGGTCGATCGCGATGTGGTACGGCAGGATCAGCGTCGTGGCTTCGGAGATGAACAGGCGGTCGCGCACGTTCACGCCGGCTTCTTCGAGCTCGCCGATTTCCTTGAACAGTGCTTCGGGGGACAGGACGACGCCGTTGCCGATGTAGCAGGCGACGCCTTCACGCATGATGCCCGACGGAATGAGGCGCAAGATCGTTTTCTTGCCGCCGATGATGAGGGTGTGGCCGGCGTTGTGACCGCCCTGGAAACGCACGACGCCTTGAGCGTGGTCCGTCAGCCAGTCGACGATCTTGCCCTTGCCTTCATCACCCCATTGCGTTCCCACGACGACGACATTGCGCCCGGGAGTCACGTTCACTGCGCTGGCAGACATGTTGATTCGTTAGCTGGTTAAAAACGTATTCTACCTATGTTCGCGGGCGATTCCGAATTTTTCCGTTTCGCTTCAACGATATGCACGCCGAAGCACGGCCCGCGAGCGCCTCTTTATCGGGGTTCGACCACCCACGCGCCGTTGCGCTCGACGAGCGAACGATCGCACGCGAATTCGTCGAGCACGTGATCGTGGCCCGGCAGCGCCTGGATCACGACCTCGCCCGCATCGCGCAGCGCCGCGACGGCCGCGCCCAGCGCATCGTCCTGCGCCCACGGCGCGAGGATCGCGGTGCCGCGCGCCTCGACCGGCGAAATTCGTGCGAGCTCGCGCAGGTCGAGCGAGAAGCCGGTCGCTGGCCGCGCCCGGCCATAGGCCTGCCCGACGTGGTCGTAACGGCCGCCGCGCGCGATCGCGTTCGGCACGCCGTCGATGTAGGCGCTGAACATCGCGCCGCTGTGATACGCATAGCCGCGCAGGTCGGCGAGATCGATCGCGACTTCGACGCCCTTCGCCTGCGACGCGAGCTGCGCGAGATCGTCGAGCGCCTGCGTGATTTCGGGCAGCACCGGCAGGCGCGTGCGCGCCTCGGCGAGCACGCTCGCGTCGCCGTAGAGGTTCGGCAGCGCGCGCAACGCGGCGCGCGTATCGGCGCCGAGATCGTCGGTGAGTTCGTTCAGCAGCGGCACGTCCTTGCCCGACAGCGCGTCGTACAGCGACTCGCCACGCTCGGCGGCCTGCGCGTCGCGCGCCAGCAGCGCCGCGAGCACGCCCGCGTGGCCGAGGTCGAGACGGATGCGCGACAGGCCCGCGAGATGCAGCGCGTCGAGCATCAGTTGCTGGATCTCGAGATCGGCTTCGAGCCCGGCGTGGCCGTAGATTTCGGCGCCGATCTGGATCTGCTCGCGCGTCGCGTGCAGGCCGCGCGGACGCGTATGCATCACGTGGCCCGCGTAGCAGAGGCGCGTCACGCCCTGACGGTTCAACAGGTGCGCGTCGATCCGCGCGACTTGCGGCGTGATGTCCGCGCGCAGGCCGAGCGTGCGGCCCGACAGCTGGTCGACCAGCTTGAAGGTGCGCAGGCGCAGATCGGCGCCGCCGCTCGTCAGCAGCGACTCGAGATACTCGAGCAACGGCGGCATCACCATTTCGTAGCCGTACGAACGGAAGCGGTCGAGCAGCCTGCGGCGCAGCTCCTCGATCTTGCGCGCTTCCGACGGCAGTACGTCGGCGATATTCTCGGGAAGTAACCAGGTCGACATCGGTACGGTCCTACGACGGGAAACGGCGCGACACGCGCGCCGCGAGTTGAATCGAAACTTCGAAATCGGGCGGAACGAACGGCGGATGCGCCGTCCGGATCGGGGCGCCGGTCAGGTCGCGAGCAGCAGCAGCGCGAGCCCGAGCACCATCACGATCAGCCCGCCGATCCGGATATGATGCGGCGGCCGCTCGGCTATTCTACGAAACGTGTCGCGCCAGGCGACGGGAAACACGAAGGGGAACGCCCCCTCGATGATCAGCATCAGCGCTACTGCGAGCAACAACGAGCCAGCCAGGTCCATGCGAGCGACGGCGCCGCTCGACGCGGCGCCCCAAGGTCAATGTTTGCGGGGAGCAGGCGCCGCCGGTGCCGCGCCGCCCGTCGGGCTGCGCATGAAGCGGAAGAACTCGCTGTCGGGATCGACGACGATGATGTCGTTGCGCTTGAACGTATTCCGGTAGGCCTGCAGGCTCGCGTAGAACTGATAGAACTGCGGATCGCGGCCGAACGCATCGGCGGCGATCGTCGCGGCCTTCGCGTCGCCCTCGCCCTTGATCGCCTGCGCGGACTTGTACGCGTTCGCGAGCACGGCCTGCTGCTCGCGTTCGGCATCGGCCTTGATCTGCTCGACGTCGGCCGCGCCTTGCGCACGCACCTGGGCCGCCTGATCGCGCAACGCGCCGATCATCCGTTGATAGACGGCGTCCGTCTGCGCGGCCGGCAGATCGACACGCGTGAGCTGGACGTCGACCACGTCGACGCCGAAACCGGCCGCGCTCGCCTTCGCCGCATCGCGGGCCGCATCCGCGATCGCGCGCTGGCCGCCGAGGGCGTCGTCGAGCGCGCGCTTGCCGAATGCATCGCCGAGCGCGCTCTTCAGCGTGCCGGACAGTCGTTCGCTCGCCGCCGCCGGGTCGCCGCCCGTCGCGGTGAAATATTTCATCGGATCGCTGATCCGGTACTTCACCGCATACGCGACGAGCAGGTCGTGCTTGTCTTCGGTTGCCAGTTGCAGCGGATCGGACGACTCGAGCGATTGCAGGCGCGTGTCGATCAGCGTCGCCGTCTGCAGCGGCGGCGGCAGCTTGAAATGGACGCCGGGGCCCGCGAGTTCCGGCTGCGTGCCGTCGCGGCCCGACAGCACGGCCGTATGGCGCGGATCGACGGTGAGGACCGTCGACGACGCCGCGAAGGCAACGATCACGATTGCGACGACGAGCGCAATGATTCGGTTCATGTTCTGCGCTCCCCGTTACTTCGTATCGTCTTCACGCGACCGGCTGCGAAACGCGTCGCGCGATCGCAACACGTCGACACCTGACGCGGCGGCGGCCGATGCGGCGCTCGCCGGCACGGCTGCAGCCGCCGACGGCGCCGTGGCCGCCGGTGCCGACGCCGCCTCGGCGGCGGACGCGCCGGCCGACGTCGCGGCGTTTTGCCGGCCCCGCTCGACGAGCTTGTCGAGCGGCAGGTACACGACGCTGTTACCGCCCTTGTTGCCGACGAACACCTTCGTCGCGTTCGAATAGATTTCCTGCATCGTCTCGAGGTACATGCGCTCGCGAATGACCGCGGGCGCCTTCGAGTACTGCGCGTAGACCTGCTTGAAGCGGTCCGCGTCGCCCTCGGCTTCCGTGACCACGCGATCGGCATATGCCTTCGCTTCGTCGACGAGCTTCGCCGCATCGCCCTGCGCCTTCGGCAGCAGGTCGCTCGCATACGCCTGCGCGGCGCGCTTCGCGGCCTCGCGCTCGTCGCGCGCCTTCGCGACTTCGGCGTAGGCGGCCTGGGTCTGCTCGGGCGCCGCGACGCTCTGCATCGTGACGGCCGTCACCTCGAGCCCCGACTGGTAGCGGTCGAGATCGCGCTGGATCGCGCTCGAAAGCTGCTCGCGCAGCGCATCGCGGTCCTGGTTCAGCATGTCGGCCGCGCTGCGCGTGCCGACGATCGCGCGCACCGCGGCCTGCGCGGCCTGCGACACGCTGCGCTCGGGATCGACGCTGCGGAACAGGTAATCGGTGGCGGAACGGATCCGGTACTGGACGATGAAGCGCACGTCGACGATGTCGGCATCGCGCGTCAGCATCGCGGCTTCCTTGACGTTCGCGAGGCGCACGACGTTATTGCGGCCGATCTCGATCGAGCGGACCTGCGACGTGTCGACGATCTCGTGCGACGCGAACGGATACGGCGCGCGCCAGTGCACGCCCTGGCCGACCGTGCCCGACACCTTGCCGAGTTGCAGCACGACGCCCGTCTGACCTTCCTGTACGACGAACAGCCCGCTGCCCGCATAAATCGCGACCAGCACGCCGATCACGATGCCGACGCCGACTCGTGCGGCCCGGCCGTTGTCGGGACGGAAGCCGTTGCCGCCCTTGCCGCCGAACAGGCCGCTCAGGCGCCGGTTGAAATTGCGCCACATCTCGTCGAGATCGGGCGGCCCGTCGCCGTCGCCGCCTGGCGGACGCTTCGATTCGTTCGCGCGGGGGCGGGATCCGTCCTTGCCATTGCCTTCGCCGCGTCCCCAGCGGGGATCGTTGATCGACAGCAAGGCGCGCATCCGCCGCCAGGTACTCCGCTCGTTGTATTCGTTCACCAGAGTTTGTTCACCAGATTGGACGCCGGCGAACCGGCCGGGACCGGTTAGCGCCCGTGTTCGGAAATCGTGTGGTCTTCGTGCGATTCAGCGGACGTGCCATCGAGCGCGTCGGGCAACGTCGCGCTGGAAAGGTGTTCCGCGGAGGCGATTTCGGCGATGGCGGCACGCAACGTATCGAGACCCTGACCGGTGCGCGCGCTCAAAAAGACGCGCGAAATATTACCATACTCGTCCCGCTCGACCGCGTCGCCGCGGGCCGCCAGCTCGGGCACGGCGTCGATCTTGTTGAACACCAGCACCTGCCGGATCGTGTCCGCGCCGATCTCGTGCAGCACGCCGTTGACCTGCTCGATCTGCTCGAGCCTGACCGCGCTCGACGCATCGACCACATGCAGCAGCAGATCCGCATGGATCGTTTCCTCGAGGGTCGCGCGAAACGCCGCGACGAGCTGGTGAGGGAGCTCGCGGATGAATCCGACCGTATCGGACACGACGATCTGCCCGACCTCGTCGCCGAGGTACACGCGCCGCGACGTCGTATCGAGCGTCGCGAACAGCTGGTCGGCCGCGTACGCCTGCGCTTTCGTCAGCGCATTGAACAGCGTCGACTTGCCCGCGTTCGTATAGCCGACGAGCGACACCGACATCGTGCCGCTGCGCGCGCGCTGCCGGCGCTGCGTGCTGTGCTGGCGGCGCAGCCGGTCGAGCCGCGACTTCAGCATCTTGATGCGTTCGCCGATCAGCCGGCGGTCGGTTTCGAGCTGGGTTTCGCCGGGGCCGCGCAGGCCGATACCGCCCTTTTGCCGCTCGAGGTGGGTCCATGCGCGAATGAGCCGGGTCGACAGGTATTGAAGCTGCGCGAGCTCGACCTGCAGCTTGCCTTCATGGCTGCGGGCACGCTGCGCGAAGATGTCGAGGATGAGGCTCGTGCGATCGACCACGCGCCTGTTAAGCGCCTGCTCCAGATTGCGTTGCTGGGCGGGCGCCAGCGCATGGTTGAAGATGACGATTTCGACGTTGTGCGCGTCGCAGGCAAGCCGCAGTTCTTCGGCTTTGCCGCTGCCGATGAACATCTTGGCATCGGGACTTGAGCGACGACCCGTGAGGGTGACGGCGGGACGGGCCCCCGCGCTGGAGGCGAGAAGACTGAGTTCTTCGAGACTGGCTTCGAAATCGGTCTTGCCGAAATCGATGCCGACGAGCGCTGCGTTGATCAAATTATCGGGTGTCAAGATAAGGCGGCTGGCATCGGTCGCTCGCGGCGACCGGATGCCGGCCGCTGCGATAGGTTAGGACGAGGCTTCCGCGTCCGGGTGGAAATTCACCGGGCGCGCCGGCACGACCGTCGAGATGGCGTGCTTGTAAACCATCTGGGTCACCGTATTACGGAGCAACACGACGTACTGGTCGAACGATTCAATGTTCCCTTGAAGCTTGATGCCGTTGACGAGGTAGATCGAAACGGGAACGTGCTCTTTGCGCAGTGCGTTCAAAAACGGGTCTTGTAACAATTGCCCTTTGTTGCTCATGGCGTACTCCATCTTTTTTTGCAGGTTGATCTGGATTGGCGGCGAAGAAAAAGAGATCCGGCGCCAATCGCTACACTATAGCCGATTTTGCCTGCCCCGCCCGGGCATAGGCCATGCGGCCTAGCCGTTGCGGGACATGCTTCAGCCCTTGTCCGCGTACGGGTTGTTCGACGAACGGAACTCTATGCGCAATGGAGTCCCGGTCAGCGAGAAAGTTTCGCGGAATCGGTTTTCGAGGTAGCGCTTGTAGGTTTCCGTCACCGCATCGAGCGCGTTGCCGTGGATCACGATGATCGGCGGATTCTGGCCGCCTTGGTGCGCGTAGCGCAGCTTCGGACGCACCGGGCCGCGACGGCGCGGCTGCTGGAATTCGACGGCCTCGATCAGCGCGCGCGTGAGCTTCGGCGTCGGCAGCTTCGACATCGCCGCCGCGTAGGCATCGTCGACCGAGCGCATCAGCGCGCCGATACCCGTCTTCTTCGCGGCGGAAATGAAGTGCGATTTCGCGAAGTCGAGGAATTTCAGCTTGCGGGTCAAATCCGCTTTCGCGCGGTCGCGCGCGTGGTCGTCGAGGCCATCCCACTTGTTGACGCCGATCACGAGCGCGCGGCCCTGCTCGACGACGAAACCGGCGATGTGCGCGTCCTGGTCGGAAATGTCCTGCTGCGCATCCAGCAGAAGAATGACGACGTTCGCGTCGGAAATCGATTGCAGCGTCTTCACGACCGAGAACTTCTCGATCGCCTCGAACACCTTGCCGCGGCGCCGCAGGCCCGCCGTGTCGATCAGCGTGTATTTCTTGCCGTTACGCTCGAAGTCGACGTAGATCGAATCGCGCGTCGTGCCCGGCATGTCGAACGCGATCACGCGGTCTTCGCCGATCAACGCGTTGACGAGCGTCGACTTGCCGACGTTCGGACGGCCGACGATCGCGATCTTGATGCCGCGCGACGGATCGTCCTCGTCCGCTTCCTCGGGCTGGCCCGCGTACGCGACTTCGAGCGCCTCGTTGATCATGTCGGTCACGCCGTCGCCGTGCGCGGCCGAGATCGCGCGCGGATCGCCGAGCCCGAGCTCGTAGAAATCCGTCGCGACCGCCGTGTACTTCATCCCCTCGGCCTTGTTGACGACCAGGAAGATCGGCCGGCCGGTCTTGCGCAGGTAGTCGGCGATCGACTTGTCCTGCGGCGCGAGCCCGTTGCGGCCGTCGACGATGAACACGACGACGTCGGCTTCCTCGACGGCCTGCCGCGTCTGGCGCGCCATCTCGTGCAGGATGCCGTCCTTCGCGACGGGCTCGAAGCCGCCGGTATCGACGACCAGGTACGGCCGCGCGCCGACGCGCCCTTCGCCGTAGTGGCGATCGCGCGTGAGGCCCGGCAAGTCGGCGACCAGCGCATCGCGCGAGCGCGTGAGCCGGTTGAACAGCGTGGATTTCCCCACATTGGGGCGCCCAACGAGGGCAATGACCGGTTTCATCTGTGTTTTCTACGGTGAAGCGCAGCAGCGGGAGGCCCGCTGCTGCGGGCGGCTGCGCTGAATGAAAATATCACGAATTCGCGCCGCGCCGGATGCGCGCGCCCGGCGCGCGTTGCGCGCCGTCGTCTTTCGTCTCGAACTGCCTTTCAAATACCGAGCGGCCGGGAACACCGGCCGCCGTCAAGTCGCGCGGCCGCGACGCGCGGGCCCTGCCCGCCACGCCACGGCCACGCCGGTTTCCTGCGTGTCAGCGCGGACGGAACCCGTACAGGCCGCCGTCCTTCGTCTGCACGACGAGCGTATTGCCCGCGAGGACCGGCGCCGCCGTAATCGCGCTGCCGTCGGTCTTCATCCGCGCAATGAAGCTGCCGTCCTCGCGCGACAGGAAGTGCACGAAGCCCTTGTAATCGCCCATCACGACCGCATGCCCGAGCAGATATGGCACGCCGACGTCGCGGCTCTTCAGCTTGTCGTTGCGCCAGAGCTGGTTGCCCGTGGCCGCGTCGTATGCGGTGACGACCGACCAGTCGTCGCCGCCGGCGACCACCGAATCGTCCTGCGCGAGGCCGCTGCGGCTCGAGAACGGCTTTTCCCACAGCGGACGGCCCGAGTTCGCATCGAAGCAGCCGAGCTGACCCTGGAACGTCACCGCGCAGGCTTCCGCCCCCACGAGCGTCGGCGGGCCGCTGACGTCGTTGATGCGCTCGACCTCGGTCACGCCCTTCGGGAACGACACCGGAGTCTGCCAGAACGGCTCACCCGTCTGCAGGTTGATCGCGACGAGCCCGCCGCCCGGGAAGCCCGCCAGTACGGCCGCGTCGCCCGCGAACGTCATGCCGGCCGACACGCGCAGGTTCAGCGGCACCGCACGGTTGCGGTAGGCCCACTTCTGCTCGCCCGTCTGCGCGTTGAACGCGATCACCTGGCCGTCGATCGTGCGGACGATCACGAGACCGTTACCGACGAGCGGCGGCGAGAAGATCTCGCCCTGCACGCTGGTCTTCCACAGCTGCTTGCCGTCCGGGCCCAGCACGAACACGCCGCCCTTCAACGCGCCGACCGCGGTCAGGTTGCCATCGCTGCCGACACCGGCCGACAGGTCCGAACCGACCTTCGAGCGCCAGAGCGTCTGGCCCGTCTTCGCGTCGATCTTCTCGACCGAACCGTTTTCGCCCGCCGCATAAACGGCGTCGCCCACGGCCACCGGCGAGAACAGGTAGCGTCCGCCCTTGCCGACGCTCGCCTTCCAGACCTGTTGCACGTCCAGGACAGGCTTGAACTCGGTGAGCGGCGTCGGCACGCGGCGCGCGTCCTTCGACGACGAGCAAGCCGCCAGAGCGAGGACAGCCGCCGCGCAGGCAACGGGCACAGCGTAACGTTTCAGCAAATTCATCGGTTAGCGAAGCAGAGTTAAGAGGTTGAGGGGACCGGGATTCAGCCGCCGAGCGCGTCCAGCTTGAACTGCACGAGCTGGCGCGCGGACTGGTCGTCCTTCGACAGGCCGTCGAGCGCGAGCTTGTAAGCCGCGCGCGCATCGTCGGTCTTGCCTTGCGCGGCCAGCAGATCGCCGCGACGATCGGCCACGAGGCCCTTGAATGCATCGACCGGCGTACCCGAGAGCAGCGCGAGGCCTGCATCGTACGCCTTCTCGTCGAGCAGCAGCGACGCGAGGCGCAGCTTCGCGATCTGCTTGTACTCGTCGTCCTTGGCATGATCGACGGCCCATTGCAGTTGCGCCTTCGCGCCTGCCGCGTCGCCGGCCGCATACAGCGTCTTCGCGGCCGCGAGCGCCGTCATCTGCGCATACGGCGTGCTGCCGAACTTGTCTTCCATGTCGGCAGCCGCGCGGGCCATCGTTGCCTTGTCGTTCGCGGCGGCAGCCTTCAGGACTTGCTCGTACAGCCCGGACGCCTCGGCAGCCTGACGGCGCTGCCAGTAGTTCCAGCCGTTGAAACCGGCCGCGACGACGAGCGCCGCGAGCACGATCCACGTGGTGAGGTTGCCCCAGCGGGCCCACCACGCCTTGAGATTTTCAATCGATTCTTGTTCGTCGTGATAACTCATCGGCGAGCGATTCCTTCCTGTTCAGGCTTTTCTTGTCGAGCGAATGCGAGCGCGATCAGTCGTCGCCGTCTTCGGCGGATGCAACCATCGCATTGATTAGGAATTCGGTCAAGCTTTCGACCGGTACGGTCTGCTGAACGTTCTTTTCCCCTTCCGCACCCGCGCCGCGCAACGCTTTCACGCCCACCGTGCCGTTCGCGACCTCTTCTTCGCCGAAGATCACCGCGAACGCGGCGCCGCTTGCATCGGCCCGCTTCATCTGCGACTTGAAACTCGCCGGCGCGCCGTCGGCGCTGCAGTGGAAGATCACGTCGAGGCCCGTGTCGCGCAGGCGCTCGGCCGCGATGAAAGCCTGTTCGCGCGCGGTTTCGCCCTGATGCACCACATACACGTCGACGCCTTCCTGCTCGGGCGCCAGATCCTCCTCCTTCAACAGCTCGAGGATGCGCTCGATACCCATCGCCCAGCCGCACGCGGCGGTCGGCTTGCCGCCGAGCTGCTCGATCAGCGGATCGTAGCGGCCGCCGGCCGCGACCGTGCCCTGCGCGCCGAGCTTGTCGGTCACCCATTCGAACACGGTCAGGTTGTAGTAATCGAGGCCGCGCACGAGACGCGGGTTGATCTTGAACGGAATGTTGTTCGCGAGCAGCAGGCGCTGCAGCCCTTCGAAGTGCGCACGCGATTCGTCGCCGAGGAAGTCGATCAGCTTCGGCGCGTTCTGCGCGATTTCCTGCAGCGCGGGATTCTTCGTGTCGAGCACGCGCAGCGGGTTCGTATACAGGCGGCGCTTTGCGTCCTCGTCGAGCACGTCCGCGAACTGCTCGAGGTACTTGATCAGCTCGACGCGGTGCGCGGCGCGCTCCTCGGCAAGGCCGAGCGAATTGATCTCGAGCTTGATGCCGGTCAAGCCGAGGTCGTCCCACAGGCGCTGGCACATCATGATGATCTCGGCATCCGCATCGGGACCCGCGAAGCCGAGCGCCTCGACGCCGACCTGGTGAAACTGGCGATAGCGGCCGCGCTGCGGACGCTCGTGACGGAACATCGGGCCGATGTACCACAGGCGCTTCGGGCCGTCGTACAGCATGTTGTGCTCGATCGATGCGCGCACGACCGCCGCGGTGTTTTCCGGGCGCATCGTCAGGTTCTCGCCGTTCAGCGCGTCGGTGAAGCTGTACATCTCCTTCTCGACGATGTCGGTGACTTCGCCGATGCCCCGCGTGAAGAGCTGCGTATGTTCGACGATCGGCGTGCGGATGTTCTGGTAGCCGTACGCGCGCAGCAGCGATTTCACGGTAGCTTCGAAGAATTCCCACAGGCCGGCATCCTGCGGAAGGATGTCGTTCATGCCTTTGACGCCGGTGAGCTTCTCGATCTTGCGTTTCTGTTCAGTCATCGTTCGTGTGTGTGGACGAATTAGTTCAGGGCCTCGGTGCGGCCGTAATTGCGTGCGACGTAGTCGCTGACGATCTGCTGGAATTCCTCGGCGATCCGCTCGCCGCGCAGCGTCTTGACCTTCTCGCCGTCGATGAAGACGGGCGCGGCCGGGTTCTCGCCCGACCCCGGCAGGCTGATGCCGATGTTCGCGTGCTTCGATTCGCCCGGGCCGTTGACGATGCAGCCCATCACCGCGACGTTCATCTTCTCGACGCCCGGATATTCCTTGCGCCAGACCGGCATCTGCTCGCGCAGGTAGGTCTGGATCTGCATCGCGAGTTCCTGGAACAGCGTGCTCGTCGTGCGGCCGCAGCCCGGGCACGCGATCACCATCGGCGCGAACGAGCGCAGGCCCATCGTCTGGAGGATTTCCTGGCCGACGATCACTTCGCCCGTGCGCGGCGCGCCCGGCTCCGGCGTCAGCGAGATGCGGATCGTGTCGCCGATCCCTTCCTGCAGCAGCACGCCGAGCGCCGCCGTCGACGCGACGATCCCCTTCGAGCCCATGCCGGCCTCGGTCAGCCCGAGGTGCAGCGCGAAGCCGCAGCGGCGGCCGAGTTCGCGGTACACGGCGATCAGGTCCTGCACGCCGCTGACCTTGCACGACAGCACGATGCGGTCGCGGCCGAGGCCCAGCTCCACCGCGCGTTCGGCCGAGCCGATCGCCGACTGGATCAGCGCCTCGTACATCACGCTCTGCGCGTCCCACGGCTGCGCGCGCGCGCCGTTCTCGTCCATCATGCGCGCGAGCAGGTCCTGGTCGAGGCTGCCCCAGTTCACGCCGATCCGCACCGGCTTGTCGTACTTCGCCGCGGCCTCGATCATCTGCGCGAACTGCGTGTCGCGCTTCGCGCCCTGACCGACGTTACCGGGGTTGATCCGGTACTTCGACAGCGACTCCGCGCAGCCCGGGTAGTCGCGCAGCAGCAGGTGGCCGTTGTAGTGGAAATCGCCGACGAGCGGCACGGTCACGCCCATCCGGTCGAGTTGCTCGCGAATCGCCGGCACGGCGGCCGCGGCTTCGGGTGTGTTGACCGTGATGCGCACCAGTTCGGAGCCCGCGTTCGCGAGTTCCTTGATCTGGATCGCCGTACCGATCGCATCGGCCGTGTCGGTATTCGTCATCGACTGCACGCGCACCGGCGCGTCGCCGCCGATCGTCACGAGTTGCCCGCCCCAGCGGACATCCACCGCATGCGATACACGGCGCGGCTGATGCCCGCCGAACACCGGTTCGGTTGAACAAATCTGACTGCTGCGTGGGGATTGAGCTTCGGATTGCATCGATAGATCCATTTACGCGGAATGCGCCGCGACACGGCGCATGAATTGAAAAAGCGCCGTGCCCTCACGGCCTGCCGATATCGACGGCAAGCCTTCGCCACGGCGCTTGACGTCAGGGCAACGTGAACCGCGCCACGTTACCCCGCGCTGCCGAATATTTTGCCGGATCGACCGGTTTTCCGTCGAACGCAACCGCGTCGAGACCGGCCTTGTTGCCGATCGTGACCTTGAACGGCCCGTCACCGGCAACCTGCTTCGTTTCGCCGGCGCGCACCAGCGCCGAGAACAGCTCCTTGCCGTTCTTGTCGCGCACGCTGAACCAGCAATCCTGCTTGACCTTCAGTTCGACCATCGACTGGCCTGCCGCCACCACGACGCTCGCCGGCTGGGCCGGCGCGGCCGTGCTTGCCGCCGCCGTTGCCGCCACGGGCTGCGATGCAGCAGCCGTCGCGACCGGGGCCGCGGGCGCCGGGACGGCCGACGCGATCGACTGCGCCGGGGCAGCCGATGCAGCAGCCGGGGCCGGAACCTCATTCGCAACCGCCGCCGATGCGCCATTCGCAGCCGCTTCTTCGGCAGACGACGATGCCGCCGCCGCGCTCGCGGCCGATGCATGTTCGGCGTCGCTGCCCTTCAAGCGTGCGAGCAGACTCGACGAATCGCCGCCAGTGTGCCACATCAGTACGGCGACCACCGCGACGATGACGATCCCCGTTCCCCACAGCCACGGATGGTGGCGCGACGAGCCGCCCAGCGGAATCGACACGCGGCCGCGCGGCAGATCCGTGCCCGACGACGCAGGCATCGACAGGTCGACTTCCGGCACCCCGCGCTCGCGGCGCAACGCCTGCGCGAACGGTTCCGGATCGACGCCGAGCATCTTCGCGTAGCTGCGCACGACCCCGAGCGCGAACGTCACGCCGGGCAAATGGCTGATGTCGCCAGCCTCGAGCGCCCGGAGCTTTTGCGGAGCGACCTTGAGTCGCGCCGACACGTCGTCGACCGACCAGCCCTTCGCCTCCCGAAGCTGCGCCAGCCGGCTGCCGACCGCCGCCAGCGATTCCAGTCCCGCCGGTGCCGGCTTCGCGGCATTCGTCTCTGCGCCGTTAGACGGCTGCGGCTCACTCATCCTTGTCCTCGCGTCGATTCTTCTTCACTGGCGGCTGCCGCCGGCTCCCGCCGGCCGGCATCCGCAACGGTTCATACCATGCGCGGCGCCGAGGCGCCGCGACCGATCGCTATTCGCGTGTTGCACCGCCAAAGGGTTCGGGCACCCCGGCCAGGCGCCCCCGTCAAACTGCCCGAACTTCGATGATTTTTCCTGCTGCGCCCGTTCGTTCCGCAAGGCGCGTACGATCCTTCACCGCGCCGGCCAGTTGCCCGCACGCGGCGTCGATGTCGTCGCCGCGCGTCTTGCGCACGGTCGTGACGACACCCGCGTCGATGAGGACCTGCGCGAAGCGCTTGATCTGCTCCGGCTTCGAGCGGATGAGGCCCGATTCCGGAAACGGATTGAACGGGATCAGGTTGAACTTGCACGGCACGTCGCGCGTGACGGCCAGCAGTTCGCGCGCATGCGCTTCGGTGTCGTTGACGCCGTCGAGCATGCAGTATTCGAACGTGATGAAGTCGCGCGGCGCGACTTGCAGATAGCGCTGGCACGCAGCCATCAGCTCGCGAAGCGGATACTTCTTGTTGAGCGGCACCAGCTCGTCGCGCAGCGCATCGTTCGGCGCATGCAGCGAAACGGCCAGCGCGACCGGCAACTCGGCGCCGAGGCGGTCCATCATCGGCACCACGCCGGACGTCGACAGCGTGACGCGACGGCGCGACAGGCCGTACGCGTTGTCGTCGAGCATCAACCGCATCGCGGGCACGACCGCGCTGTAATTCAGGAGCGGCTCGCCCATGCCCATCATCACCACGTTGGTCACGACCCGTTCGGCCTTGCCGTTCGGGCCGGGCGCGCGGCCCAGCGACGCTCGCAATGCAAATTCGGCCATCCGGAGCTGGCCGATGATTTCGGCTGTCGACAGGTTGCGGGAGAAGCCCTGCTTGCCCGTCGAGCAGAAGCGGCAGTTCACCGCGCACCCGGCCTGCGACGACACGCACAGCGTGCCGCGCGTCTCTTCCGGGATGAACACGGTTTCGACCGCATTGCCGTTTCCGACGTCGATCAGCCACTTGCGCGTGCCGTCGGTGGAAACGTGATCGCTGACGATGTCCGGCATCACGATCGATGCGCGGCCCTTGAGCTTCTCCCTCAGGGACTTCGCGAGATCGGTCATGCCGTCGAAATCGCCGGCGTTGTACTGGTGGATCCAGCGCTGCAACTGCTTGGCGCGGAACGGCTTCTCGCCCAGGCTGCCGCAGTACGCGACAAGACCCTCGGCGTCGAAGTCGAGAAGATTGACGGAAGTTTCGCTCGTCATGATGTGCTGCCTTGCCGCGTGCGCTGAATCCTGCCTACTTGCTGTCAGCCAGGGCTTAACGCGAGTAAACGTTCATTTCCGGGAAGAAGAACGCGATTTCGACCGCTGCCGTTTCCGCAGCGTCCGAGCCGTGCACGGCGTTCGCGTCGATGCTGTCGGCGAAGTCGGCGCGGATCGTGCCCTTTTCCGCCTTCTTCGGATCCGTTGCGCCCATCAGGTCGCGGTTCTTCAGGATCGCGCCTTCACCTTCCAGAACCTGGATCATCACCGGGCCCGAGATCATGAAATCGACGAGGTCCTTGAAAAACGGACGCGCTGCGTGAACTGCGTAGAACTTCTCTGCGTCGGCACGCGACAGGTGCGCCATGCGCGCTGCGACGATCTTCAGGCCGGCGCCTTCGAAACGGCTGTAGATCTGGCCGATCACGTTCTTTGCCACCGCATCCGGCTTGATGATCGACAGGGTGCGCTCGATTGCCATAAAAACTCCAAAAAATTAAGAAGTTACAGGTTCAAATGAATCCGCTATTGTAGCACGATCCCGTGTATCATTGCGATTGAACCCTTACACGAATGAAAGGTTCAGAATCCATATGTTTTGTGCCGTCGAGCCATTGAAACCTCGCGGCACGGAACGTATCTTAGCCATAGCTGCCCCGGTTTGCTGCGCCGCACATCCCGCGCGCCGAACCGGCCCCGGACGCCCACGCGTTCAATGTTAGGAGAAACCATGAACGACTATCCGTACAATTTCGGCCGCGGCGGTTCCGTCAGCACCGCCGCGGTGCGCAACCGCGTGCTGCGGAACACGTACTGGCTGCTCGCGCTGTCGATGGTGCCGACCGTGCTGGGCGCCTGGGTCGGCGTCGCGACGGGCTTCTCGCTGTTCGCGGCCACGAGCCCGATGATGAGCCTGCTCGCGTTCTTCGCGATCGCGTTCGGCTTCATGTTCGCGATCGAGCGGACCAAGAACAGCGCGGCCGGCGTGTTCGTGCTGCTCGGCTTCACGTTCTTCATGGGCCTGATGCTGTCGCGGCTGCTGAGCTTCATCCTCGGCTTCTCGAACGGCCCGTCGCTGATCATGCTCGCGTTCGGCGGCACCGGCATCATCTTCGCCGCGATGGCGACGATCGCCACCGTCAGCAAGCGCGACTTCTCCGGGCTCGGCAAGTGGCTGTTCATGGGCGTGATCGTGATCCTGCTCGCGTCGGTCGCGAACATCTTCCTGCAACTGCCGGCGCTGATGCTCACCGTGTCGGTGCTCGCGATCGCGATCTTCTCGGCTTACATGCTGTTCGACGTCCAGCGCGTCGTGAACGGCGGCGAGACGAACTACATCTCGGCCACGCTCGCGATCTACCTCGACCTGTACAACGTGTTCACGAACCTGCTCGCGCTGCTCGGCATCTTCGGCGGCAACCGCAACTGACGTTCGCGGCGCACCATGAAAAAACCGGCCCTCGGGCCGGTTTTTTTACGTCCGGCGCCCGGCTCAGTCGCGCTCGAACAGCGCGATCGATTCGACGTGCGACGTATTCGGGAACATGTTCACGACGCCGGCGCCCTTCAGCCGGTAACCGGCCTCGTGCACGAGCAGGCCCGCATCGCGCGCGAGCGTCGACGGGTTGCACGACACGTAGACGATGCGCTTCGGCAGCGGGCCTGTGCCACTCTGCGCGATCTCGGCCAGCGCCTTCGATACCGCGAGCGCGCCTTCGCGCGGCGGGTCGATCAGGAACTTGTCGAAGGCGCCGAGTGCGCGGAGGTCGTCGCCCGTCACTTCGAACAGGTTCCGGCACGCGAACGTCGTGTGACCGTCGACACCGTTCTCGCGTGCGTTCGCCAGCGCGCGCGTGGTCAGCGTGTCGCTGCCCTCGATGCCCATCACTTCGCGCGACAGCCGCGCAAGCGGCAGCGTGAAGTTGCCGATCCCGCAGAAGAGGTCGAGCACGCGATCGTCGCGCGACGGCGCGAGCAGGCGCAGCGCCCGCCCCACCAGCACGCGATTGATCTGGTGGTTGACCTGCGTGAAGTCGGTCGGCTTGAACGGCATGCGGATGCCGAATTCCGGCAGCGTGTAATCGAGCGAGACGTCGAGCGGATAGAACGGCGTCACCGTGTCGGGACCCTTCGGCTGCAGCCAGAACTGCACGTTGTGCTCGTCCGCAAACGCGCGCAGCAGCGCTTCGTCGTCCGCGTCGATCGGCTCCAGCACGCGCAGCACGAGCGCGGTGACCGACGAGCCGACCGCGAGTTCGATCTGCGGCATCCGGTCGCGAATCGACAGCCCTTCGACGAGCCGGCGCAGCGGCACGAGCATTGCCGACACGTGCGGCGGCAGCACTTCGCAACTCGTCATGTCGGCGACGTAGCTGCTCTTCTTCTCGTGGAAGCCGACCAGCACGCCGCCCTTCTTCGCCACGTTGCGCACGGTCAGGCGCGCTCGGTAGCGATAACCCCACGACGGACCGTGGATCGGCGCGAACATCGTTTCCGCACGCAGCTTCGCCAGATGCCACAAATTGTCTTCGAGCACGCGCTGCTTGACCGCCACCTGCGCGCGCATGTCGAGATGCTGCATCGAGCAGCCGCCGCAGGTGCCGAAGAATTCGCACTTCGGCTGCGTGCGCAGCACGCTCGGGCGCAGAATGTCGACTACCGTCGCCTGTTCGTAGCTCGGCTTGCGGCGATAGCTCGAATAGGTCACGCGCTCGCCCGGCAGCGCGCCTTCGACGAAGATCACCTTGCCCGGCTGACCGTCCTCGGTCATCGTGCGGCCGACACCGCGCGCTTCCATGTCGAGCGATTCGATCTCGAGAACCGGGGCGGGCCCGGGCGCGACGGGCGCGTTTTTCGATTTGCGCGCAGAAGTGGGGACGGCTTCGGACACCAGCTTTTCCTGACAAACGTTGAAGAAGGCGAGATTGTAGACGACGAAGGCCCCCGCCGCGCGCTTTGGATGAGGCAGGCGTCGAACTTGCGCACGGACAGCGCTGTGGTGCGCCCGGTCCATGCAAGGCGGCTTCGGGATGCACCTGCGGCGAGCCTGGCCGCAAATCGCGTCGGGGCAACGCCCACGCCCCGACAGTCCGCCCAACAGGAGATTCGACCATGCGATTGATCGACTGGAACATCCAATGGGGTCGGGACGCGGACGGCGTCGTCGATCTTTCCCGTACCGTCGCGGCCATCCGCCAGCTCGGCGATTTCGACGTGCTGTGCCTGCAGGAAGTCACGCGCGGCTTCGACGCACTGCCCGGCCGGCCACGCACCGACCAGTTCGCCGAACTCGCGACGCTGCTGCCCGGCTATACGATCGTCGACGCCATCGGCGCCGACCTGCCGGCCGTCCGGCCGGGCGCACCGCGCCGCCAGTTCGGCAATGCAATCGCGACGCGGCTGCCGGTCGGGCGCGTGCTGCGCCAATCGCTGCCGTGGCCGGCCGACGCCGGCGCGCCGTCGATGCCGCGCGTCGCGCTCGATGTCGAGTTGCAGGCGCCCTTCGGGGCATTGCGCGTGGTCACCACGCATCTGGAGTATTACTCGGCGCGCCAGCGACTTGCGCAGGTCGATGCGTTGCGCGACCGGCATCGCGAGGCCTGCGCGCACGCGAACCGACCCGCTCCCGCCGAAACCGCCGAGGGACCTTTCAGCGCGACCGGGCAACCGCGCGACGCGATCGTCTGCGGCGATTTCAACAGCGCATTCGACGGCGACGCGTACCGGCGCTTCCTGGAGCCGATCGCCGACGCGCCGGGTTTCGTCGACGCGTGGGTCGCACGGCATCCCGGTCGTACGCCGCCGCCGACGGCCGGCGTCTACGATACGGCGCAATGGGCGGACGGGCCGCTCGCGTGCGATTTCGTGTTCGTGACCGACACGCTGTTGCCGCGCGTCATCGGCTGCGAAGTCGACGGCAACGTACGCGCGTCCGATCACCAGCCGGTGCTGCTCGAACTGGCCTGATCGCGCCGGTTGCGGGCACGAGCGGCCCGCGCTATGCGTCGAAGCCCGCCAGGTATTCGACCCAGTGCGCGGCCGGCTCCTGCGCAAGCGCGTTCTTCACGAGCAGGATCTCGTCCGCGTACTCGCTCGGCGTCAGGCCGCCGCGCATCAACTGGAACCGGCAATACAGCAGGTAGGTGTTGACGACGTCGGTTTCGCAATAGTTGCGGATTTCGTCGATCCGCCCGTCCTGGAACGCCGGCCACACCTGGCTGCCGTCCATCCCGAGCTTGCCCGGAAAGCCGCACAGCTTCGCGAGCACATCGAGCGGCGCGTTGGCGCGCGCCTGATACATCGCGAGCACGTCCATCAGGTCGGTATGCCGCGAGTGATAGCGCGAGATGTAGTTGTTCCACTTGAATTCGCGGTCGTCCTCGCCGAGATCCCAGTAGCGGGTGGCGGGAATGCCGTGCACGAGCGCGCGGTAATGGAGGACCGGCAGATCAAAACCGCCGCCGTTCCACGACACGAGCTGCGGCGTGTATTTCTCGATCACGCGGTAGAACGACTGGATCAGCGTGGCTTCGCTGTCCTGCGGCGTCCCGAGGGAGCGCACGCGAAAACCGTTGTTGTCGCGGAACACGCACGAGATCGCCGCGATCCGCTGCAGATGGTGCGGCAGGAAATCGCTGCCGGTCTTCTCGCGCCGCGCGGCGAATGCGTGTTCGGCCACCACGGCATCGTCGAGCGTCGCGGGCAGCTCTTCCAGACGGCGAATGCCGTCGACATCGGGAATCGTCTCGATGTCAAAAACGAGAATCGGAGTCATCGGTTACAGAACGGCGTCCTTGCGCACGCCGTTGGAGGCGAAGAACCGCTTGAGGCGCACCAGCGCTTCCTGCTGGATCTGCCGCACGCGCTCGCGCGTGAGCCCCATCTCGTCGGCCAGTTCCTCGAGCGTCGCCGGTTCGATGTGATTCAGCCCGAAGCGGCGCTCGATCACGTGCCGGTGCTTGTCGGACAGCCGTGACAGCCAGGCGCGCGTCAACGTTTCGAGCTCGCGGTGCTGCACCTCCGCGTCGGGCGACTGGCTCTGGTCGTCGGGCAGCAGGTCGAGCAGGCTGCTCGCGGGATCGAGGTCGAGCGGCGCGTCGAGCGACGCCGTGTGTTCGTTGAGTGCGAGGATATCGGTGACTTCCTCGGCGGTCTTGCCGGTGAGATAAGCGATGTCGTCGATGCTGGCTTCGCGGCGCTCGGCCGCCTCGCCCGTCGACATCGAATTCTTTTCGAGGTGGCGCTTCGCGCGCAGCACCTGATTCAGTTCGCGGATCACGTGCACGGGCAGGCGCACCGTGCGCGCCTGGTTCATGATCGCGCGCTCGATGCTCTGCCGGATCCACCATGTCGCATAGGTCGAGAAACGGAAACCGCGCGTCGGGTCGAATTTCTCGATCGCGTGCATGAGGCCGAGGTTGCCTTCCTCGATCAGGTCGAGCAGCGGCACGCCGCGGTTCAGATACCCCTTCGCGATACTGACGACGAGACGCAGATTGCGCTCGATCATCACCTGCCGCGCCTCGAATTCGCCGGCCTTCGCGAGGCGCGAATAGCGCTGCTCTTCCTCGACGGTCAGCAACGGCTTCACGCTGATGCGGTTCAGGTAATGCTGGATCGTATCGGCCGTGAGCTCGGCCTGCAGCAGCGTGCGGAAATCGTCGACGTCGGGCGCCGCTTCCGGGCGGCCTTCGCGCTCGTCGTCGCCACCGTCCGCTTCGCCGTCGCGTACCTCGAGCTCACGTTCGTTTTCCGCGACGTCGTCTTCGTCGTCCGTCGAAGCAGCTACTCGCCCCACCGATGCTTGCGTGGCACGACTGATCTTCTCAGACTCGGCTTGCGGCTCGTGGCGCTTCGATTTCGGCATGGTCGTCTCGGTTATTGAGGCGGCAAATACTTCAGCGGATCGACAGGCTTACCCTGCCGGCGAACCTCGAAATGCAGCATCACGCGGTCGGCATCGCTGTTACCCATCTCGGCGATCTTCTGCCCCTTCGTTACCGCGTCCCCCTCTTTTACCATCAAAGCGCGATTGTGTGCATACGCCGTGAGGTAAGTTGCATCGTGTTTGATGATAATGAGGTTGCCGTAGCCGCGCAGACCGTTGCCGGAGTAAACGACGCGGCCGTCTGCCGCCGCCTTCACGGCTTCGCCGGCCGTCCCGCCGATATTGACGCCCTTGTTCTTCGCATCGTCGAACCCGTTCAGCACGGGGCCGCGCGCGGGCCATGCGAACGTCACGGGGCCGCTCGGCGCGGCCGCCGTATCGCTCGAGCCAGTGGCCGCAGCCGGCGGCGTGGCGGCGAGCGCGGACGACGTGCCGGCCGGCGTGGCCGGACCGCTGCTCAGCGGTGCGGTCGCGACCGCACCGCCGACGATCGGCGCGGTGGCCGGCGCGCCCGCAGCCGGTACGCCCGCGACCGCAGCGCCGCCCGGCGGCGCCACGCGCAGCAACTGGTCGACTTCGATCTGGTTCGGGTTCGCCAGATTGTTCCACGACGCGATGTCGCGATAGTTCTGCCCGTTCTCGAGTGCAATCCGGTACAGCGTGTCACCCGGCTTCACGCGGTAGAAGCCCGGCGGCGGCGGGCCGAGCGGCACCGCGGGCTGTGCGGCGGTCGTGCCGAGCGACCCGGAGCGGTCGACGACGGGCGCGTTGTCGAGCCGCGTCGCACAGGCGGCCAGTAACGTGGAGAACGCAGCCACACAGATCGCGCGCTGGGCGAGCGTGAGCGGTTCCCTGGATCGGTTGTTTTGCATCGCGCGCAACATACTCATCGGTTTCAAATCACTCCGGATTTTAAAGGGACAAAGAAAACGCGATCAAGCCGGGACTCTCGCCATTGCGCGTGCGCGACGCGCTCGACGAGCGTGAGCACCTGGTGCCGCCCGCTCTGTGCGCCGACCGGCGCGACGAGCCGCCCGCCGATCGCGAGCTGCTCGAGCAGCGCCTGCGGCACGTCGAGCCCCGCGGCCGCGATCACGATCGCGTCGAACGGGGCCGCGGACGGCAGGCCGACACGCCCGTCGCCGTAGTGCAGACGGATGTTCGGCACGCGCAGCGGCCGCAGGTTCAGCTTCGCGCGCTCGTAAAGCGGCTTGATGCGTTCAATCGAATACACGTCGCGTGCCACGTGACTCAGCACGGCGGCCTGATAGCCGCAACCGGTGCCGATCTCGAGCACGCGCTCGAGCGTGCGGCCGGCCATCGCGAGCTCGATCATGCGCGCGACGACCGACGGCTTTGAAATGGTCTGCTGGTGGCCGATCGGCAGTGCCGAATCCTCGTAGGCCTGTGTCGCGAGGCCGGGATCGACGAACATGTGGCGCGGCACCGCGGCCATCGCGTCCAGCACGCGCGCATCGGTCACGCCGTTCGCGCGCAGGCGTTCGACCATCCGCTCGCGCACACGTTCCGACGTGAGCGCGAATGCGCCGGCCGGCGCGACGCTCGGCGCAGCCGGCTTCGGCAGCGCCGGCTTCAGCACGGTCGGCTTCGGTGCGGTGGCCGGCTTCGCGGCGGCGACACCCGGCAGCGGCGCCCGCGCGGCGGCCGGCTTCACCGCAACCGGTTTCAGCACGGCTGCGGGTTTGTCGGCGGCCTTCGACATCGCTCCCGCCGCCTGACGTTCACCGGCCCGACCTTCCGACTTGCGTGGCGCTCGCTTGAGATCTTCGAGCGCGAGCGGGAACCGCTTCGCGCGCTCGCCGCTCATGAAGCCCGCCCTCCGGCGCGCGCCCATTCGCGCGTCGCGGGCAGCATCTGCGTATGCGTGAGATCGAGCTGCAGCGGCGTGATCGACACGAAACCGTTTGCGACGGCATGGAAATCAGTGCCCTCGCTGGCGTCCAGCGCCTCGCCCGCGGCACCGATCCAGTAAATCGGCTCGCCGCGCGGGTCGGTCTGGCGAATCACCGGCTGCGACGGATGACGCTTGCCGAGGCGCGTGACTTGCCAGCTCTTCAGTTGGTCGTACGGCAGGTTCGGAATATTGACGTTCAGCAGCGGCTGGCCGGGCAGCGGGTGCGCGAGGTAGTGCGCGACGATTTCCGCGGCGACGCGCGCGGCGTCGGCCAGATGGGCCCAGCCCTTGTCGACCAGCGAGAACGCGATGGCCGGCACACCGAACATGATGCCTTCGGTGGCGGCTGCAACCGTCCCCGAATAGAGCGTGTCTTCACCCATGTTCTGGCCGTTGTTGATGCCCGACACGACGATATCCGGCCTCGCATCGGCCATCCCGGTCAGCGCGACGTGCACCGAATCGGTCGGCGTGCCGTTCACGTAGAAGAAACCCGTACCCGCTGCGCGCTGCACCGACAGCGGCCGCGACAACGTGAGGGAATTCGACGCGCCGCTGCAGTTCTGCTCGGGCGCGATCACCGTAAGCTCGGCCAGCGGCTGCAACGCTTCGCTGAGCGCGGCGAGACCGGGGGCGAGATAGCCGTCGTCGTTGCTGAGTAAGATTCGCATCCGGCGATTGTAACCGAGGAAAGATGGCGCGAGAGCGACAGTCCGGCCACCGTGGACGGGCGGGTATACGCATGGGCGCGCGATGCGCCGCCGCACCGTGCGGCGGCGTTCTGCGCACCGGGGAAAACGCCGGGCCGCCGGCTTTTCCGCCCGGAGAAAATCTCCTCGGAGATGCCGTCGCCGAGCAGCCCGGCGCGAAGCGCCAGGCCGGTTGCGCTCAGATCGCGCCCGCCTCGCGCAGTGCGGCAATCGCCTCACCGTCATAGCCGAGGCCGCGCAGCACCTCGTCGGTGTGCTCGCCGAGCGCGGGCCCGAGCCAGCGCGTTTCGCCCGGCGTGTCCGACAACTTCGGCGTGATGTTCGGCAGCGGAATGTCGGTGCCGTCGGCCAGCTTGAAATGCTGGATCATCTGGCGCGCGACGAACTGCGGATCGGTGAACATGTCGGCGGCGCTGTAGATGCGCCCGGCCGGCACGTCGGCCGCGTTGAGCACGGCGAGCGCCTCGTCGATCGTGCGCGGCGCGAGCCACGCGGCGATCGCGTCGTCGATTTCCTGCGTGCGCGGCACGCGCCCGTCGTTTTGCGCGAGCGCGGGATCGTCGGCGAGGTCGTCGCGCTCGATCGCCTTCATCAGCCGCTTGAAGATCGGATCGCTGTTGCCGCCGATCACGATGCTGCCGTCGCGGCATGCATACGTATTCGACGGCACGATGCCCGGCAGCGACGCGCCGGTGCGCTCGCGCACCATCCCGTACACGCCGTACTCGGGCACCACGCTTTCCATCATGTTGAAGACGGCTTCATACAGTGCAACGTCGACCACCTGCCCCGCGCCGCCGTTGACCTTGCGGTGATGGAGCGCCATCAGCGCGCCGATCACGCCGTGCAGCGCGGCGATCGAATCGCCGATCGAGATGCCGATGCGCGGCGGCGGCAGATCCGGATAGCCGGTGATGTGGCGCAGCCCGCCCATCGATTCGGCGATCGCACCGAAGCCGGGCCGGTCGCGGTACGGGCCCGTCTGCCCGTAGCCGGACAGGCGCACCATCACGAGGCCCGGGTTGTCGGCCGACAGCACGTCGTAGCCGAGCCCGAGCTTTTCGAGCAGGCCCGGACGGAAATTCTCGATCACGATGTCGGCCTCGCTCGCGAGCTGCCGCGCGATCGCCTTGCCGGCGTCGGCTTTCAGATTGAGCGTGACCGATTTCTTGTTGCGCGCCTGGACCGACCACCACAGCGATGTGCCGCCCTGCTCCGGGTGGAGTTTGCGCCACTTGCGCAGCGGGTCGCCGCCGTTCGGATCCTCGATCTTGATCACTTCCGCGCCGAATTCCGCGAACAGCCGCGACGCGAACGGCCCCGCGATCAGCGTTCCGAATTCGAGCACTTTGACGCCCGCGAGCGGGCCCTGGCTGACGCTCATGTGTCTCCCTGGCATGAGGAACGACGCCGCCGGCAGGCGGCGCCCGGCTTACATCGTGCGGCGGTCGAGCATCGCGCGGGCGATGGTGCCCGCGTCGACGTACTCGAGCTCTCCGCCCACCGGCACGCCGCGCGCGAGGCGCGTGACCGCCAGCCCGCGCGCCTTGAGCGTCTGGCCGAGGTAGTGGGCGGTGGCTTCGCCTTCGTTCGTGAAGTTGGTCGCGAGCACGACCTCCTTGACGACGCCGTCGGACGCGCGCCGCACGAGGCGGTCGAAATGGATTTCCTTCGGGCCGATTCCGTCGAGCGGGCTCAGTCGCCCCATCAGCACGAAATACAGCCCGCGGTAGGTCATCGTCTGCTCGAGCATGATCTGGTCGGCAGGCGTCTCGACGACGCACAGCAGCGTCGGATCACGCTCCTCGTCGCTGCAGACCTCGCAGATCCGCGCTTCGGTGAACGTGTTGCACTTCTCGCAGTGCTGCAGGTGCTCGGTCGCGAACAGCAGCGAGCGGCCGAGCCGCTCGGCGCCCTCACGGTCGTGCTGCATCAGGTGAACCGCCATGCGCTGCGCGGATTTCGGCCCGACGCCGGGCAGCACGCGCAACGCTTCGACGAGCGCGGACAAGGCGGACGGCTGTTTCATACGGCGGCAAACAGTGACAAGGACGCTGCGCTCAGAACGGCAGCTTGAAGCCCGGGGGCAGCGGCAGGCCCGACGTCATCCCGCTCATCTTTTCCTGCGACGTTGCTTCGGCCTTGCGCACCGCGTCGTTGAACGCAGCGGCGACGAGATCCTCGAGCATGTCCTTGTCGTCCGCGAGCAGGCTCGGGTCGATCGACACGCGGCGCACTTCGTTGCGGCACGTCATCGTCACCTTGACGAGGCCGGCGCCCGACTGCCCTTCGACTTCGATGAGTGCAAGCTGCTCCTGCATCTTCTTCATGTTTTCCTGCATTTGCTGCGCTTGCTTCATCAGTCCGGCGAGGTTGCCTTTCAACATGGGGATACTCCTTCTGGATCGTGTGAAAACCGGCACGCGGCGCGTGCCGGCCATTGTGCGGGGCGTGATTGTGCCAGTCGCGGGGCGCTCGGTTCAATGCAGCGTCGGCGGCGCGCCGTCCGGCGCCGAATCGGCGAGCGGGCGCACCGAGCCGTCGACGATGCGTGCACCGAACTCGCGCACGAGCTGCTGGACGAACGGATCGCCGTGAATCTCCTGTTCGGCTTCGCGCTGGCGCGCCGCGCGGGCGGCCGCATCGAGCGCCGCCGCGGTGCGCCGCGCAGGCCCGACCTCGACGCTCACCTCGACCGGCTTGCCGAGCGCATCGGCCAATGCCGCCTTCAATTTCGCCACCTGCGCGGCGTCCGCATACTGCGGCACCGGCACGGACAATTTCAATGCGGTCGCATCGACGGCCGTCAGTTCGCTGTTGAACGCGAGCTGGTACGCGACACCCTTCAGCGGCAGCCGCGCGGCCAGCGCCGGCCATTCGCCGTCGAAGCCGATCGGATCGAGCGCGATCGCCGGCGGCAACGGGCGCGAGTCGATCGGCGCGGCCGGACGCGCGTCCGCCGGCTTCGGCGTCACGCGCACATCGTCGGGACCGCTGTCGAATGCCGGCACGAAGCCGTCGTCGGAACCGCCGAACATCTCGTCGGCGCTGAGCGGCACGTAGTCGTCGGGCGGGATGTCTTCCCAAGGCGGCGACGGCTGACGCGAATCGGCTGCTGCCTGCGGCGCACGGGCAACGGCACGCGGCGTCGGCACCTGGACGGCCGGACGCGGCGCGGCCGGCTTGTCGACAGCCGGCTGGGCTGCCGCCGGCTTGGCGGCAGCGCCTGCGCGGCCGCGGTCCGACGACACGCGCATCCCTGCATTGCGCAGCACGTCGAGCGCGGCGGCCGCACCGCCTGCGCGTGCCGTCGACCGCGTGGCGGCGGGCTCGGGCGATGCAGTGCGCGGCGCCGGTTCGACCGCTGGAGCCGGTTCGGCGTTTCGCTGCACGGCGGCAACGGCAGGCGGCTCAGGTTCCTTGCGCGCGGGAGGCGGCATGTCGCCTGCGGGCGCCGCCTTCGCTTCCGGCTGCGGCGGCTCGATCGCTGGTGCGTCGGACGCTGCCGGTGCTGCCGACTCCGCCGATGACGGGACGGCAGCCGGCTTGGCGGCCGCCCGCTCGACTTCGTCGCTCGATTGCGCCGGCGCCGAACGTGCGACCGGCGCAGCCGGCGCCGCGGCGGGCGGCCGTGCTGCGGCAGCGGGCGCGGCCGATACCGGCTTCGCCGCAGCGGCGGCGGACGCCGCGGCCGCGCGCGGCGCCGGCACCGCACGCGGCGGCACGGACGGCTGGCCGCCCGGCGCACTGCCGGCGCCGACGGCCGGCTCGAACGCGAGCATCCGCAGCAGCGTCATCGTGAAACCGGCGTATTCGTCCGGCGCCAGGCCGAGTTCGGCGCGCCCGACGGTCGCGATCTGATAGAACAATTGAACCTGTTCGGGGCTCAGCGTCTGCGCAAAACGACGCAGGTCGGCCGCTTCCGGCCATTCGTCGAGCACCGAGCCCGGCGCGAACTGCGCCCATGCGATCCGGTGCAGCAGGCTCGCGAGATCCTGCAGCGCGGTCGAGAACGACAGGCTGCGCAGCGACATCTCGTCGGCGATCGCGAGGATTTCCGGGCCACTGCCGGCCGCGAGCGCGTCGAGCAGGCGCACCATGTAAGTCTGGTCGAGCGCGCCGAGCATGCCCGACACCGCCGACTCGGTCACCTCGTTCGCCGAATAGGCGATCGCCTGGTCGGTTAGCGACAGCGCGTCGCGCATGCTGCCCTGCGCGGCGCGCGCGAGCAGGCGCAGCGCCTGCGGCTCGAACGCGATCCGCTCTTCGCCGAGGATCCGCTCGAGATGCGACACGATGTGCCCGGCCGGCATCTGCTTCAGGTTGAACTGCAGGCAGCGCGACAGCACGGTAACGGGGATTTTCTGCGGATCGGTCGTCGCGAGGATGAACTTGACGTGCGGCGGCGGCTCTTCGAGCGTCTTCAGCATCGCGTTGAACGCGTGGTTCGTCAGCATGTGCACTTCGTCGATCATGTAGACCTTGAAGCGCGCATCGACGGGCGCGTACACCGCGCGCTCGAGCAGCGCGGCCATCTCGTCGACGCCGCGGTTGCTCGCCGCGTCCATCTCGACGTAATCGACGAAACGGCCCTCGTCGATCTCGCGACAGGCGCGACACACGCCGCACGGTTGCGACGTGACGCCGGTTTCACAGTTGAGCGCCTTCGCGAAGATCCGCGACAGCGTCGTCTTGCCGACGCCGCGCGTTCCGGTAAACAGATAGGCGTGATGGAGACGCCCGCCGTCGAGCGCGTGCGTGAGCGCCCTGACGACGTGCTCCTGGCCGACGAGCGAAGCGAAATCCTTCGGACGCCACTTGCGTGCGAGAACTTGATAGGTCATCGGGAAATTGTATCAGTAACGCTGCGTCGCGCCGACACGCGAAACGGTGCGGACCGCGGGCAACGCGCAGGTCGAACGGAGTGTGACGCAGAAATAAAAAACGCCCTGCGAACGGGGCGAGAAGGAAGGTGACGAGCCCAACCCTCGGCACTGGCGGAAAACGATTGTGGCTGCTTCGTTCCCGACCTGACCAGGTTCACCGCCCCACCATGCGAGGAGGCCCGTCACGGCATATTCTATCACCGCTTCCGGACGAAAGCGACCGTTTGTTCGCATCAATGCGAATCTCGCCGGGCAAACCGGCGCGTCGTTCAACCGGACACATAGAATTCGGCGCGCCCCTTGTAATTCGCGGACCGGCCTCCACCTGCGTGGCACGACGGTCGAACGTCGCGTCGTACCCCTACTCGCGTAGCGGCTACTATCGCCGCCCGCAGCAGATAGCAATTTAGGCTAATATGACGCCCGAACGACCCGCGAGCCGCGGCATGCAGCGCTTACGCCCTCTTTCCGGAAGGCGGAGTGACCTGCCGCAGCGGCCGGCAGCCTATGGCGGCCGGTACGCCGCAACGCGCAAGCAGGCAGTCCCCGAACCGTAAGAGGTATTGACCCAATGAGCGAACAGATCAAACACATCAGCGACGCATCGTTCGAACAGGACGTCGTCAAGTCCGACAAGCCCGTTCTCGTCGATTTCTGGGCCGAATGGTGCGGCCCGTGCAAGATGATCGCCCCGATCCTCGACGAAGTCGCGAAGGACTACGGCGACAAGCTGCAGATCGCGAAGATCAACGTCGACGACAACCAGGCCACGCCGGCGAAATTCGGCGTGCGCGGCATCCCGACGCTGATCCTGTTCAAGAACGGCGCGGCCGCCGCGCAGAAGGTCGGCGCGCTGTCGAAGTCGCAGCTCACCGCATTCCTGGACAGCCACCTGTAATACCGGCAGTTCCGCGGACGTGTTGTCAGTCGGCAACACGTCCGTCGTCAAGCCGCCGATCGCTCGCTCAAGCGCGAATCGGCCTATGCTAGAATTAAAAAACGTCGGCAAGACGCATTTAAGTCTCTGAGCGCTTCCGCTCGCCCTCCTCCCTTATTTTCTTTCGTCGCATCTCCTCCCTGGCGGGTTCTCCGTATGCATTTATCCGAGCTCAAGTCTCTGCACGTGTCCGAACTGATCGAAATGGCCAATGGCCTGGAGATCGAAAACGCGAACCGCCTGCGCAAGCAGGAGTTGATGTTCGCCATTCTCAAAAAGCGCGCCAAGACGGGAGAGACGATCTTCGGCGACGGCACGCTCGAAGTGCTGCCGGACGGCTTCGGCTTCCTGCGCTCGCCGGAAATGTCGTACCTCGCGAGCACCGACGACATCTACATCAGCCCGTCGCAGATCCGTCGCTTCAACCTGCACACCGGCGACACCATCGAAGGTGAAGTCCGCACGCCGAAGGACGGCGAGCGCTACTTCGCGCTGGTGAAGGTCGACAAAGTCAACGGGCAGCCGCCCGAGGCCTCGAAACACAAGATCATGTTCGAGAACCTCACGCCGCTGCACCCGAACAAGCCGCTGTCGCTCGAACGCGAAATGCGCGGCGAAGAGAACGTCACCGGCCGCATCATCGACATGATCGCGCCGATCGGCAAGGGCCAGCGCGGCCTGCTCGTCGCGTCGCCGAAGTCGGGCAAGACCGTGATGCTCCAGCACATCGCGCACGCGATCAAGCAGAACCACCCGGACGTGATCCTGTTCGTGCTGCTGATCGACGAGCGCCCGGAAGAAGTGACCGAAATGCAGCGCTCGGTCGCCGGCGAAGTGATCGCGTCGACGTTCGACGAACCGGCCACGCGTCACGTCCAGGTCGCCGAAATGGTGATCGAGAAGGCCAAGCGCCTCGTCGAAATGAAGCACGACGTCGTGATCCTGCTCGACTCGATCACGCGTCTCGCGCGCGCGTACAACACCGTGATTCCGGCATCGGGCAAGGTGCTGACGGGCGGTGTCGACGCGAACGCGCTGCAGCGTCCGAAGCGCTTCTTCGGCGCGGCGCGCAACATCGAGGAAGGCGGTTCGCTGACGATCATCGGCACCGCGCTGATCGAAACCGGCAGCCGCATGGACGACGTGATCTACGAAGAGTTCAAGGGCACCGGCAACATGGAAGTGCACCTCGAGCGCCGCCTCGCGGAAAAGCGCGTCTACCCGTCGATCAATCTGAACAAGTCGGGCACGCGTCGCGAGGAAATGCTGATCAAGCCCGAGATCCTTCAGAAGATCTGGGTGCTGCGCAAGTTCATTCACGACATGGACGAAGTCGAGGCCATGGAATTCCTGCTCGACAAGATCCGCCAAACGAAGAGCAACTCCGAGTTCTTCGACCTGATGCGCCGCGGCGGCTGATCGCCCCCGCTCCGCGACACGGCCGCCCGCACATCCTGCCGGCGGCCGTTTTTCGGTCGCAACCTGAACGTGAACGTACAGGTTGATCTATAATCGCGTCATTGTCCCCGTCGAACCTCCCCGACCGATGCCGAACGATGCCTCCACCACGCTATTGACCGTCAGCGACGCCGCGTCGCGGCTCGGCGTCACGCCGCGCACGCTCAAATATTACGAAGAGCGCGGGCTCGTTACGCCGTCGCGCAGCGAAGGCCGCTACCGCCTTTACGACGAAGCCGACCTCGAGCGCTTCGCGCGCATCCTGCGGTTGCGTGCGCTCGGCTTCTCGCTGCACGGCATCACCGAAATGCTGAAGCGCCCGCTGGAAGAAACAGGCGACGGCCGGCGCCGCTATTCGGAGGCGTCGCTGCGCGAGATCCGCGCCGGCCTCGCCGGGCAGATCGATACGCTGGACCGACGGATCGCGGCCGTTCAGCGCGAGCTGAAGGAGGCCGTCGCGCTGCGCAAGGAGTTGCAACACGACATCGACTACGTCGAACGGCGCCTCGCCGGCGAAAACGCCGACGCGCTGATCGCGCAGCGGCGGGCCGAAGCCGGCACGCGGGCCGCACGCAAGGATCGCGAATGAACGCGGTGCCTGGCCGGCCGCCGCTATGGAGCCGCGCGAACCTGCGCGGGGATCTGTTCCCGTGGGCCCTCGCGCTCGTCACCGGCATCGACTACTTCGACAACGCCGTGTTCTCGTTCTTCGCGAGCTACATCGCGGGCGGCATCAACGCGTCGCCCGACGAACTCGTCTGGTCGTCGAGCGCCTACGCGGTCGCGGCCGTGCTCGGCATCCTGCAGCAGCAATGGTGGGTCGACCGGCTCGGCCATCGCCGCTACGTCGCGGGCTGCATGCTGATGTTCTCGTTCGGCGCGATCGCGGCGGCGCTGGCCGACACGTCGCTGGCGCTCGCGTTCGCGCGCGGCTTCCAGGGCTATTTCATCGGCCCGATGATGGGCGCGTGCCGGATCCTGATCCAGATCAGCTTCAAGCCGCAGGAACGGCCGCCCGCGACGCGCGCTTTCCTGATCATGATCCTGCTCGGCAGCGCGCTCGCCCCGATCGTCGGCGGGCTGCTGGTCGCGCATTCGACGTGGCGCGCCCTGTTCGCGTGCACCGCGCCGGCCGGCATCGCGTTCGCGATCCTCGCGTTGCTCACGCTGCCCGATTCGGGCCGCACGCCGGACGACGAACGCGGCTCCGGACACTTCTGGCCGTACGTCGTGTTCGCGCTCGCGCAAGGGGCGCTGCAGATCGTGCTGCAGCAGGTGCATTACCAGCTCTACAGCGGCTCGCCGATGCTGATCGTGCTGACGATCGCGGGGCTCGGCGCGCTCGCGTGGTTCGCGTATCACCAGTGGCATCACCCGACGCCGCTCGTGCGGCTGCACGCGTTTCGCGAGCGGACGTTCCAGATCGGGCTGCTGCTCTACATGTTCTATTACTACGAGACGACGGGCTTCAGTTATCTGACGTCGCGGTTCCTCGAGGGCGGGCTCGGCTATCCGGTCGAGAACGCCGGGCGCCTGGTGGGCACGATGTCGCTGATCTCGGCCACCGCGCTGTTCGCCTACCTGCGCTACGCGAAATTCGTCACGCACAAGAAGTGGTTCGTCGTGCCGGGGTTCGCGATCGCCGTCACGGCCGCGCTGTGGATGACGCGGATGACGCCGCAGGTCGGCGAAGCCGCGCTGATCGTCCCGCTGCTGCTGCGCGGGTTGCTGCTGCTGTTCATCGTGCTGCCGGTCGCGAACCTCACGTTCCGGATTTTCGCGATCGACGAATACACGCACGGCTACCGGCTGAAGAACATCGTGCGGCAACTGACGATCTCGTTCGCGACGTCGTCGGTGATCATCGTCGAGCAGCATCGGCTGGCCGTGCACCAGACACGGCTCGTCGAGCGCGCGAACGCGTTCGATCCGCTGTTCCAGCAGACCGTCGATGCGCTGACGCGCAGCTTTGCGGCCGCCGGCCACGCGCCGAACGATGCGCACGGCCTCGCGATCGCGTCGATCGCGCGGATGGTGGCGCAACAGGCGTCGTTCCTCACGTCGCTCGACGGCTTTTACTTCCTCGCGGGCGTGGCGCTCGTCGGCGGCCTCTTCGCGGCATGGCAAAAACAGATCGATTGAGTTAAAAGACAGGCTTTGGATTTTCGTCCGCCGCCTCCATGCTTTCGAAACTGACCCGCTGGTTCGACGACCGCCGCCGCGACCGCGCGCTGCGCAGCCACCCGATTTCCGATGCGTTGTGGCAGGACACCGTCGCGCGGCTGCCGTTTCTCGACGCGCTGCCGCCCGCCGATTTGGCCCGGCTGCGAGAGCTGACGAGCCTGTTCATCGCGAGGAAGTCGTTTTCGACCGCGCACGGGCTCGAGCTGACCGACGCGATGATCGTCGCGATCGCCGCGCAGGCCTGCCTGCCCGTGCTGAATCTCGACCTGTCGCTGTACGACGGCTGGGTCGGCGTCGTCGTGTATCCGGGCGAATTCGTGATCCGCAAGACCGTGCAGGACGAGGACGGCGTCGTCCACGAAGTCGAGCAGGATGCGAGCGGCGAGGCTTGGGAAGGCGGCCCCGTGATCCTGTCGTGGGAAGACGCGCAGATGACGGACGGTCGGGACGCGTACAACGTCGTGATCCACGAGTTCGCGCACAAGATCGACATGGTCAACGGCGCGGCCGACGGCTATCCGCCCCTTTTTCGCCGCTGGCATGCGCCGCATCTCGACGCGCAGGCGTGGGCCGACGTGTTCGAACACGCGTACGACCAGTTCTGCGCGCGCGTCGACGCGGTGCCGGACCGCGCGTGGGCGCGCTTCGAGCGGGACTCGCTGATCGATCCCTATGCGGCCGATCACCCGTCGGAATTCTTCGCGGTGTGCAGCGAGGCGCTGTTCGTGCGGCCGAAAGCGTTCGAGTCCGAATTTCCGGAGCTGTACCGGCTGCTCGCGCGCTACTACCGGCAGGATCCGGCCGGCACCGGCGCACTCGACGCGCGATGAAAATTATTCGTCAACCGTCTGATTTTCTGGCATAATCGCCGTTTTTCGACCTTAGGCAAGTGGCTCGCGCCGGGCTTGACGGCGGCCGAATCGCTCCCATCGGGGCGGCTCGACACGGCAAGCGGCGGGTTGGCTACCGCTATCACCAAGGAAAATCATGAAACCTGGCATTCACCCGGACTACCGCGAAGTCGTCTTCCAAGACATGTCGAACGGCTTCAAGTTCATCACGCGCTCGACGATCCAGACGCGTGAAACCATCGAACACGAAGGCAAGACCTACCCGCTCGCCAAGATCGAAGTGTCGTCGGAATCGCACTCGTTCTACACGGGTCAGCAAAAGATCATGGACACGGCAGGCCGTGTCGAGAAGTTCAAGAACAAGTTCGGCGCACGCGCGAACGGCAAGGCTGCAGCAAAGTAAGCTTTGCACCGATCCGGTGGTTGCAACGCACCGGTACCGCACGAAAGGGCAGCCCAGGCTGCCCTTTTTTGTCTCTGCTCGCCGGGAAGCGCCATCCCGCGCCCGGGCAACGACCTGACGCACAACAGCGGGCGCGACTACAATGCCGGATGCTCGAAACCGGCTCGACCGCGCGCCACCGCACCGGCCGCCCGCCCATAACAAATCGCTCATCTGCATGAAGCCTGTCGTCCGTCTCACCGCCTCCGCCACGCGCGCGCTGCCGCGCTGGCTGCTGCTCACGCTCTGCTGCGTTTACGCGGCGTTCGGCCTGTTCGGTCGCGACCCGTGGAAAAACGAGGATGCGGCGGGCTTCGGCGTGATGTGGACGATGGCCAAGGGCGGCTGGCACGACTGGCTGCTGCCGAACCTGGTCGGCAAATTCATCACGACCGACGGGCCGCTCGGCTACTGGCTCGGCGCGCTGTCGATCCGCGGCCTCGGCCCGTGGGTCGACGCGAGCAACGCGTCGCGCGTCGACACCGGCGTGCTGTTCTGCGTCGCGTGCGCGTTCGTCTGGTACGCGGCCTACCTCCTCGGCCGGCGCGCCGAGGTTCAACCGTTCAAATACGCATTCGGCGGCGAACCCGAACCGCGCGACTACGGCCGCACGCTCGCGGACGGCGCGCTGCTGGTGCTCGTCGCCTGCTTCGGCCTCGCGGAACGCGGGCACGAAACGACGCCGCAGCTTGCGCAGTTCGCGTGGATCGCGATGCTCGTCTACGGGATCGTGCGCGGCATCGACAAGCCGCTGCAAGGCGCACTGTGGTGGGGCCTCGCGATCGGCCTCGTCGCGCTGTCCGGCAACCCGGTGCTGGTCGTCGCACTGCTCGCGGGCACGGCCGCGCTGTGGCTCGTGACGCCCGAGATGCGCAACCTGCGCCTGCCGCTGGTCGGCGTGCCGCTCGCGGCCGCGATCTTCGCGCTCTGGCCGCTCGCCGCCTTCGTCGCGGCGCCGGACGACGCCGCCTGGTTCTTCAACCAGTGGATTCACGGCAGCCTGATGCGCTTTTCGGGCCCGCCGACGGCCGTGCTCGGCTATGCGGCGAAGAACCTGCCGCTGTTCACGTGGCCCGCGTGGCCGCTCGCGATCTGGGCGTGGTGGAGCTGGGCCGGCATGCGCCGCCGTGCGCACATCGCGATTCCGCTGTCGGTTGCCGTGCCGCTCGTCGCGCTCGTGATCCTGCAAAGCCAGCAGTCGAACCGCATGTACATGCTGCTGCTGCCGCCGCTCGCGGTGCTCGCGACGTTCGCGCTGCCGACCCTCAAGCGCGGCGCGATCAACGCGATCGACTGGTTCGCGGTGCTGAGCTTCACGATCCTCGGCACCTTCGTGTGGCTCGTGTGGCTCGCGTCGCTCACCGGCTTCCCGCATCCGCTCGCGCGCAACCTCGCGCGCCTCGTGCCCGGCTACGAGCCGCATTTCAAGATCCTGTCGTTCGTCTGCGCGGTGATCGTCACCGTGTGCTGGTGCTTCCTCGTGCGCTGGCGCGTCTCGCGACAGCCGAAGGTGCTGTGGCGCAGCGTCGTGCTGTCGAGCGCGGGCACCACGCTGATGTGGGTGCTGCTGATGACGCTGTGGCTGCCGATCGTCAACTACGGCCGCACCTATCGCGACGTCGCGCAACAGATCGCCGTACACCTGCCGTCCGACTACGAGTGCATTTCGCCGGTGCGGCTCGGCGACGCGCAGATCGCGACCTTCGCGTACTTCGGCAACATGCACTTCGATTTCTCCGGCGACTGCGACGTGATCCTGCGCCAGGACCGCGCCGACTTCGGCGAGCCGAGCGCGATGTCGCAATACGTGTGGCGTCTCGTCTGGGAAGGCCGCCGCGTCGCCGACCGCGACGAGCGCTTCCGCCTGTACGAGCGCATCGAACGGCCGAAGACGCCCGTCAAGCGGCGTCCGCCGCGCCGCCAGGCGGCCGATTGACGATGCTCGGCGACATCCGCCGGATCGTCGGTCTCGCGTGGCCGGTGCTGGTCGGCCAGCTCGCGATCATCGCGTTCGGCGTGATCGACACCGCGATGGTCGGCCGCTACTCGGCCGTCGATCTCGCCGCGCTGGGGCTCGGCTCGTCGATCTACGTCTCGATCTACATCGGCCTGACGGGCATCCTGTCCGCGCTGCAGCCGATCACCGGGCAGCTGTACGGCGCGCGGCGCTATGCCGAGATCGGCGAGGAAGTGCGCCAGGCGCTGTGGCTCGCGCTGCTGCTCTCGATTCCGGGCTTCCTGCTGCTGCATTTTCCCGAACCGCTGCTGCGCGTCGCGCACGCACCCGCCGCGCTGCACGACCGCACCGTCGACTACCTGCGCATCCTGTCGTACGGGCTGCCCGCCAGCCTCGTCTTCCGCATCTACAACGCGCTGACCAACGCGGCCGGCAAGCCGCGGCTCGCGATGATCCTGCAGATCGGCGCGCTGCTGCTCAAGTTTCCGCTGAACGTGTGGTTCATCTTCGGCGGCTTCGGCGTACCGGCGCTCGGCGGCCCCGGCTGCGGCCTCGCCAGCACGCTGATCAACTGGGCGCTCGCGCTGATCGGCTACGCGCTGCTCGCGAAGCTCGACGTGTTCGCGCCGCTCGCGATCTTCTCGCGCTTCTGCTGGCCCGTGTGGGCGCGCCAGAAGGCGATCCTGAAACTCGGCGTGCCGATGGGTCTGTCGTACCTGATCGAAGTCACGTCCTACACGTGCATGGCGCTGTTCATCGCGCAGTTCGGCACGACGACGCTCGCCGGCCACCAGATCGCCGGCAACATCGGCGCGGTGCTGTACATGACGCCGCTGTCGATCGGCGTGGCGGCGTCGACGCTGGTCGCGCGCGCGCTCGGCGCCGGACGCGTCGAGGAAGCCCGGCTGCTCGGCCGGCACAGCGTGATGTTCGCGTGCGGCGTGGCGGCCGCCTACGGCGTGCTCGTGTTCGCGCTGCGCCCGCTGATCATCGGCGGCTATACGCCGAACCCGGCCGTCGCCGCGGCCGCGATGCCGCTCGTCGCGATCGTCGCGTGCTACCACGTGTTCGATGCGCTGCAGGTCACGTCGGCGTTCGTGCTGCGCGCATACAAGGTGGCGGTCGTGCCGACCGTGATCTATGCGGTCGCGCTGTGGGGCGTCGGACTCAGCGGCGGCTACGTGCTCGGCTTCGACGTCGGCGGCATCGCGCCCGCGTGGCTGATCGGCGCGCGCGGCTTCTGGTTCGCGAACACGGTCAGCCTGATGCTGGCGGGCGCGGGGCTCGTGCTGTACCTGCGCCACATCGGCCGCGCGCCCGCCACCGCCGCGGCCTGACGTGCGGCGCGCTACGCGTCCTCCAGCACGTCGGCCGCGTGATACGACGACCGCACGAGCGGGCCGGCGACGACTTCCCTGAAACCGAGCGCGAGCGCCTCGTCGCGCCAGGCGGCGAAGGCGTCCGGACTCACGTAGCGCCGCACCGGCAGATGGTGCGCCGACGGCGCGAGATACTGGCCGAGCGTCAGCACGTCGACCTCGTGCGCGCGCAGGTCGCGCAGCGTGTCGCGCACCTCGTCGTCGCGCTCGCCGAGCCCGAGCATCAGTCCCGATTTCGTCACGAGCGTCGGCCGCGCGGCCTTCGCCTGCGCGAGCAGCTCGAGCGAGCCGCGATAGTCGGCGCCCGGCCGCGCCGCCCGGTACAGCGACGGCACCGTCTCGATGTTGTGATTGAACACGTCGGGCCACGCCGACGACAACGCGTCGAGCGCACGGGCCGCGCGGCCGCGGAAGTCCGGCGTCAGCACCTCGACGCCGATGCCCGGTACGCGCGCGCGCACCGCCGCGATGCATGCGGCGAAATGCGCGGCGCCGCCGTCGCGCAGGTCGTCGCGGTCGACCGACGTGATCACGACGTAGCGCAACCCGAGCGCCGCCTCCGCGTCGGCCAGCCGCGCGGGCTCGCCGGGATCGAGCGGCTCGGGACGGCCGTGCGCGACATCGCAGAACGCGCACCGCCGCGTACACAGCCCGCCCATGATCATGAAGGTCGCGGTGCGCTGCGCGAAGCATTCGCCGATGTTCGGACACATCGCCTCCTCGCAGACGGAATGCAGCCGATGCTCGCGCAACACGGCGGCCATGTCGGCCACCGCCGCGCTCATCATCGGCCGTGCGCGCAGCCACGACGGCTTCGGCAAGACCGCGCCGGCCGCGGGCTCGACGCGCACCGGAATGCGCGCGAGCTTGTCGCGACTTCGCGCGCCGGGCTGGCCGAGCGCCGTGAGGCTGGGTCGTTCGAGCGCGGCGGCCATCGTCAGTCTCCGAGGAACGCGGCGATCAGGCGGTTCACGTCGGCGGCCGCCTCCATCTGCACCATGTGGCCGCTGCCGGCGATCACCTCGGCGCGCACGCCGTCCGGCAAACCCTGCGCATGCTGCGCGGGAATCACCTGGTCGCGCTCGCCCCAGATCACGAGCGTGCGCGGCGCAAGCGCCGCGAGCCGGTCGCGGAACACGCGCCGCTGCGTGGCGCCGTCGAACGCGGCATGCGCGATTTTCTCGAGCGCGGCCTGCACGCCTTCGAGCCGCTTGTACTTGACGAGATCCTCGACGAGCTGCCGCGTGACCAGCGCGTTGTCCGCGAACAGCGCACCGAGGTGCGGCTTCAGCGTGTTGCGGCTGTTGCCGGCGACGAAGCCGTCGATGTACGCGCGGTTGATGTCGGCGCCGAGCCCCGCGCTCGCGATCAGCGTGAGCGATGCGACGCGTTGCGGCGCACGCTCGGCCGCCGTCATCGCGACCGCGCCGCCCATCGAATGGCCGATCAGATGCGCGCGCTCGATGTGCTGCGCATCGAGCAGCGCGAGCACCGCGTCGGCCAGTTCATCGAGGCTGCCGGTCTCGACCGCCTTGCCCGACTCGCCGTGGCCGGGCAGATCGAGCGCCCACACCGGCCGGTGCGCGGCGAGATCCGCGTGATTGAACAGCCAGTTGTTCAGGTCGCCGCCGAAGCCGTGGATCAGCACGGCCGGCGTGCCCGCACCGTCGCCCAGCTTCAGGAAGCGGATCGTGCGGCCGCCGATCTGCGCCTTCTCCGGCTGCGGGCCGGCCGCCTCGTCGGTAGCCGCGCTCGGCACGAAATCGCGCTGGAAGTCGGCGATCGCCGCATCGATGTCGGCGTCGCTCGCATCGGCGGCCGCGACGACGCCGAGCAGCGCGCCGACGGGCAGCGTCTCGCCCTCCTGCGCGACCTGCCGGCGCAGTGTGCCGTCGAACGCGCACTCGACGCCCGACGAGATCTTGTCGGTCTCGACGTCGAGCACCTCGTCGCCCTTCGTCACGCGTTCGCCGATCGCCTTCAGCCAGCCGTTGACCTGCCCCTGCTCCATCGACAGCCCCCACTTGGGCATCGTGATCATGTGAATCGACATCGTGTCAGCTCCTCGTCTTCAGGACCGCCTGCGCAATCGCATCGGCGGACGGGATATACAGGTCTTCCAGCACGCCGGCGAACGGCGCGGGCGTATGCGGCGCGGTGACGAGCTCGATCGGCGCCTTCAGCGAGCGGAACGCGCGCTGCGCGACGAGCGCGGCGATGTCGGTCGCGATCGAGCAGCGCGGGTTCGCTTCGTCGACGACCACCACGCGCCCGGTACGCCCGGCGCTCTCGAGAATCGTTTCCTCGTCGAGCGGCGACGTCGTGCGCAGGTCGATCACGTCGCACTGGATGCCGTCCTTCGCGAGCGTCGCGGCCGCGTCCATCGCGAGATGCACCATCCGGCCGTACGTGACGATCGTCGCGTCGTCGCCGTCGCGCGTCACGTTCGCCTCGCCGAACGGAATCGCATAGGATTCCTCCGGGACGTCGCCCTCGCGCGTATAGAGCAGCTTGTGTTCGAGGAAGATCACGGGATCGTTGTCGCGGATCGCCTGGATCAGCAGCCCCTTCGCGTCGTACGGCGTCGACGGGCACACGACCTTCAGCCCCGGGATGTGCGTGAACAGCGACGTGAGCATCTGCGAGTGCTGCGCGGCCGCGCGCAGGCCGGCACCGTACATCGCGCGGATCACGACCGGCGTCACGGCCTTGCCGCCGAACATGTAGCGGAATTTCGCGGCCTGGTTGAAGATCTGGTCGAAGCACACGCCCATGAAATCGACGAACATCAGTTCCGCGACGGGCCGCATCCCGCACGCGGCCGCGCCGACCGCCGCGCCGATGTAGCCGCCCTCCGACAGCGGCGTATCGAGCACGCGGCCCGGAAACTTGTGGAACAGCCCCTTCGTCACGCCGAGCACGCCGCCCCACGCGTCGTCCTCGCCCGGCGCGCCCGCGCCGCCCGCGTTGTCCTCGCCCATCACGATCACGCTGTCGTCGCGCGCCATTTCCTGCGCGAGCGCCTCGTTGATCGCCTGCGAATAAGTGATCTTCCTTGCCATGTCTGTCTCCTGGAATGTTCGGTTCGCCGTGTCGGCAGCGTGGTCAGCCCGCGCTCACGGATACGACACGTAGACGTCGGCGAGCAGGTCGGCGGCATCCGGCAGCGGCGCGGCCTTCGCCTGCGCGACCGCGTCGTCGATCAGCGCCTTCACCTGGGCGTCGATCGCGCGCAGGTCGTCGGTCGTCAGCGCTTCGGCGCGCACGACGCGCGTTTCGAAATGCTTCAGGCAGTCCTTCTCGTCGCGCAGCTTCTGCACTTCGCCCGGCGCGCGGTAGGTTTGCGCATCGCCCTCGAAGTGGCCGAAATAGCGTGTGAACTTCACCTCGACGAGCGTCGGGCCGCCGCCGTTGCGCGCACGCTCGACGGCCTCGCCGAGCGCCTCGTGCACCGCGAAGAAGTCGAAGCCGTCGACGATCACGCCCGGCATCCCGAACCCGTTTGCCCGATCGGCGATGTTGTCGGTCGCAACCGACCAGCTCGACGACGTCGCTTCCGCATAGCCGTTGTTTTCGGCGACGAAGATCGCGGGCAGCCGCCACACCGACGCGAGGTTCATCGATTCGAAGATCACGCCCTGGTTCGATGCGCCATCGCCGAAGAAGCACACGCCGACGCCGCCCGTCTTCTTGTGCTTGGCCGCGAGCGCCGCGCCGCACACGAGCGGGCCGCCCGCGCCGACGATCCCGTTCGCGCCGAGCATTCCCATCGACAGGTCGGCGATGTGCATCGAGCCGCCCTTGCCGTGGCAGACACCCGTCTTCTTGCCGTAGATTTCGGCCATCATCCCGTGCACGTCGACGCCCTTCGCGATGCAATGGCCGTGGCCGCGGTGCGTGGTGGCCACGTAGTCGTCGAGGCCGAGGTGCAGCATCGTGCCGACGGCGGACGCCTCCTCGCCCGCGTACAGGTGAACGAAGCCGGGAATCTCGCCGGTCGCGAATTCGACGTGCAGGCGTTCCTCGAATTCGCGGATCGTGCGCATCAGCCGATAGGCGTCCAGCAGCGTGTCCCTGCTGAGCTGGGTCGAAGCGGTCATGTGTGTCTCCTGGGTAGGTCTGACTGCGAATGCCGCCCCGGCCATGCCGCGGCGGCGGACTTTGGCGTTCACTCGTGCCGCGCACCGGCGTCGCGCAGCAATTGCCGCGACGATGCGTAGCGCAGCGTGCGGCCGACGTCGACCGTCAACGGCCCGCGCCAATCGAGCGAAATCTCGTAGCGATCCCCGCGCGCGACCTCGATCTCGCGCTCGCCGTCGAACGCAAGCGTGCCGCGCTCGAACGGAACCGCGTGCCACGCACCCGGCTCGAGCCGCTCGCAACTGCGCATCACGACACGGTCGACGCGCCCTGGCGCGATCGGCGCGACGAGCGGCGTGCCGGCCGCGTTGCCGGCTTGCGCGAACCGCATCGCAAGCCCGTGCGGCGCGCTGCGTTCCAACGGCGCCCATGCGCCGCCGAGCGCGGACAGGCCGATGCCGTCCGGTTCGGCGAACGTCAGGTAGAGCGAGTCGATGTCGTCGGAGCCGGAGATCGCGCGCGCGCCGACGAAGCGCTGCCGCGCGGCGCACACGTCGACGAGCGCGATCTCTTCGCGCCCCGGCTGCGCGCCCGCGACACAGCGCACGACGAGCCGCTTGTTGCGCACGAACGCGACCTCGGCCGGCACCGCGCCGCTCGCGGCGAGCCCTGCCGCGACGCCGGCGACGGTCGCCTCGCGATGTTCGGGGAACGCGTTGTTGGTGCCGGTGGACAGCGCGACGAGCGGCGTCGCGCCGCAATGCGCGGCCACCGCGCGATGGGTGCCGTCGCCGCCGAGCACGACGATCAGCGACACGTCCATCCGGTGCAGATAGGCCGCGCCGGCCTGCGTATCGGCGACGGTATCGGTGATCGGCAGGTCGACGAATTCGACCTCGGGCCAGCGCTCGTGCGGCGCGACCGCGCGATGCGTGTCGATCGCGCGCAGCAGCAGCGTCGCGATGCCCGTGCGGTCGCGCAGCGTCAGCACGCGCTCGACGCCCATCGCGCCGAGGCCGGCCAGCAGGCGCACGATCATGTTCGCCTTCTCCGCGGTCGGAAACACGGATGCATGCGTCGTGAGGCGGCGGATGTCGCGCCCCGACGCGGGGTTCGCGATCACGCCGACGGTAACGGGCGTCGTCACGGGTTTGTCTCCATCCAGTCGACAGGGCCCGCGCATTGGCACGCGCCGGCTCCGCCTGTTTCGTCCGCCGCCATCGACGGGCGGCGGATCGTCGTTGCCGATGCAATCGCGCCGGCTTGCCCTCATCTCTGCAAGCGGCGTGCCATCGTGCGTGCGACGGCCGCGAAACCCGCGTCCGCACTGGCGCGGCGGGCCTGCGCGGGTTCGGAATGCGCGACCGTGACGACACGGCGCGCATCGAATTCGCCGGGACGTCTCACGTCGCCGATAGGGCGAACGCGATCGTCGCGGCGCTCGCGCCTGCGCGGCGCTCGCGCCTGCGCGACGTTCCGCCGCAAACCCAGCGTTCGCGCGGCGTCGCGCAGGCGGCGTCGGGCCGCACGCCATGCATCCGGCCGTCTCAATGGCGCGAGACGTGCTGCGATATCGGTGAGACGACCGTCTCACGCGCATCGCGTGCTGCGATGCAATGTGATCCGCCGGACCGGATGTGCTACAAGAACGGCGACATCCCGCCGTACGGAACCGGAGCCGACCATGCCCTACGCCGTCCCCCAGGCCCAGCACGCCGACCGTGTCCTTGGCGCGCTCGCCGGACGCCTGCCCGCGCCGGCGGATTCCGCGCGCCTCGTGTCGTCGTGGCAGCGGTCGCTGGAGCGCTACCGTCTCGACCCCGCTTCGTCGATCGGCCCGCGCGTGCTGACCGCGGCGGAGCTGCGCGAAGTACGCGACAAGGAAGAAGCCTTCCTGCGCGCGTCGGGCCAGTGCCTGACGCGGCTGCACGACATGATCCGCGTCGCCGACTACTGCGTGATGCTGACCGACGCGCACGGCGTGACGATCGACTACCGGATCGACCGCGAACGCCGCAACGACTTCCGTCACGCGGGGCTGCACATCGGCTCGTGCTGGTCGGAAAGCGAGGAAGGCACCTGCGGCGTCGCGAGCGTGCTGACCGATCTCGCACCCATCACCGTGCACAAGACCGATCACTTTCGCGCGGCGTTCACGACGCTCACGTGCAGCGCGGCGCCGATCTTCTCGCCGGGCGGCGAACTGATCGGCGTGCTCGACGCGTCGGCCGTGCACTCGCCGGACGGCCGCGACAGCCAGCGCCTCGTCTACCAGCTCGTGCGACAGAGCGCGGCGCTGATCGAGGACGGCTACTTCGTGCACAGCACCGCGCAGCACTGGATATTGTTCGGGCATCCGAACCGTCACTACGTCGAGGCGCAGCCCGAGTGGCTGATCGCGTTCGACGAATGCGGCAACATCGTCGCCGCGAACCGGCACGCGCGCGACGCGCTGCCGGCGCTGCGCGAGCCGCGCCATATCGACGAGATCTTCGATGCGACCGAGATGCCGCTGCGCGACGCCGCGCGGCTCGATGCGATCGTCGCGCTGCGGCTGCGCGCGACCGGCGCGCCGCTCTACGCGCGGCTGCGTGCGCCGCTACGGCGCGCCGGCCGCGAACCCGGCGCGGCATCGCGCCGCCCGGGCACCGCCGTGCCGCGTCACGTCGGCGCGCTCACGCCGTTCCTGAACAGCAGCGACCCGCGCATCGCGCAACAGGCGGAACTCGCGCTGCGGGTCGCGAGCAAGCGGCTGCCGATCCTCGTGCTCGGCGAAACCGGCGCGGGCAAGGAAGTGTTCGCCCGCGCGATCCACGACGCCGGCGCACGGCGCGCGCGGCCGTTCGTCGCCGTCAACTGCGGCGCGCTGCCGGAAGCGCTGATCGAGAGCGAACTGTTCGGTTATGCGGCCGGCGCGTTCACCGGCGCACGCAAGCACGGCGCGCGCGGCAAGATCGCGCTCGCCGACGGCGGTACGCTGTTTCTCGATGAAATCGGCGACATGCCGCTCGCGCTGCAGACGCGTCTGTTGCGCGTACTGGCCGACGGCGAGGTGGTGCCGCTCGGCAGCGATACGCCCGTGCGCGTCGACCTCGACGTGATCTGCGCGACCCACCGCGATCTCCCCCGGATGGTGGCCGACGGCACGTTCCGCGAAGACCTGTACTACCGGTTGAGCGGCGCGACGTTCGACCTGCCGCCGTTGCGCGAACGCGCGGACGTGCGCGACGTGATCGCCGCCGTATTCGCCGAGGAAGCGCAGGCGACCGGCCACGTGCTCACGCTCGACGCGACGCTCGCCGAACAGCTCGCCGCGTACCCATGGCCGGGCAACGTGCGCCAACTGCGCAACGTGTTGCGCTATGCGTGCGCGGTATGCGACGCCGCGCGCGTGACGCGGCGCGACCTGCCGGCCGACCTCGCCGCGCAACTCGGCGGCGCCCCGGCGGGCGCGCTGCCGGACGACGAGCGCGGCCGCATCGTCGCCGCGCTCACCGCGCATCGCTGGCGGCCCGACGCGGCCGCCCGCGCGCTCGGCATGTCGCGCGCGACACTGTACCGGCGCATCGCGAAGTACCGGATCGTCGCGCCGCACCGTGCGTGACGCACGCGCGCACGCTTCGTCAGGCGGGCTGCCCGGCCGCTTCGTTCGCGTCGTCCGCCACGCCGGCCGCCTCGTCGCGGCGCGTGAACACTTCGCGCGCGGCGAACAGCGCGTTGAGCGCGGCCGGCATCCCCGCGTACACGGCCATCTGCATGAACACCTCGACGATCTCGTCGCGCGTGCAGCCGACGTTCAGCGCGGCCTCGATATGCACCTTCAATTGCGGCTGCGCGTTGCCGAGCGCGGCCAGCGCGGCGATCGTCGCGATTTCGCGCGCCCTCAGGTCGAGTTGCGGCCGGCTGTAGATGTCGCCGAAGCTGAATTCGACCAGCAGCCGCGCGAAGTCCGGCGCGATCGGCGCAAGCGCCGCGATCACGCGTTCGCCCACTTCGCCGTCGATTTCCTTGAGTTTGTTCCAGCCGCGCGTGTAGCGATCCTCAACGAGTTGTTCCATCGTGTCCGTCCTGTTCCGATAAAGCGTGAGAAGGATTCGCCCGTCGTGCCGTTTCCCGTTCCCGCGCCTCGTAGTACGCGATCTTCTCGCCGATCGCATCGAGGCTCGCCTGCAGCTCCGCGATATGCGCGCGCACCGCGTCGCGATGCGCGACCAGCAAGTCGCGCCGCGCGCCGAACGTCGATTCGCCCTGCTCGCGCAGCACCGCGAACGCCTGCATCTGCGCGATCGGCATGCCGGTCGCCTTCAGGCGCATCACGAAGTCCAGCCAGTCGAGGTCGGCCGGCGCATAGAGCCGGTGCCCGGCCGCCGTGCGCGAAATCGCGCGCAGCAGGCCGGCCTGCTCGTAATACCGCAAGGTGTGCGTCGACACGCCCGTCAGTTCGGCGACTTGCCCGATCGTCAGCGGACCGGCGGCGGTGGGTTGGGAAACGGTTTTCGACATGGCAGGAACAAGGTTAGGAGTTAGAGTTCACTCTAAGTCAAGCGTTGTCGAACGGCCAGCGTCGCGACAACCGGCGACACCGTAAAGAATGGTCAAAATCGGCGCATGGCATCGGTTTCGGCCTTTACAGCACCGCAAGCCTTCAGCAAGATTCGGTCAGCTTGTCTTAAAAAGGGCACGCATTTGTCCTATGCTTAACGGCGACGCCCGGCCATCTCGCGCCCCGTCGTCCGTTGCAACAGCCATTCATCCGTCAGAACCAGGGAGCCCTTGCCATGCTGAAAAAGCTGCTGATGCTGTTCGTCGCGCTATCGCTGTCGCTCGCCGCCGGCCTCGCCGCGGCCGTCGAAGTCAACACGGCCGACCAGGCCGCGCTCGAATCCGTGAAGGGTCTCGGGCCCGTGAAGTCGAAGGCGATCATCGACGAACGCACCAAGAACGGCCCGTTCAAGGACGCCGACGATCTCGCAAACCGCGTGAAGGGCCTCGGCACGAAGTCGGTCGGGCATCTCGAGGAAAACGGCCTGACGATCGGCGGCGCGTCGACGCCGCCGAAGGGCGTGAAGCTGTCGAAGCCGGCCGCGACGACGTCCGCGACCACGTCGACCACGACGTCGGCAGGCACCGCATCGACGTCCACGACCGCGACGGCCGGCACGACGACCGCGGCGCCCGCGCCGACGGCGAGCGCACCGGAAGCGGCGGCCAAGCCGGCCAAGACCAAGCGTGCATCGAAGAAGGAAAAGGCGGCAGCGGCTGCCGCGGCATCCGCCGACGCGGGTGCGAGCGCACCGGCGGCCGCGTCGTCTACGAAGGCGACGAAGGGTAAGAAGAAGAGCAAGAAGGACAAGGCAGCCTCCGCCGCCGCGGCGTCGGGCGCCTGATGTGCGCCGCGCGCGCGACGGCGTGCGCGCGGCATTCGTTCAACGGGCGCCGTCGTCACGGCGCCCTTTTCAGTGAAGGTGAAGAACCATGGGTCTCCTCGACATCGTTGGCGGTCTGATCGGCGGCCAGGCCGGCGGCAACTCGCAAAGCGCGCTGATCGCGACCGCGCTCGAATTCATCAACAACCAGCCGGGCGGCCTGAACGGGCTGATCGAGAAGTTCAAGGCCGGCGGCGCCGGCGACGTGATCGGTTCGTGGGTCGGCAACGGCGAAAACCAGCCGATCTCGCCGGACACGCTGCAGAACGTGCTGGGCTCGGACGTCATCGGCTCGCTCGCGAGCAAGGTCGGCATCGATCCGGCGCAGGCCTCGTCGATCCTCGCGCAGGTGCTGCCGCACGTCGTGAACCATGCGACGCCGAACGGCGAAGTCCCGGCCGGCGGCCAGGTCGACACGTCGAACGTGCTCGGCACGCTCACGCAGCTCGCCGGCATGTTCGGCGGCAACAAGCAGGCCTGAGCGCCCGCCGCGACCGGACGGCCCGTTCGGCCGCTCCATAAGCAAACACCCCGCCGAGGCGGGGTGTTCGTTTTTGCGCCCGGTGCGAACCGGGCACGCTGCCGATCGGCAGGCGATCAGTGAACGACGCGGTCGAACACGAACTGGCCGTCGTTGACGTCGACCGGGATCACGTCCTTCGGGCCGAAGCGGCCGGCGAGGATCAGCTTCGCGACCGGGTTCTCGATCTCCTGCTGGATCGCGCGCTTCAGCGGCCGGGCGCCGAACAGCGGATCGTAGCCGACCTTCCCGATCTGCTCGAGCGCCGCGGGCGACACGTCGAGCGCCATGTCGAGCTTCGCGAGCCGGTCGTGCAGGCGCGCGAGCTGGATCTTCGCGATCGACTCGATGTTGCTGCGGTCGAGCGCATGGAACACGACGACGTCGTCGATCCGGTTCAGGAACTCGGGACGGAAATGCTGCTTCACCTCGAGCCACACGGCGTCCTTGATCTCTTCCTGCGGCGCCCCCGTCATCGCCTGGATCACCTGCGAGCCGAGGTTCGACGTCATCACGATCACCGTGTTCTTGAAGTCGACCGTGCGCCCCTGCCCGTCGGTCATGCGGCCGTCGTCGAGCACCTGCAGCAGCACGTTGAACACGTCCGGATGCGCCTTCTCGATCTCGTCGAGCAGGATCACGCTGTACGGCTTGCGACGCACGGCTTCCGTCAGGTAGCCGCCTTCCTCGTAGCCGACATAGCCCGGCGGCGCGCCGATCAGCCGCGCGACGCTGTGCTTCTCCATGAACTCGCTCATGTCGATGCGAATCAGGTGCTCTTCCGAATCGAACAGGAACGACGCCAGCGCCTTGCACAGCTCGGTCTTGCCGACCCCCGTCGGGCCGAGGAACAGGAACGAGCCGTACGGACGGTTCGGATCGGCGAGACCTGCGCGCGAGCGACGGATCGCATCGGCCACCGCGCTGATCGCTTCGTCCTGGCCGACCACGCGCTCGTGCAGCTTTTCCTCGATGTGCAGCAGCTTCTCGCGTTCGCCCTGCATCATCCGCGACACGGGAATGCCCGTCGAACGCGACACGACCTCCGCGATTTCCTCGGCGCCGACCTGCGTGCGCAGCAGGCGCGGGCGGGTCGGGTTGTGCTGCTCCTGCTCTTCGGCCTGCGTGACCTGCTTCAGTTGCGACTCGAGCTGCGGCAGCTTGCCGTACTGCAGCTCGGCGACCTTTTCCAGCTTGCCTTCACGCTGCAGGCGCGCGATGTCCGCCCGCACCTTCTCGATCTCTTCCTTGAGCTGCGCGCTGCCCTGCACCGCGGCCTTCTCGGCGGTCCAGATCTCCTCCAGGTCCGCATATTCGCGGCCGAGGCGGTCGATCTCTTCCTCGATCAGCTGCAGGCGCTTCTGCGACGCTTCGTCCTGCTCCTTCTTCACCGCTTCGCGCTCGATCTTCAGCTGGATCAGACGGCGGTCGAGCTTGTCCATCTCTTCGGGCTTCGAATCGATTTCCATCTTGATCTTCGAAGCGGCTTCGTCGATCAGGTCGATGGCCTTGTCGGGCAGGAAGCGGTCGGTGATGTAGCGATGCGACAGCTCGGCCGCGGCGACGATCGCCGGGTCGGTGATGTCCACGCCGTGGTGCAGTTCGTACTTCTCCTGCAGCCCGCGCAGGATCGCGATCGTCGCCTCGACGCTCGGCTCGTCGACGAGCACCTTCTGGAAGCGGCGCTCGAGCGCGGCGTCCTTCTCGATGTATTTGCGGTATTCGTCGAGCGTGGTCGCGCCGATGCAGTGCAGCTCGCCGCGCGACAGCGCCGGCTTCAGCATGTTGCCCGCGTCCATCGCGCCTTCGGCCTTGCCTGCCCCGACCATCGTGTGGATCTCATCGATGAACACGATCGTCTGCCCTTCGTCCTTCGCGATGTCGTTGAGCACCGCCTTCAGGCGCTCCTCGAACTCGCCGCGATACTTCGCGCCGGCGAGCAGCGCGGCCATGTCGAGCGACAGCACGCGCTTGCCCTTCAGCGTCTCGGGCACTTCGCCGTTGACGATCCGCTGCGCGAGCCCTTCGACGATCGCGGTCTTGCCGACACCCGGCTCGCCGATCAGCACCGGGTTGTTCTTGGTGCGGCGCTGCAGGATCTGGATCGAGCGGCGGATTTCGTCGTCGCGGCCGATCACCGGATCGAGCTTGCCCGCGCGGGCGCGCTCGGTCAGGTCGACCGTGTATTTCTTCAGCGCCTCGCGCTGGCTTTCCGCGTCCTGGCTGTGCACCTGCGAGCCGCCGCGCACCGCGGCGATCGCGGCTTCGAGCGACTTGCGCGTGAGGCCGTGCTGGCGTGCGAGCTTGCCGGCCTCGCCCTTGTCGTCGGACACGGCGAGCAGGAACATCTCGCTCGCGATGAACGTGTCGTTGAGCTTCTGCGCTTCCTTGTCGGCCTGGTTCAGCAGCCCGGCCAACTCACGGCCGATCTGGATGTCGCCGCCCGTGCCCGTCACTTGCGGCAGGCGCGAGATCGCTTCGTTCAGCGCGCCTTGCAGCGCCTGCACGTGCACGCCCGCGCGCGACATCAGCGAGCGGGCCGAGCCGTCCTGCTGCGCGACGAGCGCCGCCAGCACGTGAACGGGTTCGATGTATTGATTGTCGCGGCCGGCCGCAAGGCTTTGCGCGTCCGCGAGTGCTTCCTGGAACTTGGTGGTGAGCTTGTCGATTCTCATTTAGTCGAGACCTCCAATTTTCGATTACCACCAAGATGAGGATGGTCATGCGGCTTTCAAGCGAAATTCGGGTTGATTCAGCGCAAAAATTGCCGGATAGCCTGAAAACGGTCCAGCGGTGTGATGAGGGGGCGGAGTCGGCGCGCGGCGCCCGTGTGTCAGTGGGCCTTCGACGACGGCTCGGCGGCGGCCGGCGCGTCGTCCGGCATTGGTGCGGAACGCACGAGCGCGACCGGACGGATGCCGAGCAGCGCCATGAGCGGTGACGCGGGCTCGGCCAGGTTGCCGAGCGTGTGACGATCGAGTTCCGCGAAGAACGCATCGCGCGCGGCCGCCAGCACGCCCTTCAGCCGGCACTGCGGCTCGATCACGCAGCCGCGCGACTCGCTGCCGTCGGGCGAAAAGCAGCCGACCAGCGCGAAGTCGTTCTCGGTCGCCCGCACGACCTGGCCGACCGTCAGTTCCAGCGAATCGGCAAACAGCCGCAACCCGCCGTTGCGGCCGCGAACGGTGTCGACCCAGCCCAGTTCGCCGAGTCGCTGGACGACTTTCATCAGATGGTTCTTCGAGATGCCGTAGGCGTCCGAGATCTCCTGGATCGTCGCGAGCCCGTCACCGCGCACGGCCAGGTACAGCATCACGCGTAGCGAATAGTCGGTGTAGTCGGTGAGTCTCATGAGCGAATACGGAAAAGATCGATCGTGCCCCGATTACCTCAGCCGGGCGGCTCTCGATGCGTGCAGGGCCGATGATGGTGCCGTGGCGCGGCCGCGGGTTGCCGGAAGCGCGTGCGCGCAATAAGATGCGCAGTATCTACACGTTTTCAGGGGTTACAGGACGCTATTTTGCGTCAAAATCCGGCCGGCGTCCTGCTCGTCTCCCGCGCCGCCGCCCCGATCCACCGGCCCCTTTTTTGTCATGACTGCCCTGCCCGCCTCGCCCGAACCCGCACCGGCCCGCCCTCGCGACGCCGAGCCGACCGAAGACAACATCCGCGACCTCGTCTACGCGTTCTACGACCGCGTGCGCGCCGATCCGCTGCTCGGGCCCGTGTTCGACGCGAAGCTGGCCGGGCGCTGGGACGATCATCTGCCGAAGATGGTGACGTTCTGGTCGAGCCTCGTGCTCGGCACCAAGGGCTATCGCGGCAACGTGCAGCAAGCGCACCAGCCGCTCGAGGGGATCGAGCCGGCCCATTTCAGCCGCTGGCTGTCGCTGTTCCTGAAGACCGTCGACGCGCGCTACGCGCCGCCCGCGGCGATCCGTTTCATGGAGCCCGCATTGCGGATCGCGCAGAGCCTGCAGTTGAGCCGGTTCGGTTGGGACTACCGGATTCCACCCGAGCAGCAGGCGCTCCTCGACGCGATCGCGCCGCGCCGCCGCGACACGGACGACGATCCGCATGGGTTGCCGTCGCGCGCCCGCGGCGAGCCGTTTCCGACGAAGATCATCGGGCGCGGCGTCGACCCGGACGCGTAACGCCCGTCACGCACGACGATGGCGTGCATGCGGCACGTCGCCGCATCGCCCGGGTGCCGCGCTCAGCGCGGCGTGTTGCCCGACTCGAGGCCCCAGCGCGCGAGCGCGGCGTCGTCGGTATTGCGCGCATCGACCCAGCGCTCGCCGTCCGGCGTCGTTTCCTTTTTCCAGAACGGCGCCTCGGTCTTCAGATAGTCCATCACGAACTCGCACGACGCGAACGCATCGCCGCGGTGCGACGCGACCGTCGCGACCATCACGATCTGGTCGAGGGGCAGCAGCCTGCCGACCCGATGCACGATCGCGACGTCGATGCCCGGCCAGCGGCGGCCGGCCTCGGCCGCGATCTTCTCGAGCGCCTTCTCGGTCATGCCCGGATAGTGCTCGAGTTCCATGACGGCGACCGCATCGCCTTCGTTCAGGTCACGCACCGTGCCGACGAAGCACGCGACCGCGCCGATCTTCGGGTTGCGCGCGCGCAACGCCGCCACTTCGGCATTCAGATCGAAATCGTCGGTCTGGACTCGCACCATAGCCATCGTCTGCTCCTGTCGACCCGAGTTGGCGCTTTAGCGCTTACTCGGGTCCCATGCATCGCTGTCGACCCGAGTTAGCGCTTTAGCGCTTACTCGGGTCCCATGCTTCGCGGTCGACCCGAGTGAGCGCTTCAGCGCTTGCCCGGGCCCCTTGCAAGCCTCAACCGCCCGTCACCGGCGGGAAGAACGCGACCTCGCAACCTTCGGTAAGCCGCGTGTCGGGGTCGGTCATCTCGTGGTTGCAGGCCATGCGCAGTGCGCGCCCTTCGGCGAGCGTGTCGGCCCACGCGCCGCCGCGCACGCGCAGCCACGCGCGCACGTCGCCGACGGTCGTCACGCTGTCCGGCACGTCGGCTTCTTCGTCGGCCACGCCCAGTGCTTCACGCACGCTTGCAAAAAATTTCAGCTGAATCTTCATGGTTCGGGGAGCCGCCGCGTTACGACAGCAATTCGGAAAACGGGATGAAACGCACGGTCTCGCCTGCGCTGATCGCGTGCTGCGGCGGATTGTCGATCAGGCCGTCGCCCCAGACCGTCGACGTGAGCACGGCCGAGCTCTGGTTCGGGAACAGGTCGAGGCCGCCGGCCGCATTGACGCGCGCACGCAGGAATTCGTTGCGCCGGTCGCCCTTGCTCTGCGAAAAATCGGCACGCAGCGACAACGCGCGCGGCGCGACGTCGCGCACACCGGACAGGCGCAGCAGGAACGGCCGCACGAACAGCAGGAACGTGACGAAGCTCGAGACGGGATTGCCGGGCAGCCCGATGAAATGCGCGTCGGCGCGCTCGTCGCCGCGGCGCACCGCGCCGTACGCGAGCGGCTTGCCGGGCTTCATCGCGATCTGCCACAGCGCGAGCCGCCCTTCGGCCTCGACGGCCGGCTTCACGTGGTCCTCGTCGCCGACCGACACGCCGCCGCTCGTCAGGATCACGTCGTGATCGCGGGCGGCCTCGCGCAGCGTGTCGCGCGTCGCGGCCAGCGAGTCGGGCACGATCCCGTAGTCGGTCACGTGGCAGCCGAGCCGCTCGAGCAGCCCGCGCAGCGTGAAGCGGTTCGAGTTGTAGATCGCACCGGGCTTCAGCGGCTCGCCGGGCATCGTCAGTTCGTCGCCGGTGAAGAACACCGCCACGCGAATCCGCCGCGCGACCGACAGTTGCGCGCAGCCGACCGATGCGGCCAGGCCGAGCGCCTGCGGCGTGAGCCGCGTGCCGGCCGGCAGGATCACCGCACCCTGCCGGATGTCCGCGCCCTGCGCGGTGATCCATTCGCCGGCCTTCGGCGTGTGGAGGATCTCGACCGCGTCGCCGTCGGCCGACGTCTGCTCCTGCATCACGACGGCATCGGCGCCGGGCGGCACCGTCGCGCCGGTGAAGATCCGCGCGGCCGTGCCGGCCGCGAGCGGCGCGGCCGGATGGCCGGCCGGAATGCGCTGCGACACCGGCAAGCGTCGATCGCCGTGCAGCAGGTCGGCGACGCGCACCGCATAACCGTCCATCGCGCTCGTATGCATCGGCGGCACGTCGAGCGGCGAACTCACGTCGGCCGCCAGCACGCGGCCGAGCGCGTCGAGCGTGGCGACGGTTTCGGCGCCGGGCAGCGGCTGCGCGGCATCGAGCAGCGCGGCGAGCGCCTCGGCGGTCGACAGCATCGGCGCGCGCGGCGCCGCGGGATTCGGGTTCGACATCGATGGAATCGGGAATCGTTGGAGTCAGTACGTCATTGTAGCGACGCCGCCACGCGGGCGTGCGATATGGCGGACATGCGAAGACTGTGATCGGCGCGAACCCGCGGATTTGGCACGCGTTTCGCGCCACCTGCGATGCCGCGGGCCAAACGAAACGGCCGGAACCCGATCCGTTCGACGAATCGGCATTCCGGCCGTCCTGCACGACCGGGCCCGCAGGCCCGGCCGCGCGTCATGCGCCCGTATGGGCGGCGATGAAGTCCTTCACCTGCTGCGCATCGGCCTTCACAACCTCGAAGCGCTGCGGCAGCGCCTCGAGCCCGTCGAATGCGGCCGGCCGCTCGGCTTCGCGATCGAGCGCTTCGCGGATCGTCTCGCCGAACTTGATCGGCTGCGCCGTCTCGAGCACGACCATCGGCACGCCGGCCTCCAGATGCTCGCGCGCGACCTTCACGCCGTCGGCCGTATGCGTATCGATCATCGTGTCGTAGCGCGAGAACACGTCGCGAATCGTCGCGATACGGTCGGCGTGGCTGCTGCGGCCGGACACGAAACCGAATTCGGCGACGCGCGCGAAATCGCCGCTCGCCGCGAGATCGAACCCGCCCTTCTCCTCGACGTCGCGGAACAGTTGCATCACGCGGGCCGGATCGCGGCCGAGCAGGTCGAACACGAAGCGCTCGAAGTTGGATGCCTTCGAGATGTCCATGCTCGGGCTGCTCGTGTGATAGGTGTTCTCGGCGCTGCGCACGCGATACGCGCCGGTGCGGAAGAACTCGTCGAGCACGTCGTTCTCGTTGGTCGCCACGACGAGCTTCGCGATCGGCAGGCCCATCATCCGCGCAATGTGGCCCGCGCAGACGTTGCCGAAGTTGCCCGACGGCACCGTAAACGACACGCGCTCGTCGTTGGACCGCGTCGCCGCGAAGTAGCCCTTGAAGTAGTACACGACCTGCGCGACGACGCGCGCCCAGTTGATCGAGTTGACGGTGCCGATCTTCTGCCGCGCCTTGAACGCATGATCGTTCGACACGGCCTTCACGATGTCCTGGCAATCGTCGAACACGCCTTCGACCGCGAGGTTGAAGATGTTCGGATCCTGCAGGCTGAACATCTGCGCCGTCTGGAACGCGCTCATCTTCTTGTGCGGCGACAGCATGAACACGCGCACGCCGGCCTTGCCGCGCATCGCGTATTCGGCCGCGCTGCCGGTGTCGCCCGACGTCGCGCCGAGGATGTTCAGCGTTTGGCCGTGCTTCGCGAGCGTGTACTCGAACAGGTTGCCGAGCAACTGCATCGCCATGTCCTTGAACGCGAGCGTCGGGCCGTTCGACAGTTCGAGCAGCGACAGCGCCGCACCGCTCTCGGTGCCGAGCGTCTTCAGCGGCGTGATGTCGGACGCGTTCTCGCCGTGGCGCGTGTTGCTGTACACGGCGGCCGTATACGTGCGGCGCGTGATCGCGCGCAGGTCGTCGGCCGGCACGTCGTCGCAGAACTTCGACAGGATCTCGAATGCGAGATCCGCGTACGGCAGCGTGCGCCAGCGCGCGAGCTCGTCGGCGGAGACCTTCGGGTATTCGGCCGGCAGATAGAGCCCGCCGTCCTTCGCGAGACCGCCGAGCAGGATGTCGGAGAACGTGTGGCGCTCGCCGATGCCGGCGCCGCGCGTGGAAATGTAGTTCATGTCGTCAGCCTCAGTTCAGCGCTTCCATGCGCAGCTTCGTCACCTTCGACACGACGGTCGCGAGGCTCTCGATTTGTGCGATCGCCGCATTGACGTTCTTCTCGACCGTTTCGTGCGTGATCAGGATGATGTCGGTTTCGCCGTTCGCGCCGTCGATCTGCTCCGATTCCTTCTGCAGCAGCGCGTCGATCGAGATGCCCGATTCGGCGAGGATGCGCGTGATGGCGGCGAGCACGCCGGTCTGGTCGGCGACCCGCAGGCGCAGGTAGTAGCCGCTCGTCACTTCCTCGATCGGCAAAATCGGCGTATTCGACAGGCTGTCCGGCTGGAACGCGAGGTGCGGCACGCGATGCTCGGGATCGGCCGTATGCAGGCGCGTGACGTCGACGAGATCCGCGACCACGGCCGACGCAGTCGGCTCCGCGCCCGCACCCTTGCCGTAGTACAGCGTCGTGCCGACCGCGTCGCCATGCACGACGACCGCGTTCATCGCGCCCTCGACGTTCGCGAGCAGGCGCTTTTCCGGGATCAGCGTCGGGTGCACGCGCAGCTCGATGCCGTTCGCGGCGCGGCGCGCGATGCCGAGCAGCTTGATCCGGTAGCCGAGCTCCTCCGCGTAGCGGATGTCGGTCGCGTCGAGCTTGCTGATGCCTTCGACGTACGCGCGGTCGAACTGCACCGGCACGCCGAACGCGATCGCGCTCATGATCGTCGCCTTGTGCGCGGCGTCGACGCCTTCGATGTCGAAGGTCGGATCGGCTTCCGCGTAGCCGAGTTCCTGCGCGGCCTTCAGCGCGGTCGCGAAGTCGAGCCCGCGGTCGCGCATTTCCGACAGGATGTAGTTCGTCGTGCCGTTGATGATGCCGGCGATGTACTGGATGCGGTTCGCGGTCAGGCCTTCGCGCAGCGCCTTGATGATCGGGATGCCGCCGGCGACGGCCGCCTCGAACGCGACCATCACGCCTTGCTCGCGCGCGGCTTCGAAGATCTCGGTGCCGTGCACCGCGAGCAGCGCCTTGTTCGCCGTCACGACGTGCTTGCCGTTCGCGATCGCGCGCAGCACGAGCTCGCGCGCGATGCCCGTGCCACCGATCATCTCGGCGACGATCGCGATCGACGGATCGTCGACGACCGCGTTGAAATCGTCGGTGATCTGCGCGGTGCCGGCGTGAGCGCCGAGCGCGGCCTGCGCCTTGGCCGGGTTGCGCACGGCGATGCGCGCGACCTCGATGCCGCGCCCCGCGCGTCGTTTGATTTCTTCCTGGTTGCGGTGCAACACCGTGAAGGTGCCGCTGCCGACGGTGCCGAAGCCCAACAGGCCAACTTTGATCGGTTCCATGCTGCGTGTGATCGATGAGTAAGAAGTAGTGAGTTCCGTGCGGCCCCTGCCCGCTCAGACCGAATGGCGCTTGCGGTAGCCGTCGAGAAAGCGTGCGATCCGGTTGATCGAATCGGCCAGGTCGTCGAGGTTCGGCAGGAAGACCACGCGGAAGTGGTCCGGCGTCGCCCAGTTGAACCCCGTGCCCTGCACGAGCAGCACGCGTTCCTCGAGCAACAGGTCGAGAATGAACTGCTGGTCGTTCTGGATCGGGTAGAGCTTCGGGTCGAGGCGCGGGAACATGTACAGCGCGGCCTGCGGTTTCACGCAGGTCACGCCCGGGATCGACGTCAGCATGTCGTACGCGAGCTCGCGCTGCTTGTACAGGCGCCCGCTCGGCACGATCAGCTCGTTGATGCTCTGGTAGCCGCCGAGCGCCGTCTGGATCGCGAACTGGCCGGGCACGTTCGCGCACAGGCGCATCGACGACAGGATGCCGAGCCCTTCGAGGTAATCCTTTGCGCGCCGGCGGTTGTCGCCGCCGAGGCCCGACACGGCCATCCAGCCCGCGCGATAGCCGCACGACCGATAGCTCTTCGACAGGCTGTTGAACGTGACGGTGATCACGTCCTCCGACAGCGCACCCAGCGCGGTGTGCTCGAGGCCGTCGTAGACGATCTTGTCGTAGACCTCGTCGGCGAACACGATCAGCCCGTGCTGGCGCGCGATCTCGAGCAACTCGAGCAGCAATTCGTCGGAATAAAGCGCGCCGGTCGGATTGTTCGGGTTGATGACGACGATCGCCTTCGTGTTCGGCGTGATCTTGCTGCGGATGTCGTCGAGATCGGGCATCCACGCGTTCTGCTCGTCGCACACGTAGTGCACCGGCGTGCCGCCCGACAGGCTCACGGCGGCCGTCCACAGCGGGTAGTCGGGCGCGGGCAGCAGCACTTCGTCGCCGTCGTTCAGCAGCGCCTGGGTCGCCATCACGATCAGCTCGGACGCGCCGTTGCCGATGTAGATGTCGTCGAGGCCGACGCCGACGACGCCCTTTTCCTGCGTGTAGTGCATCACGGCCTTGCGCGCCGAGAACACGCCCTTCGAATCCGAATAGCCGGACGATGCCGGCAGGTTGCGGATCATGTCCTGGATGATCTCGTCCGGCGCGTCGAACCCGAACGGCGCGAGGTTGCCGATGTTCAGCTTGATGATGCGGTGGCCTTCTTCCTCGAGGCGCTTCGCGTGCTCGAGCACCGGGCCACGGATGTCGTAGCAGACGTTGAGCAGCTTGTTCGACTTCTGAATCGGTTTCACGACGACACGGTTCCTGGATTGGCCTTGCGGCCGGGGGGACGGGATCAAAACTGGAAAGCGGCCGGTCTGTGCGCGCTGTCTAGGCTGGGAAAAAGCGGCGGTCGGACGCAGCTTGTGGCGGCGCACGACGCAAGTGGCGCCCGCAGGCGACCAAAAAGTTATAATTTAGCGGATTTTGGCCGACTTTCGCAATGCACCATAGCCGCGCCGGGCCCGCGCCGTCGGGCGTCCGCGCGTGCCCGAGGGCGCGAAACCGGCCAGCCGGGCCGTACGGCCCCGCCAACCCATTCCCCTACGGAACCGCGGAATACCGATTTGAAACTGCACCAGGACACGAGCGGCGCGCTCAACACCGTCACCGGCTACGGCCCCGATTATGTCGACGTCAACCTCGAACGCCATGAAACGAGCGTCATCGTGCTGCCCGGCGCGCCGGTCCAGGCGTGGCCCGTGTCGTCGTTCGACGCGCTCGCGCCCGAGCATTTCGCGATGCTGCTCGACCCGACGCCCGAGCTCGTGATCTTCGGCAGCGGCGCGCGGCTGCGTTTCCCGCACCCGCGGCTCGTCGCGGCGCTCACCGCGAAGCGGATCGGCGTCGAGACGATGGATTTCCAGGCCGCCTGCCGCACCTACAACATCCTGATGGCCGAGGGCCGCAAAGTCGCCGCCGCGCTCTTAATTGAACGTTAAGCCCCGATGCGGTAAAAATCGGGCCGGCGCAGCGGGTCGATCCCCCGATCGCCCAGTCAGGCCGCCCGGCCCCGGCGCATCCGCCGGCGGCCCGTCACAACAACCAAACAGGCTGAAAACCCATGAACGATACGCCGTCGAGGCTACCGCTCAATCGCATCACGCTCGTCCTCCTGCTCGTCGCGCTCGCGATCGTCTGGTTCGCGCCGCTCGGGCTGCGCCACCTGATCCCGAGCGACGAAGGCCGCTATGCGGAAATGGCGCGCGAGATGTTCGTCACCGGCGACTGGATCACGCCGCGCTACAACGGCTACAAGTACTTCGAGAAGCCGCCGCTGCAAACCTGGCTGAACGCGCTGACGTTCGCGTGGTTCGGCATCGGCGAATGGCAGGCGCGTCTGTATACCGCGGTGGCGAGCTTCGCCGGCGTGCTGCTCGTCGGCTACACCGGCGCGCGCCTGTTCAACCCGCTGTCGGGCTTCCTCGCGGCCGTCGTGCTCGCCAGCTCGCCGTACTGGAACCTGATGGGCCACTTCAACGCGCTCGACATGGGGCTCGCGTTCTGGATGGCGCTGTCGCTCTGCTCGCTGCTGCTCGCGCAACGGCCCGGGCTGCGCCCGGCCGCGGTGCGCGGCTGGATGTGGGCGTGCTGGGCCGCGATGGCGTTCGCGGTGCTGTCCAAGGGCCTCGTCGGCCTGATCCTGCCCGGCGCCGTGCTCGTGCTGTATACGCTGATCGCGCGCGACTGGGCATTGTGGAAGCGCCTGTACCTGGTCAGCGGCCTCGTGATCTTCTTCGCGATCGTCCTGCCGTGGTTCGTGCTCGTCCAGCAGCGCAACCCCGAATTCTTCAACTTCTTCTTCATCGTCCAGCAGTTCCGCCGGTACCTGACCCCGGAACAGAACCGCCCGGGCCCGCTGTACTACTTCGTGCCGGTGCTGCTGGTCGGCTTCCTGCCGTGGCTGTCGGTCGCGTGGCAGAGCGTCCGTCATGCGCTGCGCATGCCGCGCCAGCCGAACGGCTTCTCGCCGATGCTCGTGCTGCTGATCTGGAGCGCGTTCATCTTCCTGTTCTTCAGCGCGTCGCATTCGAAGCTGATCTCGTACGTGCTGCCGGTCGCGCCGGCGCTCGCGCTGATCATCGGCGCGTACCTGCCGCTGATGACGGCCGAGCGCTTCCGTCGCCATCTGCTCGGCTACCTCGTGTTCTTCGTCGCCGCAGCGTTCGGGATCATCTTCCTCGCTTACCAGGGCGACGCCCGCACGCCGAACGCGCTGTACCGCGCATTCCAGATATGGCTGTACGCCGGTCTCGCGGTCTCGGCCGCGCTGACGCTCGCGGCCGCGTGGCTGAACCGCCGCGCGGGCGTGGCCGCCGCGCTCGCCGCGTTCGGCGCCGCGTGGCTCGCGTTCGGCACGATCGGCGGCACCGGGCACGACGAGTTCGGCCGCTACAGCTCGGGCGCGCTGCTCGCGCCGGCCGTGCGCGCCGAACTGGCGAAACTGCCGCCCGACACGCCGTTCTACTCGGTCGAGATGCTCGATCACACGTTCCCGTTCTACGTGGGCCACACGACGATCATGGTGCAGCGCCAGGACGAGCTCGCGTTCGGAATCTCGGTCGAGCCGAACAAATGGATCCCGACCGTCGGCGAATGGATCGCGCGCTGGAAGCAGGACACCCATGCGCTCGCGATCATGGCGCCTGGCCAGTACGACGCGCTGGTCAAGGAAGGCGTGCCGATGCGCGTGATCGCGCGCGACAACCGCCGCGTGATCGTCGAGAAACCGCAATCGTAAGGACGCCCGCCGCATGAATCCCGTTTCGTTCGTCTGCATCGTCACCGGCGTGATGCTCAACGCCTGTGCGCAACTTCTGCTGAAAGCCGGCGTCAACGCCGTTGGACACTTCGAATTCAGCCGTGCGAACATCATCCCGGTCGGGCTCAAGATCGCGACCCAGTTGCCGATCATCGGCGGCCTCGGCTGCTACGTGCTGAGCGTCGTCGTGTGGATCGTCGGGCTGTCGCGGGTCGACGTGTCGATCGCGTACCCGATGCTGTCGCTCGGCTACGTCGTCAACGCGTTCGCGGCGTGGTACCTGTTCGGCGAGGTGTTGTCGGTCCAGCGGCTCGTCGGCATCGGCATCATCCTGATCGGCGTGCTCGTGCTCGCGCGCAGCTGAACACGGCCCGCCGCGTTAAGCGTCCGCCTACAAAAAATCACGGTGCGAATCGGCCAACCGGTGTTTAATGCCGGTTTCGGACGGATCGCCCGACCCTTTTATTACACGCCATTACAGGCCAAACGCGTTCATGAGCCAGACTACTGCTCCGTTTCTGCCGTTCACCCGCCCCGAGATCGATGAGGAAACCATCCAGGGCGTCGTCGACGTGCTGCGCTCGGGCTGGATCACCACCGGCCCGCAGTGCCAGAAATTCGAGGCCGCGCTGTCCGAGTACTGCGGCGGCCGTCCGGTCCGCGCATTCAATTCGGGCACCTGCACGCTCGAGATCGGCCTGCGCATCGCGGGCGTCGGCCCCGGCGACGAGGTGATCACGACGCCTGCGTCGTGGGTCTCGACCAGCAACGTGATCATCGAAACGGGCGCGACGCCCGTGTTCGCCGACATCGATCCCGTCACGCGCAACATCGACCTCGACAAGCTCGAACAGGCGATCACGCCGCGCACGAAGGCGATCATCCCCGTGTTCCTGTCCGGCCTGCCGGTCGACATGGACCGCCTGTACGCGATCGCCCGCGCGCACAAGCTGCGCGTGATCGAGGACGCCGCGCAGGCGTTCGGCTCGACGTGGCGCGGCAAGCGCATCGGCGCAATCGGCGACATCGTGTCGTTCAGCTTCCACGCGAACAAGAACCTGACGACGATCGAAGGCGGCGCGCTCGTGCTGAACGACAAGGACGAAGCCGTGCTCGCGCAGAAGTACCGGTTGCAGGGCATCACGCGCACCGGCTTCGACGGGATGGACTGCGACGTGCTCGGCGGCAAGTACAACCTGACCGACGTGGCCGCGCGCGTCGGCCTCGGCCAGTTGCCGCACATCGAGCGCTTCACCGCGCAGCGCCGCGCCCTCGCCCGCGCGTATTTCGCCGCGTTCGACGGCGGCGCGGCCGTGAAGCTCGGCGTCGGCCTGCCGGTCGCCGAATTCGAGAACGGCAACTGGCACATGTTCCTGGTCACGCTGCCGCTCGAGCGGCTGTCGATCTCGCGCGCCGAGTTCATGGCGCAGATGAAGGAACGCGGCATCGGCACGGGCATCCACTACCCGGCGATCCATCTTTTCACGCTGTACCGTGCGCGCGGTTTCAAGGAGGGCATGTTCCCCCACGCCGAGCGGTACGGCGCGTCGACCGTCACGCTGCCGCTGTTTACGCAGATGACGGAAGGCGACGTGCGTCGCGTGGTCGACGCCGTCAATCAGATTTGCGAACAATACGGAAAATAAGCGTACATGAGTCACCTTGAAGCACGCGCCGGGCATTCGGGCGCCGCGCACCTGGACGCCGGCCGGCCCGAAGTATCGGTCATCATCCCCGTGTACAACGAGGAAGACGGCCTCGCCGCGCTGTTCGCGCGGCTGTATCCGGCGCTCGACGCACTCGACGTGTCGTACGAAGTGATCCTGATCAACGACGGCAGCCGCGACCGCTCGGCCGCGATGCTCGCCGACCAGTTCCACGTGCGCCCCGACACGACGCGCGTGGTGCTGCTCAACGGCAACTACGGCCAGCACATGGCGATCCTCGCCGGCTTCGCGCAATCGCGCGGCGAGATCGTCGTCACGCTCGACGCCGACCTGCAGAACCCGCCCGAGGAAATCGGCAAGCTGATCGCGAAAATGCGCGAGGGCCACGACTACGTCGGCTCGATCCGCAAGCAGCGCCAGGACAGCCTGTGGCGACGCAAGGCGTCGCAGATGATGAACCGGCTGCGCGAACGCATCACGCGCATCAAGATGACCGACCAGGGCTGCATGCTGCGCGCGTACAGCCGCCGCATCATCGACACGATCAACGTGTGCGGCGAAGTCAACACGTTCATCCCCGCGCTCGCGTACACGTTCGCGCAGAACCCGACCGAAATCGAGGTCGCGCACGAGGAACGCTTCGCGGGCGAATCGAAGTATTCGCTGTACAGCCTGATCCGGCTGAACTTCGACCTGGTGACGGGCTTCTCGGTCGTGCCGTTGCAGTGGCTGTCGTTCATCGGCGTGATCCTGTCGCTCGGCTCCGCCGCGCTGTTCGTGCTGCTGCTCGTGCGCCGCTTCATCGTCGGCGCGGAAGTGCAAGGCGTGTTCACGCTGTTCGCGATCACGTTCTTCCTGCTCGGCGTGATCATCTTCGCGCTCGGCCTGCTCGGCGAATACGTCGGCCGCATCTACCAGCAGGTGCGCGCGCGGCCGCGCTACCTGATCCAGGCCGTGCTCGAGCAGCACGACGGCGTGCCGCCGGTGCCGGCCGCCGGGCACCACCCGGGAGCCGCGCAATGAAGCCGCGCGCGGTCGTCTTCGCGTATCACAACGTCGGCGTACGCTGCCTGCAGGTGCTGCTCGCGCGCGGCGTCGACGTCGCGCTGGTCGTCACGCACGAGGACAATCCGAACGAGAACATCTGGTTCGGCAGCGTCGCGTCCGTCGCAGCCGAACACGGCATTCCGGTCGTCACGCCGGCCGATCCCGCCGATCCGGCGCTGCGCAGCGCGGTGTCCGACGCGCAGCCCGATTTCATCTTCTCGTTCTACTATCGGCACATGTTGCCGGTGGACCTGCTCGCGATCGCGCCGCGCGGCGCATACAACATGCACGGTTCGCTGCTGCCGAAATACCGGGGTCGGGTACCGACCAACTGGGCCGTGCTGAACGGCGAGACCGAAACCGGCGCGACGCTGCACGAAATGGCCGCCAAGCCCGACGCGGGCGCGATCCTCGCGCAGACCGCGGTGCCGATCCTGCCGGACGATACGGCCGCGCAGGTATTCGACAAGGTCACGGTGGCCGCCGAGCAGACGCTGTGGCGCGTGCTGCCCGCGCTGCTCGCGGGCGAGGCGCCGCACCTGCCGAACGATCTCGCGACCGGCAGCTACTACGGCGGACGCAAGCCCGAGGACGGCCGCGTCGACTGGTCGAAACCGGCCGCGCAGGTCTACAACCTGGTGCGCGCGGTCGCCCCCCCGTATCCGGGTGCATTCACGGACGTCGGCGGCGCGCGCTTCGTGATCGCGCGCGCGCGCCTCGCGGCGCCCGGCAGCGCGGCGGCGGCGGCCGCGGCAGATTTGCCGCCCGGCCTGCACGTAAGCGATAATGCGCTATTCGGCGTCTGCGGCGACAGCCGCGCCCTATCCATTCTCGAGCTGTGGCAGCAGCGCGACGGCGGCGAAACCGTCGTGACGCCCGCGGAATTCGCGCAGTTCATTCATTCTTCCCGTCATTCATGAAAGCAAAAAAAGTCCTGATCCTGGGTGTGAACGGCTTCATCGGCCATCACCTGTCGAAGCGCATTCTTGAAACCACCGATTGGGAAGTGTTCGGCATGGACATGCAGACCGACCGGCTGGGCGACCTCGTCAACCACGAGCGGATGCATTTCTTCGAAGGCGACATCACGATCAACAAGGAGTGGGTCGAGTATCACGTGAAGAAGTGCGACGTGATCCTGCCGCTCGTCGCGATCGCGACGCCGGCCACCTACGTCCAGCAGCCGCTGCGCGTGTTCGAACTCGACTTCGAGGCGAACCTGCCGATCGTGCGTTCGGCCGTCAAGTACGGCAAGCACCTCGTGTTCCCGTCGACCTCCGAGGTCTACGGCATGTGCTCGGACGAGCAGTTCGACCCGGACGCGTCGGCGCTCACCTACGGCCCGATCAACAAGCCGCGCTGGATCTATGCGTGCTCGAAGCAGCTGATGGACCGCGTGATCTGGGGCTACGGGATGGAAGGCCTGAACTTCACGCTGTTCCGTCCGTTCAACTGGATCGGCCCGGGCCTCGACTCGATCTACACGCCGAAGGAAGGCAGCTCGCGCGTGGTCACGCAGTTCCTGGGCCACATCGTGCGCGGCGAGAACATCAGCCTCGTCGACGGCGGCTCGCAGAAGCGCGCGTTCACCGATATCGGCGACGGCATCAGCGCGCTGATGAAGATCATCGAGAACAAGGGCGGCGTCGCGTCGGGCAAGATCTACAACATCGGGAATCCGAAGAACAACTTCTCGGTTCGCGAGCTCGCGCACAAGATGCTCGAACTGGCCGCGGAATTCCCCGAGTACGCCGAGTCGGCCAAGCAGGTGAAGCTCGTCGAAACGACGTCCGGCGCCTACTACGGTAACGGCTACCAGGACGTGCAGAACCGCGTGCCGAAGATCGACAACACGATGCAGGAGCTCGGCTGGGCGCCGCAGGCGACGTTCGACGACGCGCTGCGCAACATCTTCGAAGCGTATCGCGGCCACGTCGCCGACGCGCGCGCGCTCGTCGAACAGCAAGGCTGATCGGGACGCTCGCTTGGCTCGTATCGTCCTCAAGATCGACGTCGACACGCTGCGCGGCACGCGCGAAGGCGTGCCGAACCTCGCGCGCATCTTCGATCGCTTCAATGCGCGCGCGACCTTCCTCTTCAGCCTCGGCCCCGATCACACGGGCTGGGCACTGCGGCGCGTGTTCCGCCCGGGCTTCCTGAAGAAGGTGTCGCGCACGTCGGTGGTCGAGCACTACGGCGTGAAGCAACTGATGTACGGCGTGCTGCTGCCCGGCCCCGACATCGGTCGCCGCGCGATCGCCGACATGCGTGCGATTCACGAGGCCGGCTTCGAATGCGGGATCCACACGTGGGATCACGTCTACTGGCAGGACAACGTGCGCGTACGCGATCGCGACTGGACCGCGCGCGAAATGCAGAAGAGTCACGCGCGCTTCGTCGAGATCTTCGGCGCGCCGCCCGTCACGCACGGCGCGGCGGGCTGGCAGATGAACGACGCCGCGTTCGAGCAGATCGACGCGTGGGGGATGCGCTACGCGTCCGACGGTCGCGGCCACTCGCCGTACCTGCCCGTGGTCGGCGGCCGCACGCTGTCGCACGTGCAGATGCCGACCACGCTGCCGACGCTCGACGAAGTGCTCGGCGTCGACGGCGTCGACACGCACAACGTCGCCGCGCACCTCCTCAAGTTCACCGAAACCAATCCGCACGACCAGGTGTTCACGCTGCATGCGGAGCTCGAAGGCCAGAAGCTCGCGCCCGTATTCGAGCAACTGCTCGCCGGCTGGCGTGCGCAAGGCCACACGTTCGCGACGATGGGCGACTACCATGCGACGCTGGACCGCGACTCGCTGCCATCGTACCCTGTCGCGTGGGGCGAAATCCCCGGCCGCTCCGGTGAGCTGATCGTCCAGCCCGACTGAGTTCGCGCGCGCCGGCGTCGCCGCCCTTGCGAAGCGCTGCTGCGCCGCCCCGCCGAACCGCGCCGCCGCAGCGGCGCTCTTCCATAACAACAGGAGAAACACGTGTCCGTCGAAGTTGACCGTCAAGTTCCCGATTTCACCGCACCGGCCACGGGCGGCGACATTTCGCTGTCCGACCTGAAGGGCAAGAAGCTCGTGCTGTACTTCTATCCGAAGGACAACACGCCGGGCTGCACGACCGAAGGGCTGCAGTTCCGCGATCTCTATCCGAAGTTCAAGAAAGCCGGTGCGGAAGTCATCGGCGTGTCGCGCGACAGCCTGCGCTCGCACGACAATTTCAAGGCCAAGCTCGAGCTGCCGTTCCCGCTGATCTCCGATGCCGACGAAGCGCTGTGCGCGTTGTTCGATGTCATCAAGATGAAGAAAATGTATGGCAAGGAAGTGCGCGGAATCGAGCGCTCGACGTTCCTGATCGACGCCGACGGCGTGCTTCGCCAGGCATGGCGCGGCATCAAGGTACCGGGTCACGTGGACGACGTGCTAAAGGCTGTACAAGCGCTTTGAGGCGCGTTATATTGGGCCGCAATGAATGCCAGTTCGCCCCATATTTCTCGTAGCTGCGCCGGTGCCCGTTGCAATGCTTGCCGGCACCTGACGCGCATCACGACGGCATCAGCCGAGCCGCATGTCCCTGTCGACGGGGCAGCGGCTTTTTTTATGGAACGCGCGCCGGCCCTCCCCGGTCCGGCCCTTACCGCATCGAGGAGCTGATCGACACTTAGGCGAACCGGCTAGACGAAATTCCTGTGCGCCACCGCGCGCAAACTGCATGCGTCTACGTCACGCAGGATGCGATCAGCGGCGCACTTCATGCGACACGATTCCTCCCGAGGGACACCATGCCTTTGCCTACTCCCCCCAGCAAGCTCGGCAGCCTGCTGCCGCCCGACGAATACAAGGCGAAAGCGCGGCCCGCGAAAGCCGCGAAGAAATCCGCCGAAGGGGACGCATCCACAGCCGGTGACTATGGTTCGGCCAGCGTGGCCCCACCGATGATCGAAGCCGCGAACACGGCCGCGCCGTTGCGCGCCGTCGCGTCTTCGGTGTCCGGCGCCGCGAGCGCACCCGCGCGCGGCCGCAAGACCAAGCAGACGGCCGCCCTGCTGCAGCCGCTGCCGGCACCCGTCGAGCCCACGGCGCCGGTCGTCGCACGCAACGACAAACCGGCCGCCGGCAAACCGGCGGCCACGCCCGCGCGCGACGCCGGCGCCGCGACGAAGTCGCGCGGCCGCAAACCCGCCGAAGCCGAACAGCAGAAACTGTTCGTGCTCGACACCAACGTGCTGATGCACGACCCGAGCAGCCTCTTCCGCTTCGAGGAACACGACGTCTATCTGCCGATGATGACGCTCGAGGAACTCGACAACCACAAGAAGGGGATGTCCGAAGTCGCGCGCAATGCACGCCAGGTCAGCCGCACGCTCGACGCGCTCGTCGCCGACGGCGGCCCGATCTCGGCCGGCATTCCGCTGTCGCGCCTCGGCAGCCGCGACGCGCTCGGCCGCCTGTACTTCCAGACGAAGCTCGCCGACATCGCGCCCGTCGAAGGCCTGCCCGAAGGCAAGGCCGACAACCAGATCCTCGGCGTCGTGCGCGCGCTGCAGCGCGACCGCCCCGATCGCCAGGTCGTGCTGGTGTCGAAAGACATCAACATGCGGATCAAGGCGCACGCGCTCGGCCTGCCCGCGGAAGACTACTTCAACGACCAGGTGCTCGAGGATTCGGATCTCCTGTACAACGGCGTGCGCGAACTGCCGCAGGACTTCTGGACCAAGCACGCGAAGGGCATGGAGAGCTGGCAGGACACGAAGACGGGCACCACGTACTACCGCGTGACGGGCCCGCTCGTCGCGTCGATGCTCGTCAACGAGTTCGTCTATCTGGAGCCGCAGAACGGCGAGCCGACGTTCCACGCGATCGTCCGCGAGCTGAACGGCAAGACGGCGCTGCTGCAGACGCTGCGCGACTACAGCCACCACAAGAACAACGTGTGGGGCATCACCGCGCGCAACCGCGAGCAGAACTTCGCGCTGAACCTGCTGATGAACCCCGAGATCGACTTCGTCACGCTGCTCGGTCAGGCCGGCACCGGCAAGACGCTCGTCGCGCTCGCGGCCGGCCTCGCGCAGGTGCTCGACGACAAGCGCTACAACGAGATCATCGTGACGCGCGCGACCGTGCCCGTCGGCGAGGACATCGGTTTCCTGCCCGGCACCGAGGAAGAGAAGATGCAGCCGTGGATGGGCGCATTCGACGACAACCTCGAAGTGCTGCAGAAGACCGACGACGCGGCCGGCGAATGGGGCCGTGCCGCGACACAGGAACTGATCCGTTCGCGCCTGAAGGTGAAGAGCATGAACTTCATGCGCGGCCGCACGTTCGTCGACAAGTACCTGATCATCGACGAGGCGCAGAACCTGACGCCGAAGCAGATGAAGACGCTCGTCACGCGCGCGGGCCCCGGCACGAAGATCGTCTGCCTCGGCAACATCGCGCAGATCGACACGCCTTACCTGACCGAAGGCAGTTCGGGCCTGACCTACGTCGTCGACCGCTTCAAGGGCTGGGGCCACAGCGGCCACGTGACCCTCGCGCGCGGCGAACGCTCGCGACTCGCCGACTACGCGTCGGACATTCTGTAACGCGCGAGCCGGCCAATCGGCCGGCTGTCGACGCCACGCGGCGCTCCGTTTCCGGAGCGCCGTTTTTATTTGGGGTCGAAGACATAAGTAACGCTTCGTCACGCAACAACGCAGTTTACGCGCGAAACTTCAAGTAAATTCTCAAGAATGGTTGCTTAAGCCCCGCCGGTGCGTCTACCATCGGGTCTGTCTGTTGTCATACGATTCGCGAGCGCACCGCGCTCGCCCGCCTCGCCATGCTTCGAATCTGGGTTCCCGTCGCCGTCGTCTCCCTGCTTGCGGCCTGTTCCAGCGTGCCGCCGCAGTCGGCATCGCGTTCCGCTTCGGGCATGAAGATCACGACGCCGCGTGCATTCCCGGCGCCCGCCAATTTCCCGAAATTCGTCGACCACAGCGTCGGTCAGGAAGAAATCTCGATCCAGGCGATGAGCCTCGTCGGCGTCCCGTATCGCTGGGGCGGCAACACGCCGGCGAGCGGCTTCGACTGCAGCGGGCTCGTCCGCTACGTGATCGGCCGTGCCGCAGACGTGAACCTGCCGCGCACGACCGCCGACATGAGCAGCCGCGGCGTGTCGATCGAACCCGACGAGATCGCGCCGGGCGACCTGATCTTCTTCAATACGACCGGGCGGCCGCATTCGCACGTCGGTATCTATGTCGGCAAGCTGCGCTTCGTCAACGCGCCGTCGACGGGCGGCACCGTACGGCTCGACTACCTGACGAACCCATACTGGGCGAAGCGCTTCGACGGCATTCGCCGCGTCGCGCCGCCGCGCTCGGCCCCGACGCCATTCGATGCGCCGACCTACGAAGCCAAGCGCGACGAGCCGCGCAATGCGCCGGCGGTCGCGGCCGCTCCGGTGGTCGTGACGGCTGCCGCCGCACCGCGGCAACCCGCGTATGCGCCGCCGCAAGCGAGAGCGACGCAGGCGCCAGCCACCCCGACCACGCCGGTCGTGACGGCCGCCGCAGTTGCACCGGCAGCGCCGGTCGCCGATCCGTACGAACCGCCGCCGCCGTGGATGCAGGCGGCGCAGCAGCAAGCCACGTCGGCGAATGACGCGATGCCCGCGATGACGGCCAATACCGCACCGGCCGCCCCGGCAGAAGTCGGCACGCAGATCCCCACGACCGCGCTGACGGCTGCCCAAGCGGCCGCCTTCGATGCCGAGCCGCCGCCCGCGACCGCGTCGACGCCCCCACGCGGTATCGAGCCCGCGCCCGTGCAGGTGTGGCGAGCATCGACGCAATCCGCGCCCATCAGCCCGCGCACCGGTACGGCCGACGATCCGATCGCGCGGTTTGCGAACGGCAGTTATTGAGCGATTGCCCGAGTCCGCCCGTCAACGACGTTGGCGGCATCTGCCGCCCCTCCCGCCTCGTCGCCGCTCTCTTGCCAGCCTCCAAAAGAAAATGCGCCGCAGCCTTTCGGCTTGCGGCGCATTTCATGTCGATCCGGCCGTGTCGGCGCTCAGAAGATCTGGCGTCCGAGCCACCACCCGCCGGCTGCAAACAGCGCGGCCGCCGGCAGCGTCAGCACCCACGCCCACACGATGTTGCCGGCGACGCCCCAGCGCACGGCCGACAGCTTCTGCGTCGCGCCGACACCGACGATCGCGCCGGTGATCGTGTGCGTGGTCGACACCGGAATGCCGAGGAACGACGCGATGAACAGCGTGATCGCACCGCCGCTTTCCGCGCAGAAACCGCCGACCGGCTTGAGCTTCGTGATCTTCTGGCCCATCGTCCGCACGATGCGCCAGCCGCCGAACAGCGTGCCGAGGCCCATCGACAGGTAGCACGCGCCGATCACCCAGGCCGGCGGCGCATCGGCGGTCGCCGATGCGTAACCGCTCGCGATCAGCAACATCCAGATGATACCGATCGTCTTCTGCGCGTCGTTGCCGCCGTGACCGAGGCTGTACAGCCCGGCCGACAGCAGTTGCAGCCGGCGGAAGCGCCGGTCGACCTTGCTGGGCGCGGTACGGAAATACAGCCACGACACGCCGAGCATGAACAGCGAACCGAGGATGAAACCGAGCAGCGGCGAAATGAAGATGAACGCGATCGTCTTCAGCAGCCCGTCGATGTTGAGCGCGCTCCAGCCGGACTTCGCGAGCGCCGCGCCGACGAGGCCGCCGATCAGCGCGTGCGACGAGCTCGACGGAATCCCGTAGTACCACGTGATCACGTTCCAGCCGATCGCGCCGACCAGCGCGCCGAACACGACGTAATGGTCGACGATCTCGGGATCGATCGTGCCTTTACCGACGGTCTGCGCGACTTTCAGGTGGAAGATGAAGTACGCGATCACGTTGAACGCGGCCGCGAACACCACGGCCTGCTGGGGCTTCAGCACGCCGGTCGACACGACGGTGGCGATCGAGTTCGCCGCGTCGTGAAAGCCGTTCATGAAGTCGAATACGAGCGCGACGAGCACCAGCGTCGCGACCATCCATAGGGCGAGTTGTATCGAATGCATCGTGGTCCGCTCAGGCGTTTTCCAGCACGATGCCTTCGATGATGTTCGCGACGTCCTCGCACTTGTCGGTGATCTCCTCGAGCAGCTCGTAGATCGCCTTCAGCTTGATGAGCGTCTTCACGTCGTCTTCCTCGCGGAACAGCTTCGACATCGCCGCGCGCAGCACGCGATCGGCTTCCGACTCCCAGCGGTCGATTTCCTCGCACTGCTTGAGGATCTGTGCCGACTGCTTCATGTCGGACAGCAAGCCGACGGCCTGCTGCACGTGTTGCGCCGATTGCGTGACGATGTGCGCGAGCTGGCTCGCCTCGGACGTGACGGACTGCACGTCGTACAGCGACACGGCCGTCGCGACGTCTTCCATCAGGTCGAGGATGTCGTCCATCGTCGTGATCAGCTTGTGGATCTCGTCGCGATCGAGCGGCGTGATGAAGGTCTTGTGCAACAGATCGATCGCCTCGTGCGTGAGCTTGTCGGCGGCCTTCTCGGCGATTTGCACGTTTTGCTTGTGAATCTCGGCGTCGGCGAGATTGTCGATCAGCAGTTCGAGCTCGCGGCCACCGGAAACGATGTGCTTCGCGTGCGCGTTGAAGAGTTCAAAGAACTTGCCCTCGGTGGGCATGAATCGACCGAACATGGGATTCCTGAGAGATTGTCAAACTACTGTCACGAAAACGGGCGACATTGTACCGTTTCCGGTCGCGACGCGACGTGCGCATATGCGCACGCCGGGATTGGATACAACATTTGGCGAAATAGGTGTTTACAACCGGCTTTACTCGCCGTAGAAGGTTTGCGCCCCGGCAAAGTTGTCGAACTTCGTGTATTGCCCCAGGAACGTGAGCCGAACGGGCCCGATCGGGCCGTTACGCTGCTTGCCGATGATGATTTCGGCCGTCCCCTTGTCAGGACTGTCGGGATTGTAGACTTCATCGCGATAGATGAACAGGATCACGTCCGCATCCTGTTCGATTGCGCCCGATTCGCGCAAATCCGACATCACCGGACGCTTGTTCGGGCGCTGTTCGAGGCCGCGGTTCAGCTGCGACAGCGCGATCACCGGCACGTCGAGCTCCTTCGCGAGACTCTTCAACGAACGTGAAATCTCCGAGATTTCCGTCGCGCGGTTCTCGCCCTGCGACGAACCCGACATCAGCTGCAGGTAGTCGACGATGATCAGGCCGAGCTTGCCGCACTGGCGTGCGAGACGCCGCGCGCGCGAGCGCAATTCCATCGGGTTCAGGCCGCCCGTCTCGTCGATGAAGAGCTGCGCCTCGCTCATCTTCTGCACCGCGTGCGTCAACTTCGGCCAGTCCTCGTCCGTCAGGCGGCCGGTTCGCATCCGGTGCTGGTCGAGCCGGCCGATCGAGCCGAGCATACGCATCACGAGCTGGGTGCCCGGCATTTCCATCGAGAACACCGCGACCGGCAGCCCGTACTCGACCGCGACGTATTCGCCGATGTTCATCGAAAATGCGGTCTTACCCATCGACGGTCTTCCGGCCACGATGATCAGTTCGCCGCCGTGCATCCCCGACGTCATCCGGTCGAGGTCGACGAAGCCCGTCGGCGTGCCGGTGACGTCGCTCGGATTCGCGGTGTGGTACAGCGTGTCGATGCGCTCGACCACCTGCGTGAGCAGCGGGCCGATCTCGAGGAAGCCCTGGTTGCCGCGCGCGCCCTCTTCGGCGATCGAGAACACCTTCGATTCGGCTTCGTCGAGCAGTTGGCGGACTTCCTTGCCCTGCGGATTGAAGGCGTCGGCCGAGATTTCGTCGGCGACCGACACCAGCCGGCGCAGCACCGCGCGGTCGCGCACGATTTCCGCGTAGCGGCGGATGTTCGCCGCGCTCGGCGTGTTCTGCGCAAGGGCGTTCAGATACGCGAGCCCGCCGACGTCGTCGGCCTTGCCGGACGTGGTCAGCGCTTCGTACACGGTCACGACGTCGGCCGGGCGCGTCGCCGCGATCAGCCGGCCGATGTGCTCGTAGATGATCCGGTGGTCGTAGCGGTAGAAGTCGCCCTGCGACAGGAAATCGGCAATCCGGTCCCATGCCGCGTTGTCGAGCAACAGGCCGCCGAGCACCGACTGCTCGGCTTCGACCGAATGCGGCGGGACTTTCAGCGATTCGATTTGGGGATCTTGCGGCGCGTTCATGGGTTGGGATTATCGCGAATAGATGGCGGCAGCGCTACCACCGCTTGCCGGGCGAGCGGGCAATAAAAAAGGCAGGCCCCGGTTGCCCGGGCGCCTGCCCTTGTCCGGACGGCGGAAGCCGCCCGGCAAGCTTGCATACGCTTACGCGTGGTCGCCGATCACGTTGATCGTGACGTCGACGACGACGTCCGTGTGCAGCGCGACCTGGACGTTGTGCTCGCCGATCATCTTCAGCGGGCCTTCCGGCATGCGCACTTGCAGCTTCTCGACTTCGTAGCCTGCCTTCTTCAGCAGTTCCGCGACGTCGCCGTTCGTGACCGAGCCGAACAGACGGCCGTCGACGCCCGACTTCTGCGTGATTTCGAACGTCTGGCCGTTCAGCTTCTCGCCGACTGCCTGCGATGCCGCCAGCTTTTCAGCGGCGATCTTTTCGAGTTCGGCGCGGCGCACTTCGAATTCGGCGATCGCTTCCTTCGTTGCACGGCGAGCCTTGCGGTTCGGGATCAGGAAGTTGCGAGCGTAACCGTCCTTGACCTTGACGATATCGCCGAGGTTACCCAGATTGGCGACTTTTTCCAACAGAATGATTTGCATTCGAATTCTCCTTATTGCGTCGCCTGATTACGCCTTGTGCTGATCGGTGTACGGCAGCAGCGCGAGGAAACGCGCACGCTTGATGGCCGTATCCAGCTGACGCTGATAGTGCGCCTTCGTACCCGTCAGACGAGCCGGCGTGATCTTGCCGTTTTCGCCGATGAAGTCCTTCAGCGTTTCCGTGTCCTTGTAGTCGATCTGCTCGACGCCGGCAGCCGTGAAACGGCAGAACTTCTTGCGCTTGAAGAGCGGGTTTTGTTGCTGACGACGCTTGTCGAATTTCTTACCAGTCGGGCGGGGCATGATTTCAGTCCTTTCCAATGTCCTGCAATGCTGTGATGTGAAACACCAAGGTTCTCGCGTTGCGGCTTTTCTTGGCCAGGAAGCCCGTGAACAGCGTTTCGACGCCCATTTCACGACTTTCCAGCTTGCCGCTCGCCTCACCGGCCGCCACCGCCTCGATCGTCATGTCGACCTGACGGGGAATGCCTGCTTCGACGACTTCCGTGCGGTGATGCAACGTGGCGCTTGCGATCGGAACACCTGCCGGCGTATATCGCACCGGTGCGCGTTCGACGACGCTCGCCGTCAATTGCAACCTGTTCACGTGAGTGGCGCGCTCCTTGATGGCTTAATGCGTGACGAACTTAAGCCTGCGCTTCGGCCGGCTGAGCTGCAGCCGCCTTCTTGGCTTCTTCGCGCTGAACTTCCTTCATCATCGGCGACGGGCCGGTTTCGGCCTTCTTCATCTTGACGATGAGGTGGCGCAGCACGGCGTCGTTGAACTTGAACGCGTGTTCGAGTTCGTCGAGCGTCGTCTGGTCGCACTCGATGTTCATGCAGACGTAGTGAGCCTTCGCGAGTTTCTCGATCATGTAGGCCAGTTGGCGACGGCCCCAGTCTTCGACGCGGTGGATCTGGCCGCCGTGCGACGTGATCGTGGTCTTGTAACGCTCGATCATCGCGGGCACTTGCTCGCTTTGATCGGGGTGCACGATGAATACGATTTCGTAATGACGCATTACACACTCCTTGTGGATTGAAGCCACCCGGGCGTCTGAACCGGTGTGGCAAGTGAGAAGCCGAAGATTCTAACCCGGTTACGGGGCGCATGCAAGGCCAATCGACGATTGGCAAACGGATTCGGCCGTGTTTTCAAAGACTTGAACAGGTATGCCGGCGCAAATGCCACCGGTTCGGACGTTATGGCGCCGGGGTCGGAACCGCCACGCGCCGCCCCGCTATCGGCGCGGTCATTCGCCGTGCGTGCCCGCAAGCCGCGCGTCGAGCGCCGTCCGGAACGCCGCGAGCGCCGACGGCTCCGCGTCGGTCACGGCCCACCACGTCATCCCGGCCGCGCTCCAGCGGTCGAGCGCATAGCCCTGCGACACGGTCGCATACGGGGCCGCCGGCCGCTCCCCGGCCGGCTGCACGTAGACGTCGACCACGTGCTGCCGGTGGCGGTAGACGAGCACCGCGACACGGCGACGCCCGACGTAGTCGAGCCGGCCCCCGACCAGCGCGAAGCCGCTCGCCGCAAGGTCCTCGACCGGCGGCGCATAGTCGAGCCGGCCGTTGAACCACGGCTTGACCGTGTGCCGGTCGGTCGAGATCACGTCGATGTCGCGCGCCGACAGGTCGGCCCGCACGTGGCTCGCGACGAGTTCGTCGACCGTCCGGTCGACGTCGGCATGGCGGGCGGACCATCCCATGCCGCCCGCCGCCGCGAGCGCCATCAGCAACGCGACGCCCCAGCCGAGGCCCGGCCACGCGGCCACGCGTGGCCCGGCACCGGTCGATACCGGTCGTGCCGCCGCGCCGCGCCCGGGCAGCCACGAGAACCGGTCGCGCCCGCGCGCCCGCGGCGGCGACTGGGGCTCAGGCCGCGGCTCGGCCCGCGACGGCGCCTGGGCATGCGCGTCGGCGGCCGCCGGCAGGCTCGCGAGAATGCTCGCCCGCAGCGCGTCCGGCGCGCGGTGATAATCGGCCTGCCGCACGGCCTGCACCAGCGTGACGATCCGCGCCCGTTCGCGGCGGCACGCGTCGCACCCTTCGACATGCTGCTGGACCCGCAACGCATCGGGCGCCGACAGCTCGCGATCGACGTCCGCGTCCAGCAACGCTCGCGCTTCGTTACAGTCCATCGATAGCCTCCGATGCGGTTCCGCCTGCCGGCGTACGGCCCGGCCGGCCTTCGGTCGCCGGCGCCGGCGCCGGCGCGCCGCCCAGCAGCGCGGCGAGCTTGCGCCGGCCGCGCGCGAGCCGCGACATCACCGTGCCGACCGGCACGTCCGCGATCGCCGCGATCTCGCGGTAGCTCAGGTCCTCCATCTCGCGCAGCACGAGCACCTCGCGGTATTCGGGCGGCAGCTTCGCGAGCGCCGCATTCACGAGCCGCACGTTCTCGCCGCGCAGCAGGTGCGCCAGCGGATCCTCCGTGGCCGGCTGCCAGTCGTCGGGCACGTCGGCGTCGTCGAGCGTGTCGGGCAGCGCGACCTCGTGCGCATGCGTGCGCCGCCGCCACTCGGTGTACCAGGTGTGACGCACGATCGTCAGCAGCCACGGCCGCGCGTTGTCGCCGCGACACGAATCGACGAAACGCAGCGCGCGCATGCACGCGTCCTGGACGACGTCGTCCGCATCGCCGGCGCTGCCGCTCAGCCAGCGCGCGAGGTTGTACGCGGCGTCGAGATGCGGCAGCACGAGCGCGCGAAACCGCTCGCCGCGCGCGACCGCATCGTCCGCCGCCCGTTCATCGACCGCCTGTCCGGCTTGCCCCACATGGCCTCCCTGGTCCCGGCGGCCGACGCCGCCCGTTCCGCGCACGGCGCCCGGACAGACCGGCAACGTGCGCGCTCGATGACCTTACCGCTGCTGCGTCGAGTTTATTCCCGTGCCGTGCGCACGAAGCGTAAAAAATCGCCGGACGGCCGCGCGGGCCGCCCCGTCACGGCGTGGTGCTCCAGTAGCCGGGGCGCGCGTACGCGGCGCGCAGGTAGTCGATGAAATAGCGCACGCGCGCCGGCACGTAGCGTTGCTGCGGGTAGACCGCGAGGATGTCGTAGTCGGGCAGCGCATATTCGTCGAGCACGGTCTCGAGTTCGCCCGTTTCGAGCTGCGCGGCGATTTCCCACGTCGAGCGCCAGCCGAGCCCGAGCCCTTCGGCCACCCAGCGGTGCAGCAGCTCGCCGTCGTTGCAGTCGAGATTGCCGGTCACGCGCATCGTCGCGATCTTGCCGTGGCGCTGGAAATACCAGCCGCGGTTCTGGCCGCCCTGCAGGTTGAACGCGAGACAGTTGTGCTTCAGCAGGTCGTCGAGCGACTTCGGCCGGCCGTGCTTGCGGAAATACCCGGGCGTGCCGCATACCACGCGCCGGTTCGACGCGAGCTTCACCGCGACGAAGTTCGGATCGACCGCGCCGCCGATCCGGATCGACAGATCATAGCCCTCGCGCACGAGATCGACGACGCGGTCGGTGAGGTTGAACGACAGCTGCATTTCCGGCTTGTCGGCGAGAAAGCCCGGCGCGTGCGGCGCGACGTGCTTGCGGCCGAACGCAGCCGGCGCCGACACGATCAGGTGGCCGCTCACCGCGCGCCGCCCGGCGGCCAACTCGTTCTCGGCCTGATCCCATTCGGCGAGCAGCCCGCGGCAGCGCTCGAGGAACGCGGCCCCCTCCTCGCTGACCACCAGCCGCCGCGTCGAGCGGTACATCAGCTTCACGCCGAGGCGCTTCTCCAGCGCGTCGATGCGCCGCCCGAGCACCACCGGCGACACACCCTCCTCGAGCGCCGCCGCCGCGAGGCTACCCGCGTCCGCGACCCGCACGAACGTCTCGATCTGCTTGAAACGATCCATCTCGCGTCTCCACCCGGCTCCGACGCCGGCGGGAAGCCCCGTCCGGCCGTCATTCCATACTTTTAGTTTCGAAATAAGCGACTTCGGCTGATCTTATCAAACCTTTCCTGCATCCCTAAAGTGTTCCCAACAGACCGATTCGCACGATCCGCCACATTCAAGGAGACATTCATGGCCAAGATGAGAGCCGTCGACGCAGCCGTACTCGTGCTCGAGAAGGAAGGCATCCAGACCGCGTTCGGCGTGCCGGGCGCCGCGATCAACCCGTTCTACTCGGCCATGCGCAAGTCGGGCGGCATCAGCCACGTGCTGGCCCGTCACGTCGAAGGCGCATCGCACATGGCCGAAGGCTTCACGCGCGCCGCACCGGGCAACATCGGCGTGTGCATCGGCACGTCGGGCCCCGCCGGCACCGACATGATCACCGGTCTCTACTCCGCGTCGGCCGACTCGATTCCGATCCTCGCGATCACGGGCCAGGCGCCGCGCGCACGCCTCTACAAGGAAGATTTCCAGGCCGTCGACATCGAATCGATCGCGAAGCCCGTCACCAAGTGGGCCGTGACCGTGCGCGAGCCGGCGCTCGTGCCGCGCGTGTTCCAGCAGGCGTTCCACCTGATGCGTTCGGGCCGTCCGGGCCCGGTGCTGGTCGACCTGCCGATCGACGTGCAGCTCGCCGAAATCGAATTCGACATCGACACGTACGAACCGCTGCCGGTCTATAAGCCCGCGGCCACCCGCGCGCAGATCGAGAAGGCGCTCGCGATGCTGAACGACGCGGACAAGCCGCTGATCGTGTCGGGCGGCGGCGTGCTCAACGCGGCGGCCGAAGACCTGCTCGTGCAGTTCGCCGAAACGGTCGGCGTGCCGGTGATCCCGACGCTGATGTCGTGGGGCGCGATTCCCGACGACCACCCGCTGATGGCCGGCATGGTCGGCCTGCAGACGTCGCACCGCTACGGCAACGCGACGATGCTCGCATCCGATTTCGTGCTCGGCATCGGCAATCGCTGGGCGAACCGCCACACGGGCAGCGTCGAGGTCTACACGAAGGGCCGCAAGTTCGTGCACGTCGACATCGAGCCGACGCAGATCGGCCGCGTGTTCGGCCCCGATCTCGGCATCGTGTCGGACGCGAAGGCGGCGCTCGAGCTGTTCGTCGCGGTGGCACGGGAATGGAAGGCCGCCGGCAAGCTGAAGGACCGCAGCGCGTGGGTCGCGGAATGCCAGGAACGCAAGCGCACGCTGCAGCGCAAGACCCACTTCGACAACGTGCCGGTCAAGCCGCAGCGCGTGTACGAGGAGATGAACAAGGTGTTCGGCCGCGATACCTGCTACGTCAGCACGATCGGCCTGTCGCAGATCGCCGCCGCGCAGTTCCTGCACGTGTTCAAGGCGCGCAACTGGATCAACTGCGGCCAGGCCGGCCCGCTCGGCTGGACGATCCCCGCCGCGCTCGGCGTGCGTGCGGCCGATCCGAGCCGCCCGATCGTCGCGCTGTCCGGCGACTACGACTTCCAGTTCATGATCGAGGAGCTGGCGGCCGGCGCGCAATTCAAGCTGCCGTACGTGCACGTCGTCGTGAACAACTCGTACCTCGGGCTGATCCGCCAGGCGCAGCGCGCGTTCGACATGGACTACTGCGTGCAACTCGCGTTCGACAACGTGAACGCACCGGAGCTGAACGGCTATGGCGTCGATCACGTGGCCGTCGCCGAAGGCCTCGGCTGCAAGGCGCTGCGCGTGTTCAAGCCGGAAGAGATCGAGCCGGCGCTGCGCCAGGCGCAAACGCTCGCGGACGAGTTCAGCGTGCCGGTGGTGGTCGAAGTGATTCTCGAGCGCGTGACCAACATCTCGATGGGCACTGAAATCGACGCGATCAACGAGTTCGAGGAACTCGCCGAGAAGGCCGAGCACGCGCCGACCGCGATCTCGATGCTCGACTGAACCGCACGCCATTTTTTGACTGACCGACCGAAGAGGCTTAGCTCATGCCGAAGTTTGCTGCAAACCTGACCATGCTGTTCAACGAGGTGCCGTTCCTCGACCGCTTCAAGGCGGCCGCGGACGCGGGCTTCGACGCCGTCGAGTTCCTGTTCCCGTATCCGTACGCGAAAGAGGAACTCGCCGAGCGGCTCGAGACGCACCGCCTGCGCCTCGTGCTGCACAACCTGCCCGCCGGCAACTGGGATCAGGGCGAGCGCGGGATCGCGTGCCTGCCCGATCGCGTGAGCGAATTCCAGGAAGGGGTCGGCCGGGCGATCGAGTACGCGAAGGCGCTGAAGGTGCCGCAGCTGAACTGCCTCGTCGGCATCCCGTCGGCGAGCACGGCGCGCGACAAGACGTTCGTGACGATCGTCGACAACCTGCGCTTCGCCGCCGACGCGCTGAAGCGCGAAGGCATCCGCCTGCTGGTCGAGCCGTGCAACAGCTTCGACATCCCGGGCTTCGCGCTGAACCGCTCGTCCGAAGGGCTCGACGTGATCCGCGCGGTCGGCTCGGACAACCTGTTCCTGCAGTACGACATCTATCACATGCAACGCATGGAAGGCGAACTGGCCGCGACGATCGAACGCAACCTCGCGTCGATCGGCCACGTGCAGCTCGCGGACAACCCGGGCCGCAACGAGCCCGGCACCGGCGAAATCAACTACGCGTTCCTGTTCGCGCTGCTCGATCGGCTCGGCTATGCCGGCTACGTCGGCTGCGAATACAAGCCCCGTACCACCACGACGGAAGGCCTCGGCTGGCTGCAAAGCGTGGCCGGCTGCGCACCGGCGTCGGCGCGTCGCGCCGCCTGAGTCGCGCCCTTCCCGTTTTCAGCCCTATAGGAGACTTTCACATGGCAACCATCGGTTTCATCGGCCTCGGCATCATGGGCGCGCACATGGCGCGCAACCTGCTCAAGGGCGATCATCAGCTCGTCGTGAACGGTGCGTTCCCGATTCCGGACGACCTGCGCGGCAGCGCGAAGGTCGTCGCGAACTCGACCGAAGTCGCGCAGCACGCGGACATCATCATCTCGATGGTGCCGGACACGCCCGACGTGCGTAACGTGCTGTTCGCCGACGACGGCGTCGCGAAGGGCCTGACGGCCGGCAAGCTCGTGATCGACATGAGCTCGATCTCGCCGCTCGACACGCAGGCCTTCGCGAAGCAGATCAACGCGCTCGGCTGCGACTACCTCGACGCACCGGTGTCCGGCGGCGAAGTCGGCGCACGCGAAGCGACGCTGACGATCATGGTCGGCGGCCCGGAAAAGGCGTTCGAGCGCGCGAAGCCGCTGTTCGAGAAGATGGGCAAGAACATCACGCTCGTCGGCGACAACGGTGCCGGCCAGACCTGCAAGGTCGCGAACCAGATCATCGTCGCGCTGAACATCGAGGCGGTCGGCGAAGCGCTGCTGTTCGCCGCCCGTTCGGGCGCCGATCCGGAGCGCGTGCGCCAGGCGCTGATGGGCGGGTTCGCCGCGTCGCGCATCCTCGAAGTGCACGGTGCGCGGATGACCAAGCGCACGTTCGATCCGGGTTTCCGCATCGAGCTGCACCAGAAGGACCTGAACCTCGCGCTCGACGGCGCGCGCAAGCTCGGCCTCGCGCTGCCGCACACGGCCAGCGCGCAGCAGCTGTTCAGCGTGTGCGCATCGCACGGCGGCAAGGCATGGGACCACTCGGCCCTCGTGCGCGCGCTCGAGATCATGTCGAATTTCGAGATCGAGAAGACGCAGGGCTGAGCGCACGCCGCGGCATGCCGTCGCGTTCGGCGGCTGCTTCGCCGGCTGCATTCGGCGAATGCCGCGGCAAATGCAATGACGCGCGATCCGCCGCCACGGCGGATGCGCGAACGACACAGGCGACCCGGCCACGGCCGGTCGCATCGATGCGCGGGCACACGCGCATCACGGTGGGGCGCCCCGCCGCGTATCGCTGAAACGCGTGCGCGACGGAGCGAAAAACGCCGCTCTGGGCTGAGAGCGGCGTGGTGGGGTCCGCAGCGGCACCCGGCGGCGCCGGGGAAGCCTTGGTCGGTCAGACGTCGTCGTCGGGTGTCCGCCTGTCGGATTTCGCGTATTACATTTCTTTACGTTCGAGCGTGCGATTTTTCATGCAATCGTCGCGTTGAACGCCTACACTTTCGCCACGCCTTTCGAGAAAACCGCCGCGCTTGCGCGCCCTTCGGGGCCCGCATCCAGCGCGGTGTTTTTTTCGCCACTTCACGGCGCGTTTTCTTTTCAACCACCTAAGGAGTGCAACGATGGGTCTTCTTTCGTTTATCAAGGAGGCGGGTGAAAAACTGCTGGGTCATGCCGACGCGCAAGCGGCGGAAGATCCGAATGCCGCGAACCAGACCGCGGCCGACGCAATCAAGAACTACATCAACACGCAAGGTCTCGACACGTCGAACCTGACCGTCGCGTTCGACGGTGCATCGCGCACCGTCACGCTGTCGGGCAGCGTCGCCGATCTCGACACGAAGGCGAAGGTCAAGGTCGCGGCCGGCAACGTGCAAGGCGTCGCGGGCGTCAACGACGACGATCTGCAGCCGGACGATCCGGAAGTGCAGTACCACGACGTGAAGCCGGGCGACACGCTGTCGGCGATCGCCAAGGAAGTGTATGGCGACGCGAGCAAGTACCCGGCGATCTTCGAGGCGAACAAGCCGATGCTGTCGAGCCCGGACCGGATCTACCCGGGCCAGAAGCTCGTGATTCCGCCGCAGTCCTGAACGTGCGGTCCTGAGCGTTCTCGCAGCACCGACGCAAAAATGGCAGGCCATCGGCCTGCCATTTTTTATGCGCGCCGCACGCCGCCCGAGCGGCGGCCAGCCGTCACAGCGTATCGAACGCGTGCTGCAGTGCGTCGCGATCCCGAACGCCGTTCGCGAGCGCGAGCATCAGCAGCACGCGCGCCTTGAACGGGTGCAGCGAGCCCGCGCTCACGAAACCGAGCGCATCGTCGCTCGCGGCGCCGTTGCGCATCACATGCCCCGAACCGACGCGCGATGCACGCACCACCGCCACGCCCGCGTTCGCCGCATCGGCGAGCGCCGCCTGCAGCGCCGCATGGATCGACCCGTTGCCGGTGCCCGCGACGACGAGGCCGCGCACGCCGGCCGCGACGAGCGCATCGACGGCCGTGCGCGTCGCGCCCGCATAGCTCGCGACGACTTCGACCGGCGGCCAGGTCGCGGCGATCGCCAGTTGCGTGTCGCGCGTGCGCGTGACGCGGCGCGCGAATTCGACGCGGCCGTCCTGCACCCAGCCGAGCGCGCCCAGTTCCGGCGACTGGAACGCGTCGACCGCATAGGTGCTCGTCTTCACGACATCGCGCGCGCCGTGGATCCGGTTGTTGAACGCGACCAGCACGCCCTGCCCGCGCGCGGCCGGATGCGCGGCCACCGTCACCGCGTTCAGCAGGTTCAGCGGGCCGTCGGACGACAGCGCGGTGGCCGGCCGCATCGCGGCCGTCAGCACGACCGGCTTGTCGCCCCGCACGACCAGATGCAACGCATACGCGGTTTCCTCGAGCGTATCGGTGCCGTGGGTGATCACGATGCCGTCGACGGCCGGGTCGGCCATCAGCGCGTCGATCCGCGCGGCGAGCGTGTTCCACAGCGACAGCGCGAGATCCTTGCTGTCGATGCTGGCGACCTGTTCCGCGTCGATGCGAGCGACCGACGCGAGCGCCGGCACGGCGTCGACCAGGAAATTGACGCCGAGCGCGCCGGCCTGGTAGCCGGCCGTGCTGGCCGCGTCGGGCGCGGCGCCGGCGATCGTGCCGCCGGTGGCGAGTACAGCGATGCGCGGCAGTGTCGCCGCGGACGAAGGGGATGCGGTGTTCGGTGTATTCATGGCCGCGATTGTAATGGCTCGCGGCCGCGAGCCGGCAGGTTCCGGCGCGGCGGCCGGCGCGCATCATGGTTTGTCCTGATCTCCGGGCCGCGCGCGGCGTCAACGGCCGTGGCGTCCGCAACGTTATAGAAAGTGCCGTTTTGGTGTTTTCACCTTGATTTGCCATAATCGGAGCGCGCGGTGCGATGTGGCCCTGTCCTCATCGCGTCGTGCTTCGTGACGGCGTCGATCACACGCAATTCACCCCATGGGAGTGTCGAAATGAAAATCCAATCGCTCGTAGCCGCAGTGCTTCTCGGCGGCATGCTGGCTTCCCCCGCGTTCGCGGCGAACAGCCAGCAGGACAAGATGAAGGCCTGCAACACCCAGGCAGCCGGCAAGACGGGCGACGAACGCAAGGCGTTCATGAAGGACTGCCTGTCGGCGAAGCCCGCGAAGGCGATGACGCAGCAGGAAAAGATGAAGGCGTGCAATACGCAGGCCACCGGCAAGAAGGGTGACGATCGCAAGGCGTTCATGAAGAGCTGCCTGAGCAACCAGCCGGCCGCCTGAGTCCCGGCGCTCCCGTCCCGAATGCCGCGCCCCGCTTCGGCGGGCGCGGCATTTTCGTTTTCGTTGCACGCGCATCGACGCATGCATTCCCGTCTTTCCCGCCCCGTTTTTTCCGGCTGGCGGCCCGGCGCCGCCACATGGTGCGGCATTTCGCCGCGTTTTCTTCTATGATGGCTGCAACGCGGCCCACCCAAGACCAAGAAGCGCCATCGGGCCGCCCTCGAGACGGACGCGCACGCGCGTCAAACGGAGGCTTGGATGGCATGGAGACAACACCGCTGGTTCCGCCGCTGGCTGATCGTGATCGTATTCTGGGCGGTGCCCGTCGCGATCGTCGCCGTCCGCGAGATCCGCGAGGAAATGGCCTACAACAAAGCGGACCTGCAGCTCGCGCTGACCACCTGGCAGCTCACCGACACGCAGCAGGCCGCCGGCGCCGCCGCGAAGTGTCACGGCGATCCTGACGAAGCGCGCGCGGCCGGCTGCCCGGCCGACGTGCTCGCCGCCAACGCGCCGCGCCAGCAGGCGGCGCGCGACGAATACGTGGTACGCCGCAATACGCTCGCCGGCTATCTGTGGCATGCGTTCGTCGGCTACTGGGTCGTCCCGGCCGCGTTCCTGTTCGCGTGCGGCATCGTGATCGCGCTGATCCGCCGCGCGCTTCGCCGCCCGCCGATCAAGCCGCCCGTTCCGCCCGTCACACACTGACACGGGCGCGCGCTGCAGACGCCTCGCCCTCCCGCCCGGCCGTCGCGCGCCCCGCATGCCGACCCGCCCCTCGCGCGTCGGCGCCGCATCGTCCGTTGGCGCGCCGCGACACCCTCACGCGATTTGACGCTTTTTCACGCGGCAACGAAAAGAGGCCGTAATCCGCTGTGATATAACTGCCGACGTGATCCGCTCCTTGAGCGAGACTCACTCCGAACGTCATCCGATGGAGAACAACGATGCAAAAACGGAATCTTGTGCTGAAAGCCGCCGCTGCGCTCATCGTCGGTAGCCTCGCGCTCACCGGTTGCACCACCACCCCGGACAAGCCGGACAACGCCGCGACCAACGCGTCCAAACGCCAGTCGATCGACGCGAGCGTCGACGCCACGCTGTCGCGCATGTACTCCACGGTCAAGGGTTCGCGCGAACTCGTCGCGAAATCGCGCGGCGTGCTGGTCTTCCCCGAAGTGCTGCAAGCCGGCTTCATCGTCGGCGGCCAGTCCGGCAACGGCGCGCTGCGCGTCGGCGGCAGCACGGTCGGCTACTACAACACGTCGTCGCTGTCGGTCGGCCTGCAGGCCGGCGCGCAGTCGAAGGCGATCGTGTTCCTGTTCATGACGCAGCAGGCGCTCGACGAATTCCGCAACTCGGACGGCTGGGCCGCCGGCGCCGGCGCATCGGTCGCGCTCGTGAAGATGGGCGCGAACGGCGCGGTCGACTCCAACACGGCCACCGCACCGGTCCAGGTCGTCGTGCTGACCAACGCCGGCCTGATGGGCGACGTGTCGATCAACGGCACGAAGGTCACGAAGCTCAAGATCTGACGTTGACGCCCTGCCCGCGCGTGCCGCGCGCGGGTCGTGCGCAAACGGCGATGTCCTCGCGGGCATCGCCGTTTTTTATCCGCCGGCGCGCTGCGCCAATGCGGTCGGGTCGGCCGGGCCGCTCAGGTCGTCGAATCGATCACCTTGAAGCGCGAGCGCTTCTGCGCGCGGATCACCGACTGGTACACGTCCACGTACTGCTGCGCCATCCGGCGCGACGTGAAACGCGCCTCGAAGCGCTGCCGCACGCGCGCACGCGGCAGCAGGTGCAGCCGGTTCACGGCGGCCACCGCGCTGATTTCATCCTCGACGATGAAACCCGACACGCCCTCGTCCACCACTTCCGGCACCGCACCGCGGTTGAACGCGATCACCGGCGTGCCGCACGACATCGCCTCGATCATCACCAGGCCGAACGGCTCCGGCCAGTCGATCGGAAACAGCAGCGCATGCGCGCCCGACAGGAATTCAGCCTTCTCGTGATCGGCGATCTCGCCGACGTATTCGACGTGCGGCAACGCGAAGAGCGGCTTGATCTCGCGGTCGAAGTATTCCTGGTCGGCCGCGTCGATCTTCGCGGCGATCCGGATCGGCAACCCGCACTGGCCGGCAATGCGGATCGCTGTGTCGACGCGTTTTTCCGGCGAGATGCGGCCGAGGAACGCGAGATAGCGCGGCTCGACGGGCTGCGGCATGTACAGCGTCTCGGGCAACCCGTGATAGACGGTCGTCAGCCATTTCGCCTGCGGCAACGGCTGGCGCTGCGAATTGGAAATCGAGATCACCGGCGCCGTGTTGAACGTGTCGAACACCGGTTGCTGCTCGGGCAGGTCGAGCCGGCCGTGCAGCGTCGTCACGTAAGGCGTTTCCTGTCGGTTGAAGACCGAGAACGAGTAGTAGTCCATGTGGAAATGGAGCACGTCGAAATCCTTCGCGCGGCGCGCGACCGTCTCCATCAGCAGCATGTGCGGCGCGACCCGGTCGCGGATCGACGAATCGAGTCGCAGCGCGCGCGGCCACACGGGCTCGAGCTTCGCCCGCGTCGTCGAATCGCCGCTCGCGAACAGCGTCACATCGTGGCCGAGCTCGACGAGCGCCTCGGTGATGTAGGACACGACGCGCTCCGTGCCGCCGTACAGCTTCGGCGGGACGGATTCGGTCAGCGGGGCGATCTGCGCAATTCTCATGGTCCACGTCTCCTGTGTCCTGTCCGTTGCGGGACGGCCGGCAGGGGGCCGCGCTTGCGCGCGCACGCCCCGCGTCCATGCCGCGCCGGCCGGCGCGGCGCCAGCCGGATATCCCATTATTATTCGCGATCCCGATGAGCGGAACCGCAGGCCTTTCATTTTTTGGGGGTTGTTACAGACCGGATACATTCCGCCGCACGGGCCCGGCCGCCTCGCATCGAGCCCGCTCGGCGCCGATCCGATGCCTTCGCGCGCCGATCGCGACCCAACGCACGCCATCAGGCCGTCAGCGCGACGGCCACTTCCAGGCCGGCAGGTCGCGCGAGTCGGCATCGACGAGCGCGGTCGCGCCGAGCTGCTTGTCGAGCACCAGCGATTCGCAGCCGGCCTCGCGCTCGAGCGTCGCGATGAGCCGCGCCGCGTGCGACACGACCAGCACCTGCGAATGCCGGGCGGCCTGCGCGATCAGGCGGCCGAGTGCCGGCAGCAGATCGGGATGCAGGCTCGTCTCGGGTTCGTTCAGCACCATCAGCGCCGGCGGCCGCGGCGTCAGCAGCGCGGCCGCGAGCAGCAGGTAGCGCAGCGTGCCGTCGGACAGCTCGGCCGCCGCCAGCGGCCGCAGCAGCCCCGGCTGGCGCATCAGCACGTCGAAGCGACCGCGGCCGCCCGGATTGTCGATCTCGACCGACGCGCCGGGAAACGCGTCGTCGATCGCCGCGTCGAGCGCCGCCGCGTCGCCGATTTCGCGGATCGTCTGCAGCGCGGCGGCCAGGTCGGCCCCGTCGTCCGCGAGCACCGGCGTATGGGTGCCGATGTGCGACTGGCGCGCCGGCGCCTGCGCATCGGTCCGGAAATGGTCGTAGAAGCGCCACGAACGAATCCGCTCGCGCACCGCGATCATCTCGGGCGCGCCGGTCGGATCGGCGAACTCGGTCATCATGCTGTCGAAGCTCGCGACCGGTTGCGGAATCGTCCGCCAGTCGCCCGACGCGGTACGCATGCGAATCTGCGCGCCCTGCCGGTCGACCAGCAGCGTGGACGGGCGCGGCAACGCGCCGCCCCAGATGCATTCGCGCTTGATCACCGGATCGAGCGCGAACTGCGAACTGCTCGGCAGCGGCAGGCCGAGATCGATCGAATAGCCGAAATCGTCGCACGCAAAGCCGAGCTTCAGGCTCACCGGCCCGTTGCGCACGGTGCCCGTCACCGGCACCTCGCCGGCCAGCATCGCGCGCGAAAAGCGCTCGGGCCCGGCCCACAACGTCGACGGCAAGCCGCCCTCGCGCGCGAGCGACGGGATCACGCGCCCCTGCGCGGTGTCAGCGAGCAGCCTCAGCGCGCGGTACACGCTCGACTTGCCGCTGCCGTTCGGCCCCGTGACGACGTTGAGCGCCGCGAGCGGCACGATGAGCTCGCGCAGCGAGCGGTAATTGGCGATGGCGAGCGTCTTCAGCGCGGTCATGGGAATGGGCGATGGGGCATGGCAGGCCGGCGCCGGGCCGCGTTCAGCGGCCGTCGACGGCCTGCGGGTCGGCTGCGGTGTTGGCCGCCGTGCTGGCGGCAGGCGAGCGCGCGTGCGGCCGTTCGGGATTCGGCGCATCGGGCGCGGATTCGTGCGGATACAGTTCCATCCGGCTGCGCGGCAGGCATTGCGGGTAGCGGTTCTGCAGATAGGCGATCAGCCCTTCGCGCACGCGGCAGCGCAGATCCCAGCACGACGACGAGTCGGCCGCGCTGACGAGCGCACGCAGTTGCATCGTGCGCTCCGTCGCGTCGGTCACCTGCAGCACCTGCACGCGGCCGTCCCATTCCGGCGCGGCATGGACGAGCCGTGCGAGTTCCTCGCGCAGCGGCGCGAGCGGCGTGCGGTAATCGACCGACAGGTAAACGGTGCCGATGATCTCCGCGCTGCTGCGCGTCCAGTTCGTGAACGGGTTCTCGATGATCCACTGCAGCGGCACGACGAGACGCCGCTGGTCCCACAGCCGCACCGACACGAACGAGCCGGTGATTTCCTCGATGCGCCCCCACTCGCCCTGGATCACGACCACGTCGTCGAGCCGGATCGGCTGCGTGAGCGCGATCTGCAATCCGGCGATCAGGTTGCCGAGCACCGGCCGCGCGGCGATACCGGCGACCAGCCCTGCCACACCGGCCGACGCCAGCAGGCTCGCGCCGATCTGGCGCACGTTCGGGAACGTCATCAGCGCGGCGCCGGTGCCGATGATCACGATCAGCACCATCACGGTCCGCACGAGCACCTTGGCCTGCGTATGGACGCGCCGCGCCTGGAGATTGTCGGCCGTATCGATCGGATGGGCCTGGATGATCGCGTCGCCGACGCCGGCCGCGAGCCGCACCAGCAGCCACGTGAGGGACACGATGGAGCCGACCGCGGCCGCGGTGCGCATGCCGCGCACGAACGATATGCCGTCGTCCGCCTGGAGCCACAGGAATTCGAGCGCCAGCAGCGCCAGCACGACGAGCGACGGCTTGTCGATGTAGCGCAGGATCGCGCTCATCAGCGGATACGGCTGCGCGACGCGCTTGACGATGCGTGCGCCGAGGCGGTGCACGACCGCGACGATCAGTATGACGATGACCGACACGCCCAGCGTGCCGAGCCATGAATGCAACGGCGCATCGGCGATGCGCTGCAGTTCCTCGATTGAAATCATCGGCGCCCTCGCGTGATGAAGCGCACTGGCTTCGTCCTGGGATGCGTCGGCGACGTCCGGGCCGCGCACGCGCCCGGACACGGCGTCAGATCAGTTGCCGCTCCGGCAGGGAAACGCCTTGCCGAGACCGAGCGACACCGCGGTGCTCGCGTTGTAGTCGGCCAGCTTCGGATTTTCCGCGATGTACTTGCGCACCGCGTCCGTCATCTGTTGCGCCCGGATGTCGGGCGGCAGGCAGAAGTACTGACCGACGCGCGGCCCCGTGGTGCCGCCGATCGCATCGATCGTGTTGTAGACGCCGTCGGCAGCGCCTTCGATATAGGCCGCGCACGACGCCCGCGACTTGACGTCCGTCTTCGCGCACAGCCGGTCGAGATCCGCGCCCGTGAAAGCCGCCGCCGACAACGGCACGGCAAACGCCGCGGCACAAAACATTGCGCGCAACATGGTGTTCCTTATGTCAATGCGGCGGGGGACCGCCTGCTGCGTTGGCCGGTGCGGCGCCGGATGCCCTGTTCCGGCCGGAAGGCGGCCGGGCGGACAGGCGCCGCCGCACCAAAAACCGTTATTTTGCACTCTTTTGAGCATCTGCCGGCGTCGCTGCACCGATACGCGTCGTCCGCTTGCTCAGGATCTCGATCGCGTCCGGCGCGTTGTAGTGCTTCGCGAACTCGAGCGCCGTGATGCCGAGCTGGTTCTTCACCTGCGGATCGGCGCCCTGGTCGAGCAGCAGCGTGACCGTCGACGCATGGTTGCCGCGCGCGGCCATCATCAGCGGCGTCGTGCCGTTCGGCGACGCGGTGTCGATGTACGCGTCGTGGTCGAGCAGCACCTTGACGACCGCGTCGTGGCCGTTGGTCGCCGCGTAGTGCAGCGGCGCCCAGCCCTTCTTGCTGACTTCCGCGCCCTTGTCGATCAGCAGCTTGACGAGATCGAGGTCGCCGTTCAGCGACGCGAGCATCAGCGCGTTTTCGCCGGCCTTGTCTTCCTTCTCGAGATCGACGTTCGGCGTCGTGGCGATCGCCGCCGCGACCTTGTCGGATTTCTCGCGCGCGGCGATCACGAGGATCGGGTCGCCGTTCGGCGCGAGCGTGTTCGGATCGAGCTTGCCGCTCTTGAGCTGCTTGCCGATATCGGCGATGTCGTCGAACTTGACGGCCTTGACGATCGCGTCGAGCGACTCGGCATGCGCGCCGGCGGCGGCGAACAGCCCGCTCGCGACGAATGCGGCCGCAACGAGTGCGCGTTTGGACAGATGGTTGGTCGGCTTCGTCATTGTTGTGGGCTCCTTCCCTGGGTTGTCGGCTGCGCGCCCGTCGTTAGCGGGCGATCTTGAACAGCCGGAAAAAGTTCTGCGTCGTCGCATCGGCGAGCGCCTCGACGGCGATCCCGCGTTCGGATGCGATAAAGCGTCCGACATGGCTGACGTACGCAGGTTCATTCGGCTTGCCGCGATACGGCACCGGCGCGAGGTACGGCGAGTCGGTCTCGATCAGCAGCCGGTCGAGCGGCACGCGCCGCGCGACGTCCTGCACGTCGGTCGCGTTCTTGAACGTGACGATACCCGACAGCGAGATATGGAAGTTCTGCGCGAGCGCCTGCTCGGCGACCGGCCACGGCTCGGTGAAGCAGTGCATCACGCCGCCCGGCACGTCCGCGCGTTCCTCGGCCATGATGCGCAGCGTGTCTTCCGACGACGCGCGCGTGTGAATGATCAGCGGCTTCATCGTCGCGGTCGCCGCGCGGATGTGCGTGCGAAAGCGCTCGCGCTGCCATTCCATGTCGGCGATCGAGCGGCCTTCGAGGCGATAGTAGTCGAGGCCGGTTTCGCCGATCGCGACGACCTTCGGGTGCGCGGCCAGCTCGACGAGCTCCGCGAGCGTCGGCTCGCGCGCATCCTCGTGATCGGGATGCACGCCGACCGATGCGTACACGTTGTCGTGCGCGTCGGCGATCGCGAGTACGTCGGGCAGCGTCTCGAAATCGACCGACACGCACAGCGCGTGCGTGACGTCGTGCTCGCGCATGTTCTCGAGAACGGCCGGCAGACGGTCGGCCAGGCCCTTGAAATTGATGTGGCAGTGAGAGTCGACGAACATCGTGTTTCCTGAATACGTGAGACGGGCGCTCATGCGCCCGCCGGCATGCGACACCGGGCGACGTGGGTGGATCGGCCGGCCACGGTCGCGCCCCCGCGTGATCCGTTCATCGTTTCGCAACCCATCGGAAACAATGCAGAATCAAGCGAATATTTCCCGATATCCGAGAAACAATTCCTCGAATACGAGCCGCGCGTTGAGCGGATGGTTCTCGACCGTCCGCTGCCGCGTCACGGCTTTCATGAAGCGCGCGAATGCGTTCGCGTCGACCGCTTCCGCGCAGCGCGCCAGGGCTGCCGCATGCATCGGGAAGTAGCGCGGCGCACCGGCCATTCGCTGGGCGAGCAGATCGTACAGCCAGCGCTGCAGCCAGCCGAGCACCAGCGGCACCGGCAGCTTCTGCAGCGTCTCGCCGCACGCGAACGGATCGCAGGCCGCACCGGCGGCCAGTTGCCCGAGCGTGTAGTCGCGCAGCGGACGGTTCTCGTCGCTCGCGAGCGCCAGCGCGGCGAGCGGCGCGCCGCCGGCTTCGGCGAGCAGCGCGCTGGCGTGGTCGACACCCTGCGCCGCGAGCCACGCGGCGGCGGCCTCCGGCGCCGGCACGGTCATCGGCCACTGGCGGCAGCGGCTGACGATCGTCGGCAACAAGCGGTCGATGCGCGCCGACACGAGCAGGAACACGACGCCCGGCGGCGGTTCCTCCAGCGTTTTCAGCAGCGCGTTCGACGCGGCCACATTGAGCGCCTCGGCCGGATACAGCACGACGACGCGCGCGCCGCCGCGGTGCGAACCCACCCCGCAGAAGTCGAGCAGCGCGCGCACCTGCTCGATCTTGATTTCCTTGCTCGGCGCCCGCGTCTTCTTGCCGCCTTCGTCCGCGTCGGCCGGCTTCGCGTCGTCCGCCGCACCCGGCGCCTCGCCCGCCAGCGCCTCGGGCAGCACGATCCGGTAGTCCGGATGGTTGCCCTGCGAGAACCAGTTGCAGGCCGCGCAGGCGCCGCACGGCTCGCCGTTCGGTTGCGGCGATTCGCACAGGAAACCCTGCGCGAGATGCTGCGCGAACTGCAGCTTGCCGATCCCGGCCTGGCCGTGCAGCAGCAGCGCATGCGGCCATTGCGCGCGCAGTTGCTGCAGGCGGTTCCAGTCGTCGGTTTGCCACGGATAGATCATGGGGGCGTTCCTTGCGGGTTACAGCGCGGCGAGCACGCGTTCGAGCTGCTGGCGGATCTCGGGAATCGATCGCGTCGCGTCGACGACCGCGAAGCGGTGCGGCGCCTCTTCCGCGCGCCGCAGGTATTCGGCGCGTGTGCGGGTAAAGAACGCGTCGGACTCGCTTTCGAACTTGTCCGGCATGCGCGCGGCGCCGCGACGCTCGCTCGCGACCTGCGGCGCAACGTCGAACAGCACCGTGAGGTCGGGCTGGAAACCGCCCTGCACCCAGCGCTCGAGCGTCTCGAGCTTGTCGCGCGGCAGCCCGCGGCCGCCGCCCTGGTACGCGAAGGTCGCGTCGGTGAAGCGATCCGACACGACCCAGTCGCCGCACGCGAGCGCCGGCTCGATCACGAGCGCGAGGTGCTCGCGACGCGCGGCGAACATCAGCAGCGCTTCCGTCTCGAGATCCATCGGCTGGTTCAGCAGGATCTCGCGCAGTTTCTCGCCAAGCTGCGTGCCGCCCGGCTCGCGGGTGACGACGACCTGCCGGCCGGCCGCGGCCAGCCGGTCCTGGAGGCGTTCGCAGAACCATGACAGGTGGGTGGTCTTCCCCGCCCCGTCGATGCCTTCGAACGTGATGAATTTACCGCTCGCCATTATTGACCTCGTATGTACTTGTCCACGGCCTTGTTGTGGTCGCCGAGCGTGTCCGAGAACACGCTCGTGCCGTCGCCCTTCGCGACGAAATAGAGCGCGCTCGTCGGGGCCGGATTGATCGCCGCCTGCAGCGCGGCGACACCCGGCAACGCGATCGGCGTGGGCGGCAGCCCGCGTCGGGTGTAGGTATTGTAAGGAGTGTCGGCCTGCAGGTCGCGCTTGCGCAGACGGCCGTCGTACGCGTCGCCGAGCCCGTAGATCACCGACGGATCGGTCTGCAGCGGCATGCCGATGCGCAGCCGGTTCGCGAACACGGCCGCGACGAACGCGCGGTCGGCCGCATGGCCGGTTTCCTTCTCGACGATCGACGCGATCGTCAGCATTTCGTAAGGCGTCTTGTACGGCAGCCCCGGCGTGCGCGCGGCCCATGCCTCGTCGACGCGCGTCTGCATCAGGCGGTAGGCGCGCCGGTAGATGTTCAGGTCGCTCGTGCCCTTGTCGAACAGGTAGGTATCGGGAAAGAACAGCCCCTCGCCGCTGCCGCGCTGTACCGCGCTGTCCGATGCGCCGATCGCGCGCAGCAGCTCGGCGTCGCTCATGCCGGCCGTCGAATGCGCGAGATCGGGGTTCGCGTCGAGCTCCGCGCGCATCCGCTTGAAGGTCCAGCCCTCGATGACCGTCGCGACGTACTCGTTCACGTCGCCGCGCGCGATCTTCTGCAGCACGTCGTAAGGCGTGATGCCGGTCTTGAATTCGTAGTTGCCCGATTTGAGCCGGCTCGACAGCCCGAGCACGCGCGTCATCGCGACGAAGGCGAGCGGCTCGACCGGCACGCCGCCGCGCTTGAGCTGCGACGCGACGCTTTTCACGCTGCTGCGCGGCTTGATCGTGACGTCGAGCGATGCCGAACCCAGCGACAGCGGCCGGGTCGCCCAGTAATACCCGCCGCCCGCGCCGGCAGCGGCCACAACGACGGCCAGCGCCACGATCGTCGCGGCGCATTTCTTCAGTAGGGACATGGAAACGTGACTCAGGTAAGACCCATATAATACTTGCTCGCCTCCGTCAAAGTCAGGGTTGACTGTTCCCTCATTCCATGAGCACACCGTTCGCTTCACCGGCTGCCCAGGCCGCATCTGCCTCGCTCCCCGTTTTCCCCCGCCCGTCCGCCGCCGATTTCGACGCGCCGGGCGCCTGCATGCCGCTGCCGCAGTTCGGCGTGATCGACGTGGCCGGCGACGACGCCGCCACGTTCCTGCACAGCCAGCTCACCAACGACATCGAGCATCTCGATGCCGGCAGCGCGCGGCTGTCCGGGTACTGCTCGCCGAAGGGCCGCCTGCTTGCGTCGTTCCTCGCGTGGCGGGCCGGCCACGGCGTGCGCCTGCTCGTGTCGAAGGACGTGCAGCCGGCCGTGCAGAAGCGGCTGTCGATGTTCGTGCTGCGCGCGAAGGCGAAGCTGACCGACGCGAGCGACACGCTCGCGGTGGCCGGCTTCGTCGGCGACGTGCGCGAGGCGCTGTCGGGCATCTTCGATGCGTTGCCCGACGGCGTGCACGTGAAGGTCGACGGCCCGGCCGGCGCGCTGATCCGCGTGCCCGATGCGGCCGGCCGCAAGCGCTATCTGTGGATCGGCCCGCGCGCCGAAGTCGATGCGCGCGTCGCCGCGCTCACCGGCACGCTGCCCGTCGTGTCGCCCGCCGTGTGGGACTGGCTCGACGTTCGCGCGGGCGAGCCGCGCATCACGCAGCCGGCCGTCGAGCAGTTCGTCCCGCAGATGGTCAACTTCGACGTGATCGGTGCCGTTAACTTCAGGAAAGGGTGCTACCCGGGCCAGGAAGTCGTGGCGCGCAGCCAGTACCGCGGCACGATCAAGCGCCGCACCGCGCTCGCGCACGTCGCCGGCGAGACCGATACCGTGCATGCCGGCGTCGAGCTGTTCCACAGCGACGACCCGGGCCAGCCGTGCGGGATGATCGTCAATGCGGCGGCCGCGCCGGCGGGCGGCGTCGACGCGCTGGTCGAGATCAAGCTCGCCGCGCTCGACAGCGGCTCGGTGCACCTCGGTTCGGCCGACGGCCCGGCACTCGCGTTCGACGCGCTGCCGTACGCGTGGCCGACCGAAGCGTGATGCACTGACAACCCGTTCGCGGGCCGGCTCGCGAGTCGCAGCCGGCCCGCGACGTTTCCTGCGAGAGATTCGCCCGATGTGTCTGATTGCCTTCGACTGGCAGCCCGATGCCGCCGCCGGTCCCGTCTTTACCCTCGCCGCCAATCGCGACGAGTTCTTTCGCCGGACCAGCGCGCCGCTCTCGTGGTGGGAGGACGTGCCGGGCGTACTGGCCGGCCGCGATCTCGAAGCGGGCGGCACGTGGCTCGGCGTATCGCGCGACGGCCGCTTCGCCGCGCTGACCAACTACCGCGCGCCGTTCGACATCCGCGCGGGCGCGCCGACCCGCGGCAAGCTGGTATCCGACTTTCTCGGCGGCGCGTCCGTCGCGCCGCTCGACTATCTCGCGCAACTTGCCGAACACGCGGCCGTGTACAACGGCTTCAACCTGCTCGTCGGCGACTGGCGCCGGCGCGAACTCGCATGGTTCTGCAACCGCGCGCCCGAGGGCGAAAGCCGCGTCGCCGCGCCCGTCGCGATAGCACCGGGCGTGCATGCGCTGTCGAATGCGCGGCTCGACACGCCCTGGCCGAAAGTGGTGCGCAAGCGCGCGGAGCTCGGCACGCTGCTCACCGACAATCCGACCCCGTCGCTCGACGAACTGATCGCGCTGATGCGCGACCCGCACGTCGCCGACGACGACGCACTGCCGCACACGGGCATTCCGATCGAGCGCGAGCGTGCGCTGTCGGCCGCGTTCATCGAAACGCCCGAATACGGCACGCGCGGCACCACGGCGCTGCGCGTCACGATGAAGGAAGGCGTGCGGCTGACGGTCGAGGTCAAGGAGCGCAGCGACGACGACGGCTCGCACCGGACCGTCCGCCCGGGCGCGTTCGAGCGCGCGTTCGCGTTCGATATCGACGCGACGCGACCGCGCTGAGCGCACGCCTTGCGCGCTACGGCGCGCGTGCCATCTCGACGTGCGGCACGCCGGCCTCGACGAACGGTTCGCCGACCGCCGCGAACCCGTGCCGCAGATAGAACGACACCGCCGAATCCTGTGCGTACAGCCGCACGACGGCTTCGCCGCGACGCCGCGCGGCGTCCAGCAGCGCATTCAGCACGGCCGACCCGACACCCTGCCCGCGCATGTCGGCGAGCACCGCGACGCGGCCGATCGTGCCGGACGGCAGCAACCGCCCCGTCGCGACCGCGCGGCGCAGCCCTGTCGCCGCATCGGTCCGGTACGCGACCGCATGCAGCGACAGCGGATCGTCGTCGTCGAGTTCCCATTCCGGCGGAATCTGCTGTTCGCGCACGAACACCGCGTCGCGAATCCGCGCAGCGTCGCCGCCCAGCACCGTCCAGTCGCCCGTTTCCACTTCGCCCGCGCCGTTCGTCATCGCAGCTCTCCCGCGGCATGCGCGCCGTCAAACCTCGTCGAATGCAGCCTTCAGCGCCGCGACCGCATCGGCATGCGCGGCCCGCACCTCCGGCACGTAGCCGCCCATCTTGAAGAATTCGTGGATCATCCCCGGATAGCGGACCAGCGTGACCGTGTTGCCGGCCGCGCGCAACTTGTCCGCGTACGCGGCGCCCTCGTCGCTCAACGGATCGAATTCGGCCGTCGCGATCCAGGCCGGCGCGACACCCGCGAACGACGGCGCATCGCGCGTGCCGTCGAGCGGCGCGAAACGCCAGTCGTCGCGGTCCGCCCGATCGCGCACGTATTGCGTGAAGAACCACTGGATCGTGTCCTGCGTCAGCAGGTAGCCGTTCGCGAGCCGTGCATGCGATTCGGTGTCCTGGTAACCCGTCACGCCCGGATAGATCAGCAGTTGCAGCGCAAGACGGATGCCCGCGTCGCGCGCGAGCACCGCGCAGACCGTCGCGAGCGTCCCGCCCGCACTGTCGCCGCCAACGGCCAGCCGCGCGGCGTCGATGCCGAACGCGGCGGCCTCGCGATGCAGCCACTGCAATGCGTCGTCCGCGTCGTTCACCGCGGTCGGAAACCGGTGTTCGGGCGCGAGCCGGTAGCCGACCGACAGCACCGCGCATTGCGCATCGTGCGCGAACATCCGGCACAGCGCATCGTGCGTGTCGACGCTGCCGACCGTGAAGCCGCCGCCGTGGTAGTACACGAGCGCGGGCAGCGGCTCCGCCAGGCTCGGCTCGACCGGCAGATACAGCCGCGCACCGATCGTGCGGCCGTCCCGCGTCGGCACGACGCATGCCTCCACCGAATGCATCGGCGCCGGCGCGACGTCGAGGATCGGCGCGCTCTTCTCGTACGCGGCGCGCGCCTGCTGCGGCGTCTGGTGGTGATACGACGGACGTTTCGCGCGCTCGATCATGTCGAGCACCTGGGCGATCTTCGGATTCAGCGGCATCGGTGTGGACGGCGCCCGCGTGGCGCCGTGAACGGACAAGCGTGACATGATGCCACGCGCGCGGCCGGCGGGCGCGGCGCGCGGTGCGCCGGCCCGCCCGTGCGCCCAAACGAGACGGCCCTGCCTCATCGAAGGGACAGGGCCGTGCGCGACGGATGCTTACGCGTCGCTCGGGCCGGGCTGGGCGTCAGGCGCGGTGCGCGAGCGTTGCCGCTTGATGTCGCGGCCGACCGCGAGCCGCCGCATGTACTTGAACGTACCGAGCGCCTTCGCGACGAAATTGCCGTCGCTGTCGCGCACTTCGCCTTCGCAGTAGGCCATCGTCGTCGAGCGGTGCATCACGCGCCCGTAAGCGCGCAATTCGCCGCGGCCCGGCTGCATGAAGTTCACCTTCATCTCGACCGTGACGACGCCGACGCCGTCGTCGGTCAGGCTGCGCGCCGCCATCGCGAGCGCGATGTCGGCGAGCGTCATCGTCACGCCGCCGTGCGCGATGCTCCACGTGTTCATGTGGCGCTCCTCGAGCGGCAGCGCGATCTCGCTCGCGCCATCCTTCGCGGACACCAGTTGCACGCCGAGCAGATCGACGAACGGGCTTTCGATCGACGGGCCTTCCGTCGGGGTTGCCGCGTCGCTCATCGTGCGTTGTCGACGATGTAGTCGACGCACTCGCGCGATTCGGCCACCGCGACGACGAATTTCTTCACTTCCTGGTGAACCGGATGCACTTGGTACGCGTCGAGCGCGGCCTTGTCGGCGAAATCGGAGACGAGCACGATGTCGGCGGTCGCGTCGAGGCCCGGCGTCGCCACGCCGACGTCGATCTGCAAGGTGCCCGGCACGAGATCGCGGCAGCCTTCGAGCTTCTCCTTCAGCTTCAGCGCGTTCTGCGCACGCGTCGCGCCTTCCGCCGATTCCTTCAACTTCCACATGACGATATGTCTGATCACTTCGTTCGCTCCTGTTCGTGTTGGTTCGGCTGTTTGCCTGAAATCGTTGCCGGTTGGGCACTTCACGCCCTTCCACCGTTCGCTTGCGTTCGCCGGAAATCGTGTTCGGCCGAGAAAAAAGGGGTATAAAAGGCGGACATCATGTCGGCCATCGAGAGACGATACCCACATTTTCACCGTACCGCTTACCGACGTCGAGATCCCACAAGCAAAGGCAGACAACAAGCCTACCAAACTTACCGACGGCAATGGACTGTATCTATTGGTGAAGCCGCCCGGCTCCAAGCTCTGGCGTTACAAGTACCGAATTGCCGGGAAGGAAAATCTCTTCGCCATCGGCGAGTACCCCACGATCAGCCTTCAAGAGGCTCGCGCAGCGCGTGACCATGCCCGCGAACTCGTCAAGAAGGGACTGCACCCGTCGCATGCGCGACAGGAAGTGCTGTCGGCGCGTATCGACGAAGGCAAAGCAACTTTTCGCGCAATCAGCGACGAGTGGCTGGAGAAGAAGCGGAAGACTTGGACCGAGCGGCACTTTGGCGAGATTCTGCGGATGCTCGAAACCGACGCGTACCCGTACATCGGAAACCGCCCGATGCGCTCTGTCACCGCCCATGACGTGCTTGCTTTGATGCGGCGGGTCGAAGAGCGTGGTTCCCCTTCTGTAGCGATCAAACTGCGCCAGTACGTGTCCAACGTGTTCCAGTATGCGGTGATCACCCTGCGAGCCGATACAAATCCTGCATCGGTGCTACGTGGCTCGGTCCTGAAACCACCGACAGAGAATGCTCGGGCGTTGAGCCGTGAAGAGCTGAAGAGGCTCTTTCGCCAGCTTCCGACCTACAGGGGCAGACGAACCGCGATTGCGATTCGATTGCTGATGATGCTGCTTCCGCGAACGAGTGTCCGCGCGGACACCTAGCTGCTGACCTTTATGAAAAAGGCGCCATTGATTGATCGCGTACGTTTCAGCAAGGCACTCGGCCACCGCCCATCATGCACCATCGCTGCATCTCCTGTTGCGGAGGCGCATACGGTAGTCCGGTCCTCGGATCGATGTGGTCATACTGCCCCGTGGGATGTCGAGCCCTCCACGCGGCTTGGTCGGCATACTGTTGCTCGATCGCGGCTTGCTCTCGTGCCAGATCGGCCTTCTGCGCATCGTCGAGTTTCTTCGTCATGGTCACGAGCCGCGCGAACTTTGGATCGCGAACATCCTGCAGGGGCGGTAACGGTGGCGCAGGCGGCATGATAAGCACAGGGCCGGTGTATTTCGGTATCGGCAACTTGGACGGTCGGCCAAACTTTGCCGCCATATTCATCTCCCACAACGCAGCGTCCATTCCGAGCGCATGTTCGTAGTCGCGATTGACGACCGCCAGCGTGACCGTCCCCGACGGCGTCGGCAATGCCTGCAGGGAAGGTGGAAGCGTCTGTCGAGCCTCGGGATAAATGGTGCGGGCATAAGCGATTGCTGCGACGGAGTACTGCTGCAGCACTGCCTCGTACGCTTCCAGTATCTGCGCTCGATCATAGCCGCCAGGATTCTCAAACATCGGCTTATATGCCAACACTTTCTGGCTATACAACGCATTCGCATTCCGCTGCTCTGCGGCAAACCGTTGTTGAGGATCCGTCGGCGCAGACGCCGATAGGGGCGCACACCCTGAAAACACGCTGGCGACAAGCAATATCCCGACTGTCGCGCGCACAAGCAACGAGCGTTGACGCGACATATCCGCGATCATCTGGTTGACCAAGGCGAGCGGCGACGAGAGTCGTGGGTTTGACGGCGTAATCTTGTGGACCCCTGCCATGTGCGTCCCTCGTTGTGAGATGTTAGTCCGCAGAGTTTAGCGGAAACCTAGTCAAACGAGACCGATCGGTATACGTTCCCCAAAAATGCGCCGCTGCCTTCCCGTAGACGCGGCGCAAAGGACGGAGAAAACATGAAACTAGTGCGTAGCCTCCTCTTTGCGGCAAGCATTGGTATGGCTTCGATCAGCCACGCTCAGATCTCGTGTCCACCAGGCACAATTGCTTATGGCACCGATCAGTCGACGAGCGTCTGTGGCCCGGCTCCGCGCCAAGCACGCGGCAATTCACAGCAGCAACAGGCACCTGTCCGGTGGGAATCCCGGTGAGGAGCCATTGCCACCGACGGCAAGGTCGGTGCGCTGGGGGCGTCGATGGGACTCGATACCCAGCAGGCGGCTGAACGTGCCGCGATGGCCGACTGCGCCGCCAAAGGCGGCCCGCATTGCGAGATTGAAGTGTCTTTCTCCAACGGCTGCGGAGCAATGGTCGTGGGCCAGACCACGCACAACTCCAATTACGGCACCACGTTAGACGAGGCAACAGCAAAGGCGCTGAAGACATGTAACGCAGCCGACAGCGGCTGTCGCGTGTTCTATTCCGGTTGCAGCCTGCCCAGGGCGATCCAGTAAGTACGCCCAGCGGCAGCCCGCGCGAGACAGTCTGAAGGCTTGCGCCTAGCCAGATACTCTCTCTGTTGAGCCTTCGAACGGTCAAGTTACTTTGGCTCCGCCACCATCTCGTCCGCCGGATAGAGCTGCAGCATCGCGCGCGCAGCCTCTACGTTGGACGTCGTCAACCATTCCTCCCAGTCGTCGGGCCGCAGGATCACGACAGACCGCTTCTCGTCGGCCGGCTTGTGCATGTGCGACATCAGCGGGTGGCCGTCGGCGTTGACGGTAAGCATCGCCATCGCATTGACGTCCGTGCCGTCCCGGCGACGCAGCGTTTGCCAGATGCCGGCAACGCACATCGTCGGGCGGTCGATTACACCGATACGCGTATTGCCCGAGCACCCGTGGCGCCGTATCTCGAGGTTCGAGGAGCGCGAGCATACCGACGTCGAGTTGCACGGCCGATATCGATCCAGAAAACGCCCGGCGCCGGGCTCGTCACGCCACGCCGAGATGTGTCCCGCCACGCCCCACCCCGGCTCGTCCTTCCGTAGGACGCTAGATGCTTCGCTGATTCACACGCCGTGAAAGCGCTTCGGCGCTCTCCTTCCGCTCGCTGTACCGATCGACCAGGTACGGGCCGATGTCTCTCGTCAGCAACGTAAACTTCACCAATTCTTCCATCACGTCCACGACACGATCGAAATAAGCGGATGGCTTCATCCGCCCCGCTTCGTCGAATTCCATGAAAGCCTTCGCCACCGACGACTGGTTCGGGATGGTCAGCATGCGCATCCAGCGTCCGAGCACCCGCATCTGGTTCACCGCGTTGAACGACTGCGAACCGCCGCTGACCTGCATCACCGCGAGCGTCTTGCCCTGCGTCGGTCGCACGGCGCCGACCGACAGCGGAATCCAGTCGACCTGCGACTTCATGATGCCCGTCATCGCGCCGTGCCGCTCCGGCGAGCACCACACCATCCCTTCCGACCACGTCACCTGTTCGCGAAGCTCGACGACCTTCGGATGACTGTCGGGCGCGTCGTCCGGCAGAGGCAGTCCGCTCGGATTGAACACGCGGGCTTCGGCGCCCATCGCCGTGAGCAAGCGTGCCGCTTCCTCGACCAGCAGGCGGCTGAACGAGCGCTCGCGGAGCGAGCCATAGAGCAGCAGAATCCGGGGAGGATGCGTCGACGGCGCCGCCGGCCGCAATTGGGCAGCATCCGGCACGCGGAACTGCTCGGTGTCGAGTTGCGGTAGATCGTTCGTGTCGTCGGTCATCTGCAGATTCTTCGGTGTACTCAGGCCCGATGCTCATACCAGCCCTTCGACCGGTTGACGACACGCACGACCAGCAACATCGCCGGCACCTCGACCAGCACGCCGACGACGGTCGCCAGCGCGGCGCCCGAGTGAAATCCGAACAGGCTGATCGCCGCGGCGACGGCCAGTTCGAAGAAGTTGGATGCACCGATGAGCGCCGACGGACATGCCACGCTGTGCTTCTCGCCGACCGTGCGGTTGAGCCAGTAGGCCAATGCCGAATTGAAGAACACCTGAATCAGGATCGGCACCGCCAACAGCGCGATCACGAGCGGCTGCGCCAGAATCGCGTCGCCTTGAAAGGCGAACAGGAGGACGAGCGTCACGAGGAGCGCGGCGATCGACCAGGGAGCAGTCCTCACCATTGCGGCATCGAATGCAGCCGCGCCCTTGGCGAGCAGGCGCTTGCGCCACAACTGCGCGAAGATGACCGGAATGACGATGTACAGCACGACCGAGGCGAGCAGCGTCGCCCACGGTACGGTGATCGCCGACATGCCGAGCAGCAGCCCGACCATCGGTGCGAACGCGATCACCATGATGCTGTCGTTCAGCGCGACCTGCGACAACGTGAACAGCGGGTCGCCGCCCGTGAGTCGACTCCACACGAACACCATCGCCGTACACGGCGCCGCGGCCAGCAGAATCAGGCCCGCGATGTAGCTGTCGAGCTGGTCCGTCGGCAACACCGGTGCGAACAGATGGCGAATGAACAGCCAGCCCAGGCATGCCATCGAGAACGGCTTGACGAGCCAGTTCACGACAAGTGTGACGCCGATGCCCTTCATGTGTCGACGTACCTCGTGCAACGCGGCGAAGTCGACCTTGACGAGCATCGGAACGATCATCACCCAGATCAGCAGCCCGACGGGCAGATTGACCTGCGCGTATTCGATCCGGCCGAGCTGCCGGAACAAACCGGGCAGCACCCGGCCGAGCGCGATACCCGCGACGATGCACAGCGCGACCCAGAGCGTGAGGTAGCGTTCGAAGAAATTGATGGCCGGCTTGGCAGCGGCCTTGCTCGGCGGGGCGGTGTCGTACGCGGTCATTGCACGGGGTTCGGTCTCGAAGGCGTCGCCCGCCGCTCACGTCGGCGGGCCGTCGTACGGGCGATCAATGTCGCGCGATATCGGTCAATGCGTGCTGAAGCTCGGCATTGCTCATGCGCTCGAGCGGCAACGCCAGCAACTGCAGCATGCGATAGCCGATCGCTTGACGCGTCAGGTCGAACGCCAGTCGCCTGCCTTCGTCACCGCCGGCCGCATTCGACGGATCGGCGTAACCCCAATGGACCTTGACGGGGCTGCCGGGCCAGTACGGACACGTTTCGGCTGCCGCACTATCGCACACCGTGATGACGACACGCATCTCGGGCGCGCCGTCGCCGGCGAATTCGTCCCAGCTTTTGCTGCGGTATCCGTCAACGTCGACGCCGGCGTTCGTCAACGCCTCCAGCGCGAACGGGTTGACGCGACCGCTCGGCGCGCTGCCGGCGCTGTACGCCCGGACGTCCTTGCCGAGCGTCGCGGCCCAGAAATTGAGCATGCCCTCCGCCAGCACGCTGCGGGCGGAGTTGTGGGTGCAGAGAATCAGTACGTTCGTGGTCATGGGCGATGCACGCGCATGCGTGTCGGGGCGTCAGGATTGGCAGCGATCGGGCGTCGGGCACGCCACCACCGGCGAACAGGGATTCCCGCCGCAGCAGTTCTCGGTGAGGTAGGCCAGCAAGCCGTTCATCGTCGCGAAATTTCCGCAATAGAACACGAAGCGGCCTTCTTGCCGGCTCGTCACGAGTTGCGCATGCGCGAGCTCCTTCAAATGGAACGACAGCGACGACGGCGGCACGTCCAGCAACGTGGCGATCTGCCCGGCCGGCATGCCTTCCGGCCCGGCCTGGACGAGCGCACGAAACACCGCGAGCCGGGATTCGTGTGCGAGCGCTGCAAGCGCAGCGATGATCTGATTTGTTTCCATATTTCCATAATAGTCGAAATATGGAACGTTGTGTAGCGAGTCAGATGAGCGACGATAGCCGCCACGCCTGCCCAAGGGGCGGTTCCGGTGAAGCGAAATACACGAGCCTGGTTGAAGAACAGGAACGCGAATTGCACTGCCGCGTGCGCACCGCCCCGGGGCGCGCCAGCTCGTGAGCCAAATGGCGAGACGAGCATGACGATTCCTTTCCTGTCCGGCATCAATCGCCGGCGCGATACGGTATTGCCGATCGGTTTCGTCACCGGATATCCGAAGTGAATTAATCCGCATCCGTTAAATTGCACATTTTACCGGCGAGACGAGTAATAATTGCGGCCGTCTTTTCAATTCAATATTCGAAAACAAAAACATTATTGACTTCGACTTTCCCGTAAATTTAGAATCGCCTACAACGGCTTACGTATCATCTTCTTCGCCGCCCCGGATTCGCCACTCACCCGCGCGAAGGGCTTGCGCATCGCCTTTTTCGCGGAACATCGACGCGTCGCCCCTGTCGTTTTCAGCTTTCGGCATTTACCGGCCATTCGGTTATTGCCAACCTGTTTCCTTTCGAAGAATCGCAACATCCCGATTAGTTCCCGTCATTCGCCAGAATGAATACAAGATGGGATCAAGCGGACCCGAGATCCGCCGATTAGAACATCCAGATAAAAATCGTCAGTCATCAGGAGGGACATCAACATGCATCGCCTTGCGAAGTCGCTGTGTCTCGGGCTCGTCTGTGCCGGTCTGCTGTCGGCCTGCAACGACGACGACGTCAAATCGAACAACCCGCCGTCGAACACCGCCGCGTTGTCGTTCCGCATGGATACCGGCGGCCAGATCAACGCGTTCTACCGGCAGGACAAGGTCGCCGCGCACCTGCTCGTGCGCTCGTCGACGAAGCCGCGCCTGCTCGTGGTCTTCCCCGCCGGCAACAGCGGCACCGGGCTGTGGTTCGACGACACCGCGCAGCCGGTGAACTGGAGCCTCGACACGCCGCCGTCCGCGTTGTCGGCCCCGGACGCACACGGGCGCCCGCTCTACGGCATCGGCGCCGACGTGTCGGTCGACACCGGTACGCTGACGATCCGCCAGGGCGTGCTCAGCAACGTGCGCTTCCTGCGCGACTTCAACGGCGGCGCCACGATTCCGCAACAGATCCTCACCGCGCCGACGGTCCAGGGCAGCACCGCGCAATGGCAACGCGACCGGATCGACGGCGCGCCCGGCTATGCGCTGCGCATCACGCTGCGCGACGGCGGCAGCATCGCGCCGGCAGCGGGCGGCAAGCTCGTGCTGAGCGCGCCGGCGGGCTCGCACACGCTTAAGCTGCACGTCGATGCGCTGTCGGGCGAGACGCCGCTGTCGCCGATCACGCACGCCGACCTGTTCGCCCCGTCCGTGAATCCCGACCCGGTCAGCCAGAACGTGCTCGAATTCCTCAGCTTCAACGACAAGCTGCTGGCCGGCTCGTGGCAGTACGACACGTACTTCGGCCGCGACACGCTGATCTCGGTCCGCATGCTGATGCCCGTGCTCGAACCGGCGGCGATCGAGGCCGGGCTGTCGTCGGTGCTGAGTCGCCTGTCGGCCGACGGCAAGGTCGCGCACGAGGAAGGCATCGGCGAATTCGCGCTGATCGACAACCAGAAGAACGGGCGGCCGAACGATGCGACACCGACCTACGACTACAAGATGATCGACAGCGACTACCTGCTCGCGCCGATCGCGGCCGCGTGGCTGATCGACGATACGCGCGGCCAGGCGCGCGCGGCCGCGTACCTGGCGCAGCGCGGCAGCGACGGACAGACCAACGGCAGCCGCCTCGTGGTCAATCTGCTGCACGTCGCGACGACCGCGCAGCCGTTCGCGCAGCAGCCGTCGGTCGCGAACCTGATCCATCTGCGGCCCGGCGAAATCGTCGGCAACTGGCGCGACAGCACCGACGGCCTCGGCGGCGGCGTGTACCCGTACGACGTGAACGCGGTGCTCGTGCCGGCCGCGCTGCGGGCGGCGAACGCGTTCCTCGCCCGCGGCCTGCTCGATCCGTACCTCGACGCCGGGCAGCGCGCGACGCTCGCCAACACGGCGAACCAAGCGGCCATCTGGGAAACCCAGGCGCCGCCGCTGTTCCAGGTCAGCGTGCCGGCCGCGCAGGCGGCCACCGACGTGTCGGCCTATGCGCCGTCCGCCGGCGTGCCGGCCGGCGCCGCGCCCAACGCGCCGCTGGCCTTCTACGCGCTGTCGCTCGACCAGCAGGGCAATCCGATTCCGGTGATGAATTCCGACGGCGGTTTCGCGCTGCTGTTCGGCACGCCGCCGGACGACCAGCTTCAGCGGATCGTCGCCGACGTCACGCGGCCGTTCCCGACCGGGCTCGTGACCGATGCCGGGATGCTGATCGCGAACCCCGCGTACGCGAACCCGTCGCTGTGGCCGAAGTTCACGAGCTCCGCGTATCACGGCACGGTGATCTGGTCGTGGCAGCAGGCGATGTGGGTGGCCGGGCTCGATCGTCAGCTTGCGCGCCAGGACCTGTCGGCCACGACGCGCACGCTGCTCACGCAGGCGCGGCAGACGATCTGGCAGGTGATCTCGAACGGGCGCGACATGCGCACATCGGAAATGTGGACGTGGTCCTACGTGAACGGCAAGTACCAGACCGACGCATTCGGCACGCGCAGCGCCGACGCGACCGAAGCCAACGCCGCGCAGCTCTGGAGCACGACGTATCTCGCGATCCGCGATCCGCAGCAGCGCGCGGGCAAGTACTGGTGGCAGGCGTCGCAGCCGATGGAAGAGGCGCAGCCGAAACAGGCGACGGCGGTGGCGTCGCGCTAGCGCGTCGCCGCGCGCGTGCCGGGCGTGCCGGCCGGCACCGGCACTGGTCTGAAAAAGCCCCGGTGGCGCACCCGCCGCCGGGGCGTCGGCGGGATGCGGATCATCGCGACACCACGCGGTTGCGCCCTTCCCGCTTCGCCTGGTACAGCCGCTCGTCGACCGCCCGCAGCAGCGCATCGACCGTGCCGCCGTCGATGCCGTATTGCGCGACGCCGACGCTGACCGTCACCTGCACGCGCTTGAAGTCGAGCCCGAACGGCGCACTCGCGATCGACGAACGCACGCGCTCGGCCGTCATCCGCGCGCCCTCGAGCGGCATCTCCGGCAACAGCGCCATGAACTCCTCGCCGCCGACCCGCGCAAGCGCACCCGCCGGCCGGATCGCCTCGAGGCACTGGCGCACGACGCCGCGCAGCACCTCGTCGCCGATCTGGTGCCCGTATGCATCGTTGATGTTCTTGAAATTGTCGAGATCGAGCGCGAGCAGGCAGAACGGCGTGCCGTCGCGCTCGGCCCGCACGATCTCGCGCTCGACCTGCGCGATGAACTGGCGGCGGTTCGACGCACCCGTCATCGGGTCGGTCGCGGCCATGTACTCGAGCTTCTGGTTCGTGCGCCGCAGCTCCTGCAGCGCGCTTTCGGTGCGCGCCATCGATTCCGACAGCCGGCTCATCAGATCTTCCTGGCTGTAGATCGCCGAGAACGAGCGCGTCGTCTGCAGCGCCTGCACGACGCCGTAACTGAGCAGAAAGAATCCGCCCGCGAAGATCGCATGCGCGAGCCACCACATGTGATTCCACGGCTTGCCGAGGATGAACGCGAGCGACGACAGCGCGAACGCCATGATCGACACGCCGTAGATCACCATCAGCGGCGAGCGGATCCGCCGCGCGAGCAGCACGCACACGTTCAGCAGCGAGAACACCAGCGCGCCGCCTTCCATCGACAGCCGCGTGCCGAGCGCGCCCGCGACCGGCGAATACGCGATGTACGCGACCGCCACGTTGACGATCACGAAGAACACGATCCACGGCAGCCACATCCGCGCGCTCGTGCGCTTGTCGATCCGGTCGGGCGGACGCGAATACGACAGCAGGCCCGTGAGCAGCAGCGCCGACATCACGAAACGCGACGCGGGCCCGTACAGCAGGAACAGCCAGATATTGTGGTGCGCCATCCCGGTGAATGCGCCGTGCAACGCATAGATCATCGCGAAGCCGAGAAAGCCGAGCGTCAGCCAGCGCAGCAGCGGCTCGCCCGACGACCGGTAGCACACCCACGTCACGTAGGTGACGAACGCACCTTCGATCGTCGCCGCCGCGATCGCGATTTCATGGAAGGCGTGATTCTCGAACACGACGCTCCGGTCGCTGAAGAACCACAGATAGGCAATCAGATAGGCAGGCAGCAACGCGAATCCGACCAGCAGGCATTTCGCGTAGAGCCTCGCGGCCGCGCTGACGACGCGCGGCGGTTCCCCGGCTGCATAGGTCGTACTCATTCGGTCCCCGGTCGGTCTGCTGCGTTGATTCGAATCTTCGCGGCGCGGATCGCGCGACGCACGATCCGGCCCATCGTGCCGAAAGGCAAATGTCAGAGCAAGTATAGGTGGGGCAATTCGTTTGACAAGTCAGGGGAAACGGCATTGCCGGGTGCGTGCCTTTTGGTTCCCCGTCGTAGCGAATGGCGCGTCGGCTGCGCCGATTCGCTAAAGCGACGTGCGGCGTGCGGCGACGCCGCAGCGCCGCTGCACGCCGCCGCGCAAAGATCAGAGGATTTCGAACAGGCCGGCCGCGCCCTGCCCGCCGCCGATGCACATCGTGACGACCACGTACTTCACGCCGCGCCGCTTGCCTTCGATCAGCGCGTGGCCGGTCAGGCGCGCGCCCGACACGCCGTAAGGATGGCCGACCGCGATCGCGCCGCCGTTCACGTTCAGGCGATCGTCGGGAATCCCGAGCGTGTCGCGGCAGTACAGCACCTGCACCGCGAACGCCTCGTTCAGCTCCCACAGGCCGATGTCGTCGACTGTCAGCCCGGCCTGCTTCAGCAGCTTGGGCACCGCGAACACCGGGCCGATGCCCATTTCGTCCGGTTCGCAGCCGGCCACCGCGAAGCCGCGGAACGCGCCCAGCGGCTGCAGCCCGTCGCGCTGCGCGGCGTCGGCGCTCATCACGACGCAGGCCGACGCGCCGTCCGAGAACTGGCTCGCATTGCCCGCGGTGATCACGCCGCCCGGCACGGCCGAACGGATCTTCGACACGCCTTCGAGCGTCGTGTCGGGGCGGATGCCCTCGTCGGCCGACACCGTCACTTCCTGCGTGAACAGGCGGCCCGTCGCCTTGTCGGCGATGCCCGCGAGCACGGTGATCGGCACGATCTCGTCGCGGAAACGCCCGGCTTCCTGCGCGGCCGCGGCGCGCAGTTGCGACTGCACGCCGTACGCGTCCTGCCGCTCCTTCGAGATGCCGTAGCGCTTCGCGACGTTCTCGGCGGTCTGCAGCATGTTCCAGTAGATCTCGGGCTTGTGCTGGACGAGCCAGCCTTCCTGGATCATGTGCCGGTTCATCTCGTTCTGCACGCACGAGATCGATTCGACGCCGCCGGCCACATAGACGTCGCCTTCGCCCGCGATGATCCGCTGCGCAGCCAGCGCGATGGTCTGCAGCCCCGACGAACAGAAACGGTTCACCGTCATCCCCGGCACGCTCACCGGCAGCCCGGCGCGCAGCGCGATCTGCCGCGCGATGTTCGCGCCCGTCGCGCCTTCGGGGTTCGCGCAGCCCATGATCACGTCCTCGACGCGCGCCGGGTCGAGCTTCGCGCGTTCGAGCGCGGCCGCGACCACGTGGCCGCCGAGCGTCGCGCCGTGCGTCATGTTGAAGGCACCGCGCCAGGATTTCGCGAGCGGCGTGCGTGCGGTCGATACGATTACGGCTTCGGTCATGCGAGTCTCCTTCGGTCCTGCTTCATGTCCTGAATCGGATGGGGAATGCGCTACGCCGCCGGGCGCGCGCCCGCGGACGTCGCATGCGCGACGCCCGCTGCCTGCATCTGCTGCCATGCGTGTGCGAGCGACCCGTTCAGGTCGATCGCACGGCACGCATCGTTGATCACCGCGGCTTCGAATCCGGCCGCGCGCGCATCGAGCGCCGACCACGCGACGCAATAGTCGGTCGCGAGCCCGCAGCACCACACGCGCTTCGCGCCGAGTTCACGCAGGTAGCCTGCGAGCCCCGTGCGCGTCGTGCGGTCGGCTTCGACGAACGCGGAATAGCTGTCGACCTGCGCGTCGCCGCCCTTGCGGATCACCAGCCGCGCGTGCGGGATGTCGAGGTCGCGATGCAGCGCCGCGCCGTCGGTGTCCTGCACGCAGTGCACGGGCCACAGCACCTGCTCGCCATACGGCAACGCGAGCGTCGAGAACGGCTCGCGGCCCGGATGGTTCGCCGCGAACGACACGTGCTCGCGCGGGTGCCAGTCCTGCGTGAGCACGACCTGGTCGAAGCGTTGCGCGAGCGCGTTGATCACGGGCACGACCGCATCGCCGTCGGGCACCGCGAGCGCGCCGCCCGGCATGAAGTCGTATTGCACGTCGATCACGAGCAGGACGTCGTCGGTGCGTTTCATTGCGTGTCTCCAGACAGGATCGGCCGCGCCGCGATGCGGCGGCGTCAGCCGTTGAACCCGCGGCCGGCCTTCGCCAGTTCCGCGATCGACGGCGCGAGCCGCCAGGCGTCGCCGTTCGGCGCCGCCGCATAGCGGCGAATCGCGCGCTCGACGTTGTAGAGGCCGACCGTGTCCGCGTACAGCATCGGGCCGCCGCGCCACAGCGGGAAGCCATAGCCGGTCAGGTAGACCATGTCGATGTCGGACGCCTTCGACGCGATCTTCTCCTCGAGAATCTTCGCGCCTTCGTTGACGAGCGCGAACACCAGCCGCTCGACGATCTCGTCGTCGCCGATCTTGCGCCGCTCGACGCCGCGCTCCTTCGAATACGCGACGATCATCTCGTCGACGAGCGACGACGGCTTCGCCTTGCGATCGCCCGGCACGTAGTCGTACCAGCCGGCGCCCGTCTTCTGGCCGAAGCGGCCCTGTTCGCACAGGCGGTCGGCGATCTTCGAATACTGCAGCTCGGGCTGCTCGACGTAGCGCCGCTTGCGGATCGCCCAGCCGATGTCGTTGCCGGCGAGGTCGCTCATCCGGAACGGCCCCATCGCGAACCCGAACTTCTCGATCGCGCGATCGACCTGCGCGGGCAGCGCGCCTTCCTCGAGCATGAACAGCGCCTGGCGGATGTACTGCTCGATCATCCGGTTGCCGATGAAGCCGTCGCACACACCCGACACGACCGCCGTCTTGCGGATCTTCTTCGCGACCGCCATCACGGTCGCAAGCACGTCCTTCGCGGTCTGCGCGCCGCGCACGACCTCGAGCAGCTTCATCACGTTCGCCGGGCTGAAGAAGTGCATGCCGACCACGTCCTGCGGACGCTTCGTGAACGCCGCGATCTTGTCGACGTCGAGCGTCGACGTGTTCGACGCGAGGATCGCGCCCGGCTTCGCGACTTCGTCGAGCTTGCGGAACACCTGCTCCTTCACGCCGAGTTCCTCGAATACGGCTTCGACGATCAGATCGGCGTCCTTCAGGTCGTCGTAGGACAGCGTCGGCGCGATCAGCGCCATGCGCGCGTCGAGCTTCTCCTGCGTGAGCTTGCCCTTCTTCACCTGCGCGTCGTAATTCTTGCGGATCGTCGCGAGGCCGCGCTCGAGCGCCTCCTGCTTCGTCTCGAGCAGCGTGACGGGCAGCCCCGCGTTGACGAAGTTCATCGCGATCCCGCCGCCCATCGTGCCCGCGCCGATCACGCCGACCCGGCGGATCTCGCGCAGCGGCGTATCGGCCGGCACGTCGGGAATCTTGCTCGCCGCGCGCTCGCCGAAGAACGCATGGCGCAGCGCGCGGCTTTCCGGCGTCATCATCAGCGCGACGAAACCTTCGCGCTCGGCGATGCTGCCCTTGTCGAAACCGTTCAGCACGCCGGCCTCGATCGCGTCGATGCACTTGTGCGGCGCGGGGAAATTCGGCGCGGCCGCCCGCGCGGAATTGCGCGCGAACTGGATGAAGCCCGCCGCGTTTTCATGGACGATCTTGCGATCGCGCACGCGCGGATGCGGCCCCTTCTGCGCGCCGACCTTGCGTGCGAACGCGACGGCCGCGTCGAGCAGGTCGCCGTCGGCCATTTCGTCGAACAGCCCGCTCTTCGCGAGTTGCTCCGACGGGACCGGCGCGCCCGACACGATCATGTTCAGCGCGGTTTCGAGCCCGACCGCGCGCGGCAGGCGTTGCGTGCCGCCCGCGCCCGGCAGCAGCCCGAGCTTCACTTCGGGCAGCGCGACCTGCGCGCCGGGCGCCGCGACGCGGTAGTGCGCGCCGAGCGCAAGTTCCAGGCCGCCGCCCATCACGACGCTGTGCAGCGCCGCGACGACCGGCTTCGCGCTCGCCTCCACCGCACGGATCACGGTGTGCAGCGTCGGCTCCTGCAGGGCCTTCGGCGTATTGAATTCGGTGATGTCGGCGCCGCCCGAAAACGCGCGGCCCGCGCCGGTCAGCACGATGGCCGTGACCGACGGATCCTGCGCGGCGCGATCGAGCGCGTCCATGACGCCCTGACGGGTCGACAGGCCGAGCCCGTTGACGGGCGGGTTGTTGAGCGTGACGACGGCCACGCCGTCGCGAGTCGTGTAGTCCACTGCCATCTGCCTGCCTCCATGCATCGCGCGCCGGATTGGCTGCGCTTCATTGTGCGCGGTCGAACGGCCGCATGTCCGGATGAACGCAGGCAGCATACAACGAAAAAGCACGGTCGTTCAATTTGAATTTCGTTCCCGATCCGGGGACGGATCGGGCGACCGGTTCGCGGGCCGGGAACGGCCCGGGCGTCGGGCTTACGGCTCGCACACCGCCGTCGGCAACACGTAATCGCGGAACGTCTCGCGCAGCTTCAGCTTCTGCAGCTTGCCGGTCGCGGTGTGCGGCAGCGATTCGACGAACACGACGTCGTCGGGAATCCACCATTTCGCGACCTTGCCCTCGTAGAACGCGAGCAGCGCGTCGCGGCTCAGGTTCGCGCCTTCGCGCGGCACCACGACGAGCAGCGGCCGCTCGGTCCATTTCGGGTGCGCGCAGGCGATGCACGCGGCTTCGGCCACCCCCGGGTGCGCGATCGCGACGTTCTCGATGTCGATCGAGCTGATCCACTCGCCGCCCGACTTGATCACGTCCTTGCTGCGGTCGGTGATCTGCAGGAAGCCGTCGGGGTCGATCGTCGCGACGTCGCCGGTCGGGAACCAGCCGTCCGACAGCGGCGACGCGTCGCCGCGAAAGTAGCGGTCGATCACCCACGGCCCGCGCACCTGCAGTTCGCCGAACGCGACGCCGTCCCACGGCAGCTCGCGACCGTCCTCGCCGACGATGCGCATGTCGACGCCGCAGATCACGCGCCCCTGCTTCTCGAGCAACCGGCGCTGCGCGTCGAGCGGCCGCTGCGACTGCGCCCAGTTGAGCTTCGCGAGCGTGCCGAGCGGCGACAGCTCGGTCATCCCCCACGCATGGATCACGCGCACGCCGTATTCGTCCTCGAACGTGCGCAGCATCGCGGGCGGGCACGCGGAGCCGCCGATCACCGTGCGGTTCAGCGTCGAGAAACGCACGCCGGCTTCGCGCATGTAGTTCAGCAGGCCGAGCCACACGGTCGGCACGCCCGCGGAGAACGTCACGCGCTCGGCCTCCATCAGCTCGTACAGCGATTTCCCGTCGAGATCCTTGCCGGGCAGCACCAGCTTGCCGCCCGTCAGCGGCACCGCGTACGGCAGCCCCCATGCGTTGACGTGGAACATCGGCACGACGGGCAGCACGGCGTCCATCGCGGACAGGTTCATCGCGTCGGGCAGCGCGGCGCCGTACGCATGCAGCACGGTCGATCGATTCGAATACAGCACGCCCTTCGGATTGCCGGTCGTGCCGGACGTGTAGCACAGCCCCGACGCCTGCTGCTCGTCGAGACGCGGCCAGTCGTAGCGGCCGTCCTCGGCGTCGACGAGCGTTTCGTAGCAGAGGAACGGCGTCGCGCCGGACGGCAGGTGCGCGGCATCCGTCATCGCGATCCAGCCCTTCACGTGCGGGCATTGCGGCGCGATCGCGTCGACGAGCGGCGCGAAATTGATGTCGAACAGGACGTAGCGGTCTTCCGCGTGATTGACGATGTACGCGATCTGTTCGGGAAACAGGCGCGGGTTGATCGTGTGGCACACGGCGCCCATCCCGCCGATCCCGTAATACGCCTCGAGATGCCGGTAGCCGTTCCACGCCAGCGTGCCGACGCGGTCGCCGGTTTCGACGCCGAGCCGCCCGAGCGCCTGCGCCAGCCGCTTCGCGCGGCGTTCGCAATCGCGGTACGTGTAGCGATGCAGGTCGCCTTCCACGCGCTTCGACACGATCTCCGTGTCGCCTGCGTGCCGCGCGGCATGCGAAATCAGCGACGACACCAGCAGCGGCACATCCATCATCTGGCCCAGCAACGGCTTACCCATCGTCTTGTTCTCCCCGAGGATGCGAATCGGTGACCAGCGTGCGGGCCGTTTCCGTACGGAAGCAGTCCGGTGCGCGCCCGTCGGCGGCCCCGGACGGGCGTGGCGCGCGGTGCGCGGGCCGCCATGCGGGCGGCGCGGCGCCGCCTTACAATATCGGCTTACCCAGAGGCGCTCAACATGTCGTTTTCCCGAAGCGCAGCCGATGCGGCTGACACCCTGCCCGACCTCGCCGCGACGCTCGGCGCGCCCGCCGAACATGCGTTCGTCACGCTCGGCGACGCGTTTCATACGCGGCTGCCGGCCGCGCCGCTCGCCGCGCCGTACGTCGTCGGCTTTTCCGACGAAGTCGCGCAACTGCTCGACCTGCCGCCCGCGATCGCCGCGCAGCCCGGCTTCGCCGAGCTGTTCGCCGGCAACCCGACGCGCGACTGGCCCGCGCACGCGATGCCGTACGCGTCGGTCTATTCCGGCCATCAATTCGGCGTATGGGCCGGCCAGCTCGGCGACGGCCGCGCGCTGACGATCGGCGAATTGCCCGGCACCGACGGCCGGCGCTACGAACTGCAGATCAAGGGCGGTGGCCGCACGCCGTACTCGCGGATGGGCGACGGCCGTGCGGTGCTGCGCTCGTCGATTCGCGAATTCCTGTGCTCGGAAGCGATGCATCACCTCGGCATCCCGACCACGCGCGCGCTGACGGTGATCGGCTCCGACCAGCCGGTGGTGCGCGAGGAGATCGAGACGGCGGCCGTCGTCACGCGCGTGTCGGAAAGCTTCGTGCGCTTCGGCCACTTCGAGCACTTCTTCTCGAACGATCGCCCCGATCTGCTGCGCCAGCTTGCCGATCACGTGATCGACCGCTTCTATCCGGCCTGCCGCGACGCGGACGATCCGTACCTCGCGCTGCTCGAAGCCGCGACGCTGCGCACGGCCGACCTCGTCGCGCAGTGGCAGGCCGTCGGCTTCTGCCACGGCGTGATGAACACCGACAACATGTCGATTCTCGGCGTGACCATCGATTACGGTCCGTTCGGCTTCGTCGACGCATTCGACGCGAACCACATCTGCAACCACTCCGATACCGGCGGCCGCTATGCGTACCGGATGCAGCCGCGCATCGCGCACTGGAACTGCTACTGCCTCGCGCAGGCGCTGCTGCCGCTGATCGGGCTGCAGCACGGGATCGCCGACGACGATGCACACGCCGAGCGCGCGGTGGACGATGCACAGGCCGTGCTCGCGAAGTTTCCGGAGCGCTTCGGTCCCGCACTCGAACGCGCGATGCGCGCGAAGCTCGGCCTCGCGCTCGAGCGCGAGAACGACGCCGAGCTCGCGAACAAGCTGCTCGAGACGATGCACGCGAGCCACGCGGATTTCACGTTGACGTTCCGCCGGCTCGCGCAGGTCTCGAAGCACGACGCGAGCCGCGACGCGCCCGTGCGCGACTTGTTCATCGACCGCGAAGCGTTCGACGCCTGGGCGAACCTCTACCGGGCGCGGCTGTCCGAGGAAACGCGCGACGACGCGGCTCGCGCGGTTGCAATGAACCGCGCGAACCCCAAATACGTGCTTCGCAACCATCTCGCCGAAGTCGCGATCCGGCGCGCGAAGGAAAAGGATTTTTCGGAAGTCGAGCGACTCGCGCAGATCCTGCGCCGCCCGTTCGACGAACAACCGGAGCATGAAGCGTACGCGGCGTTGCCGCCCGACTGGGCCGGGTCGCTCGAAGTGAGCTGCTCGTCGTGACCGCACGACGCGTCCGACCCGACCGACCGATCAGGAGAACCCTCACATGTCACACGATTCCGACGACAAAACCTACCCGTACCAGAAGGACGACGCCGAACTGCGCCGGCGCCTGACGCCGATGCAGTACGAGGTCACGCAGCACGCGGCGACCGAGCGCGCGTTCACCGGCGAATACACCGACACCGAGGACGCCGGCATCTACAAGTGCGTCGTCTGCAGCACGCCGCTGTTCGAATCCGGCGCCAAGTTCCACTCGGGCTGCGGCTGGCCCAGCTACTTCAAGCCGCTCGACAGCGAGGTGATCGACGAGAAGATCGACTACTCGCACGGGATGGTGCGCGTCGAGGTGCGCTGCAACCACTGCGGCGCGCATCTGGGCCACGTGTTCGAGGACGGTCCACGCGACCAGACCGGTTTGCGGTACTGCATCAATTCGGCTGCGTTAAACTTCGAGTCCCGACCCGAAAACGAATGAGCGGCGCCGGGCGGATCTGCCGGGCGGCCAGCCGCGGGCCGGACCGCCCCGATCCGCGACGGCGATGCCTGGCGGGTCCCTACAACGATGACAGGCCGCACCGGCGGCCCGTCACGCAGCTGCGAGCGCCATGAAATTCCTGTTCGATCTGTTTCCGATCATCCTGTTTTTTGTCGCCTTCAAGGTCTGGGGCATCTTTACCGCCACCGCCGTCGCGATCGTCGCGACGCTGGCCCAGGTCGCATGGGTCGCCTTCCGGCACCGGAAGGTCGACACGATGCTGTGGGTCAGCCTCGGCGTGATCGTCGTGTTCGGTGGCGCCACGCTCGTCCTGCATGACGAGAAATTCATTCAATGGAAACCGACCGTGCTGTACTGGCTGTTTGCGATCGGGTTGCTCGCCGCGCGTTATGCGTTCAGCAAGAACCTGATCGAGAAGATGATGGGCAAGCAGCTCACGCTGCCGTCCCCCGTGTGGGACAAGCTGAATCTCGCGTGGGCGCTGTTCTTCGCGGTGCTCGGCGTCGCGAACTTGTACGTGGTGCACAACTTCACCGAATCGCAATGGGTGAATTTCAAGCTGTTCGGTACGACGGGCGCGATGGTCGTATTCATCATCCTGCAGAGCCTGTGGCTCACGAAGTACCTGAAGGACGAATGACATGAGCGACGCCTTTCTGCACGCTTCCCCCGACGAACGCATCGCGCTGATCGAAGCGCGCCTCACCGCGTCGCTCGCGCCGCTGTCGCTGACCGTGCGCGACGACAGTGCGCAGCACGCAGGCCACGCGGGCGCCGCCGCCGGCGGTCATTTCACGGTCACGATCGTATCGTCCGCGTTCGCGGGCAAGCCGCGCGTCGCACGGCACCGGCTGGTGTATGATGCGCTCGCTGATGCGATGCAGCGCGGCATTCACGCGCTCGCGATCGTGGCTTACACGCCCGAAGAATTCAACGAATCTTCAATCTAGTCTCATTAGGAATTCCCGATGATCCTGAAATCCCCCCGCCTGTGGGTCGCGGCGGCTGCTTTTGCAGCGGCACCGGCATTTGCCCAGAACATCGCCGTCGTGAACGGCACGCCGATTCCGAAGTCGCGCGCCGACGCGATGGTCGCGCAGCTCGTCCAGCAAGGCCAGACCGACGGCCCGCAACTGCAGCAGGCCGTGCGCCAGGAACTCGTGAACCGCGAAATCCTGATGCAGGAAGCGATTCGCGAAGGCATCCCGAATCGGCCGGACGTGAAGGCGCAAGTCGCCGTCGCGCAGCAGACGGTCGTGCTGCGCTCGATGATCGAGAGCTTCCTGAAGAAGAACCAGCCGACCGACGCCGAAGTGAAGGCGCGCTACGACCAGCTCGTCAAGGGCGTGGGCGGCAACCGCGAGTACCACCTGCACCACATCCTCGTCGACAACGAGCAGCAGGCGAAGGACCTGATCGCGAAGATCAAGGGCGGCGCGAAGTTCGAGGATCTCGCGAAGCAATACTCGAAGGATCCGGGTTCGGGCAAGAACGGCGGCGATCTCGACTGGTCCGACCCGAAGGCGTACGTGCCGGAATTCGCGGCGGCCGCACAGAAGCTGCAGAAAGGCCAGATGACCGACACGCCGGTGAAGACGCAGTTCGGCTGGCACATCATCCGCGTCGACGACATCCGCGACATCGCACCGCCGCCGTTCGATCAGGTGAAGGCGCAGATCGCGCAGCAGCTCGTGCAGCAGAAGCTGCAGGCGTTCGAGGAAGGTCTGCGCCAGCAGGCGAAGATCCAGTAACGCCGGCGCGCGTCATACACGCATCGAGAAGCCGCTCTTCGGAGCGGCTTTTTCTTTGGGCGCGCACGAACATGGGTGTCGAGACGCGGCGGCGCCTGGCCGACGCGCAATAAAAAGCCGCTCCGAAGAGCGGCTTTCCCGTGCCGGGCATCGCCCCGCCCGCAGCATTCGCTACGCGGGATAAAACACGTCGCGATAACGCGCTTCGCCCGACGGCAGCGGAGCCGATGCGTCGAACGGCAGCGCGAGGAAATACTCGGGCGGCACGCCCGGAAAGACGATGTCGCCGTGCGGTTCGAACCCGAAGCGTGCGTAATACGCCGGCTCGCCAAGCACCACGCAGCCGCGCGCGCCGAGCCGCCGCAACGCGTCGAGCCCCGTGCGGACGAGCCCCGCGCCGATGCTTTTGCGCTGGCAATCGGGCCGCACCGCGAGCGGCGCGAGTCCGTACCACTGCTGGCTGCCGGCCGGCTCGCCGCCGATCGCGACCGGCGAAAACGCGACGTGCCCGACGATACGCCCGTCGCGCTCCGCGACGAGCGAGACGCTCAGCGCACCGTCTGCGCGCAGCGTCTCGACGATGCGCTGCTCGAACGCTCCACCCTGCGGCTCGCCCGCGAACGCCGCACGGATCACGCGGCCGATCGCGTCGGCCTCGCCCGCACGTTCGTCGCGCAGCGTGACGACCTCGACCGGCGCGTTCGGGTCGAACATCATCCGGATCAGCCGATCCAGCGGCGCGCGTTGCGGAACACACGCATCCACGGGCTCGCTTCACCCCAGCCTTCCGGGTGCCAGCTCATCGTGACCGTGCGATGCACGCGTTCCATATGCGGCATCAGCACCGAGAAGCGGCCGTCGGCGGTCGTGACCGACGTGATGCCGGCGGGCGACCCGTTCGGGTTGAACGGATAGCGCTCGGTCGCTTCGCCGCGGTGGTCGACGTAACGCATCGCGACCGCCACGCGATCGATGTCGCCCTGCTGCGAGAAGTCCGCATAGCCTTCGCCGTGCGCGACCGCCACGGGAATGCGCGAGCCTTCCATCCCCGCGAAGAAGATCGACGGCGACTTCTCCACCTCGACGAACGAGAAGCGCGCCTCGAACTGCTCGGACTTGTTGCGCGTGAACTTCGGCCACGCTTCGGCGCCGGGGATCATCGACGCGAGGCTCGACAGCATCTGGCAGCCGTTGCAGATACCGAGTGCGAACGTGTCGGGACGCGCAAAGAAGGCCGAGAACATGTCGGCGAGGTTCGCGTTGAAACGGATCGTCTTCGCCCAGCCTTCGCCAGCGCCCAGCACGTCGCCGTACGAGAAGCCGCCGCACGCGACCGCGCCCGCGAAATCGGCCAGCGTCGCGCGGCCCGCGAGCAGGTCACTCATGTGCACGTCGTGCGCGTCGAAGCCCGCGCGATCGAACGCATACGCGGTTTCCAGATGCGAGTTCACGCCCTGTTCGCGCAGGATCGCGACGCGTGGCCGTGCGCCCGTCGCGATGAACGGCGCGGCGACGTCGTCGGCCGGATCGAACGTCAGCACCGGCGAGAGGCCCGGATCGGCCGCGTCGAGCAGCGCGTCGTATTCGGCGTCCGCGCAGGCGGGGTTGTCGCGCAGGCGCGCGATGCGCCAGCTCACTTCGCTCCATGCACGATGGAGTTCGGTACGCGGCGCGTCGAAGATCTTCTTCGCATCGCGGTACACCTCGATCACGTCGCGATCGTTGACCGAGCCGATCACGTGCGAACACGTCGACAGGCCGAACTCGCGCAGCGCACCGAGCACCGCGTCGCGATCGGACGCGCGCACCTGCACGACGGCACCGAGTTCTTCGGAGAACAGCGCGCGCAGCGTGCGGTCGTCGCGACGGCCGCTCGTCTGTTTCGCCCAGTCCTTCGCGTCGCCGTAGTCGGATTCGTGGTCCGGGTCGAGCGTCAGCATGTCGACGTTCAGCGACACGCCCGCATGGCCCGCGAACGCCATTTCGCACACGGTCGCCCACAGGCCGCCGTCCGAGCGGTCGTGGTACGCGAGCAGCTTGCCCTGTGCATTGAGCGACTGGATCGCGTCGAAGAAGCGCTTCAGGTCTTCCGCGTCGTCGACGTCCGGCGTCGCATTGCCGACCTGCTGCGTGACCTGCGCGAAGATGCTGCCGCCCATCCGGTTCTTGCCGCGGCCGAGGTCGATCGCGATCAGCACGCTGTCGCCCGCGTCCGCCACGCGGCGCAGTTGCGGCGTAAGATGACGGCGCACGTCCTCGACCGGCGCGAACGCCGAGATGATCAGCGACACCGGCGACACCACTTCCTTCGCGACGCCCTGCTCGTCCCACTTCGTCTTCATCGACAGCGAATCCTTGCCGACCGGGATGCCGATCCCGAGCGCCGGGCACAGCTCCATGCCGATCGCCTTGACCGTGTCGAACAGCGCGGCGTCCTCGCCGGCCGTGCCGCACGCGGCCATCCAGTTCGCCGACAGCTTCAGCTTGTCGAGCGACGCGATCGGCGCGCTCGCGATGTTCGTGATCGCTTCGCCGACGGCCATGCGGCCCGATGCCGGCGCGTCGATCACCGCGAGCGGCGTACGCTCGGCCATCGTCATCGCCTCGCCCTTGAAG